>NZ_JAAXLJ010000025.1 GCF_012641075.1 Secundilactobacillus angelensis | reverse complement strand
ATCGCTCAAATCTGAGGCCACGGTACTTTGATCGTCAGAGAACTGGTTGGAATCGCTGTTGATCTTCGTCTGATCACTGTTGATAGCACTTTGGTCATTGCTCAAGGCATTCGACTTTGCGGTCGTTTGATCCTGCGTATTAACATTCGAATCACTGGTATAAGTTGTCTGATCACTGCTCAGCTTATTACTGTTGCTCTTGTAATCACTGTTCTGATCCGAGGTTCCATCGGAACCAAGATCACTTGAATCTTTGGTGGTATCCGACTTCAAATCACTATTATCGTTACTGAAGTTGCTCAGATCACTGGTAGTATCACTCAAATCGCTGGATAGCTTAGCCGAGGTGGTACTGCTATCACTCAAGTCCGAAGCGACGTTACTCTCATCATCTGATACCTTGGTCGAATCACTGTCAACCTTCGTCTGATCACTATTGATAGCACTTTGGTCATTACTCAAGGCATTCGATTTCGCACTCGTTTGATCACTCGCATATTCGCCAGAATCACTCTTGTAATTAGCGACATCGCTGGTCAACTCCGTCTTGTCACTAGTCAAGGTCGTGATCTGATTGGAGATTCCGTTGGAACCAAGATCACTGGAATCCTTCGTGACATCACTAGTTAACTGCTTGTTATCATCACTGAAGTTGCTCAGATCATTGCTGGTCTTGCTCATGTCGCTAGATAACGTTGCTGATGTGGTCTTGCTATCACTCAAATC
Source organism: Secundilactobacillus angelensis (assembly GCF_012641075.1). Classification (GTDB taxonomy): domain Bacteria; phylum Bacillota; class Bacilli; order Lactobacillales; family Lactobacillaceae; genus Secundilactobacillus; species Secundilactobacillus angelensis. The sequence goes on along the minus strand of NZ_JAAXLJ010000025.1, from coordinate 31,768 downwards.
TGAGGCCACGTTACTTTGGTCATCAGAGAAGTTGTTCGAATCACCATTGATCTTCGTCTGGTCACTATTGATAGCACTTTGGTCGTTACTCAAGACGTTCTGCTTATTCACATCAGAATCACTCTTGTAATTACTCTGATCATTACTTAACTGCGTACTGTTGCTGTTCGACGTCTTGGTCTGATCGGAAGTTAAGTTGGAACCGAGATCACTGGTCTCCTTGGTAGTATCCGACTTCAAATCACTATTATCGTTGCTGAAGTTGCTCAAATCACTGGCAGTATTACTCAAGTCACTCGACAACGTTGCCGAGCTTGCATTGCTATCACTGAAGTCCGAAGCCACGTTGCTCTCATCATCTGATACCTTGGTCGAATCACTGTCAACCTTCTTCTGGTCACTGTTGATATCACTCTGATCATTACTCAAGGCATTCGACTTCAATATTTTACTGTCGCTCAAATACGTATTTTCATCACTATCATATTGCTTATTATTACCATTTACATCACTTAGAAGTGTGACCTTTTCGTCCGAGGTCTCAGCAGCTCCAAGATCGCTAGCTTCCCTATTAACATCACTCTTTACTGCAGTGTTGTCGGTACCCAAACCATCCAAATCACTGCTTAAATTACTCATTTCATTTGAAATCGTCCCTGATGGCGTATCTGACAATGCAACATCACTGGAAAAATTGGATTGATCAGTGTTGAAATCAGATTGCTTGTCACTGAAGTCACTCAAATCTTTACTTAACTGTGCACTATCATTATTCAGTTGATCCGACTTGGCACTGTTGTACAGTCCCAAATCCGTCTTGTAATTACTGTTATCATTCGACAGCTGAGCACTATCACTCGTGTAATCATTCTTCTGAGCCGTTGTCCCAGTCGTTCCCATATCACTGGAATCTTTAGTTGTATCCGAAGTTACCCTTGCATTATCGGAGTCAAAATCACTGAGATCATCACTAGCCTTGTTAAGGTCACTAGTCAACTTATCTGAAGTAGTACTGCTATCACTCAGATCTGAAGCAACAGTACTTTGATCATTTGAGAAGTTTCCCGAATCGCTATTGACGTTAGCTTGATCACTCTTAAAATCACTTGCGTCATCGCTCAACGCATTCGACTTTGCAATGGCAGCACCCGTACGATCACTCTTTAACACCGCAGCATCGCTAATAACGTCAACTTTATCAACGCTAGCTACACCCGAATCGCTACTGAATGTCACACTTCGATCAGAAGTAGGATTTGATCCAATATCACTACCTTCGTCAGTGAAGTCACCACCGACCTTAGTGGTATCAGAACTCATGGCTTTCACATCACTACCTAAGTCAGATAAATCATTAGAAACAACTGCTGAATCATAATCACTTTTAGCCAAATCCGAAACAAAATCAGATTGATCGTCCGAGAACTTGTCTGATTTTGTATTAACATTTTTATCATCCGAAAGTAAATTAGAAGCGTCCTCTGCAAACTTATCGGTATATGCAACAACAATATCAGTTAAGCTATTGTTATTAGCACCGTCAATCAGTGCAGCATCATACGTTAAAGTTGCCGATGGTGTAACAGTTGGGGTCACAGTGGCAGTGGCATAATTAGAAATTGTCAAGGTCTGACCTGTATCAAGAGTTAGGCCATTGGCAGCAGATGTGCCAAATGCCACGCCAGTTCCTTTCGAAACAGTTGCACCATCACTATTAGTAATTGTATAGTCAAAAGTCTGACCTGTTGGTGCGTCCGTCGCAGTAACTGAAACTGTTTGTGTCTTTCCTTCTGTAACCGTCTGGCCGGCATAAACAATATTGATGACCCCACCATTCTCAGGAACAGTGTACTTACTTAAATCTGTTGGTAAGTCGTAACTCTTACCATCCACTGTAATTGTCTTGGGCAACTTAGAGGTATCAATACTATCTCCATAGGCACCAGTCAACTCATTACCACTAGCATCTGTGGTAATTGGATCTCCATAATTAGTGTATGTTGTACTGATCGTATCGCCACTTGCATTAGTCAGTGTTGTGGCATACACCGGCTGCTCAGAATATGACAATGAGTCAGCCTTCACTGCAGCGTCATAGAAACTGACCAAATATGCTTCAGTCTGTGGGCTGACATAATTTGCTTGCTCATGCGGATTAGTTTCTGAAGTATCAACACTGGCATCTGGGGTTAGCGTAAGTGCATCACCAGCACTGTCAGTGATTGTTTGGCCACCTTGAGTTGCATCAGTCACGCGACTCCAAACAGCATCCATTGCTGCTTTTTCAGTGGCTCCTGTTACCTTTGTACCAGCTGCAACATCTTTTAGAGCAGCATCATAAAATGGTTTGATATAGTGATAAACATCCCAAACACCTTGTTGATAAACTTCCACTTGAGTACTTTTAGTTGTGTCAATTGAAGAGTCAAACTTAGACACATCAATATCACTCGGTTTGGTGGCGGCCGTCACACCTAATGCTGTCCATACTGAATCAATATCAGTTGGCGTTTCTGAATATAATATTGAGATGGCTTTGTATTTTCCAAGCATAGCAGCACCATATAACGTGCTAACAAGTGCCCTTGAATAATCGTAATAGACGTTGTTCCACGTAGAGAAATTAGGGAACGCTTCCATCGTCCCATTTGCAGCCGATGTCCCAGTTACTGAACCGTAAGCCGCAGCCCCAACATACTCAGCAAGAGTTTCAGTGGAAGAAGCCCCAACAGCAATCGCTAGAGATCCCAACTGTTTGTACATAGCATCCAATTTGGGAACAATGGTCGTCAATGAGTAACTCCCATCAATTGTCATTAACGAATGAACCAACTGATACAAACTGCTATCAACAGTTTCTTGAACACCAGCATCAGTTGCTGCACTCACTTCCTGCGTATCTGAAACAGTATTAACAGCAGGCAAAACCGTATTAATAATATACGTCTCGGCAGAAGGCACAATAGCATCAATATAGGTTGCAAAAATACTGTTTACAAATTCACTAAAAGTATTATAGAAATCTGAACTCATACTTGCTGGCTGGGTATATGAACCAAGTGGGTTACTTGAAAAACCAACATTATCATCCGTAGCCACTAAAATATGACTATTCGAAAATGTATCCGAGTTATGTTCAAGTGAATCCATTGGAGTTGAGCCAACATCATTAAACGCATCCTGTGCCATAGCTACTTTCTGCTGTGGGGACAATCCATCTAAGGCAGCTGATAACTGTGTAATATAACTATCACTGGAACCATTGAAATAGTAATAAATTTCGGAAAGATAGTTCATATACCCGCCAAATGTTGCAGTATCAACACCGTTCAGAAAGTTACTAAATTTAAGAGCATTTTGATTCCCATTATTGTACTTTGTTTCAAGATCGTTATAGTAGCCTTGAAGTTGAGTTGCTGTGGCATCGGTCACTACTTGATTGGTATTTACATCCGTATAAGTCCCAGTTCCAGCAGCAGTTAAAAGTGCAACATCCGCCATAGTAACCGGAGTTGACAAAACGTTACCAACAGAGCGAGTTTGTTCCGAACTCAACGTGCTTGCACCCGCATACGTCCGCCACGTACTTGCTGGTGCCGAAACCGTTAAATTAACCGACTTAAAACCGGCAGTTACCAGTCGAGATTGAATCGAAGTAATTGTCGTTTCATCAGTTTCTGAACTTAAAGCAATCGTGATAGTGCCGTCTGCACCAACTTTGTAAGTATCACCAGTTGGTAAACTACTCAATACTGCAGTTTGAGCAGCAGTAAGATCAACGCTGGCTGTTTTGTCTGCATCACTAGAAGCTGCATTAGAAGCATTTTGACCCAGCTTAACTGAGTTTTGAGTTAAATCTAATGTCGTTGTATTTGAATCAGATGAAATTTGACCGGTTTTTACGTTGTCGCTGCTGTCAGTAGATGCAGTCTTGCTAGTAATGTTAGTCGTAGCTGCATTGTTATCAGATAGCGCGCTAGAACTAGCGTTACTGGTTGTATTAGAAACAGTAGTAGCCGCATTCTTTGCCGCAGTCACATTGCTGCTATCTGCGTCAGATGATGCAGTGCTAGCAATTTTAGCGGTGGCTTTATCCGTACTAGTTGTTGTGGCATCAGCAGTTGAAGTATCAGCTGTTGCTGGCGCATCAGAGGCAACATCACTGCCTGTAGATTGACTGGAACTAGACTGCAAAACAGCCGTAGTTGAAGATTCATCTGCCGCAGAAATTGTACCTGATGTATCAGTGGTTGTCGTTTGTTGCGTATCAGCACGGACAATGCTTGGCGAAAAGGTCGCCAGTACTGCCGAGAAGCCAAAAGTTAATAGGCCAGCAAAAACGAAGTGCTTGCCCATTTTATACATTTTGTAATGCAATTTCTTATCTGTTAAATCACGAGCTAATTTACGTTCTCCACGTTGATTCTTTTGCATCATAAAATTCCCCCATTTTTAGACTAAAAAAGTAAAATTATTAGAGTTGCAACGGTATGAGCAACTTGTCTCCCTTACTCTCCAAGAAACGGGAATTTAAGTAATAACTTATAGTCCATACCATACACCTAGCATGCATTGTACAACTCTGACAACTAATTCTTATAAACATTTAGTTTAAAAGTGTTTATTTTAGGGAGATTTTTTATTTTTTATTATGGTATCAATTAAGTTTCTGAAATAAATTGAGCAGGCCAATACGGATTAGTGTCTGAGATATGGCCTCTTTTCGCTAATATAATAGCATTTAAGGGCAGGCAAACAGTGCCATATGATTAGTTCAGAAAAAGTTACAAAAAGTAAGCCATAGTGGTACAATGCTGGTATTGAATGCCAATATCATATTATCAACCTGGGGGGGATAAATAGTATGGATGATAATCTTCTGATAAGTAATAATGCTTCGCACTTAACTACCAAACAACAAATCGTTAATTCGTTTATTCATCTACTGAATCAGACGCCTAATAGACCGCTTAAAGTGGTTGAGATTTGTCAACATGCTGCCATTAACCGAGGCACTTTTTATCACTACTTCGAGAACGAACAGGGACTCGTTGAAGCTTGTGAGGACTACCTAGTTAATAAACTTTATATATTTGCCCACGGAATTTTCGAACAGCAAACACTGACTTCCTTCACTAGACAGCTATCAACGATTCATCTTAATTTTTTTAACCAATTCAGTAGCGATTTACCGCTAATCGACGTCCTACTACATAAATCAAGCAGATCTCACCTAACTGAAAAATTAGTCGAAGTTATCGAAGATTGCGTGGCTGATGGATTAGCAACTATTGCACCCAAATCAGACACACAAGCAAGAACCCTTATTTCAGCAGAAAGTTCTGCCGAAGTGATTGGTTTGCTGTCCTATTGGAGCATTCATCCAGATATCAACGCTAACGATTTAGCTAATTTATTGACCCTTAGTAAAAAGGGACAATTGACACTACTTAAGAATAAAACACAACATCGTCAATAATAGCTGACTTTAGTATGAGTTCATCCTAGAAGGATTTGTTCTTATTTATGACTTCAACATAGTCTAAGAATGCGCACATCTCAGATTACAACCGTCCATCGTAAAAAACCATTCCGTCCAATAAAGTCGAAATGGTTTTTTCATTAAATTCTAGTTTCTACTTAGTTACGTCGCACTATTTTTAGAGAATCAGCGCTAATCCACCGCCAATAACGGTCACCGCTAATATCAGTTGTGCGTTAATAATGGCATACAGAAAAGTCGTTTCCTTCTTCGGGTGTGCACTAAAGCGACGAGTATTACGCCAAACAATGGGAATGGTTAGGATGACCAGTAAAGTCAGCACTGGCAAGTAGCCTAAAACCACTGCTGCCAATATCCCGACGTAGGCAATCACAAAGCTCACTTCCCACAACCGAATACCACCTTGTTTACCCCAATAATAAACAATTGTTTTACGACCCAGTGCAGGATCTTCCTTCCGATCAGCAATATTGTTCGCCAGCATAATATTGCTGATGGTGAAAATTGCTGGGATGGCAACAATAAAGGTTTTATACCACAACCCACTAACATCAATCAGCTGATACATATTCACATATGTGGCCAAGAAAGTGATGTTGTAGCCCATCGTTAAACCTGAGAAGAGTTCTCCAAATGGGGTCTTCGAAATTGGATATGGGCCGCCTGAATAGAAATAGCCCACCGCAAAACTCACTAAGCCAACCCAGAGAACGGGTAGCCCAGTCCGATCAACCAAGAACAGACCGATAATCATCGAAAGTAAAGCAAGGCCTAAAATAGTTGAACGGGCCTGCAGTGGTTTGATGTCAAAATTCTTAAGAATATTATTATGACTGTCTTTACCTCTATAACGTTCATAATCTTTGTACTGGTTATGTGCATTAACGGCTAAGTGAAAGGCAACCACACTAATCATGATCAGCAAACTGTTCACCACATTAAAGCTGTGATAGTAGTTAGCCGCAAATAGTATCCCTAATAAACATGGCATAAATGAAGTCACCACTGACTTAGTTTGAACCAGCGCGTTGGCCTTTTTAATAACTGACACCTTTTTCATCTGCCTTTCCTATAGCTAACTAAATCCCGTGCATTGGGTTTAATACAAATTCTTGTAGTCGATCGCCAAATTGAATCACAGAATCGTTTTTTCCATGACGTAACTGCCACAGCAAAAACAGCATCACGTTACTAGCATACAGATCACTCAAATACTCTAACGGCAAGTCAATTTCGCTTGGTAATTCAACGTGCTGGAAATATTGATAAGCCGTTGAACGCAAAATTTCTTTAAAGTTCCGCTCCAAGTCAGCCGTTTCAGTGTGAATGTCAAATAACTGCAATAAGATCTCCCGATATTGGGTCAGTGCAATAATTAGCACTTTAACGGTGTTTGAGCCAATCTCAGGCGTATGTACGCTGAACCGCTGATCCACAATCGTCCGAAAAACTTCCGTATATTCAGCAACTAATTTTTCCAACAAATCATATTTATCATAATAATGGCTGTAAAATGTTGACCGACCGATCCGTGCTCGCTTGCTAATGTCTTGCACCGTCATGGTCTTAAATCCCTTATCCTTAAGTAAACCAAAGAAAGCTTTGGTGATCTGTTCGTTCGTCCGCCGCACTCTTAAATCCTGTTTTTCCGTCATGTTATCACCTCTGCATTCTTTTTATATTTCTGTTATATCATAGTTGACGAGTAAATAAACGACCAGATTTTTGCTTCTTGCTTTCACTACTATATATAGCCTACAATTAACTGGTAATACTATCAGTATGTATCACGTATGCCATCAACACAACATCTACCATTATATCGATTATTTGGAGGAAAAACACTATGGATCCAATACGAATTTTATTTATTTCAATTGAGGGCAATACGCGGAATTTTGTCGAGCACTTGACCCACTACGCATTTGCTCAACACCTTAAAAACAAGGGACTGCCAGAAATCGAAGCAACCGAAATTTCTGAACAGACTGACTTCGCTGACGAAGCCAAACCATTCTTCTGTTTTGTGCCAACCTACTTAGATGGCGGTAACGGCATCGACAATGGTGTCAAGGAACTCATGACTAATGTGATGGGTGAATACATTGATTACCACGATAACGCTAAACAACTGATTGGGGTGGTTGGTAGTGGCAACAAAAACTTCAACGAACAGTATTGTTTAACTGCCCGGCGTTATTGCCAAAAATTCGACGCGCCTTTTATTGATGACTACGAACTGCGTGGTGTCCCGGCCGACGAACCACGAGTTTACAAAAAGCTAGTCGAGCGGCTTCAATTTTTAGATCTGTAAGGAGACGATTCCGTGACTAATGATATTTTGACGCTATTAAATCAGCACCGCAGCATCCGTCAGTATACCGACCAACCTTTGACTAGTGGTGAAATTACCACTCTGGTATCAGCTGCTCAACACGCCGCTACCAGCACTTTTGCTCAACAGTACAGCATTATTAGCATTACCGATCCGGCAATCAAACAGGAACTTGGCAATATTACTGGTCATCACTGGCTAGAAAAAAGCGGTCATTACTTCATGTTGGTTGCTGACCAGCACCGCAACCTCAAAATTGCGGAAGCTGCCAACGCTGATACAACCATTTTACGTTCCTTCGATAAGTTTATGGCCAGCACTTTTGACGTTGCTATTGCAGCAGAGGCTATCGTTACCGCAGGAGAAAGCCTCGGATTAGGCAGTACGATCATGGGCAGTATCTTAAACCATACACAACAAGTCATCGATCTGCTGCATTTACCGGAATTAACCTTTCCGCTGTTAGGATTAGCGATTGGTCATCCCGCTGAGCAGCCTGATTTGAAACCACGATTGCCACAACCACTCATGCACTTTAGTAATCAATATGACCTACCAGCTGATTTTGATGATCAATTAGCCGCCTATGACGAGAAAACCGCTGACTACTATGCGCATCGCAATAGTCATTTGAAAAAAATCACTTTCAGCAAGCATATCGTCCAAGAACTGCAACGTGATCCTAAATTACGTGCAGAACTCATTCAAGTGATTAAACAGCAAGGCTTTAACGTTAACTAACAATTCAAAAATAGTCAGTCTTCCAAATCGGAAAACTGGCTATTTTCTATTCTGTTAACCTGCTATGACTGAATAACACGCCACCAAGTGCCAGTAACATAGCCAGTCCAACACAGAAAAACAGTGATTGGTAGCTAAAATAATCGATCATGAGCCCACCGAATAGTGGACCAACTGCTCGACCAACTGATATCGCCACGTTATACATTCCTTGATATTTACCCTTGCTGCCATTTACCGCCAGACCATCGATCCAAGCGGGCATCCCCGGGAAACCAATCATTTCACCAATTGTGAGGACAATCATAATAATCACGAAATCAGAATACTGGTGAGCAAAAATTAAACCAAAGAATGAAAGGGCAAAAATCGAGACCCCTAGCCCAATTTGAGTTGATAGCTTCCGACTAGCAAATAATCGGTTCATCAGTGGTTGACCAAAGACAATCAAGAAGCCGTTCATGGTCCATAAAAGGCTGTAGTCTTTAAACTGAATGTGCAGATTCGTCATGTGAACTGACAGCACGCTTTCCCAGAGTGAATAACTGGTGTAGATGGCAAAAACCATCAGACAGATCCACCAAATCACCTTTAGGTTTAGTCTTGGGACTTGGCCACCGTCCTTACGTTCTGTTTGGTTACCTTTAACGTCGACTTTGAATTCCGTCACCATCAGCCCAAAGAGTAAGATATAGCAAATTGTCGTCACGGCGAAGACCAAGGTCACGCCACGATTTAATAAGTACCCAACCAATAACGTCCCAATCACGACACCAACGTTTAAAGCAATGTACATCAAATTAAACACCTTGCGGACTGAAACACTCTTAATCGTAGCAGCAAAGGAATTGCCCACGGTCAAACTGATACCGTCACCAAATCCCACAATCACTAACAGAACTGCAAAAATCGGCCAGCCATGAAAGAAAATCAGTAGAATCATCGCCACCAGCGAGATGCCGGCACCCAGTATACCAGTCAAATACGGCGACCAACGATCAAATAAAACCCCTCCAATGTAATTACCGACCATCATCACTAACGACATCACCAGCAACACCACACCTGCCGTAGTCAGTGATTCATGCAGCGATTTATTCATATAGACGGTGGTCAACGGCCACATAAACGCTGCCCCTGTATTTAGCATTAAGTTGGCAATGAACAGTGAAGGTAAACGAACTTCCTTTTTAGTCGCAATCATTTCTGACTACTCCGACCTTCTACTGGTGCGTTAAACGCTCCAGTTAGAACCAACTTGCCGTGAATCTTACCTCCACCCACTAGTTCATGCGCTTCGGTCAAGGTCTTTGCATTGATGCCATCCGTGAGTACTTTCGTCAACGTTGACGTCAACACACCTTGATCCAGTAGTCGGGCAACCAGTTGTAGCGTCTTCCCCTGACTGTTTACATTGTAGTCAGCATCACTCTTAGCAAACATGTACTCCCAATCGAAACTAGCAGCTTTATTTTTAATTTTGTACAGTGGCAGGTCAACTGGGCTACCGACAATCGAGCCAATGTGTCCGAATGGTCTAACCAGTTCAGCGGCTAAATCGAAGTAATCTTCGGGATTATATAAAATGGCAATCCCATCAAGAGATGAATACCCTAACTCGTGGATCTCATTCAACAAGTCACCATGATAATCTAAGGGATGATCAACCTTATTTTGTTTCAACCAGTCAAAATTCCTCGGACTACTAGTGGCTAGGACCGTAATCCCGGCCCAATGTGCTAGCTGAGACATAATGGAGCCGACACCGCCAGCACCGTTGACAATCAGCAAGGTTCGCTTCTGATTCTGGTTAGCTTTGCCGACAAACTGCATTTTCTCAAATAACAGTTCATAAGCAGTTAGCGCCGTCAGTGGCATAGCAGCAATTTCGGCCGCGGTCAGTGAACGTGGCGCTAAACTTGCCAGCCGTTCATCAACTAACTGATACTCTGCATCCGCACCAGCCACTTGAGTACTACCAGCATAAAAAATGCGGTCGCCAACCTTGAACTTCGTCACTTCTTCGCCGGTTTCAACCACTTTGCCAACTGCATCATAACCCAATATTTTAGGTGCGGTTTCTTCGTTAACCATTTCTTTTAACTTAGTATCCACTGGATTAACGGACACTGCATCAACTTGAACCAGTACTTGATTAGAGCTGGCAGTGGGCTTAGGTAACGTCAAATCAATTAACTGCCGATCTGCAGTTGCACCGATTGCTTTCATGATTGTCATAAACTCCCCTCCGATTCTAATATCCTATGGTAATTGTACCAGACAAGTAGGCGTAAGCAAGCGATAACGGGCATTGTGTGGGACTAGATTTAGGCAACTCATCCAATCGTTAATTACAATTAAAAGCACCATTCCGTCATCATGACAGAATGGTGCTTTCAACGTATTCATTAGATTAAAATATCACAGATTATTGTAAGTTAAAAGTGTAGTGACCAGCTGGGGCTTTGCCAACCGAAGTATTGATCACTTGGTTCTTGCTGTTGACCAATACAAATTGCTTGTTGCTGGTGAAACGCATGTAGAAGGTTGACTTAGCACCACCCTTAGCGGTGACGTTGATCTTCCAGAAACTGGCACCTTTAGCATCAACGCTATAACGTGCGTTCGATAACACGTGAGTAGCTTTCTTACCTTGATAAGTGTATTCATTCAAACCAGTTTTTTGGCTAAAGCTAAACTTCATCAACCAGCCTTTTTGAGTAGTTGACTTCCATGTACCGGTTGGTGTGCTGAGATTAGAACTAACGGTATTGGTGTGTACTGCTGCTTTTGTTGAAGCGGCCTTCTTGGGCGTTATTTTCTTAGTGGTGGTTTTTGATGAAGCAGCCTGAACATTCATGATTCGATAAAAATAATGTCCATTGGATGCTTTAGCATAAACGTAAAGTTTTGTCCCCGTCTTTTGCTTAGCTGGCAATTTAACAGTGTATTTCCCAGTGGTCTTAGATGCTGTTGAATGAGCAATTGCTTTCTTCTTGCTGTTTTCAACAATAATTTTGACACCTTTGCTAGCCTTACCCGACACTGAAGCCGAGTTTGAGTAAATTTTGTTGATTGATAGGCTTGGGCTGCCTGCTGCGACGGTTGTCTTAGCTGATGCTTGAGTCTGAGTAGCTGCACCGGCACCCAGTAAACTGAATGCGGCAATTAAGCTACCTGATAAAATGACTAATTTCTTCATGTACGTTTCTCCTTGTGTGTTCGCTTTCTACCAGCGAATTTAATAGCAGTGATGAGTATAACCTGTTAATCGACAAGTGGCTAGTCATTATTAACAGGTTTTAGGAGTTTTTAATCTCTTTTCAACAAAAGCATAAAAAAACGGCCGTTCGTAAAAGAAATCAGCCGCTTGCCTACTTGATCAACGTTAATCGATACTGCCTCCCATTAGCCTCAAAGGGTTCAGAGATCAGTTGATCAGGTTTAAAATACACTTCAATTTTTTGATAGACCTTGCCATCGCTATTGACCAGCTCCAAATGCACCCCGTACTGATTTTGCCGGAAGGGGCTTTTATTCACTAGGTAATTAATCCCTGTGCCGTCACTGTATCGTTGACTGGTCATTCGGTCCAGTTTACGCAGTGATATATTAATTAAGTCCATCTCGAAAACACCTACACAGCGTCATGACGAACACTTCTGAACTTAACGTGGGTCAAAATGGCATCCACCACTTCTTCTGGTGTGAGATCATCCGTGTCAATTTCAATATCGCTGACTTCATGATATCTAGTATCACGCTTAGCCTTGAGACCAATTAGGCCGTCAACACCTAGTTCCTTAACTAAGGGACGCTTACCATCATCGGCTAATCGGGCCAAAACAGTTTCCGGTTTAACGTTGAGCAATATCACTGGCACATCGCATTTTCGCAGCAATTGATAGTTCGCCATTTGAATTGGCGTACCACCACCAGTTGAAATGATACCTTGACTATTCGCTAACGTATCAGCTAAGACATCGTGTTCCAACTGACGAAAGGCGGTTTCCCCCTCATCGTCAAAGATTTGCTGAATTGTTTTGCCAGCGCGTTCTACGATGACATCATCCAGATCCCGGTGCATCAGATGCAGCCGGTCAGCTAACAACTCGCCAACAGTGGTTTTGCCACTACCCATGAAGCCAACTAAAATTGCTCTCATTGTTTCTCTCCTCCTTGGTCTAACCGTTCTCGAACTGATTTCGCATGTGCAAAAAATTGGTAGATTTTATCGGTATCGTGTACGTCAATCGCGTCTTGAATCTGCTTTAACTGCGTCATATAAGTAGTGAGTTGTTCACTAATTGCATCAGAGTTACTCAGCATAATCGCCGTCCACATGGTGGGGTCGGCACCCGCAATTCGAGTGGTGCTCTTGAACCCACCAGCTGCGGCACTTAATCCCACTGAATCGTGCTTGAGCTGATGGTCAGCTGTGTTGACCAGATTAGCTGCCAGCACGTGGGGAACGTGGCTGATTTCACTGACTAAGCCATCGTGAGCTTTAGCTGTAACATTTACCCAGCGTAACCTCGCCGGCTGAAGACAAGCTTTAAATTGGGCTGCCTGAGCAAGCGTCTGGGAGCCGTCCACGATGAAGTATGTAGCATGATCAAATAAATCGGCTCGGCCGAAGCGACCGCCTGCTTGATGGGAGCCAGCCATTGGATGACCACCCATAAAGGCAACATGGCGTTGCTGTAATGCCTGTGACGCGGCCATCACCTGTGTCTTCGTACTCCCCACATCCGTCACCAGGACATCTGGCTTTAAATCGACGTCCGTCAGTTGCGCGAGTTGATCAATAATGACTGAAACCGGGCCAGCGAGGAGGATGATGTCCGCACGCGAAGCTGCTTTTAACAACTTCACCCGTTCATCAATAATCCCCTGACCCAGCAGAAACTGACTGGTGTCATCGTTGGGATCGTCGCCCAAAATTGTTGGCTGCACGTCGCTTTTTTTCATAACTCGGGCCAACGAACTGCCAATCAGTCCCAAACCGCTTATCAATACCGTCGTCATACCAATCACCTCATTACAATAGTTGATCTAAGTCGTCGAAAAATTCAGGGTAGGAGATCCGAACACTATCAGCACCCTTTAATTGTAAAGGTGTCTTAACTAACAGCGCTGCGATTCCCAGTACCATACCGATTCGGTGGTCGTCATGAGCATCTAATACCGGGTCAACCACGTACCATGGCTTGCGACCATCGATAACGAAGCCATCCGGCAACTCTTCGATGGCAATTCCCAGTTTTTTAAACTCAGACACGATAGCACTAATACGATCAGTTTCTTTGACCCTTAACTCTTCAGCGCCCGTAATTCGACTGACACCGTCAGCCTTAGCCGCTAATAGCGCTACTAATGGGAGTTCATCAATGACTGCTGGAATCTGTTCCTTACCAATATTAATAGGTTCTAACTTGGCAGTTTGAATTGTCAGGTCGCCAATGGGTTCACCATTTGTTGGTTGTGACTTAACGCTAATTTTGCCACCCATCGCATTTAAGATATCGAGTAACCCCGTTCGAGTGTGATTAAGCCCAACATCTTTCAACGTGATTTCAGACCCCGGAACCAAACTGGCCGCGGTCATGAAAAACGCTGCGGAGGACATGTCCCCAGGAACCGTCATGGATTGTCCCTTCAGATGAGGCTGCGGCTGCACTGTAATGGTGACGCCATCGTCAGCGGTAGTAATTTCACCGCCAAACGCCGTCAGCATCCGTTCCGTATGGTCCCGGGTCGGTAGTAACTCCGTCAGTGTTGTGGGCTCATTGGCTTGTAACGCGGCCAAGATCAACGCACTTTTAACTTGCGCGCTAGCAACTTTCAGCTGGTAATTGACGCCGTGGAGCTGCTGACCACGAATTGTGACCGGCAAATGACCATCGGTAGTCGTGATATCTGCGCCCATGGTAGCTAAAGGTTCACTGACCCTTTTCATCGGTCGCTTCGATAAGGAGGCATCACCCATCAAAGTCGTGCTAAATGGCTGTCCCGAAAGTAAGCCCATGATCAGCCGGGTCGTGGTCCCAGAATTGCCCATATCAAGTGGGGTTGAACTAGCCTTCAAACCGTTTAACCCAACGCCATGAACGTTAACTGTGGTACCCTGCCGTTCAATTGGAACGCCCAACTGCTGAAAAGCAGCCAACGTTGATAAACAATCGGCAGAAGTTAGAAAATGTGTGAGGGTGGTGGTGCCCTCGCTGATTGCACCTAACATAATACCTCGATGGGAGATACTTTTATCGCCTGGAACGGTCAGTTCGCCGTGTAATCCGGCTGCTGGTTTACTTTTTAGTGCTCGCATGACTGACCCTCCTAGTAATTTTTAAGTTCTTCTCGGTAAACCTTAAGTTGTGCCTTTAATCGCTCCATGTTGCTGCCATCGAAAGTATCAGTAATCGCCTTAGCTAACTCAATGGCAACCACACTTTCAATTACGATAGAAGCAGGTACGATAGCTGTCGTATCCGACCGTTCAACGCTAGCTTTTTTAACTTCCTTAGTTTCAACATCAACACTTTGAAGTGGTTTGTATAAAGTTGGAATCGGCTTCATAGCTGCTTTAACAATTACTGGCATGCCATTGGTCATCCCGCCTTCAAAGCCACCGAGATGATCTGACTCACGCGTAAATCCTTCACCTTCATGCCAGTCAATCTCATCCATGACTTGACTGCCGAAACTGGTAGCAGCTTCGAAGCCATCGCCAATTTCAACGCCCTTCATGGCATTAACTCCCATGACTGCTGCAGCAATTTTCCCATCCAACTTAGTATCCCAACTGATGTAACTGCCCAGGCCTGCTGGCACGTTAGTTGCGACCACCCGAATGATGCCACCCAAGGTATCGCCATCTTTTTTGGTTTTGTCGATCAAGGTGTGAATTTCGTCCACTTTATCGCCTTGAACCACTCGCAAATCATTTTGACTAATCAGCTCATTGATTCGACTAACATCTAACGGTGCTTGATCATCCGTAGCTACTGGCCCAATCTGTTGGACGTAACCCACAATGTCAATTCCTAACTGCTGTAGAAACTGCTTGCAAATGGCGCCAATTGCAACCCGCATGGCGGTTTCTCTGGCACTGGACCGTTCCAGCACGTTTCTTAAATCGTGGTGGTTGTACTTCATGCCACCTACTAAATCGGCGTGACCTGGTCGTGGCCGTTCAACGGTCCGCAATGAATTTTCGGCTGTTTCATCTGCAATGGGATCCATGATTTTACCCCAGTGGGCATGATCACGGTTGTTAACCACCAACGCAACGGGTGAGCCCAGTGTCTTTTTGTGACGGACGCCACCGACGATGGTCACTTGATCATGTTCAATTTTTTGGCGACTGCCACGGCCGTAACCACCTTGCCGCGCTGCTAATTGAGCATTAATACCGTCAATATCCAATAATAAACCGGCTGGTAAGCCTTCGATGATTCCTGTCAGTTGCGGTCCATGTGATTCGCCCGCTGTTAAGTAGTTCATTTCGTAATCCCCTTTTGATGGTTAGTCTTCGTTAAAAAATCTTGATATTCCCTGGAGTTTTTCATGATGGTAGCAAAAATGTTACGCATATAGCGTTTTGTTGCCGGATTAGAATCCTGTCCGGTAACCCGGTCTAAAACTTGATCTTCTCGTCCATGATCCATAATTGGTAAGTTGGCAGCAGCTTTAGCTTCGTTCACCTTTGTCACCGCATCGAACCGCTGTGCTAAAAGGGCCACAATTTCGTCATCAATATCATTAATCTGCTTGCGAGCAGCTGTTAATTGATTGGATTGCCACACGCCTGTTTCATCTTCATTTGTTACCATCATTATCACCACTCCTTATTTGTGTACGAAAAAAGCCAGCTAGACTATCTAGCTGGCTGCATTGTTTCCTTAATGGAATCAATCATGGTCCAGCTAGAACTTCACGTCTAGCTGGCACGACAAATCGACGGCTTGCTTTAGACGCGAACGCGTTTGCTTGAGCGTCCGCATTTAAAGCTGCGGACGCTAACTAAAGTAATAACCGTACCAATACGCATTAACTTGAGTTAACTGTGTCGTCATTGTCATTGATCCCTTCTCTTATTAGATTGTTTACATTAAAACATATTAAGAAAACTTAGTCAACATTTTATTATATTCTCACAAAATCTCAGAAATATTTGTGGGTTATGCGAGCCAGTAACCCTGGTTAATCCGATCAAGTAACGTCACCATTTGGCGGGTTTCTTTCACGTCATGCACCCGGATAATTTTACCGCCCTTTTGCATCATCGCCACTTCGCTAACCAGCGTCATCGGTAATCGTTCGTCCTTCTTTAAACCTAGCAGATTAGCCATGTAGCCCTTCCGCGAAACGGCCACCATCATTGGTCGCTTCAGATCGTTAAACTGGTCAGTATTATTCATGATCACGTAATCTTGATCGTCATTTTGGACCTTCGCATTCGCATAGCCAAGTCCTTGATCAATGGCGATTCGATCACGATCGATTCCAGCTGCAGTCAATTCATTTAAGTTATCTTCAAAGAACTGGTGGGCTTCATCCGTCATGACGTTAAAATCAAAATTACGGCCATTCAACATGGTCAGCAATCCGACATTTGACTGTGCCATCAATTTAACTTTGGCGGGCTCATCCGTAAAACTATTGACGTCGTTGATAATTGCTACACCAGCATCAATAGCCGCTTCCATCACGGGTACTTTATAAGTATCAATGGCTAAGATAGCCTCTGGAAAACGGCTAGTAATCGCTTTAATGTAGGGAATCGTTCGTTCAATTTCAACTTCTGGCGTGACCTCAGTATAACCTGGCCGAGTCGTCTGCCCGTTAACTTCGATCACATCCGCCCCGGCCGCCAGCATTTCGTCCACGTGAGCTAAAACTGCATCCATAGTGGTGTAGCGACCGCCATCGTAAAATGAATCTGGTGTAATATTCATGATACCGTAAACGATCGACGTGTCACGTAACTTAAACCGTTTGCCGGCAACCTGCCAATCTAAATCGTGGGCGGTTAAAATTCGCTGTAGGGTCTGTTCGCCAGCCTTATCACCCGGGAACCAGCTCAACCAATGCTGCGCCAAAAGGTGTAGTGCGGGCAACTTTAATAAACCGAAAACATCACCGTCACTTACCACCATCACAGCATCTAGTTGACGTAACCGTTTTTGCAGTTCAGCCTCTTCTGACGCCGCCAGTGACGTAAAAAACAACGCAATTAACTGCTGTTGCTGGGCAAGTTGATATAAGGCCTGGCTCTGAAAATCAGTGGCTTCTTGAAACTCATCCGTCATTTCCTGAATTTGCATAGATCAAACTCCTCTCAATTCTGCCGCTAATTGCTTAGTTGCACGACCACGGTGGGTCAGCGGTAATCGCTCCTCGTCAGGTAACTCAGCTAACGTGACCTGCTGATGGGGCAAAAGAAAAATTTTGTCAAAACCGGTGGAATAGTCTCCGCGAGTTTTCGTTGCTATAGTACCACTAACTCGGCCAACTGAGGTTACGGGTGCTTTACCTGGCGCGATAGCAACCAAAGTACTGATCATCGTCGCCCGCCGATCAATCTGACCCCTCATCGCGTTTAAAATAGTCTGGTTGTCACTATGGGAAATATCCTGGTGCAATTCTCGTTTTGTTGTGACGCCGAAGTGCTCGCCCAAGGCGGGGACTTCAATCCCGCTATCATCAGCGATGACACCCTGATTCGTGTAGGTTGCTAAAAATCGTGCTTTATCTAACGCATTAGCAGCATAACTGACGGTATTTTCTTTTGGAAATTGCAATTGAGGCAGCTCATCAGTATACGGCACCGCCTTAACGCCATAGAAGGCCAAACAGTTGATCAAATCACGGGTTTTAAATGCATTATTCGACGCAATCAGCCATTTAATCATGATCAACCGCCATTGCTGCTAATTCACGAGCAACATAGAAGGAACCGGCCACCACGATCATGCCATTTTCAGGTAAAGTGGTTCGAGCGACTTGCATTGCTTGCGACATGCCAGGCATGGCCTGAACATGCGTTTCAGGTGAAATAGCACGTATCTGATTGGCCAATTCGTCTCCAGAGAGCGCCCGTTTGGGGTTATCCGGCGTCACTGTGAGTACACGATCAGCTAACGGCAGGAGCAGTTGCAACATTGGTGTCACCGCTTTGTCTGCTAAAAAGCCCACCACCCAAGTTAACGAATACTGCGGCGCCAGCTGCTTTAAACTGGTTGTCAGCGCGGTTATCCCATCTGGATTATGAGCCACGTCCACAACGGTTAGTGGTTGCTGTGAAATAACCGTCAGCCGGTCTGGTAATTGAACGTGCTGCAAGCCAGTTCTCACTGCCTCATCCGTTAACCGAACATTCTGGGTTTTCAGCACCGCAACTGCGGTTAGGACTAAGGTCAGGTTTTGCACCTGAAAGTCGCCAGCCAAGTTTAAGTTAAGTCCAGACCACTGAAATAAGTCACTATGTAAGTCAACCATCATACCGGTGAAGCTGCGGGCAGAAATGGTTGCCGTCGTTTTCGGGGCAACCAATGAAACACCCTGTCTTTGGGCTTCTTTTTGGAGGACATTAAAGGCCTCTGGTGCCTGATCATATAGGGTCACGGCCGAGGTACCAGGTTTGATGATCTTAGATTTCTGGATGGCAATTTTAGTCAATGTATCTCCTAAAATCTGCATATGATCCATGGCAATTTTTGTAAAAACGGTCAGCTGTGGCGCGCTAATAGCATTGGTGGCGTCCGTTAGGCCACCTAGCCCCGCTTCCAAAATTACGTAGTCAGCATTCTGATTACGGTACCAAATCAGACTGATCAAAAACTGCCATTCGAAAATGGAAATGGCCGTGGTGGTCAGCCCAAGCCGTTTCACCACTGGTTTAATTTCGTTATAGCTATCGATAAATTCCGCTTCGGTGATCCATTGATGATTAAACTGAATCTGCTCGCGATCATTTAAAATAGCCGGGCTATTAAAGCGACCAACCTGATAACCTTGAGCCTCTAAAATGGCACTCAACATCGCCCCAGTAGATCCCTTACCATTGGTACCAGCAATGTGAATCACGTGATAGTGCTGGTCAGGATGATTCAACGCGGCTACGATTTTTTTCAACAGTGGTACTCGGTTATTATCACCCACTAACCGGGCCTGATTAAATCTTTCAATCAGCTGGTTATACTTCTCATGAATGGCTTGTTGGTTCATCATTATCACCCGTTAATTCGCTGTAAAAATTCCTGTTTCAATTCATGGTCTTCCTTAAACGCGCCAGTATAATAACTGGTCTCTGTTTGACTACCAGTTTTTTCAACACCGCGCATCTCCATGCACATGTGGCGAGCTGAGACTGACACGGCAATTCCCTTTGGATCCAAGATCCGCGTCAATTCTTTGGCAATATTGACCGTCATCCGTTCCTGTACGTTGGGTCGCTTAGCGCAGTAATCAATCAGCCGTGGAATCTTGCTGAGGCCCATGACCCGCTTATGATTAGGAATATAGGCCACGTCCACCGTCCCAAAAAATGGCAGGAGGTGGTGTTCACACATTGAATAAAACGAAATATCTTTGATCAACACCATTTCAGTGGTTTCGTCCACCGGAAAGAGTTTATAGTTGTCGAATGCGGGGGCGTTCACTGAAGAGAAGACTTCTCCATACATCCGCGCCACCCGTGCCGGTGTTTCGACAAGACCATCACGATCAGGATCTTCACCAACTGCTTCTAAGATCATTTTTACGGCCTGTTCAATTTTCTTTTGATTTGCGTCATTTATCATCATTTATGGAGATTCCCTCTACTTTCTTAATCCAACTTGTATCTCTCTTTTGCCGTAATGCGGCGTCAACTTGAGCTTTCACTTCAGGGTCATCGCCAGCAATTTCTTGAACGGGTAACAAGACAAAGTTGCGCTCCTGCGCTCTTGGATGTGGGACAACGAGCTCGGGTGTGTTGATCTGACGCTTGCCCCAGTAGACGATGTCTAAGTCAATCGTTCTTGGTCCCCAGTGTTGGAGTCGCTGTCTGTGACCAGCCTGCTCAATTTCGTGCAACACTGAAAGCAACGCTGCCGGTTCAAGTGTCGTGGTGATTGACACGGCAATATTGTAGAAATTTGCCTGGTCTAGATTGCCCCAAGGTTGAGTTTCATATACTGAGGAAACAGCGTTAATTTGAACCGCTGAATCCGCCTTTAGCAAATTCACCGCCTGCGTCAGGTTGGCCAAGCGATCCCCAATATTAGAACCAATGCTTAAATAAACTCGCTCATCCATGATTCTCACCTGATACTTCGATTTCAACGTTATCAAAAATTCCCGGCATTGGGACACTGCCTTTGCGGATTTTTAACGTAATTTTAGTTGCCATTGGAAACTTTTCTAGTAGTAGATTCAACACTTCATTGGCCAGGGATTCAATCAATTTATATGAATGCGTATGAACGAATTTATCAATGACTTCGTTTACATCCGCGTAACTAATTGTTTCATCTAAATCATCGTGCTGGACCCGCTCTTCAATAGGGTAATGCAAGGCCACATCAATTGCTAACTGTTGGCCGTTTTTCCGTTCTTCTGGAAATACACCATTAAAGGTATGAAACTTTAAATTATTGATTCGTATAACGCCCATATGGCTTTTCCCCTCTCTAAATGCGACTAAATTGTTTCTATTTTACCATCCTTTACAGCTTTAGACACCTATCAGTCACGTTTTTTGGTACACTGGAAGTAACGTCTGTTTGAAAGGATGATGAAGTTGAATAATCGAAACTTTAAGTATCCGGATACTGCCGCCTATGACAGTATCATAGCTTACTTCAGATCAAAAGATATTAAACTTGAGGATATTGCGTCAATTACGTATAAAATGCAGCTGCAATTCATCCCCGAGCTCCAAGAAGAAGAGGCCATGTCAGCCGTAATTGACGTGCTTCATAAACGAGAAGTCATGAACAACGCCATGGTTGGTATTGCTTTGGATCAAATCGCCTCCAAAAAGGGGCTGCCTGAACCCCTGCAGAGTATCGTCGAAAACGATGCCGGTGTCTTTGGCGTCGACGAACTGCTGGCCGAAGGAGGCATTTCTGGGATTTATGGTAAAATTGCAACGACTAATTTTGGGTACTTAGACCGGGTCAAACACGGGATCTTAAAACGGTTAGACACCGAACAAGGTAAGGGCGTTAATACCTTCTTAGATGATATTATTGCAGCCATTGCCGCAGCTGCCGGCGCAAAGTTGGCACACAAATACGCGTAATCTTTGCTGAATAATAGAATATTTTGATTGGCTTGTATCAGACATTCATTCGAATAAACGACAATTTTGAGCTAAAATTTGATTTTCTAAAATTTTCTTTCAAAATTGTCGTTTTATATGAAAGCTTTTTTCATATAGGTTTATAGTTAACTTTTTATTGAAGTTAAAAACTTGATTAAGAAACTTTTCTTAATCCCCTTTATTTACTAGGAATTTGTTATATAATAATTCCGACACGAGTGGTCTAGACGAAATTGTTTTGTCTATGATGCACTCGTCAATGACTACTTTATCTCATTAAACTTAAGGAGTGACTGTATTGGCTACAGAAAGAACTTCACTATTTATTTTCTTTGGCGGGACTGGTGACCTAGCTTACCGTAAACTTTATCCTTCCATGTTTAACCTATATAAAAAGGGTACTTTAAGGGAACACTTTGGTGTGATTGGTACCTCTCGAGAAAAATTAACCGATCAACAATTTCAAGAAAACGTATTTAAGTCACTTGGCGTTGCTAAAACTGATAAAGACGCCGAAAAGTTCGTTTCACACTTCGTATACGAAGCTCATGATGTTACCGACAAGGCTCACTACCAAGTACTGAAAAAGCGGGCTGACGAACTAGACAAGACCTATAAATTGAATGGTAACCGGATCTTCTATCTGTCACTTGCCCCTTCATTCTTCGGTACCGTTGCTGGTTTCTTGAAGACTGAAGGCTTGACCGATACTGACGGTTTCGACCGTGTCGTTATCGAAAAGCCATTCGGTCGCGATTTCGATTCAGCTCAACAATTAAACGATGCCTTAAGCAAGTCATTTGATGAAGAACAAATCTTCCGGATCGACCACTACTTAGGTAAGGAAATGATTCAAAACATTGAAGCCGTTCGTTTTGGTAACACCCTGGTTGAATCCCTCTGGAACAATCGTTACATCGATAACATCCAAGTGACTTTATCCGAGAAATTGGGTGTTGAAGAACGTGCGTCATACTATGACAACTCTGGTGCCTTACGTGATATGGTTCAAAACCACATTATGCAAATCGTCAGCTTACTAGCCATGGAGCAACCTGTTTCCTTCACCGATGTTGATATCCGGGCTGAAAAAGTGAAGGCCTTACGTTCACTTCGGGTTTACAACGTTGCAGAAGCCTCAACTAACTTCGTCCGTGGCCAATATGGTGCCGGCGATAACCAACGTGCTTACCGTGATGAGGATAATGTCCCACACGATTCAAACAACGACACCTTCGTTGCTGGTAAGTTATTGTTTGATAACTACCGCTGGTCAGGTACCCCATTCTACATCCGGACTGGCAAGATGTTAGCCGACAAGTTCACCCGTGTGGACGTTGTCTTCAAGAAGCCTTTGATCGATATCTTCTCATTCCCACAAAACCATAACGCTCCGCTTGAAGCTAACGTTTTGACAATGTACATCGAGCCACACGCTGGTTTTACACTTCGTCTGAACGCTAAGACTAACGGTCAAGGTTTCCAAACTGAACCAATCAATTTGGACTACTTCGTGGATGCGAAGGATTCAAAGGCTACCCCAGAACCATACGAGCGTTTGATTCATGACGTTATGAAGGGTGACGGTACCAACTTCTCAAGTTGGCAAGAAGTTTCCTACGCATGGCGCTTCGTAGACCAAATTCGCAAGGTTTGGGACTTGCAACAACCACAATTCCCTAACTACACCCCAGGTTCAATGGGCCCTGCAGCTGCTGACGAATTGATCCAACGCGATCACCGTCAATGGGTATACCGTTTAAACAAGTAATTAACGCTTGTTAAATCAAAGGACTCACAATTTCTGTACATGCAGAAATTGTGAGTCCTTTTTGAGTACATGACAAAAACCCAACGGATTAGCTGCTAAGAGAACTATAATTATTTCATTGGGAGGTAAGAAAATGAAACTATTTAAAAACTTGTTAATCGGAATCGCATTGGGTGCTGCAATGGTATTTGGTATCGGTCAGTTAAGCCAAGCACCAACTGCTAGCGCTTCGTCCTGGCACCGTGGCACACCTAAAGTACTAAGGGGTAAATACCAGGGGAAATTGCCTAAGGGAAGTGCCTTGGGATTTGGTCCGATTAGCATTATTGCTGCGAATCACACGATTGATCAATCCTCAGGAATGCCCCAAATCTACACTAAAAACGTGAAGTATAAAAAGTATGGCCATTACTATCGAATCATTGGCCATGCTGTAAAGAGCGGTATGTTTCGTGGTGGCAAAATGGATACCATGTATTACAAAAAAGGACATTCATTGAAAGAACAGCCGACATCCGAATATATTTCGCACCATCACAGTTTTAAGTGGATTGGCAAGGGTGATATTCTTCATAAGAAATAAAGGACATTTAAACAGACTGCATTAGCTACAAAGGGACGGTGGTGTGGTGAACTGGTGCAGATATGACTTCCTATTAAATTTAACCACTTGTGAAATTTCAGTGGTTTTATACCCCCATCATTTCTGTGAAAGCACTTCATTTCACTACAATCTTAACTTTATCACTAAATTTTTTATTGCTTAAATAGGATTAGATTCTTCACATTCTGATTGTGAAATGTTAAACTAAGGTTGTGCTTCAACTAATATATTTCTTTTAAAGGAAGGTTTGTAATGGCAGATAAATTAGCAAATATCGGTGTTGTCGGAATGGCCGTTATGGGTAAGAACTTAGCCCTTAACATTGAAAGTCGCGGCTACACTGTTGGTATTTATAACCGTACGGCTGCAAAGACCGATCAAGTGATGAAGGATCATGGTGACAAGAAATTAGTCGCTAGTCACACAATCGAAGAATTCGTGGATTCACTGGAAAAGCCTCGTCGTATCCTCTTAATGGTTAAAGCTGGTAAGCCAACTGATGCTGTTATCGATGAATTAATTCCATTGCTCGACAAGGGTGATGTTTTAATTGATGGTGGTAACACTAACTTCCACGATACAATGGCACGGAACGCCAAACTCGATAAATCAGGAATCAACTTTATCGGGATGGGTGTTTCCGGTGGTGAACTTGGTGCCCTTAAAGGCCCATCATTGATGCCCGGTGGTCAAAAAGAAGCTTATGATTTAGTTGCTCCAATTCTTGAAAAAATTGCTGCTAAAGCTGATCAAGATGGCAAACCATGTGTCACTTACATCGGCCCTAACGGTGCTGGTCACTACGTTAAGATGGTGCACAACGGTATCGAATATGGTGATGAGGAACTCATCGATGAAAGCTACAACATCATGCGGAACGTCTTAGGCCTTTCCGTTGACGAAATGGCTGACATCTTCAAAGACTGGAACAAAGGCGAGCTCGACAGTTACTTGATCGAAATTACAGCTGATATTTTGACTCGTAAAGATGATCTTGGCGCTGACAAGAGCAAGCCAATCCTTGACATGATCTTAGACCGTGGTAACAACAAGGGTACTGGTAAGTGGAGTTCAGAAGATGCTTTGAACGTTCAAGTACCACAATCCGTTATTACTGAAGCTGTTTACGCTCGTTACATTTCAATGATGAAGAACGAACGTGTCACTGCTTCTAAGACCTTAGCTGCACCAAAAGCTAACGAAACCTTTGGTGACAAGAAGGAAATGGTTGAAAAGATTCGCCAAGCCCTTTACTTCAGTAAGATCATGAGTTATGCCCAAGGTTTCGAACAACTTCGGTTCGCTTCAGAAGCTTACGATTGGGATCTACAATATGGTCAATTAGCACAAATCTGGCGTGCCGGATGCATTATCCGTGCACAATTCCTGCAAAACATCACTGATGCTTTTGACAAGAAGCCTGATTTAACTAACTTACTGTTAGACGACTACTTCAAGGACATTGCTGCGAAGTATCAAGAATCAACCCGTGAAGTTGTTGCTTTAGCAATCAAGATGGGCGTTCCAGTACCATCTCTGAGTGCCGCAATTACTTACTACGATTCATACCGTTCAGAAGTATTGCCTGCTAACTTGCTGCAAGCACAACGTGACTACTTCGGTGCCCACACTTACGAGCGTGTCGACCGCGATGGTTCATTCCACTACCCATGGTACGAAGAACAATAATCACTTAGACAATTTAAAAACGACTGGCCGAAAAAATCGACCAGTCGTTTTTTTGTCTTATTTAGTGAATCTCAGTGAACTGATTGAAAAATACCTCACCAGTCGCTTTAGTGGCGAATGCTGTAACAGTAAAACCATTACGTATCCAATCACGACACCGAAAGCATTGGTAATGATGTCATTAATATCGACCCAACGAGACATTTGTAGCACGCTATCTAAAATGAACTGGGTCGTTTCGATACTGATGCCAATTAAAAAACCAATACCGATGATCTGACGAAAATCAGCCTTACAAAGCAGTCTCAGATAAACACCCATTGGTACCATCATCAAAATATTCAGATAGAAATCCATTTCAATTCCACGGAAAGGAATTGGGTTTGTGGGTGCATTCCCCACCCAAAACGGTCGCATGGTGGGCACGCTGCCAAACGCATAAGAAGTTGGTGTTAACGTCAAATATCCCACAAAAGCAAGATAAACGCCAAAGGTTACGATGGTCACCATTTGGCCCATGGTTCGCTTTTGACCAGCTAGAACACCAATCCCAATCATGACGATGAACACGTAAGCTAGATATGGCAGCCATTGAGAATAATTAATCATCCAAGCACCTCCTTCAAAAGTGAGTTGATAGCAACGCCGATTAATTAACAATCATCACTATAACCCTGGATAATCTAGAAAGATAGGTGCATGAATAGTGTTTAAATGTTTTTTAATGCTTCCGAAATTGGTGTCTCGCCAGTAACCACCGGAATCGTTTTATTAATGGTTTTTGGTTGATCCAAAGTAGCTACAACGGTACTAGCCACATCTTCACGAGCTATTGATCCGCCTTCGATGCCAGCGGTGTTAATCTTTCCAGTACCCTCATCAAAAGTGAGCGCGCCAGGTTCAACAATCGTATAATCTAAATCAGTTCTGTATCGTAACCATTCATCCGCGTAGAACTTCGCTGCATAATACGGACGAATAGCATCATTCCAGCGATTGCGGTCTTCAGCCCACAGTGCGCTGACCATCACATACCGTTTAACACCAGCAATCTGCGCTGCTTGCATGCTCTTGACGGCACCATCCAGATCAATCAATAACGTCATATCATCACCCGTTTTACCACCGGAACCCGCCGTGAAGATGATAGCATCAAATCCATCTAACGTCACGCCAAGTTCTTCTGGCCGACCCAAAAGATCAACGTGAGCAGTTTTAATGTGCAAATCATCAAAGAAAGCAGCTTGTTCTGGCTTGCGGATTCCCGCAACAACGTCTTCACCTTTTTCACTTAACTGCTTACTGATCAACCGACCAACATTACCGTTGGCACCGATAACAAATACTTTCATAAAAATATCCTCCAATTACCATACAAAGTTTATAGTTCCTCATTATACCTATCTGATTTGTCCAGCGCTAACATATACCCTTATGTGTGTTTTTAAGCTTGATTTAAAATATAATTGCTATTCTTTACCCGTAGTTTAGAGACTACGTTTTACTCATCAAGCCGGTTTATTAGGCAAAACCGACATCTTTTCAATCTCCCCTAGGATTGGAATTAATCTACTTATCAACCTACATTCCCGTTACCATTTTGGTAACTTGTTACAAAAACCGGCGAGCCCCTTCAGGCTTCGCCGGTTTTTGTTTGGCTTCAATTATCAGGCTAGAGGCCCTTTGAAATTTCATCATACTTTTGCTGATACCAATCGTCAAACGATTGATCAGCCATGACACCATTTTCCATGAATGATTGATCAAGTGACGAAATGATACGTTCAAATAATTCGCCGTCATTTTGATATATGAAATCGCGGAGTTGTTCTGGATGGAAGTTCGAATTCTGTTGGATATCATGATTGATTTGTTCTACTTCGTATTGAATGGGATAATCCGTCAAAATTTCAAGACTATTGTTTGAATATTTTCTCAGATAGAAATCAATAAAATCATGAATGGCGCGAGACTTAGCTTCATCACTCAATTGATCAAATAAAACAACACCTGGTTGTAGCACAAAGATCACTCCTTAATTTAATAAATCCACACCTTAAGTATAGTTCTTTTAAGCTAATTTTGTAAGAGAAGTACCGGCTAGGACATTTCAAGCGGCCAATTCACTAAAAAATAGCGTAAACTATATATAAACACTTACTACATCATTGAAAAGAGGAAAAAACATGTTACCCTTTGCAAACGATTATTCTCGTGGTGCGCACCCTAAAGTTTTGCAGGCATTAGTCGATACCAACATGGATGCTCAACCCGGCTACGGACAAGACGACTATACCAAGCGAGCCGCCGAAAAAATTAAAACTGCTTGCCAAATGCCAGAGGCTGAAGTCTTTTTTATTTCTGGTGGTACACAAACCAACCAAGTCGTTATTTCAAACCTCTTGGATGGTGATGAAGGGGTTGTTGCGGCTGATTCCGGTCACATTAATTTTCACGAAGCTGGTTCAATTGAATATACTGGTCACAAAGTCCTCACATTGCCAGGGGTAGACGGTAAAGTAACAGCAAACAATCTCCAAACCTATTTGGATGACTGGCAGGCCGATGAGAACCATGGCCAAATGGTTGCGCCAGGTATGGTATATATTTCATACGCAACTGAAGTCGGCACGCTTTATAGCAAACAAGAACTAGCCGATTTGTCCAAAGTATGTCGCGCTAATCAGTTAACCTTATTCATGGATGGTGCTCGACTGGGGTACGCGTTAATGAGTCCAGAAAATGAATTAAGTTTGGCTGACATTGCAACATACTGTGATGTCTTCTATATCGGTGGTACGAAAGTTGGTGCCTTAGCAGGTGAGGCCGTGGTGTTCACACACCAAAATGTCCCAATGCGATTTACAACTAAAATTAAGCGACAAGGTGCCATGCTTGCAAAGGGCCGTCTTATTGGGGTTCAATTTGATGCACTGTTCACTGATAATTTGTATTTCAAGATCAGTCAACATGCGATTGTCTTAGCAATGAAACTAAAACAGGCTCTAAAAGACAAAGGTTACCAATTTTTGATTGACTCACCCACAAATCAGCAATTTGTTGTGGTGAATAACAGCCAACTAGAAAAACTCAAAAAACAGGTTGATTTCTCATTCTGGGAAATAGTTGATAGCACCCACACCGCTATTCGCTTCGTCACGAGTTGGTCCACAACCGAAGACGAAGTAGCGGCTTTAATAGCAATATTATAATGTATTAAGCCAAATTCACGATATTTTTAGGTAGCATATGATTTGTTATTTCTGATAAAATCAAGTATACTTAAGTATGGAAATAGAATAAGCCGTTAGGTGAGGCTCCTATACGGAAAACGCTACTGCTCAGAAACGTCGAAAAACGCCAATGAGTCAGCTGTCCGAGTTAAAAAAAGGCTCGGTCTAATGTGGCTGTTATCCAATAACTACGCCGTATAGTGCTAAAGCTCAACGATTGGCTAAACAACCTTTTTAGGTTATTTAAGTGTGCAAATCAATGCGCTCAGTCAATTCGTTGGCTGAGCGTTTTTTATCGCCTAACGCACGGCAAGCACAACTGGAGGTGAGCAACTATGACAACTGAAACATATGATCCTGGATCGCAGTCTTATCACGCGTGTCAGGGAAAGCGGGCTGTCATAGCTCACTTCTACGGGAGCAATCGGTAATCATTTCGATTCTTGAACTGTGTCGCTTACTTTCCCTGCCTCATATTGGCGTTTTTATCATGATTGATATACTGATTATTCACTGTACTCTCTTCGTAATCAGCGTTGCAACTGATTTTTAGCGAAGATCCTGAACGTATCCGTTAGTGCTATCAGTTTATTGTTCGATTCAATTGGGAAAGTAAGGGTCAGCAGTCTGAGTCTCGGCGCCCGAGTTGGCCATTCGACAGTGAGATGTCGGTCAACTAAATAATGTGCTTAACCATGTAGGGAACTGCGTGGGGAGATTTTAGAGTAGTTAATCCGTGCTAAAAAGCGTAAGAATGTCATTTTAAAACGTCAACCATCATCATAAAATTTACTATAACGCTGTCAATTTTGTTAACGATAATCACAAGTATAGCTTGATGGGAATCAACCTCACTTGCGGTTGTCAGCCAATTGAGACAGCACCGAAAAAGCGCTCTGGTTCTACCCAGAGCGCTTTTAATTTACTTTCAATTATCAGTCGGCAGTTGTTGTCTTCGGCTTATTAAAAGTCGCCGCAAATTCCGCTGATTGCTTCTCATTAAACTCTTTTTCCGATTTAGCAATCACAACTGAAGCTAGTGAGTTACCAACCACGTTAACCGCAGTCCGACCCATATCGACTAGACGATCGATACCGGCAATAAAGGTTAAACCAGCCATCGGAACACCAATCGTGGAAATCGTGGCTAACAGCACCACGAATGAGGCCCCTGGCACGCCTGCCATACCTTTTGAAGTGATCATTAGGACAACTAGTAAGGTG
Organism: Secundilactobacillus angelensis; assembly: GCF_012641075.1. Taxonomy (GTDB): domain Bacteria; phylum Bacillota; class Bacilli; order Lactobacillales; family Lactobacillaceae; genus Secundilactobacillus; species Secundilactobacillus angelensis. Next base: position 1,356 of record NZ_JAAXLJ010000025.1, on the reverse strand, counting down.
ATTTGTTGACCAAGGCTAAGGTGGATATGGTAAGCCTGGGCGAGGAACAGTGCAGCTAGAGATTGATAAATAGCTGAACCATCTAAGTTAAACGTGTAACCAGTAGGAATTACAAAGGAAACGATTCCTTGGCTGACCCCAAATTTATCCATTTTATCAATAATTCTTGGTAAAGCTGCTTCTGAACTGGCAGTTGAAAACGCTAGAACAACTTCATCACGAATAACTTTTAGTAAGGTAAAAATATTAAGGCCAAACAAACGGCCAACTAATCCCATCACTACCAAGATAAACACGATCATTGTGGCATATGCTAGGAAAATAAAGTAGCCTAACGGTGCTAACGCCGACAGTCCCATTTGTGCCACAGTTACACCAATTAGCGCACACACACCAATCGGAGCAGCGTGCATAACCCAGTTGGTCACTTTGAACATCACTTCAGAAACGGCTTGAAGAAAATTAATAATGATTTTCCCCTGTTCACCAATCGCCGCTGTTCCAAGTCCAAAGAAGACACTGAAGAAGATCACTGGCATCATGTCACCAGTGCTTAATGCGCTAAAGAAGTTAGTTGGAATAATTCCCATCAACGTTGCCCAGATACCACTGTGTGACTTAGCAGTCTTAGCAGTGGCGACATATTGACTGATATCCTGAGAATGTAATTGGTGGATATTAATGAAGTCACCAGGGTGGAAGATATTAGCAACTATCAAACCTAGAATAATAGCAACGGTCGTCATTAATTCGAAATAAATCAGCGTTTTACCACCAACGCGGCCTAATTTTTTAATGTCTCCCATGTTGGCAATCCCAACAGTTAAACAAGAAACAACAATTGGTAAAACAATCATTTGGATCAGATTAATAAACATGGTCCCAATATTTTGCATTGCGTTAATCGCTGTCTTATTCTGATAAAAAACTACACCAAGAATAATTCCTAAGACTAACCCAATCATAATTTGCCAGCCTAAGGTTAAGCGATAACCTCGATAACGTTTCATTTCCGAGCCCCTCAATCTAAAGAATTATAACACTTCCTTACAATTCTATCATATTCTCATAAAACTTGAGTGTCTCATTTTTGAGTTCACAAACTCCATTTTCGAGAACGTTGATCCAGCGAGGTTTACAAGTAAACTTTCCACTAAAAAAATTAGTATTCACTAATCGTTTTTAAGGCTGTGTCGACGAACAAACCTTTGGTGATACGAAAAAGCAGCCACCGATTACTCGATGACTGCTTTATTTGCGTGGCAACGTCCTACCCTCGCAGGGGGCGATCCCCCAACTACTCTTGGCGTGCTGAAGCTTAACTTCTGTGTTCGGCATGGGAACAGGTGTATCCTT
>NZ_JAAXLJ010000024.1 GCF_012641075.1 Secundilactobacillus angelensis | reverse complement strand
TGCCCCTACATGCAGGTCTCTGCCTTGGAGAACACGTTTAATCTAGATAGGGGACAACAATCATAAACCCCGGTCTTGGGTTTGTGTTGCCTTGCCCCTGCATGCAGGTCTCTGCCTTGGAGAACACGTTTAATCTAGATGAGACTTTTCCACGTTCAGCTCACCAACCTAAACATCGAAAGGAGTCACCAAAATTGGCCATTCACGTCGACGAAAAGAATCAAACGTTTCACCTACAAACAGACCATACCAGTTATATTTTTCAAGTTTTGGCTCATGGTATTTTAGCTCAGGTATATTATGGAAAGAAAATCCACGTTAAACCACAATATCCCGATTTATTGCAGCATGAAATGAAAACGGATACACCGGCATATTCGCTAGATGAGCCTACCTTCCAAAAAGGGGACTTGAAGCAGGAATATGCTGATACAGGAACCGGCGACTTTCGACGCCCAGCATATCAAGTGTCACAGGCAAATGGCAGTCGGATTACTGATTTTCAGTATGATCACTATGAGGTTGTACAGGGAAAGAAACGGTTGCCAGGATTACCATCAACCTTCGATGATACCGAGGATGATGCTGAAACACTGATTATTCATCTGACTGACCAGTTAATTCAACTGGATCTTGAGTTAAGCTATACCGTTTTCCCGCATCAAGACGTGATTGTCCGCAGTGCTAACTTCAAGAACCATGGGGTTGAACCGGTGACCTTGGAAGCGGCCCTCAGCGCACAGCTTGATTTACCCGATAAACACTATGACTTAATTCAATTTTCAGGTACTTGGGCACGGGAGCGACATTTGATTCGCACGCCGCTACGATCTGGAATTCAAGCTTTAGATTCGGTACGAACAACTTCCAGTCCACAACAAAATCCCTTCATGATGCTGGCGCGGCCCAATACGACTGATGATGCGGGTGACGTTTTTGGTTTTAACCTCATTTATTCGGGTGATTTCTTAGATCAAGTCGAAGTAGACCAGTGGGATGTTAGCCGAGTGCTGGTGGGGATCAATCCATCGGAATTTGAATGGCAATTAGCACCGGATAAGGAATTTCAGACGCCTGAAGCCATTTTAAGTTACACTGCCGATGGCATGAACCAGTTGAGTCAGCAGCTAGCTGATTTTTACGGCAAGCATCTGGTTGATCCCAAGTATCGGCGGATGGAACGGCCAATTTTGGTTAACAATTGGGAAGCCACTTACTTTGATTTTGACGAGCCGAAACTGTTAACCATTGCCAAACAAGCCAAAAAATTGGGGATTGAAATGTTTGTCCTCGACGATGGCTGGTTTGGTCACCGAGATGACGATCACACGTCATTAGGGGATTGGTTTGTTGATCAAAAGAAACTGCCAGACGGTATTGGCGCCTTTGCGGGTGAAGTGCACAATCTGGGATTAGAGTTTGGCCTTTGGTTTGAACCAGAAATGATTTCAATCGATAGCGAGTTGTATCAAAAACACCCAGAATGGCTGATTCACGCACCAAAGCGTAGGGCAACACCTGGTCGAAACCAGTATGTATTAGATTTTAGTCGGCCAGAGGTTGTCGATTACATTTACGAGATGATGAGTCAGGTTATTGAAGACACCAAGTTGGATTATATTAAGTGGGATATGAACCGTTATATCACGGAGATGTTTAGTGCCAATTTGCCAGCTGACAGACAGTTGGAAATGCCGCACCGCTATATTCTCGGGGTTTATAACTTGTATGAACGGCTTACGAAAGCTTATCCGGACGTCTTATTTGAATCCTGCGCGTCTGGTGGTGGTCGGTTCGATCTGGGCATGATGTATTACGCACCACAGGCATGGACCAGTGACGATACAGATGCAGTGGAACGACTCAAAATTCAGTTTGGCACCAGTTATGGTTATCCGCAGTCAATGATGGGGGCCCACGTTTCGGCAGTTCCTAATGAGCAAACGGGTCGAATCACCTCGTTAGAAACCAGAGCTAACGTTGCCTTCTATGGTGCCTTTGGTTACGAATTAGATATTTCGAAGATGTCTGATGAGGAAGCTGAGCAAGTTAAAGAACAAGTTGCCTTTTATAAGCAGCATCGCGCACTGTATCAATTCGGTAAGCTCTACCGCCTGGACAGTCCGTTTGACGGTGACGGTAACGTGATGAGCTGGGTGGTGGTTGATGATCAGCAGGATCACGCGATTGCAACCCGATATCAGCTGTTGAATCATCCCAATGCACCATATGATCGGCTGTACTTGCGGGGATTAAATCCTGACAAGCAGTACCGGATCAATGACAGTGAGGAAACCTACTATGGTGACGAACTCATGAACGCCGGTATCTTTGTTGGCAGTGAGTTCGATGACTCGGTGACGGTTAAACAGTCGGCGGATTTCAGTTCACGCAGATTCATGATTAATGTTGTTAAATAACTAGAAAATCCGATTATCGGTCAAAATGACTGATAATCGGATTTTTTTATTTTCACCATTATGCCCAGTCAATTGCAGGCTGTTTGCTCAAAATATGATCAATGGTTGAAAGTTCTTTATCAGAGAACTTCAAGTTGTCCAAGGCTTTGACGTTATCAACCAACTGTTGTGGCCGGCTGGCACCAACTAAGACGCAAGCCAATTCTGGTTCCCGTAAGTTCCATGCTAATGCCATTTCAGCAAGGGTTTGATGACGGGATTCAGCGACTTCATTGAGTGCCTTCACCGTTTTTAGGGTTTGTTCAACTTGACTGGGTTCAAGGAACGGACTGGTTGATTTAGCAGCTCGTGAGTTCTTAGGAATCCCATTGAGGTACTTGTCAGTAAGCAGTCCCTGGCAAAGTGAACTGAATCCGGCAGCCGCTTTGTGGTACTTCTTCAAAACCGGGAAGAGGTCACTTTCCACACCACGGTTGAACATATTATAGCGCGGCTGGTGAACCACAAAGGGGGTGTGCATGTCTTCAAAGCACTTAATGATAGCCTCGGTTTGGGCACCACTGTAGTTGGAAATCCCCACGTAGAGTGCTTTACCTTCACGAACTAGGCTGTCTAACGCTTGCGCCGTTTCGTAAACGTTGGTTTCAGGATCAGGACGGTGACTGTAGAAAATATCCACGTAGTCTAAGCCCATGCGTTTGAGACTTTGATCAGCACTAGCCATGATGCTTTTGCGGGAACCCCAATTGCCGTAAGGTCCGTCCCACATTTCATAACCTGCCTTGCTGGCAATGACCATTTGATCACGGTAAGGTTTCATATCGGTGGCCATGATTCGGCCGAAGTTTTCTTCTGCGCTGCCGGGTTCAGGGCTGTAATTATTAGCTAGATCAAAATAAGTGATGCCAAGGTCAAATGCTTGCTGGACGATGGCGCGTTGATTTTCGTACGCGTCAACGCTGCCAAAGTTATGCCAGAAGCCTAAACCAATGGCGGATAGTTTCAAACCGCTGTCACCTAGTCGATTGTAGACCATGGTGTCATAGCGGTTGGGGTTTGCTTCATACATTCCCAATTACCTCCTAATTGAATAAGTAAACGATTTCATTATAACGCACTTACAAGTAGTCTTAAAAGTTGGATTAGATTCGGTTAATGCCCGATAAAACCGTTGTTGACACGCTTATAGTGAACCCGTAGAATGAAAACATCAGTGAAAAATGAGGAGATGATGAGAGTGACCGGAGACTTGGACATGAGGTCAGCACTGAAAGAAACGCTACCGACCGTGTTTGGTTACATAGGGATTGCCTTAGCTTTTGGAATCACAGCCCGCGCAAATGGTCTGAGTGTTTTAGAAATATTTTTGATGTCATTAATTACATATGCCGGCTCCGCTGAATTCGTGATTGTTAGTTTAATTGCACTGCATGCTGGTATCGGTTCTATCGTGATGTCCGTCTTCTTGGTGAATGCACGGATGATTTTGATGAGTACGGTTGTGGCACCTTATTTGTCTAAAGAAAGTATGGCAAAGAATATTTGGGCCGGGACTCTGCTAACAGATGAGACTTTCGCGTTAAGTATGAACAAGCTTAATTTTACGGATCATCAACTTAACTTTAGGTGGCTAGATACAGCTAACATTTTTGCTTATTTGGTTTGGGGCTTCACTTCTGCCATTGGCGGGATGCTGGGCAATTTAATCAATAATCCCGAAAAGTATGGCTTTAGTTTTGCCTTAGTTGCCATGTTCATTGGGCTGTTGTACCTGCAGATGATTTCTGATCGGGCAATCAAGCTGACCATTCAATTTATCGTGGTTATTTTTGTGGCCGTTTTGATGTTTTTAGGGATGAAATGGCTCCCGCAAAACGGGCTGCTATTAGTCGTAACGTTACTTGGTTGCGGATTTGGGGTGGTGTTAAAGCATGGCACTAAATAGTTATGTATTGCTGGTTATTTTAGGGAGCGGTCTGGTGACCTGGTTATCTCGGGTGGTCCCGTTTATTTTGCTGAAGCAATTTAAGCTGCCAAAAGTGGTGGTTAACTTTCTCGGCTTCGTGCCGATTTGTATCATGACCGCCCTGTGGATGGAAAGTCTGCTTATTCAGCACTTAGGACAGTTTCCAACTCTAAATGTGCCCAACGCGCTTGCCAGTATTCCGACACTGATCAGCGCCATGATCAGTAAAAATTTGCTGATCATTGTGATTGTTGGTGTGATCTCCCTGGCCGTTATCAATTTGGTCATGTAGTGAACCGCCGTTATTGTTTATGTTTCATTTATCGTCAAATTGACACATTTCTGTAATATTAGTATACTTTCATAGGAGTGTCCGCTTAGTTGTATTATTTTGGGACAGTAGGCCAAATTTGAGAGGAGAATTTTTATTATGCAAGAGGAGACAATGACGAGTCGGCGACGACAGTTGAAAAGGGACGCTAAGGGGTTTCTAGATTCCAACTTTAGTTTTTATTTGCTCTTATTCTTACCAGTTTATATTTTGGGGATAGCTAGCTTTTTTGGCAGCATGGCTTTTAATTTGAATGACAACACTGCAGGAGGTAACTGGCTGAGTCTGTTGAGTCTCGTGTCGTCACTACTGGCAGTCGGTATTTCCTTTGTGATGATCGATCTGCAACGGGGAGTCGGCGAGTTTTCCGAACCAGTCAGCAAGTCGTTTACGATTTTCAATCGTGGCGCTTATTTTCTCGGTTCATTAGCACTGATGATTATTGTGTGGATCTTTACTTTTCTTTGGAGTCTCTTATTGATCGTGCCAGGAATTGTTAAGTCTTTGGCTTATTCTCAGGCCATCTTCATCTATCGTGATTATCTGGATCAGGGTAAGAAAATTGGGTTTCTAGAAGCCATCACCTTGAGCCGAAAAATGATGGATGGTCACAAATGGGAATATTTTGTCATGGGATTGAGCTTCATTGGCTGGAGCCTCGCATGTATCATCGTTATTCCAATCATCTGGGTATATCCGTACATGAATCAGACCTTTGCTAACTTCTATGTAAAATTGGCAGCTGAAGGTGCTGAAACCACGGATGATGGGCCAACAATCGTCACGTCAGATGATTCAGGCAAATCAAAATCAGGATCCGCACCAACCGAGACTTTCTATCCGGATTCCAAGTCGCATTCAGACGATGATTTACATCAGGAATAGTCAATAATTGAGATGAGGAAGGTGCTGTTATAGCACCTTTTTTAGTTGACCTAAGTGATAGAATACTAGTATGTGACAACTACATATTGAGGATGATTAGATGGCAAAAGCAGAAAAAACACCACAGTGGCAACGAAACCTATATGCTCTGTGGCTGGGTAATTTTATTACGGGGGCTGGTTCAAGTATGAGCCTGCCGTTTTTACCGTTGTTTATTAGTGAAATGGGGAATTTCCCTAAATGGGAATTAACTTTATATGCTGGCTTGGCATTTTCCGGTACTTTCTTGAGCCAGGCAATCGTATCACCGTTTTGGGGTAAATTAGCCGACAGAACCGGGCGGAAGCCAATGTTGATGCGAGCTGCACTGGGGATGACCATTACCGCAACGTTGACCGGTTTTTCACCCAGTGTTTGGATATTGATTACCTTGCGGGTGATTCAGGGTGGTTTTTCGGGTTACATTAATAACGCTTATGCGCTAATGGCCAGTGAAGTGCCAACCAGCAAGAGTGGTCAAACCATGGGGACGTTAACTACTGGGAGTGTCGGCGGCATGCTGGTCGGGCCCATTATTGGTGGTTACATTGCCGGACTATTCGGTTATCGAATTCCGTTCTTTATCTTTGGTGGGATGATGCTGATTGCGTCATTTATAACCTTGTTCTTCGTTAAAGAAGACTTTAAGCCTTTGGACAACCCCAAATATGCTGAACGGAGCGCCTTTACTGGTATCAAGCACGTTCGGGTCGTATGGGCAATGATTCTATCATCGATGCTGATTCAAGCGGCTACGACCTCCATTAATCCCATCATTAGTTTATTTGTAAAAGAGTTGATGCATGGTCGTGGCAACATTGCAATGACTAGTGGGGTGATTGCTGCCTTGCCGGGGATTGCCACTTTGATCGCAGCACCTCGTTTAGGTGCACTGGGCGACCACATTGGCCCGCGGAAAGTGCTCGTTGCTGGGTTGATTTTCTGTGCTGCGATGTTTTTACCGATGTTCTTTGTTCAAACCGTCGTCAGTTTAGGTATTTTTCGGTTTCTTGTCGGAATCTCCGACGCAGCGTTGTTGCCAATTACCCAAACCGTCATGACGTTGGCAACACCAAAAGAATCTATCAGCCGGATTTTTAGTTATAATCAGTCGGCGCAAGCAATTGGTTCAGTTATTGGACCGATGCTAGCTTCTGGAGTTGCTGGTATTTTAGATTATCGCTACGTCTTTTTAATGACAACTGGTCTAGTCCTTATCAACCTTGCGATTGTGATGTGGGCATATAAATCCGATTATAGAACGGTTAGGAAATCCCATCATTAAGGGCTTTTTGCTTGAATAAGAGTGATGAAATGAGTACAATTCTCCTAGAATTAGTTGATAATGGCAATTAATATTAAGAGAGAATTGGAGAATTAACCATGGGTAAAGCACAAGAGAGAACCCGGCGCCAAATTTTAAGTGCCTTTTTAGATCTTTTAGGTGAAAAACCGTATGATATGATTAGTGTTTCGGAAATTTCTGTGGCGAGTTTCATCACGCGCAGTACGTTTTACCGTTATTTTCCCGATAAAAACAGCTTATTGATGGCGGAGATCGAAGATACCGTTCAACGGCGGACACCCGATCAGCCATTATTGGTTCAGTTTGTTGAATATGTTGAGGCTTACTGGCCGGTTTTACGGAACCTGATGCCTACCCGTCAGAGCCGCTCAGACCTTCACGAAATTCTAAATCAAATCTTGTGGGAGTTGATTCAGCGACGGGTTGATGATGGCCCACAAGACGACCCAGTGATCACCACTATTCAGCGTTCACCCAATAAGGAGATCATGATTAGTGCGATTGAAGGTATGCTGATGGGCATCCTGGAACGCTACGTAGTTAAGGGAAGTTCGGAGGTTGATCACAAGCAATTAGAAGCTGCCGTTCGTGAAATTAACAGTTTGTTTCAACTACAGAGTCAGTAGTCTTGAGCCACACATTTAACTGTGTGGCTTTTTTGTTTCATTTCTTAATGACAAATGAGAAAATGCACAAAGTTTGCTGTATTTTAGCATATCCGTGTACAGCAGAATTTCTACATGATATTATGGAAACGGTTACAATTAACTAATTACACCTATTATTTTTGACAAAGGAGTTTTCAACCATGAAATTAGCCAAGTACATTGACCACACAATTTTGAACGCGGACGCCACCGAGGCAGATGTGGATAAGGTTATCGCGGAAGCAGTTAAGTATGATTTTGCGTCAGTATGCATCAACCCCTATTGGGTAAAGCACACTGCTGCTGGATTACAAGATTCAGACGTGAATACTTGTACCGTTATTGGCTTCCCTCTAGGGGCTACTTCTACGGAGTCAAAAGTCTTTGAAGCCCAGCAAGCAATCAAAGATGGTGCTGATGAGTTAGATATGGTGATCAACATTGGTGAACTCAAGGCTAATCACAATGATGCTGTGTTAGCTGACATCAAAGCGTTGGCAGATGCCATTCATGCTGAAAATAAACTACTTAAAGTGATTATTGAAACAGCATTGCTGAACAATGAAGAAAAAGTGCGTGCCTGCCAGTTATCCGAAAAAGCGGGTGCTGACTTTGTTAAGACGTCAACTGGCTTCTCAACTGCCGGGGCCAAAGTTGAAGACGTCAAATTAATGCGTGAGACCGTGGGTGACCGGTTAGGCGTGAAGGCTTCAGGCGGCGTGCACTCAAAGGCTGAAGCAGAAGCAATGATTGAAGCAGGTGCCACCAGAATTGGTGCCAGTGCCAGCGTAAAAATTGTCACCGAAGATTAAAGGAGGGTACTGTTATGGCTTTTAAACGTGTATTTGGTATCGTGATTGATTCCGTTGGGATCGGTGAAGCCAGTGATGCCAACAAATTCGGTGACGTGGGTGCTGATACTTTAGGCCACATCGGTGAATTTTATAAAGGTCAGCTGAAGCTTCCTAATTTAGCTAAAATGGGGCTCTCCAACATTCGGCCGAATAATCCAATTGAAGGGGTTCCAATTGCGGAAAGCCCAATTGGGTATTTTGGCAAAATGCATGAAGTTTCAGTGGGCAAGGATAGTATGGACGGTCACTGGGAAATGATGGGGCTGCCTGTTACCGAACCCCTTGGTTTCTTTCCAAAGGGCTTTCCAGCTGAATTAATCAAGCAGATTGAGGACTTCAGCGGTCGCCACGTGATTGTGAATAAGCCGTATTCTGGTACTGACGTCATCCATGATTATGGTGAGCAGCAGATGAAAACCGGTGACTTGATTGTTTATACTTCTGGGGACTCGGTATTACAAATCGCTGCCCACACGGATGTGATTCCGCTGGAAGAGTTATATAAGATTTGTGAGTTTGCCCGGTCAATTACCATTGATAAACCTTATCGAATTGGTCGGATCATTGCTCGACCATATGTTGGACCGGATAAGGACCACTTTACCCGGACTTCTGATCGACACGACTTTACTCTAGCGCCAACGGGTGAAACTGACTTGGATCGACTGAAGAACGCTGGTCTGGACGTTTTAGCTGTTGGTAAGATCAACGATATATTCTCTGGACAGGGGATTACAGAAGGCGCGCATACCACCAGTAACGATGATGGGATGAAGCAGACAATTGCCAATGCTGAAAAAGCCTTTAACGGGTTTAGCTTTACCAACCTGGTTGATTTCGACGCAATGTACGGCCACCGTCGTAATCCGGAAGGTTATGGAAAAGCGTTGATGGCGTTTGATGAACAGCTTGGCGATTTGTTGGCGACGCTGCAGGATGATGATTTGCTGATGATCACAGCGGACCATGGGAATGACCCCGGTTACAAGGGGACTGATCATACCCGTGAATACGTCCCGTTATTAGCTTATTCTCCAAGCTTTAAGCAGAATGGTTCATTGGGCATTCGGCGGACGTATGCCGACTTCGGGGCTACCGTCTTGGATAATTTCAACGTTAGTGGTAACCCAACCGGCACGTCATTCTTGACGTCATTGAAATAGGAGGTAATAGCGATGAGTACACATATTGGAGCAAAAATGGGCGATATCGCCGAAACGGTATTATTACCGGGCGACCCATTACGGGCAAAGTACGTGGCAGATAACTTTTTGGACGATGTGGTTCAGTATAATTCTGTCAGAAATGCTTTTGGCTATACCGGTACCTATAAGGGCCACAAGGTTTCCGTCCAGGGAACCGGGATGGGGATTCCGTCGATTTCCATTTATACCAACGAACTGATTCGTTTCTTCGGTGTGAAGCACCTCATGCGAATTGGTAGTATTGGTGGGTTCGGTGAAGCCGTTAAGATTCGTGATATTCTAATTGCTGAATCGGCCAGCACCGACTCAGCAATCATCCAAAATACGTTTAAAGCCGGTGTGATTTACGCGCCAACGGCCGACTTCGATATGCTACTTAAAGCCTACGAGTCAGCTAAGGAAGCTGGCGTTTCGGTGAAGGTAGGCAACATTTTCAGTGCCGACCGTTTCTATAACGATGAAATCGACTATCAGCAGTTGATCGATTACGGGGTACTCGGAACTGAGATGGAAACGGCAGCGCTCTACATGCTGGCTGCTAAGTATGGGGTTCAGGCATTGTCCATTAATACCGTGAGCGATAACCTGACCACCGGTGAAGCCTTGTCAGCAGAAGATCGCCAGAGTTCATTCAGTGAGATGATGACGGTGGCGCTGGAAACTGCCATTAAATTATAGTCAAGATTAATTGAACATCATGGGGGCAGTTAGAAGCATCTGACCGCGCCCCATTTTTATTAAGCGAGGGTTTCAAGTCAGGAGGAATTGTCATGAGAATGGTAGATGTGATCGATCATAAGCGAAATGGTGGCGAATTAACCAACGAAGAAATTAAGTTCTTCGTGGATGGTGTGGTGGATGGCAGTATTCCGGATTACCAGACTAGCGCGCTACTGATGGCCATTTACTTCAATGGGATGGCTGATGGTGAACAGGCTGAGCTGGCAATGCAAATGTTGAAGTCTGGTGACCAGCTTGATTTATCTGATATTCCAGGGATTAAAGTCGATAAGCATTCAACTGGTGGTGTGGGTGACAAGACGAGTTTGCCGTTAGCTCCCATGATTGCAGCCTTGGGTATTCCGATTCCAATGATCTCCGGCCGAGGGCTTGGTCATACTGGTGGGACGTTGGATAAATTAGAAGCAATTCCCGGCTTTAAGGTGGAACTGACAGAGGACCAATTTAAACAGCAAGTGAAAGATATCCACCTAGCAATCGTTGGTGCAACGGGCAATATCGCCCCAGCAGACAAGAAAATTTATGCTTTGCGAGATGTAACGGACACGGTTGATTCTATTCCGTTGATTGCCGGTTCGATTATGAGTAAGAAAATTGCTTCGGGCACTGATGCATTGGTGCTGGACGTTAAAACGGGTTCAGGTGCCTTCATGAAGACGGAAGATCAAGCCCGTTCCCTGGCAGAGGCCTTAGTCTCGATTGGTAAGAATGCTGGGATGGACTGTATGGCCTTGATTTCGGATATGAATCAACCCTTGGGGCGGATGATCGGTAACGCATTGGAAATTAAAGAAACCATCGATATTCTAAAGGGGCAGGGGCCAGCCGATATCACCGACCTCGTCTTGACCCTTGGCAGTCAGATGGTGGTCTTAGCGAAGAAGGCACAAACGCTGGAAGAAGCCCGTGAAATGCTTAAAGAGGTTGTGGCCAATGGCAAGGCGCTTGAAAGTTTCCGTCAGATGGTTATCGCTCAAGGCGGTGATGAGCGGTTCGTCGATGATCCGACGATTATGCCCCAAGCAAAGTACAAGATTGACTTACCAGCAAAGTCTAGTGGTGTTGTCGCTAAGATGACTGCAGATGAAATAGGTGTCGCCAGCATGTTGCTTGGTGGCGGCCGTCAAAAAGCGGATGATCAGTTGGACTACGCGGTAGGTATTGAACTCAAGAAAAAGGTCGGCGATGCCGTCAGCGAAGGAGAACCGTTACTGACGATTTATGCTGATAGTAAGGACATCGATAACGTCGAACAACTCTTATATGACAATATTGAAATCGCTGATTCAGCTGAACCGCTGACTTTGATTCATGAGATCATTAAATAAAAGCGTGTGACACCACACGGTAGATTCCAGAATTTAAGCCAAAGCACCTCCATTCCGATGGTCTTTATCGGGATGGGGGTGCTTTGGCTTAAATGGCCGGATTTTGGTTTTGTTGGCAACTAGATTGGTTTACAATTGTTGACACTATTAAGCCTTTAGTCGTACATTATGTTCAATACAGACGGCTTTGGAGGATACATAATGGTTTATTTGTTTGACATTCGAATGGCAATGCTGGCATTTCCACTGATCGCGTTATTGATCACCTTTCCAGTTTTGCTCTGGCATTACCATCGGTTTGGTGCGATTTCACGCTGGTCAATCGTGATGCTGTACAGTTTTGTGTTTTATTTGCTCTGCGCTTACTTCCTGATTATCTTACCGTTGCCTAGTATGGCTTCGGTGGCAAAGTTAACAACCCCGAGGTACAACTTGCAGCCGCTGCTGTTTATACGGGAGTTCATTGACCAGAATCCCTTCCAATTGACAAATCCACAGACTTGGTTAGCGGCTGTTAAAAATCCAACCGTTGTTCAACCGCTGTTTAATATTGTGCTGACAATTCCCTTTGGCTTCTATCTTCGCGGTTACTTTCGTAAGTCTTGGTGGCAGACCATCATCATCAGCTTTTGCCTGTCACTGTTCTTTGAACTCACTCAGCTGAGCGGCGATTATGGGATTTACCCAAGATCGTATCGCCTATTCGATGTGGATGATTTGCTGTTGAATACTACTGGGGGAATCATTGGATACTGGCTGACTGGAATAGTACTCCCACTTTTGCCGACCTCTGATCGGATTAAGGAAAGATTACAAGTACAAGCACGACAAGTTTCGTTTTTTCGGCACGCAACTTCGTTTGTGGTCGACTGGGGGCTCTTCACGGTGCTTTCGACAGTGGTTAATGCGTTATTAGGTAATGTGAAACAGTTTTCCCAAATTGTTGCTTTAATCAGTTTGATGATAGTGGCTTTAGTGCCACAATTCATTTGGCGGAAAACGTTTGGTATGCGGTTAGTCCACTTAAAAGTGGCAAATATGGCCGGTCAGCAGGTGACTAACGGGCAAATTTGTCGGCGTTGGCTGATGGGATATAGCTTGTTCCTAGTTCCAATTGTGATTGGTGGCATCCTGGCATTTATCCCTCAAAGTAGCCAGTTGTACATGTTTGGTGGGATTGGTATGGTGCTGATACTAGGGCTCATCGGAATAATACTAGGACTTGATATGATGATTGATATATTTCGGCCGCAGCACGCGTTGTTATTTGAACGGTGGAGTAGGACCGTTTTGATTTCTGACTATCAGTCGTGACATCAGACGAGATTGTTAAGAATCTGAGTTGGTTCTTAACGTGAAGAATGGGTTCTTTTGGACAACACTTTAATCTAGTCTAAACTTGCGAAACGACTTGGATTCCAACCATTTAAGACAAATAAACCCCATCCCGATAAAAAGTATCGGAATGAGGTTTATTTGTCTTAAATTCAGGAATTTACAGAGTTATTTCACATTCTATTTTAGTAGAACGACGGTTTGTCGCCATCAGTCCCAGGTTGATCAACGCCCACCGAATGGCCAATCTCTTTGGTCGGATCGTTGATGAGTGATACCACGAAGGCGGCAATACTCTTGCGGGAAACCTCGGTGCCCTTAAATGGGTCGCCCTTTTGAGTGGTCTCGTAGCTGACGATGTCCTTATTTGAGAGCCAAGCTGGGCGGATAATCGTATAGTCTAAGCCAGAAGCTTCGATGACTTTAGCGGCAGCTGCGTACGTTTCCAGATAACCGCCATCCAGCATTTGATGATTCCACTGGCCATACTTACCAGGCACTTCATCATAAATACCTAGCGTGGAGATCCAGATTAGTCGTTTTACACCAGTTGCTTTCATGGCAGCGACTACCGTTTTTGCCTGTTTTTCAATATCGTGATTACCCAGATTGGCGTACACAATATCTTGACCTTGCATTGCTTGCTCCAGGTT
The DNA here is from genome assembly GCF_012641075.1 of Secundilactobacillus angelensis. Lineage (GTDB taxonomy): Bacteria > Bacillota > Bacilli > Lactobacillales > Lactobacillaceae > Secundilactobacillus > Secundilactobacillus angelensis. The sequence continues at coordinate 20,514 of NZ_JAAXLJ010000024.1, read as the reverse complement.
TGCCTGATTCGTGGCGTCACCTTCAACAACCGTTTCACGTTTAGTGTCCGAAATGGTTAGTCGATCCGCATGACGCAAAAACAGGGTCAATTGGTGATCCGTTTGTGCCAATAGCTGTGCTTCAGCCAATTTAGCAATCTTACCATTTGCACCTAAAATTAATACCTTTGTCATATCCAAATCACTCCTATCTCATTTACAAGATTAATTATAGCGAACCACAAATCAAAATTTAACGGACAAATCTAGGCTCATTGTCCGCCACTTGTGTTTGAACGGTCATGTAAGGTAAAATGTGGGTTATAGCGAAGTTAGTTAATGGCATTATTTATTTTTCAAATTTTATATTGAAAGAGGTATTATCATGAGCGGCATTTTATCGGGTAAAAAGATTGTAATCATGGGGGTTGCCAACAAGCGCAGTTTAGCTTATGGCTGTTTTCAAGCGTTGGAGGAACAGGGTGCTGAAATCATTTTAACCTATCAAAACGACCGAATGTTAAAGAGTCTCAATCGGTTTATTGACGAAGGAATCACGAAGATTCCTTGTGATGTCAGCAAGCCAGAGAACGTTCAGACAGCGTTTGATCAGATCCATGAACAAGTGGGTAACATCGATGGTTTAATACATGCCATTGCGTATGCGGACCCTGAGGATCTACAAGGTGAAACGACGGATGCCAGTCTGGAAAGCTTCAATAAGGCCCAAAGCATTAGTGTCTATTCACTGATATCTGTGGCTAAGTATGGTCGTCAGATCATGAACGAGGGTGGCTCAATTGTCACCTTGACGTATATGGGCTCTGAACGAGCAATTCCTAACTATAACATCATGGGGATTGCCAAAGCTGGTCTTGAAGCATCAGTTCGCTACCTTGCTCGGGACTTAGCCAGTCAAAACATTCGTGTCAATGCGATTTCTGCTGGCGCGGTGAAAACGCTGGCGGTTACTGGTGTTAAGGACTACAGTAAACTGATTGAATTATCCAATGAACGGGCCGTTAACGGCGTGGGCGTGACGATTCAAGAAGTCGGCAACACCGCTGCCTTTTTGATGAGTGATTTAAGCACGGGACTTGACGGCGATACGATCTACGTTGATAAGGGAACCCATTTGATTTAACTGAAACGGGCAAAAATTAGCAGATAGCTGCACGTAAGGCCCCTTAGCACAATTCCCAAGTTCGGGGAATTCTGCTAAGGGGCCTTACGTGCAGCTATCTTAGCGCTAATTTTTGCACCTAACCTAAAAAAATCCAGCGAAATGGAGAGATTCCGCCAGACAAGTAACTACTCAATCCTATGTGAGCAGGTGAGTTAGCGTACCAAGCGGGAGTCACTGCGCAACTTTTAGTTGAAGGGTAGGGGGAGCAGTATACTCAATACGTTGACTCTAAGAAAATTATAATCTTAAATTAAAAAAAGCAAAGAATTTACACTTCAAAATGTCAAATTTTTCCAATCCGATTATGGGGATGTATAATGAAGCTAATAGATTGGAGGAGTTTACCATGACTGAAAAAAATGTTTTTCACGTTAACGGGTATCTCGGACTCATCGTTGCAATACTGCTTGTCTTAGGTGGCGCTTGGTTATTGTTGCTGCAGACAGCGGTAGGAATCGTTTCTGGTGTGATTCTAATTTTGATTGCTCTGGTTGGCGGAAGTTCCTTAACCATCATTGCACCAAATGAGGCGAAAGCACTGACTTTCTTTGGTAAATACATTGGGACGATTCGCACAGCTGGCCTGTTCATGACCGTTCCCTTAACCAACAAACAGACGGTTTCATTGCGGGTCCGTAACTTTAATAGTAACCTGCTAAAAGTTAACGATTCTCGTGGTAATCCAGTAGAGATTGCCGCCGTTATTGTGTTTAAGGTTGTGGATACCAGCAAGGCGTTATTCGACGTCGAAGACTATGAACAATTCGTTGAAATTCAAAGCGAATCTGCCATTCGGCACGTTGCTTCTGAATTTCCTTACGACAACTTCAATGACACTGAAACGTTAACGCTACGCAGTAATCCAACAGAAGTTTCTGATAAATTAACTGCAGAGCTCCAATCCCGCTTGGAGATTGCCGGAGTCCAAGTCATGGAAACCCGGTTGACCCACTTGGCTTATGCAACGGAAATTGCTAGTGCCATGTTACAGCGACAACAGTCTTCCGCTATCTTATCAGCGCGGAAGATCATTGTGGATGGGGCAGTTTCGATTACCGAAGATGCCATTGCTAAATTACAAAAGGATACCGATTTAAAACTCACTGATGATCGAAAGTTGCAGTTGATCAACAACGTCATGGTCACCATTATTTCAGAACGTGGCACGCAACCCGTTATTAGTACCAGTGATACGGAATAGAATACGTTATTGATGTTAGCAAAGGAGTAACTCGTATTTTCTACAGTGGAAAACACGAGCTACTCCCTTTTAAATTGCGATTATAAGACATCCAACGGTAACTTTTCAGTTGGTGCTGGATAAGCTTCATCCAACAGGTTTAAATCATCAGAAGTTAATTGAATATCAGCGGCTAGAACGTTTTCTTTGGCGTGTTCTGCGTTGCTGCTTTGCGGGATTGCCAACACTTGTTGATGGCCGACGACCCAGGCAAGTAGAACTTGATAAGCAGAGGCATGATGGCGTCTCGCGACCTCAAGCACGTTCGGGTTACTTCCTAAATGAGTGTTGATCTGGTCAGGTGCACCCACCGGACTGTAAGCGATAAATGGCAGCTTATGGTCAGCTTGCCAGTCTAATAAACTGTACTCCACGCCACGGCTACCTAAATTAAATAAATCTTCATTGGCCGCAGCTTTAGAGCCGTTAGGGAGTTGCCAGAGTTCTTCCAGGTCGGCAACATCAAAGTTCGAGATTCCCCAAGCCTTAGTCTTTCCGACTTCAGTCAGTCGCTGTAATTCAGCCACCGTTTCAACTAATGGGGTAGTTCCGCGCCAGTGATATAGATAAAGGTCAACTTCATCAACACCTAGTCTTTCTAAGCTGGCATCGAGACTGCGTTCCATACGATCCTTTGAGGCATTAGTTGGTAAAACTTTTGAAATTAAGAAGAGCTTCTCTCTTGGGATATCTTTGATGGCTTTGCCAACTAAAGTCTCCGCACGGCCAGAGCCGTACATTTCCGCCGTGTCGATGACTTTGGCACCAGCGGCTACGCCGGCGTGAATCGCTTCAATTTCTTGCTTTTCTAAAGATGGCTCATCGCCCATATGCCAGGTTCCCAGCCCGATAGCTGGAACTTGATGCCCTGCGATGGTGACTGTTTGCATACAATCCTCTCCTTGTTCTTAAAAATTATACATCTAAGTTCTATTGTAGGATTTTTGAATGTATTATACCAACTCCGCAGCCTCTAGAATTTGTTTTGAAAAATCGGTGATCTGGTCTGGCAACTGATCAAGGTCAAAAAAGCCAACTTGGTCGGTTTCACCAGTTTGCGGTGTTAGCCGACTATCTTGAGTAAAGGCCTGGTAAACTGCGATAACAGCATCAATTTGGTCACCATTTGGGTAGCTAAATTGCATTGAAGGGCCACTGAGTAGCGTTTTAAATTTGAAATTAACGGCGTGGACACCAGTTTCTTCAGTCACCTCACGGCTAGCCGTATCCGCGAGTGACTCGCCGATTTCCTTGGAACCAGATGGTAACCCCCATAAATGCGTGTCACTGCGATGAACTAACAGCAATTGTGCACTGGCGTTGTAGACCAGCCCAGCAGCGCCAGTAGAAATCAGTGGCTGATGACCAACTTTTTTCCTTAAATCAAGAATGTATCCCATAGACTCACCCCATTAGAATAAGTATGATATTAATTTTATTATGCGTGAAATTTAGGTAAATTAAAAGCAATTTACAAGGGTTTGCTGTGAGTTGGTGTTCAGCGAAGCCTTGCACATTATTAAAATCATTGTTAAAATAAACTCATTTATTTCTAATGTTTCTTTATAGAGACAGGTCATTAAGCACTAATTACATAAGCGGTCCAGTATCGCTACAGGAGGAATTATATGAGTTTTAAGAGTACATTTTTACGCCAGGAGGATCCTGCCGTCTACCAAGACAAAGATTCACATTTGGCACGTGTACTAGGTGTTAAAGATATCTTGGCTTTAGGTGTCGGCACGATTGTTTCTACTTCTATTTTTACGTTACCTGGGGTTGTTGCTGCACAGCATGCTGGTCCAGCCGTAGCTTTGTCATTCTTAGCTGCAGCCATTGTTGCTGGCCTGGTTGCCTTTGCTTACGCCGAAATGGCGGCCGCAATGCCATTTGCCGGTTCGGCTTATTCTTGGATCAACGTTGTTTTTGGCGAAGGGTTTGGCTGGATTGCCGGCTGGGCGCTGTTAGCCGAGTACTTTATTGCTGTGGCCTTTGTTGGTTCTGGACTTTCAGCGAACTTTCGTGGGCTGATTGAGCCATTGGGGATTACTTTCCCCAAGGCGTTGGCTAATCCATTTGGAACCGATGGCGGGGTTATTGATATTACTTCCGTTGTGGTGATTCTGATGGTGGCTTTTCTGCTATCACGAGGTGCTTCAACGGCTGCTCGAGTTCAGAATATCTTGGTTGTCCTGAAGGTTTTAGCAGTTTTACTCTTCATCGTCGTTGGTGCAACTGCACTGCATATGCAAAACTACGTCCCATTCATTCCAGCTCACAAGGTGGTTAACGGTAACCAGTTTGGTGGTTGGCAAGGCATTTACGCTGGTGTTTCGATGATTTTCCTATCCTACATTGGTTTCGATTCCGTTGCCGCTAATTCAGCTGAAGCCAAGGATCCGCAAAAAACAATGCCTCGTGGGATCATGGGGTCATTAGTGATCGCGGTTGTTTTGTTCGTTGCCGTTGCGTTGGTTCTAGTTGGAATGTTCCATTATAGCGATTATGCAAACAATGCTGAACCCGTTGGCTGGGCACTGCGTCAAAGTGGCCATACAATTGTTGCGACAGTGGTTCAGTCGATTGCTGTTGTTGGGATGTTTACCGCTTTAATCGGGATGATGCTGGCTGGCTCACGACTGGTTTATTCATTCGGCCGTGATGGGCTGCTTCCTAAGTGGTTGGGTGTTTTGAACGACAAGCAGTTACCTAACCATGCACTGTTAACCATCACCGTTGTTGGTGTGGTCATCGGTTCACTGTTCCCATTCGCCTTTTTGTCACAGCTGATTTCAGCGGGGACACTGATTGCCTTTATGTTCGTCTCCCTTGGGATTTACAAGCTACGACCTCGTGAAGGTAAGGATATTCCGGATCCTTCATTTAAGATGCCGTTCTATCCAGTCTTACCATTCATTGCGTTCTTAGGCGCACTGGGCGTGTTCTGGGGACTTGATAAAGACGCTAAGATTTACGCGTTGATCTGGTTTATCTTTGGCCTGCTGGTATATTTATTCTACGGTGCCAAGCATTCATCATTAAATACGAATAAACAAAAATAAGTTAAATGATGACCCCAAAGCGCAGTGTTTTGGGGTTTTCGTTTAAGTCAAGATTTACGGAGGAAATACTATGGGTGAAAATGAACGACTTTTAAAACAGGAAGCGCCAGCCTTTTCCAAGGCAGCGCGGGTAAAGTATTTTAACATTGTGATTGAATCGGGCAAGGGAGCCACAATTACTGATGCTGATGGGAAAACCTACCTTGACCTTTTAGCAAGTGCTTCAGCAACCAACACTGGTCATTCGCATCCTCACGTGGTTAAAGCGGTTCAGGATCAGGCGGCTAAATTACTGCAGTATACGCCGGCGTACTTTGCGAACGATGCGGCTGCAAAATTAGCACCGCGGTTGGCCGCTCTAGCCCCCATTAGCGGACCAACTGCACTGGGCTGGGGCAACTCGGGTTCTGATGCAAACGATGCGATCATTAAATTTGCTCGGGCATATACTGGCCGCCCTTACATTGTGAGTTTTACCGGTGCTTACCATGGTTCAACGTACGGGTCAATCAGTGTGTCATCAGTTAGTCTGAACATGAGTCGTAAAATTGGACCGCTGTTACCGGATATCGTTAAGGTGCCGTTCCCAGATCCGTGGAAACGGCTTGATGGAGAATCGGAGGAAGCTTTTGTAGAGCGTATGTTTGATGCGTTTAAGCTGCCATTTGAGACTTATTTGCCTGCCGAAGAAGTTGCTGCAATCCTGATTGAACCGATTCAAGGCGATGGCGGAATCGTTAAAACTCCGGATGCTTATATGCATAAAATATATGATTTTGCTAAAGCTAACGGTATTTTGTTTGCGGTAGATGAAGTTAATCAAGGTATGGGGAGAACCGGTAAATGGTGGTCGATTCAACATTTTGATCTGGAACCTGATCTGATGTCTGTTGGTAAGTCACTGGCGTCTGGATTGCCTTTAAGTGCAGTGATTGGCCGTCAGGAAATCATGAACTCTTTGGGGTCGCCTGCCAACGTCTATACCACGGCCGGTAATCCAGTGACAACGGCTGCCGCCATGGCAACCATTGATGTGATTGAGGATGAGCATTTACTGGAGCGCAGTACGCGACTTGGCAAGAAGACAGCTGCCTTCTTTGAAGATGAGAAGAAGAAGTTTAATTTTATTGGCGACGTGCGGATGTATGGGCTTGATGGTGGTATTGATATCATTGATCCCGAAACGGGCGAACCTGATGCAGATGCCACCACCAAGATTATTTATCGCGTCTTTAAATTAGGCGCCATCATCATCAGTTTGAAGACTAACGTACTCAGATTCCAGCCACCGCTGGTTATTACAGATGAGCAATTACAGTCCGCTTTTGATATTTTGGATCAGGCGTTTAGCGAGCTGGCAGCTGGAAAGCTGTCATTACCTGATAATGCGGCTGAAATTGGTTGGTAGAATTATTTTTTTAGGGAGTGTGGGTCAGCTATTTTGACCTATACTCCCTTTTGCTGTTTTAAGTTTTCATAAGTTTTGAGTTGAAGTTTCATAGGCCAATAAATCATTTACAGGCTAATAAGCTACGGCAAACCGCTATTTTGAAAACTTTACCAATAAATTGACTAAAAATTAGGTAAAATTTTGTTGAAATTTAAGTAAGCGTTTACAAAGTTCAATCATTTGTGCTAGAATGTCCATAGGCTATCGAGGAAGGGTAGCAAAAGGTTAATTGGTCCGTATTCTTAAAAGCAAATGACGATTATTAAATTAACAGATGTCATGGCTATTATTTTTATCGTTTGCTTTTTAGTCTGCGGTCCCAACAATCAATTTAGGAGGTAAGAATAATGGCTAGTAAAAGCAGTGATAAGATTACCCTGAAGCCAGAAGATTTTGCTCAAGCGGTTTTAGGTGGTAATCCAAAGCGTGATGACGAAGAAGATAAAGTCTATATTAAACGTCAGCTAACGCTTTATCTGGAAGCATTGTTGTTGGCACAAGACTTTAATGATCTAGAAGAGACTCGCTTTGATGTTGCTAAGTCTGAACAACGCAGTAAGATTCTCTCTAAGATTATTGAGCATCGTTACGAAGGTTCAGGGAGTGGCGAATAATGGAAGAAAAAAAAGAGAGTCATGTAAAACAGTATACGTCATACGCGTTAGGGGCCTTTGGTCATGATGCGTTCTACGCGACGTTAAGTACGTATCTCATGTTGTTTATCACCAGTGAATTGTTCAATGGCGCTGCAAAAGGTGTCAAGTCACACATGATTTTGACGATCACCACGATGATGATGTTCATTCGGTTAATTGAAATCGTGTTTGACCCAATCATTGGGGGGATCATTGATAACACCCAGACCAAATATGGTAAGTTTAAACCATGGTTGCTGGTTGGTGCTGGTGTCAGTGCCATCTTCCTGGTACTTATCTTTACTGATTTTGGTGGTTTAACTAATTCCAACCCAACGCTTTACGTTGTATTGTTTGGTATCTGTTATGTCATCATGGATGTTTTCTACTCATTCAAAGATATTGCGCTCTGGTCAATGCTGCCAGCTTTAAGTGTTGATGAGAAAGTTCGTAATAACTTTGGTACCACTGGTCGTTTAGGGTCAACGATTGGTGCCCAAGCGGTTCCAATCATGATTTTTCCACTGATTGTGTTCTTCTCACACGTGTTCTCAGGAACTAGTGGCCAGACTAAAACCCAAGCTGGTTGGATTGGTTTTGCTATTGTTATTGCCTTGTTCTCATTCGGCGGTGCGTTATGCACGGCTTTGGGAACTCACGAAAATACCAGTTTAATTCGTCAAAACACTGAACGTACTGGTGTGATTGGTATTTTTAAAGCGTTAGGTAAGAACGACCAGTTGATGTGGTTGGCAGCTTCTTACTTCCTATTTGCATTAGGCTACGTGGTGACTAACTCACTGTTGGCTTACTACTTCACTTACGTTTTGGGCCAGTCAAACAAATTTACATTTGCAGGCTGGATCATGGCGGCCTTGGGTGTTATCTCCGTTTCACTCTTCCCAGTGATTGTTGAGAAGGTTCACCGGAAGGCCATTTACGTTGGTGGTATTTGCATGATGTTAATCGGTTATGTTCTGTTCTTGTTTGCAGGGAACAGCTTACTCGGCGTTTTGGTATCAGTTGCCATCTTCTTCTTCCCATACCCAATGATCTTCTTGGCCGCATTGATGACCATCACTGATAGCGTTGAATATGGTCAATGGAAGAATGGTACCCGGAACGAATCCGTTACCCTTTCAATCCGACCATTGATCGATAAGTTGGCTGGTGCGGTTGCTAACGGTGTTGTTGGTATCGCTGCGGTTCACTCAGGTATGACGGGTAACGCTGCTCCAAGCAGTATTAGTGCAGCGCAATTGACGAACTTTAAGATGTACATGTTCTACGGACCAATGATTCTGATTGCGGTTGCCGCTATCGTCTACTTTACTAAAGTGAAGTTGTCTGAAGCTCGGCACAAACAAATTGTTAAAGAACTTGAAACTAAGTTAAGGGCTGAAAAAGATGCCCAAGAAGCAGCTGACGCGAAATAAGCGTTGATTGTGAGTCGTAATGTTCACTACGGAGATAGTGACGTTACGGCTTTTTTGATTTTCACTGAAAATTCTTGAAGTTGTCTGGATTTTCTAATTAAAATTAATACAAACATTCGCTTTTACTTGCTATACTAATCGGGTAATCTAGAGTGTAAGCTTGTGTTTAGGTACGAGCATGTTGTAGTATGATAAGTAGATTAAAATTTGTTGAGAGAAAAGAGTGGATCAGAATGGAAACTAAACACCATATTTCAACCCGAGAAGTCGTTTACTTAGCAATGCTGATTGCGGTAACTGTCGTTATTTCGAGATTTTTCTTGATTCCCGTTCCAATGACTCATGGGAACGTTAACCTTTGTGATGCAGGAATATTTATTGCTGCAGTTTTGCTGGGACGCACTCAAGGTGCAATCGTTGGTGCCTTCAGTGGTCTCTTACTGGATCTGATTTCAGGCTATACGCAGTACATGATATTCTCATTTATTGTCCACGGTCTAGAAGGCTTTGTCGCCGGATGGCTTGGCAGCAAGAAAACTAAAACAGCTAAAGTAATTGCAATGTCAGTCGGCGTTTTAGTCATGGTGGCCGGCTATTGGGCAACGGACAGTCTGCTCTACGGGTTTAAAGTCGGACTGATTGGGATTCCTACCAACTTCATCCAAGGAATCGTTGGCGGAATTGTTGCTTACGTGGTTTCCGTTCCACTCGAGAGTCGGTTACCCAGGCTAATTGGTTAACTAGATGGCTGAAGGAACTTTGCATAACCAGCCCTTTTTAGTTGCTGAAGATCTCTCTGCCGTTGGCACGATGTCGCTAGGTGTTGCCATCCCGATTATGGCTGCTCTCGGTGTGCCAGCAGCGATTTTACCGACCCAGGTGTTGTCAACTCAGACTGAGGGGTTTGGGAGACCCGCTAAGCAATTTTCAACTCAGTGGCTCAAAGAGACAGCGGCTCACTGGCAAAACGAGAATATTCAGCTATCTGGTGGTCTGATTGGTTACGTTGGCGAAGTTGATTTACTTAACACGTTGACGCGGATGGTTTTGGAACAGCAACTGCACCCCTTAATTGTTGATCCAGTTATGGGGGACGACGGTGCGCTTTATCCGGGGTTGTCTGCGGAGTATGTTGCTGCAATACGGCAATTAGCAGTACACGCGGATGTGATCACACCGAATTGGACGGAAGCTCATTTATTGGCTGGCATACCGTTAACCGATTCGGTACCCAATGAAACTGATATTGCAGCTGTCTTTGCGTCTTTAACGGCTGTCCTCGGTGAACATACTCAGATTGTGATTACCGGTATCCTTGATGAAGACAGGGTCAAAACGGCTTATCAATGCCACGATTCCCTGCAAGTGATCTCCACCAAGTTACGCGAAGGTCATTTTTACGGCAGTGGCGACGTCTTCTCTGCGCTGCTAGCTGCGGCAATTATGTGTGGCGCAAGTTTTGAAAATGCGGTTAAAATTGCGGTGAAGGGGGATGCCATTTCCCTGGATCAAACGTCTGAAGCTGGTTATCAGCGACGATTTGGCATGCAACTGGGCCGTTTATTGGCTTGGCTATCTCAACGGGTGGTCCCCAAACTTGAAACAATGCGGGAATGAGTTCAAACTGGTGTTAGCCAATCTCCATTAGAGAAGAGGAACTAGACATGATTGATACTAACGTTAACCGACAACATGGTAATAATGTTAAATGGTCAGTTATCAAGGATGATGATCAGCTCTTACCAATGACTGTAGCTGACATGGGTATTGCAACCCCTCAGTTCATCAGAGAAGCAATGCAGCGGGTGTTGGATACGAAAGTGCTGGGTTACACTATGCCGAGTACTGGATTTTATGACGCAATCATTCGCTGGCAAAAGGAGCATCATGACGTCACACTTAAACGTGAACAGTTAATTCTCGTGCCAAGTGTGGCTGTTGGGTTGTCCTTTGCAATTCGCCATTTAACTCAAGTTGACGATGGAATTATTGTGATGTCGCCTTATTACCCGCCATATAAGCAATTAGTTGATGATAATCACCGTCAGTTCGTTGAATTTCCGTTGGTTCAGCGTGAAGGGCAGTACGTGATTGATTTTAACCGGTTAGATCAGCTAATGACTGACAGCCAGGCGAAAGCAATTATTGTCTGCAATCCCCATAATCCCGGTGGCTGTGTCTGGACCACAACGGAATTGCAGCGGCTTGAAGATATCGCTAACGCACATCACATGTTAGTGTTGGCTGACGAGATTCATGATGACGTGGCTTTTTCTGATAACGTCCCGGTTTCAATGATGTCTGATTTGATGGGTGAAGAAGCCGCTAGCCAAACAATCCTGTTAAAATCGGCGACGAAGGCTTTTAATCTGGCCGGTGTTAAATGCGCTTACCTAGCAGTGAAAGATCCGCAAATGTTGACAACCTTAAAACAAGCTGCAGCTGCAGAAGCCATTGAAGAAGTTAACACGTTAGGGATGGTGGCCACACAGACTGCTTATGAGCAGGGAAGTGAGTGGTTGACAGAAGTTAATGCTTATCTGGAAGAAAACCGTAACTTGGCTTATGAATACCTTCGGGAACAAGTGCCGATGATCCGGCCCATGTATCCAGAAGGAACTTACTTGATATGGTTAGATTTTATGGCATACGGGCTGAGCGATGCTGAACTGGATACTAAGCTGCGTGATCTCGGACATCTTTGTTTGAATCCTGGAATCGATTATGGTAAAACCGGCAAGGGGTTTATGCGTTTGAATTTTGCCGTAGATCGCTCCGTTTTGAAGGATGCCTTGCACCGGTTGAAACATTTTGATGAATCGGTGAGACAAAAATAAGTGCAACTATAAATAAAACATAACAAATAAACTGCCTGATTTTCGGTTTTTAAAACTGAAAATCAGGCAGTTTTTAGTTATTGTCTTTTCTGTCACAACATTGTAAACGGGTTTCAAGAAATATTCATTATTTCGTCGTAACTATTTCTTATTGGTTTGATAATTTATACACATAAGAAAAAGGAGGCGGCGTGAATGAGTGAAGCACCAGAAATTGTCGCGGGACGATTAGTGAGATGTCAGCATGCGCAAATGAGTAAACCGTTTATTGGCCGAGTGAACCAGGTATTTGGCAATCGGCTAGTCGTCGAAGTGATGAACTTTCACTTTCATGATCGCCGCGTAGTTGAACAAAACCATTATCAATTAGTAGTAGAGGCTTGTGATGCGAAGACAATCGCAATTATCCAGTGTCAACAACGGAAAGGATGATCGACATGATTAAAATTAACGATATTGTAACCTGCCAACCCAACGGTAATCTGACTTGTGATTTTGTTGGTCGGGTGGAACACATCTATGAACGAACGGTAATGGTCACCGTTATGGACCATCACCCAAGCGACCGGTTCAAGGTAGCGGAATTAATGGGCCGGGTGATTGTGGCAAAAGATAAGGTTAAAACTCAGGCTGAGACTGTTCAGCAACTTAAGGTGGCTGAAGGATAACAAAAGTGCTATACCATCAGTCGATATTGGTCAGTATTTCGGCTCGTTTCCTTACTGACTGTGCTACTTGAATGTCAGGTTCCGGCCATATAACACAAAGTAGCACCATCCCGATAAAGACCATCGGAATGGTGCTACTTTGTGTACTTTATTTCTTATTTAGCAACGAAATCAGTCCGGTTGAAGAAATCAACTTTAATATCGTTATCAGTAATGGTGAGCTTTGAAATACTGCCGTTAATGGTAGGCACACCCACATCCAGTTCTGGAGCGTAGCGGTCAATGATTGAACGGATTGTCATACCGTGAGAAACAACAAAGACTTGGTCGCCATCTTTAGAGTTGGCACGCAGCTTATTGAAGCCACGATCAAGCCGTTCCCAAAACATGGCGTTGCTTTCTGCTTCACCGTAAAGATCAGCTTTATGAATTAAATCCCGTGCTTTTTCCAAACCAAATTTCGCTAGTACATCGGATTCGGAAGTTAACTGAACTTGTTCACCAACGAATTGCCACATTTGGTTAGCATCGTTACCTTCGAAGTAGCCGTGGCACTGTTCGCGGAATTCGGGAAATTGGTAGCTAATGATATTGATGTTTTCCGGATTGGCTTTCAGAATGTACGAAGCGGTTTCGATTGCCCGACCTGAATCACTGCTGTATGCAGCGTTGAAGTTGATAGCCTTCAACTGCTGGCCGGCACGTTTGGCGTCTGCAATTCCCTTTTCAGTTAAAGGTGAATCGATCCAGCCCTGAATTTTATTATAGTGGTTCAGCATTGTTTGTCCGTGCCGAACGAAGTAAGCAGTAAATGTTTTCACGGTAAGCCCTCCTTGGATGAAAAGTGAGTTTAGTTCACATTCATTATATCAACTTATGCAATCATTTTCCAAGTGACTGCTGGATTAACTCGCTTGTTTTGGGTCATCTTTCTTGTCTGTTCTGTGAATGATTCGTGGCCAGAAGTAGGTCACTATTGCTATGATGACACCAACGATTGAAAGCCAGAGACCAGCAATCAATCCTGGCGTGTGGTAGGTCAGCTTAATCTTATGGTTGCCGCTTGGAATCACAGCACCAACAAAACCGGTGTTTATAATCTGTGTTTTCCACGGTTGACCGTCCACTTTTAGCTGCCAGCCCTTACTGTAAGGGATACTTGTCGTCAGAATCCGTTTATTGGCACCAACGGATGAGCCTTGGACTTGATTATTAGTCACCCGTTGATTGATTAAACCAGTCTTTTGCAGTTGAGTGGTTTGCTGGCGATATTTTGTTCCATATGGCATGGCAATCACTTTGACGTGTTTGAAATGAATCTTTTCTGCCGCGGTAAATGATAAGTTGATGGTTTTCCTAAGCTTAGTAGAATAGCCTAAGTTAATTAATAGATGATCTTTAGGCTCGTAATCTGACATGTTATTGATGCCAAATTGGTTATAAACGGTTTTATAACTAGTAGTTTTGATGTTCATTGTATAGGCGTTGAACAGCGGATCATTGATAATTGAACGCCAATTGTTTCTTTGTTGCCCCTTTGGCAGCGGTGTACCTGCAAATTGAGATTGTGTAGCAAAGTTCTTTAACCGCTTTTGAGTATCGGGGAACTGAGTGGAAATACCAGATAAGTCCAAGTAGAGTTCAGTTCCCTGAGCCTGTTTGGGCTGTTTTAATTTCAGTGCGTAGGTTTGTTGTTGACCAAGCATGTCACTGGTCATTTCGTGTAAGCCATTGTGGTTGGTCTCGGTATTATTATCGACAATCGTCTGGTTTTGAGCCAGCAAGTTGGTCACTTCGACTGAAGGCTTATCTAAACCAGTGGCAGCAGCATAATTAGCTGCCTCTTTTGGTGGTAGGGGTTCTTTGCCAATTGCAGCTGACTGGGAATGTTTTGTGTTATGTTGCAGACGATAGTTGATTAAATCGGGAATTTTGAGAATCGGTTGACTGGTTAATTTAACCTTGTAGGCTAGGTGTTTAGTGGCAGTTTTAAGGTGGGTCTTGGCGACTCCTGATACTTGCTTTTGAACGCTAGCACCCTCCAGTAGGGCTTCTTGTCGTTCCAGAGCCGTTAATTTATCGAAGGCAGCCGGAGTGATCTGAAAACTTTGGGTGTAAACCAACGGTAAGGCATAGCGGTTCTTTAAAATTGCCGTGCCAGTTCCGTTGCCAACGGCATATACCGGGTGATCATCTATGATAACGGGCTTACCCTGTTTTGTTTTTAACTGCCGGAAACCGTATGGCATCGCCTTTTGGTTTAACATATCGTCTTCACGGGCAAACAAGTACTTCACGTTTAGCATGGAGAGAATCGATCCCCGGGTATCAGCACTGCTAGTTGGATTATTCATGCTGTTTTGAACGTTAGCCAGTTGTTGGTTGAACTGGTTCACATCACCATTTTGAACGGAGTAATACGAACTGATGGTATGGGTGTTTAGCAACATGGGAATGTTATTACCCACCGTGGTCATGGTGTAATAGTTATTCGTCGTAGAAGTCCGGTAAAAGCCGTTATCATGCTTGCTCAGATACTGATCAGCGCCGTCAAAGTACCACTTTGACCACTGATCAGCAGTATGAGTGGGCAGTTCATTGGCTGGTGCACCAGAGTAGTTATCATCGTAAAAACTCAAGCCGGTGGTAATGGCATTTAGTGTGACTAGCCCCAGCAACCCCAGTTCAATCGGTTTAGCTAACTGTGGTTTCAGTAACAGCAGGCTAAAGAGCCAAATAAACAGCATGAACACTAAATAAGTCAGCAACTGAATTTGCCGAAACTTGAACAAATAGCCATTGGCAATCCAGATGATTAGTATCAGTCCAGCGATAATACCAGTTAGCCAGAAGAAGTCTCGAGTTGTGAAGGCACTTAAGTGATCGACTAGTGTTGCGGCAGTTAGGGCAAATACCAGTTGTGCCATCATGAGCCAGCGGTTGGAGGGGGTACTCATGACGTTTAACGTTGCCGCTACTGCGGGAAACAACAGGCCAAGAGCAATCAGAATTAAGGTGATGTTGAGTGCTAAGTAACGTTTAAAACGGCGCATGGTCCAGATCATCGCAATCAATGACAGACCGCTGGTGGCAATCAGAGCCCAATAGTAAATGTTGCCATTGGAAGTCAATATGTTATCAGGCAAGGTTCGATAGTAAATTTCCGGATACCAGCGCAAGTTGTTGGCGAAAATTGAACCACCCATTCGAGAACTATTCATCATCGCCAGGATATTAGGCAGTAAAATAACTGCTGATATCATGATAGCCATCACGATACCTGACAGGAGCCGCAAGATGAGTTGCCATAGTTTAGGCATAACAACGCTCTTTTGCCTTAAATCAACGGATCTGATGACAAGAAAAATCAGTGCACCAAACGCCATTAAATAGGCAAAGTAGACGTTACAAATCAAGATGGCGGCAGTCACGATACCAAACCACCACCAGGATTTTCCGTGTAAAATGCGGTCGATGGTTAGGCACAATAATGGAAAGAAAATCATTGGCAGCAGGAAAAACGGATGGTGGTAACTAATATAAAAGGCAAAGCCGTTGAAGGTGTATATTAAGGCACCGAAAACTTGACCAGCTGGTTTGAAGTGGAAGTGTCTCGCTAATTCAATGAAAGCAATCCCAACCACGTACAATCTGAGAATCGTGAGCAACGTGTAGCCGAGTTCAATCTGGTGAGCAGGGAATAATGCGATTAAGTAACTAAAAGGATCACCCACTAGATAGTAGGCAAAGGTAGTCATTTGATCTGCACCTAGCCCCAAGTTCCACGACCAGCTAAATAGCGATTGGTGGGCAGTTCCATGCAAGATACGGTAAAATTCTTTTAAAATCGGGTAATGCTGAGCAATCCCGTCTAGGTTCCAAATGGTGGAGTGACCAGTGGCTGATAGGGCGCCAAAGGATACCGATGTAATAATGATGAACGCTAGTGTGTAGATGAGCCACACTGGTAACTGATTGATTTTACGTTTCAAAATAAATTCTCTCCAGTTTGTTGTAATAACTCATTATCGCATACTCAAACTCATGTTGCGAAAATAAAAAAGGTCACGCAATTGCGTGGCCTTTCTCGTGATTAAGTTAAAATTAGTTTTTGTCCATTGCGTGACCACCGAAACCGTTACGTAAAGCAGAAACAACTTTACCGTTAAAGGTGTCATCTTGCATTGAACGGAACCGAGTCATAACAGCAGCTGAGATAACTGGTGTTGGAACGGCGTGATCCATAGCGTCTTCAACAGTCCATTGGCCTTCACCGTTAGAGTGCATGCGACCCTTGATAGCATCCAAGTTAGGATCCTTTTCGAAGGCTGCTTCAGCTAATTCCATTAACCAGCTACGAACAACAGAACCATTGTTCCAAACCTTGGCAACAGCGCGGTTATCATAGTCGAAGTCAGAAGCTTGGAGCACTTCGAAACCTTCACCGATGGCTTCCATCATACCGTATTCGATACCGTTGTGGACCATCTTTAAGTAGTGACCTGAACCGGCTTTACCAGTGTAAAGGTAACCGTCTTTTTGTGAGATGCCTTCGAATAATGGGCGGATTGTTTCGAAGACTTCTGGTTCGTCGCCACCAATCATGAAGTTACCGCCGTTAAGAGCACCTCTCCAGCCGCCTGATGAACCGCAGTCAAAGTAGTGAATACCTTTTTCGCCTAATAGACGGTTGTGTCTGAGTGAGTCTTTCCAGAAAGTGTTACCACCGTCAATGACGATATCGCCCTTGCCTAATGCATCGACTAAACTGTCAACAGTAGCATCAGTTGGCTTGCCAGCAGGTACCATGATCCAAACAATCTTTGGTGATGGTAGTTGATCAATCATTTCTTTAAGTGTGGTAGCTTTAGTAGCACCATAAGTGGCTGCTTCTTCAACTAAGTCAGTGTTTAAATCAAAACCGACAACTTCATTGTTATTGCGAATCATGTTTTGGGCTAAGTTAATACCCATCTTTCCTAAGCCGATTAAACCTAATTTCATTAGAAAAACTCCTCACATTTTCTTACTGGGATTTTGCAACAGAATTAGTATATAAGATTCTTGTGGCTTTCGCAAGAGAAAATGTAAAAAAATTACAGGCTTATTTTCAGATATGAAAATACGCTTAAGCTTCTAATACTTCTAATATATGAAGCATTGAATTAAAAATGTCACAATTATCCAACCGGCGATCAGTGGGTACTTTAACTGCAAGAGTAAGGCAGCCACCTCACGTAGCATGGCAGGAAAAAGGGCAGCAGTGGTGGTCCACGCACCTAAAGTGGCAATTGTTAAATGCTGCTGCCATGCCAGCAATTTGCTGCGAACCAGGTGATAGTCGCTGGTGACCACTAGGAGATTCGGTTCGGTTAGCTGGTGCCAGTCGCTATTGATGATTTGCTTAGAGTATTTGAAATTAGTTGCAGTAGAAGTGGCCTTTTCTTCCAGTAGCAGTCGGTGTGGTTCAACTTGATGTTTTTTCAGAAAGGCTGACATGACACTAGCTTCACTGTCTGGCTCATCGCTGCCTTGACCGCCTGTGAGAATGACTTTAGGTGATTGAGACTGTTTAGTAAGAAAAGTAAGCGCGGTTTCTAGCCTCCTGGTTAAGGTTTTTGTAGGCCCGTGAGGAGTCACTCTTGCACCTAAAATGATCAGATAGTCAGGCTTAACTGTTATATGAGTTCTTGAACTGTACCAATACGTGAGCCAGAGATAGACGGATGCGGTCAGATACCAAGTTGAAAAGCCAACGCTGACCGCTGTTGCTAACAATTGACCCGGCCACAGATGTACTGGCAATGCAATCAACAGGTCTGAGAGTGTGAGCAACCCAAGTAGGGGTAGCCAGACACGTTTCTGATCAGGTTGACCTTTCATCAAGGGGTGAACAGCTGCCAAATCAATTAGTGTCATCATAATGAGTACAATGAACAGAATGATCACTTCCTTTAGTTTCTTCTATTATATGTTAAAACCGCTGCCGACTGCAGCTTGACTTTTAGTGAGAGTATTTGTAGTATTAATGACAGCAATGAAGCACCGAAGTAGGGTGACGGGCAACGATAAAGAAACTTGGCGGCTGCTGCAAGCCAAGCGTCCCGGCATCCCGAATTACAGTGTGGAGCGATCCAGTACGAGCTGGCGGTTCATCCCGATATTAATGTCGAGCGACGTTGTCATATTACAACGTAACTTGGGTGGTAACGCGGAATTCAATTTCGTCCCTATTAGTCGATGACTAGTGGGGACTTTTTTATACCCTAAGGAGGTTTCTTTTTGACAATTATAGATGAGTTAAAGTGGCGTGGCGCAATTAATCAGCAGACAGACGAACAGGGCCTAATGGACCTAGTAAAAACCAAGTCAGTTGGGCTGTACGTCGGCATTGATCCAACCGGGGACTCAATGCACATTGGACATTTGATTCCGTTCATGATCCTAAAGCGATTCCAGTTGGCTGGACATCGGCCATACATTGTTATCGGTGGTGGGACAGGTTCCATTGGTGACCCTAGTGGTAAAAAGTCTGAGCGGGTTTTGCAATCTATGGAACAAGTTCACCATAATGAAGCGGCTATCACAGCTCAAATGGAACATTTATTTGGCCAAGACGGGAGTTTTAAAATCGTCAATAATTACGATTGGCTGTCTAAGATGTCATTACTCGAATTTTTGCGCGATTATGGCAAGCTGTTCAATGTGAATAATATGTTAGCTAAAGAAGTGGTGGCTTCCAGATTGGAAGTTGGTATTTCGTTTACTGAGTTCACTTACCAAATTCTGCAGTCGGTGGATTTCCTTCACCTTTACCAGGCTGAAGACGTTCAACTACAAGTTGGCGGTGCTGATCAATGGGGCAACATTACCGCTGGGATTGACTTGATCCACAAGATTGAGGGCGCGGATGCGAAGGCTTATGGCCTGACTATTCCATTGATGCTTAAGGCGGATGGAACTAAATTCGGGAAAACTGCCGGCGGAGCTGTTTGGCTGGACCCCGAGAAGACGACGCCTTATGAGTTCTACCAATTCTGGTTAAATCAAGATGACCGTGATGTTGTTAAGTATTTGAAGTATTTTACTTTCTTATCTGAAGACGAGATTGCGGATTTGGCAAAGAAAGTTGAAACTCAGCCAGAAAAACGCGAGGCTCAACGGAGATTAGCTGAAGAAGTCACGGCATTTGTTCATGGCAAGGATGCGGTGATTGAAGCAGAGAACATTTCAAAGGCGCTTTTCTCGGGTGAAGTTGCTGATTTATCAGTGAATGAGATCGAGCAGGGCTTCAAGAACATGCCATCTGTTGAGGTAACTAGTGAGAAGCGTAATATCATTGAATGGCTAGTAGACGTCACAGCGATTGAACCATCGCGACGTCAAGCACGTGAGGATGTTAATAATGGGGCGATCCGTATTAATGGTGAAAAAATAACGGATGTTGATATGGAGATTGATCCTAGTGTGCATTTCGATGGTAAATTTGTAATTGTCCGTCGCGGTAAGAAACGGTATTTCTTAGCAAGAGTTAAATAGCAGCTTTTAATTTAAGGGGTCGATTCGCTTTTTAGAATCGATCCTTTTTCGTCGCTCAATTTATAGAAAGGATTCTTTGATTTTGACGCACATATTTTAAAGCAGCAAAATTGATTTTAATTTTATTTCAAAAGTGATTGACCAAGCCGGGAATACTTGGTATGATGTTATCTGTTGTCGCGAGAGATTAAGAAGACATGTACCGATTTAGAATTTTAAATTTTATGTGTTGACAATTAATAGCGATGATGATATTGTTAATAAGTTGCCTCGTAAAGAAACATTCCGAACAAGAATGTTGATATAGAAAGTTATTGTTGACTTCCACGAGGTTATCATATACAATATAAAAGCTGATTCGAAAAAGAATTTGCTTGGTAGACCTTTGAAAACTGAACAAAGTTTTGTTTCACAAATGTGCAGGGTATATCAGTTTCGGCTGATATCAAATGTAATTTGCGAAGTCAATTTCGCTAGTAATA
>NZ_JAAXLJ010000023.1 GCF_012641075.1 Secundilactobacillus angelensis | reverse complement strand
GACTTTAAGTGATGCCAATAAAGTTTATGATGGCACCACGAACGTGGCTGCCACGGACTTTAAGTTGACTGGACCAGCTGATATGGTTATTCCAACATTAACTGCTGAAGATTTTGATTTCAGTGGTATCAAGAGTGATGCGGGTCAGTATTCAGTTAAATTCAGTGAAACTGGCATTTCTGCACTGCAAAGTGCCAACAAGAACTACACGATTACTAGCAGTAATGTGACCGCCGGTAACCTAAACGTCACTCCAGCTCACATTACGATCACAGCACCAAGCGAAACCGTGACCTACAACGGCAATTTACCAGTGTTACCTGTTAAAGGTATCGTGACAGTTCCTGGTGATGGCGCTGTTGGCACAGCAGTGACTTATACGATTAGCAGTAACGCTAAATCAAATGTTGGCGATTACGTTACGACAGTTGAATTGCCAAAAACGGGTAACGGAAACTACGTGATTTCAACGGTTGAAGGAAAGCTATCAGTCACACCAAATACAACCGCTACTGTTCAAATCAGTGCGGATCCTAAAGTTTATGATGGGACCACTAATGTGGCTGCCAGCGACTTTAAGATCACTGGTCCAACTGACATGACGATTCCAAACTTAAACGCTGAAGATTTTGATTTCAGTGGAATCGGTAGTGCCAACGTTGGCAGTTATTCGATCAAGTTCAGTGATACCGGTGTTAAAGCACTGCAGGCTGTAAATAAAAACTACACGATCACCAGTACCAATATAACTGCCGGTAACTTAAATATCACACCAGATACCAACGCCAAAGTACAAATCAATAACGGATCAAAAGCGTACGATGGGACTAGAGCGGTAGCCACCACTTCCATAACCCTCAGCCTGCCAACTGACATGAATGTGCCCGCTTGGAATGCCGATGATTTTGATTTCAGCGGGGTTACGAGCTCCAATGTTGGTGATTATCAGATCAGTTTAAGTGATAAAGGAATCAAAGATTTACAAGTAATTAACAAGAACTACACCATTACTCGTCAGAACGTCACTGCCGGTAACTTACGAATTACTCAGAAAGATGGCTTAACGCTGGGCGTTACTAGTGGAAACAAGACTTACGATGGTAATGCTGCCCAATACACGCTGACACTGCCAGATGGCGTACAAACACCTAACGATTGGGGTGTCGCTGATTATAGTCTTGCAGCCCCAGTTAACGCAGGAACTTATACCATTGCTTTGAGTGACAAAGGTCTTCAAGACCTGAAGGCTGCTAGCCCGAACTATGATATTCAATCAGCAAAAGTGACTGGTGATACGTTTACCATCAGCAAAGCCAACGTCACGATTACTGCTAAGGATGAAAGCATGGTTTATAGCGGCGAAGCATACGATGATGCCAACTTAGAAGAAAATGTTAGTGGTAAACCAGTCAACGGTTCGGATTTGAAATACACGATAACGGCTAATGCCGCTACTAACGTGAACGATGAAGGGTACACCATTAAAGTGCTCGCCGATTCAGCAGATAATCCGAACTACAATATCAAGACAATTAATGGTAAATTAACCATTACACCTGCACCAATTACAGTGACTGTGCCAACTATTTCTAAGACCTATGATGGCAAAACCTATTCAGGTGAGTATCAGGTTGCAATTGATGGGCTACCGGAAAATGGGGTTAAACCAACATTTGTTCTGACGGCTATTAGTGGCGATACGAATGCAGGCACTTATGCACTGACAGCTTCCAGCCAGAATGCTGGTAATTACGCTGTCACTTATCAGCCTGGTTCGCTGACAATCAGCAAAGCAGACTTAACAGCTGCAATCACAGATCAGACAAAAGTTTATGATAATAACAGTGCCGAGAATCCGCAAAATTACGCGCTGCAATTATCAACTGGCGATCAATTAACGTTACCTAGTTCAGACTTTAATCTCATGGCAAATAACGGCGATGGCTTTAGTCAAAACGTTGGTACCTACACTATTAGTTTGAATCAATCGGGTGTCGATGCGGTTAATCAGCAAATGCCAAACTACACGCTGGCAACTTCAAAGGTATCAACTGGGCATTTCACTATCACCCCTGAACAAGTTATGGCTGGTGCGATTTCAGTTGATTCAACTACTAAAGTTTACGATGGTGATGTTAATACTGATCCTAAGATTTATGGTTTGACTGCTTCAGACGAGTATCCTGAAGTTGTTATTCCCGCTAATTTAACGGCTGAGGATTTCGATACTACTGGTATCACTAGTCAAAATGTTGGTAACTATGCCGTTAAATTAACTCAAGCTGGTATTGAGAAACTCAGCCAAGCTAACACCAATTATGCGATTACTGCTGATAGTATTAGCAGCGGTCAACTTCACATTACTAAGCGACCAGTAACCATTGCAGCAAACGATGTGCACAAGGTTTATGATGGCAGTTCTTATAATGAACAAGGAACAGCTGACGTTTCCAATACCGCTCAATCAGGGGCTCCGTTAATATATACAGTGAATGTGCCGAAGGATGTCAATGCAGTTACTGATGCACCAATCACGATAACGGCCGATGCAGCAACTAACTCGAACTACGCAATTACAACAGTTGATGGTCAATTAACTATCTCGGCCAAAGCATTAGCGGATAACGCAATCACTATTAGTGACGCGACCAAGACTTACGACGATGATGCCAGCGATGTGCCTGCGTTCAACTTAAGCGCACCAGGAGCGGCGGATAATCCAAACTTCGTGATGCCAACAAACCTCACTACGGCTGACTTCAATACGGCTTCAGCTGCCAGTCAAAACGTTGGCAACTATGATGTGACATTGACAGATAGCGGGATTCAGAAATTACAGGCTGTTAATCCGAACTACGTCATTTCAGCGAAGAGTGTCGGCAAGGGCTCGTTGAACATCACGCCAAAGACCGTAACCATCAGCGCACCAATGCTGTCTAAGACTTATGATGGCAATGCTTATTTCGGTGCTGATTTGACGGGAACAGTCACGGGTCAAGTTGGCAATCAACAAGTTGTTTATGATTTGACTGATTTAAGCGAGGATGTAAATGCTGGCGATTATGAGATTGATGTCGCTGTTGATTCAGCGGCTTCAGTCAACCAGAACTATGATATTCAAACTGCAAAGGGTCAGTTAACCATTGATAAAGCGGCTGTTACCATTGCGGCACCTCAAGGTTTGACCAAAATGTATGATGGTAGTGGGTATGTCCTAAACGACAGTGCTGCCACAGTTACGGGCAAGCCAGATAATGGTGCAACTGTTAACTATCATTTGTCGTCACTTGAAAATGCTGTTAACGCGGGTACCTACTCAGTGAATATTACTGATACAGCCGATAATCCCAACTATGACATTACGGTGGTTCCAAGTACGTTCACTGTAACTAAGAATACTGAAGCATCAGTCCGAGTTGGGTCGGCAAGTAAGACTTACGACAACGATAAGCATACTGATCCTCAGACTTACACAGTGAGTTTACCAGCAGGAGTTTTAACGCCTGATAGCTGGTCGGCAGATGATTTTGAATTGTCAGATGACAATCAAAATGTTGGTTCGTATGATGTGGCGTTGAGTGACAAAGGGATTCAAAAATTAAATGCCGCTAACACCAACTACAGCCTTAACGCTGATAACGTCACAGCTGGTAAATTGACCATTGATCCTGTATCAATTACGGTGACCGCACCAACTATCAGCCAAACTTATGATGGTGTGGCGTATGCTGGAGATTATTCGGCCAAAATCAGTGGTACGCCGTTAAATGCCACCAGCCCAAGCTTCGACCTGACTGATATCAGCCAAGATGTAAATGCTGGGACTTACGGTATTAAAGCAACCGCGAATGGCGACACTTCGAATTATGCCATTACTTACGTTGATGGCTCGCTGACGATTACACCGCAAACCTTGGGTCAGGCCACTGTTAATTCAGCTGATAATCATCAGGCTGATGATTTCATAGTCGTTCAGGGTGCTGCTAAGGTCTATGATGGCGA
The DNA here is from genome assembly GCF_012641075.1 of Secundilactobacillus angelensis. Taxonomy (GTDB): domain Bacteria; phylum Bacillota; class Bacilli; order Lactobacillales; family Lactobacillaceae; genus Secundilactobacillus; species Secundilactobacillus angelensis. Next base: position 31,146 of record NZ_JAAXLJ010000023.1, on the reverse strand, counting down.
TGCCGCCACGGATCCAACGACTTATCAGGTGCTTGCACCTAGCAACTATTCAGACTTCAACGTTCCAACCTTCACAGCGGAAGACTTTACGACCGTGAGTGATGGTCAAAATACTGGTCAGCACGTGGTTACCTTGAACGCCTTGGGTCTCGCAAAACTCCAAGCAGCTAACAAGAATTACCAGTTTGACGCACAGTCGATTCAAAATGGGCTGCTAGTGATCACACCAGCGCCAATCTCGATTGCTGCACCAAATCTGACTAAGCAATACGATGGTTATCCATATGCTGGTTCAACGACACCTGTTATCACTGGCGTACCCGCAAAAGGAGTTGCGCCGGTTTATACCCTGACAGCGCTAAACGATGATGTGAATGCAGGGCATTATCCAATTGTCGTTAATTTTTCGGCAAAGGATAATCCAAACTACACCATTTCAACGACAGCGGGACAGTTAACAATCAATCCAATCACACCGCAATTCCGTGTGATGATTGATGCTTGTTATCAACTTTATAGTGGTCAGCCGGCCAATAATCAGGTTTATACAGTGAACATCACCGGTGCAGACCTTGTTCAACCCAAATGGTCAAGCGAAGACTTCGTGGTTTCCGGTACGCCTGATACCGTTGGTTCGTATCCAGTGACCTTAAGTAAATCTGGCTGGGACAAACTACAGCAAGCCAATCCTAATGACGTGATTAATCCGGATCCGGAAAAGGTAACCCCAGGTGCACTCGTTATCGAACCCGTTAGTGTGGCCAAAGCTGACTTGGGTCAAATCCAAGTTGGCAACCAGACTAAGGTTTACGATGGTTTAACTGATGACCCGACTGACTACACTGTAACGTTGCCAGACAAGTTAACAGCCCCAGTCTGGACAGTCAGTGATTTTTACCGGCAGAATACCAGTGAAGATGCAGGCAGCTATGAGGTGACTTTGAGTCAGATCGGTTTAAGTGCACTTCAAACTGCTAATCCGAATTATGTAATCAATTTGGAAGACATTAAATCTGGTCAATTGACGATTACCAAGGCACCGGTCACGATTACAGCTCCAAGTGGCATTTCAAAGACTGATGATGGTCAACCCTATTCAGGCGCAACCACGGGTAAGGTAACCGGGCAGCCAGCAAATGGTACCGCCGTTGTTTATCAGCTGGATTATGGTAAGAATGGCAGTGTTGGTACTCACCCTATTAATGTTGTAGCGGATCCTAGCTTGAATCCTAACTATGAGATTACAGTAGTTTCAAGCAGCTATCAGATATTGCCGCAACCAGTTGCTGTTTCAACAACTGATGTGACAAAGATCGATGAACCGCAGTTTAAAGCAGTAGTTGCTGAACCAGTATTCTACCGTGCGGAAAACAGCGGTGGGCCAGCTACTGGACAAGTGACGTTACGGGTTCCAGCTGCTCATGAGCTTAATCAAGCAAAGAAAATCATCGAGTCTGCTCCAGAAAGCGCAGAATTGATTGTTTCAAGCGAAAAGGGTTCTGGCACTAAGCGTGGGTCGAGTTCAAGCAAGCATTCAACTTCCAAGTCAACAAAACAAGTTGGTGAGGGCAGCGAGCAGAGAACTCATCGCAACACGCGGTACACAAACGCAGGTACTGGATCACGGGGTGGCTCAGCAACTGTTTCAAATGAGTCACGTACTTCATCTCAAGTTACTAAGGATCTCAATCAGCAGTCTGTAAGTGCGGTAACAAAGGCTGGGACATCAATGCCGGCTGATGAAGCAAACTTACCACAAACTGATGAGACACAAGCATCGTGGCTTGCAGTTTTAGGTGTGACGCTCATGAGTCTATTGGGATTATTAGGTTTCAAGAAACGTAAGTCAGACCAATAATTCAGTGTCATGAAAAGCATCCTTGCTAGTAAACCGGCAAGGGTGCTTTTGTAGTGGTAAATCTATTTAAAATGATTAATATTTGTTTATGAATGAAGAACTAGAGTGCTAAATAATCGTTATCCCACCTTAATGGTGCTATAAATGAAGACGAAATGAGGTGGTTGAATGATGCCAAGTTTAGGTTTAAAAGCAAGTACATCACTGGAACAGATCAATGAGCGGCTGCAATATAAGCCGTCAGTATTTGAATTTTACACGGATGCCCATGATATGACGACGAATGGGTTGGCTCACCTAGAAGAGATGGTGAAGTACGTTCAATCTACCGGTATACGTCATATAGTGATCCATCACCCAATGGCTTATGACCACCACCACAATGAAGTCGGCGTTTCGGCACTTAAGGACCCTGCAGGTTATCAATTCATGATGAGCAGCGCGGATGCACTGATTGAATTAGCGATTAAATTAAACGTGCAAGTCCTGATTCATGGCGGCTATTCGGATAAGGATGCCGTGATTAATGCGTTCGGGGATCTAGAAACCGCCCGCAAAGTTATTTTTGCCCGCTTGGATTATTTCCAAAATATTGGTGGGCATCACGTGATGTTTGAAAACTCTATTTCACCCACATTCGACTACGGTGATGAAGAAATTGAAGAGGCGGTAATCGCCCATCACTATCGTTTGTGCTATGATATTAGCCATGCCTTCATTGTGCTACACGGTGATAACGACAAACTAGTCAAAAGTATTGCTCACTTGGCAATTCAAACGGTTCACTATCATTTTGTTGATTCCATGGGACTTCAGCATGACAGTTTACAGTTGGGCAAGGGAAAGATCGACTGGCAGCAGGTAATGAAGGTCGTTAATCCGAAAGCAACGAATATCTATGAAATCGACTTGGAAGATCAAAATGACAGCCGAGAAATGCGTGCTAGCCACGATTATCTCACGAATCTTCTGGTGAAGGCGTAAATAACAGGAGGATACTATGACACGCTGTGATTGGGCAGAAAACGCCAATGAATTAATGACCCATTACCACGATTACGAGTGGGGTGTGCCAACTAAAGACGAACGGGAAACCTTTGAATTGATGACGTTGGAAATGATGCAGGCTGGGTTAAGCTGGCAAACCGTGCTAAATAAACGGGAGAATTTTCGGGAAGCATTTGCTAATTTTGATATTGAAAAAATTGCTCAATTTGACGAAGATGATGTGGCAAGACTCTTAAACAATGCCGGAATTATCCGTAATAAGCTGAAAATTAAGGATACAATTGTGAATGCAAAACAACTGGTTAGCTGGCACGAGGCCGGTAAAACGATGAACGCTTACTTGTGGTCTTTTGTGAACGGCAAGCCAGTGGTCAATCGGTATCAATCAATGGCTGACGTGCCGGCCCAAACACCATTATCACAAGAAGTTAGTAAAGCGCTGAAGAAGGCCGGTTTCAAGTTTGTGGGGCCGACGATTGTTCAGTCTTGGCTGGAAGCGCTGGGTATCTTGGACGATCATTTGGCCAAGTGCATGGTAAACCATATGAGAAAGTAGATGACACGTAAAAGGGTACCCCGACTCAATATGACCGAGTCGGGGTACCCTTCGATACTTATAGCGGAATTGTGACGTTAAAAATCGAACCAGTTGGCTGATTGTCCTTAACGTTAATCTTACCGTGATGTTGACTGACAATCCATTTAGCGATTGCCAGACCGAGACCATTACCACCAGTTTTTGAATTACGTGACTTGTCAGTGCGATAAAATCGTTCAAAAATCTTAGGCTTCTCCGAATCGGCAACGCCAGGGCCAGTATCTGCTACCTGCAGGTGTAAGGTATCGTGTTGCAACGGATCGTGGATTTGTTTAGCATTAACGGTCACCGTACCATTGGTTGGTGTGTACTTGATGGCGTTATCCAGTAAGATCGTCAGCACTTGGCGAATGAGATCTGGATCAAAGGAACCGTGACCAGTAATTTCTAGCTGAGAATTCAGCGTTTTTTGTTGGCTGCCAGCAATATCCGCGTAAGGTTTGACCACTTTCTCAAGCCATGGCTGTAAATCGACGTCGGTCCGGTGAAGTTGAATGACGTTGGAATCAGATCTAGCCAGCATTAACAACTGGTTCGTAAGTGCCTGCATGTGGCGAACTTCATCTAGGGCCGTGGAGACCTCTTCGGCTTCGTCCATGATCCTTGATTTCGGCTTAGTAAGCAGATATTCCAATTGATTTTGAATCACAGTCAGCGGCGTCCGTAATTCATGGGCCGCGTTACCGGAAAAGTCTCGTTGCTTGCGCCAGGCTTGAATGATTGGTTTCATCCCAGAACGAGAGATCAAGTAGGCGATAGCGATAGCGAGTATCCAGAAAATAATCAGAGTGGTCACCAACGAATCTCTGAAGTTTTGAAGGGCTTGCAGATCCGCATCAATGTTTTTCATAATGAGTACGTAGCGCCCAGCATAAATAGCGTTAGGGTTGGATTTTGGTACTTTAATCAGCAGCGTCTTAAAATGAGCGGTAAGCCCGTCAGCTGTTAAAGACAAAGTCGTAATCCGGTTTAAATTGTGTTTGACGAGCCGAGTATCTTTTAGTAAGTCGTAGTTTCGGTTCCCCAGCATTGGATCATTGATAACCTTGCCACTTTTGTTGAACACAATGAGGTTAGCACGAAAGGGACCGGCTTTCGGCGGAATCTGCTTGTTGTTGGGTTGGGCATTACTCCCCACCGGATGATTCAGGGGAGAGTTAGGCGTGTGCTTCAAGATTTGCGTTTTTTGCCACTGCAATCCCTGATTCATTTGGTGATAAATGGATTGATAGAAAAGAAAGTAGACCACCAGTCCAAGAGCGGCAAACAACGCCGCAAAAGTGACCAATTCCTTGAAGAACAGGTGGTGTTGCTGGCGCTTTTCGGCAGCTTGAATTTTCATTCTAAGCCTCCGCTTCCAGCATGTAGCCCACGTTTCTTAAGGTTCGTATGGGCTGATTTTCGGTTACGTTCTTAATTTTTTTACGTAAATTACTCATGTAAACTTCTACCACAGAAAGCGCGGTTTCAGAGTCGAATCCCCAAAGTCGGTCAAAAATTTGCTCCTTGGTGATAATCGTATCGGGATTCTGCAAGAAATAGACGAGCAGATCATATTCCTTCCCGTTCAGTGATAGGTTTTCACCCTGGAAAGAAACGGTGCGGCTGTTCAAATTAGCGCTGAAATCAGCTACGGTTAGCTGATTGTCAGTCGCTAAACTCCCGGTACGACGTAATAATGCCTTGACGCGCATAATGAGTTCTTCACGATGGAAGGGTTTGGTCAAATAATCGTCAGCCCCCAATTGAAAGCCACGGACTTTGTCATCGAGCGTATCCTTAGCTGTTAAAATTAGTACGGGCATTTCAAGCTGGCACTCATGGCGCCAGTACTTTAAAATGTCATAGCCGTTAATCTGAGGCAGCATTAAATCCAGGACGGCTAAATCATAGATGCCATCTTGACCCAGCATCTGACCTTCAAGGCCATCATTGCTGACAGAAGTTTCGGCAATATTTGATAAGAATCGTTTTAAGTTTTTAGCTAATGATTCGTCGTCTTCCACGATTAAAATTTTTAAACTTTTATTCATGCATTGGCCTCCGTGTCAGCTGAACTTTAATATTATCAATAGTAAGGACTGCGGCGTTGTCCGGTCAATCAATTTCGGAAAATTGTAATGAAATTGTGAGAATGAAGCACCAATGTCATACAGGACAAGAGAATCGTTCAATTTACAGCAAGCAACAGTTAAAATTTGGTGTAATTCGACCAGATTAATTGACCTTCAGAGTCAGAATCATTAATCTATGTCTAATTAGTGAAATGAAAAGGAAGTGTTTGCTGTGCGGAACAGAGGTTGGCTGACCTGGATTACGCTGGGATTAGTGGTTGCGTTCGTCCCAATGGCCGTTGATTCAAAACCGGCACCAATTAATTTTACCAGTCAAGTGACGAAGCTGATTGAACGAGTTGACCCGAACTTCAGAGTAACGACTCAGCAGACACAAAAGCAAGAATCGTCATCCAGTGATACGCCGATTGAATCAATCGTGCAAGGTCGGAAACTTTCACGGACTTATTATTATCATTTTGATGCCAACGTTTCGGCTAGTGCTAAAGCAGTTTTTGAAAATGCGGTAAACGTTTATAATCAAACGGGTATTGTCAAATTGGTGCCTGGTAATGCCACCACGAGGCAAAATGAGATCACGTTCTTCGTTTATTCAAAACAAATGTCATCCGGGAACTCCAATGGCACCACAACCATGATTGAATCGGGCCACGGTGGGCCGCAAATTACTCAGCAAACCGGTTGGAATGCTTATACAGCCAATCATGCTCAGGCTGGTTTAAACGTCTATTATCCGTCAGCTGCGATCAGAAAGTCGGTTGCCATTCATGAATTAGGGCACGCCTTGGGATTAGATCACAGCCGTGACCGTCATTCCGTGATGTATCCGGTAGATCAAGGTAATACTAGTCTCTCAACGGGGGATATCGGTGCGTTGAAGTCGATTTATGATACGGGAGATAATCAGTAATGCAAAACGTAAGTAAGCAACAACAAGCAAAATGGCTTGTTATTTACCATATCATTGTGGCCATCTTGGCGATTATATCCAGTGTATTAGCCATTCTGATGATGGTGGATTTTAAAGTCGGTGTCACCGGTAAGATCATCTTTCAAGGGTTATTAGCCTTCTTTGCAATCGACTATGTTGTTCGATTGATATTTACTAAGAATCGAAAGTGGTTCCTGATTAATAACGCTTTTGATTTATTGGGAATCTTGCCCATGCACCCGGCGTTTTCACTCTTTCGGTTGGCGCGGATTCTGCGGATGGTTCGCACCCATCACATCTTTTGGAAGTTAGGCATTTCTGGCAAGTGGACTCGTGATCTTCACCGGTTCACTTACGATACAGGGTTTATTTACCTGTTTACCATTAGTGTGGTCATCATCTGTGTTAGTGCGTGGCTATTTTCCATTGTGGAGCATCAAACCCTATCTCAGTCGCTGTGGTGGGCGCTGACGACAGCCACTACGGTTGGCTACGGTGACGATTCACCGCGCACTGCCTGGGGAAAATTAATTGCATCCGTGCTAATGATTGGCGGTGTCGGTTTTATCGGGTTGCTAACAAGTACCATTACCGATTTTTTCACGGACCGAACCGGTCAAGAAGATGCCCAACAGCAACAAAATGAGGCGCTCACAAAACAAATCGAACAATTAACACGAGAAGTATCACTGCTCTCTAAAAAAGTTGATAAAATGCATAAATAGGTGCCAAACAAAAAAGGTTCAGATCCTTCGGAAACGAAGAATCTGAACCTTTTAATATTTATCGATTAAAGTTTAATACCAATGGTGTGCTTGCCAGAAACTTTTGGCGTGTGTCCAAGTACCATAACGGCTGCTGACATACTTGTTAGCAGCTTTTTCCTGGTTAACTGCACTATAGTCACCGTGAAGGTAGGCTCTTAATAACTGGTAACGGCCGTAACAGTTTCCGTTACGAGCGGTGTAGCTATAGCGAGATTCATGGTAGGCAATCCAATTCTTAGCCGCTTTTTGAGTCTTTGATAAATTAGCATTAATTGCGGCAATCTTTTTAGCTTGGTTAGCTGAGACTTTGGTTGAGGCCTGTGCAGTAATTGTTTGAGTTTGAGTACTGAAGCTTGACGTCACGTTGGTTCCCATCCCAAAGGCGAACCCGAAAATTAGTAAGAATGATGCAAGTTTCATTTTTATATTCGCTTTTGACATAACTTTTAAAAATCCCCTTATTTGTTTATCACTGTTGAATAGCATACACGGGAAATGTTTCAGTTATGTTAACCGACAATTACCAGGAGATTAAGTTATGTGACAAAATCCAGATTATATCTGCTTTTGAGTTGTAACAAAAGAGGTTCCGGACTGTAACATTGCAACAGTCTGGAGCCTCTAAATTAAAATCATGTTGGATTACTTAAGTTGACCAGTTTCTGGATCATAACCCTTTTCAGCAGCACGTTCACGCAGACCAGTTTCAATGTCTTCAAGTGAACGGTTACGAGTTTCAATAGCCTTCTTGTGCACGAACCAAATAGCGAATACACAGAAGAGACCATAAACGAGAAACAGACGGGCGATACCTTGACCTTCAGGGTTGGCAACACCCTTTGGTTCGAAGGCAACCAGTAACACAGTAAAGGTTTCGGAAACACAGAAGTTAGCGAACCAGTTCACTGCGGCACCAAATGAGTTACCTAATCCACGGATGTTCAATGGGAAGGCTTCACCAATCATCAGCCACATTACAGGGCCCCAAGTTGCTGAGAAGAAGGCGATGTAAAGCGTTAATGAAACAACGCAAACCCATGAGCCTAAGTTTCCGTTACCAGCGTGTAACAGTAACATAGCAGTTGACATGGCGAACAGTGAAGCAGCCATCCCAATAGCACCACCGATCAGCATTGTTTTACGGTTAATTTTATCCATGATACTTACGGCAATCGCAGTAACAATCACGTTAAAAATACCGATTACAATATGTGATTGAAGGGCAAAATGAGTACTAAATCCGGCTGAAATGAAGATCGTGGGGGCATAGTACAGAACGGTGTTGCAGCCCATGACTTGTTGCAAAACAGCTAACCCAATAGCCATTACCAAAACTGGACGGGCAATTGGTCCAAACAATTCTTTCCAACCGCCTGAAGGAATAGCAGCTTGAACTTTGATATCGTGTAATTCCTTTTGAACGAGGTTTTCATCTGAACTGAACCGACGCAAAACACTGAGAGCACCATTTTCGTCTTTCTTTCTGACAAGGAAACGAGGTGATTCAGGTAGGTAGATGGAACCAATCCAGAGAATGGCAGCAGGTACGGCTGCTAACCCTAACATCCAACGCCAACTGATACTTTCTGAAAGGTTTAAACCACCCTGTGGTGAGAACCATTCGTTAAAGACATAGGCGAAGAAGATACCGGTCATAACCATTAATTGGAACAGCGACCCGACAGTACCACGCTTTTCAGCTGGGGCAAGTTCGGCCAAGTAAGTAGGAATCAGTGATGATGCGGCACCAACGGCAATACCTAAGCAGAACCGGAAGGAAACTAGTGAAATATATTCTGGTGAAAAGGCAGAACCTAAAGCAGCAAAGAAGAAGATGATTGCTGCTGTAATAAGTAAGTGACGGCGCCCAAACCTATCTGACAATGGACCAATAAAGGCGGCACCGAACATAGCACCAATTGATGTAGATGCTGTAAGGAACCCATACTGGAATGACCCATTTGCGATATTTAATTCGTGACCAATGAATAGCATGGCACCGGAAATAACACCGGTATCATAACCAAAAAGCAAACCACCCAAGGCACCAAAGAAATAGATGACGCTTATGGGCATGTGATGCTTAGTAGCTGCGTTTGACATAGACGAATCCTCCTATCAAAAATATGCTGGGTTACGTGTGAAATAATAATTGCGGTAACCGCTTCCAAATAAATATAAAAAATAAACCACTGTGAGTTGGTTTGATAAGTTGGTTTAGAAAAGCAACTAACTAACCAAAGGGAATTATACTCACTTGTGATTTCAAATGCAAGCCCTTTCATTAGTTAAAATCTGATATATTTGATAACTGTATTAATAGCTCGATGACCGATATAAAATATATACCTTCCTTAATAGCTTATAAACACTATTATGACGGGAACCTAATAAAGAAAATGGGTTAGCGTAATTTGAAATTAAACTTGAGAATTGATTTTTCGTCAGCCTATATAAAAAAGACGACTAGTCAAATAATGATTAGTCGCCAATCAATTTAATAGTTTATGAACACTTATTCAGCGTTGACGGTAACTTCGATATTACCCTTTGTGGCTTTAGAGTAAGGGCAGATTGTTTCTGCGATTGCCATGTATTTCTTGGTATCCGCTTCATTTAAACCTTCGATGTGACCAAAGAGATCAACACTAATGTGAAAATTAGGCTCATTGCCTTCTTGATATAGGGAGACTTTTGCACGAACGGTTGGCTCAGCAGATACGCCAGCCTGTTGCAAGGCGATGTCTAATGCACCATTAAAGCAGGAAGCAAAGCCAGCAGCAAATAGTTGCTCTGGATTAGTTGAGTCTTTATCAACACCGGGAGTACCAATTTTAAAATCCCACTTACGATCATTTGACCAAACTTCACCTGCACGGCCACCCTTGTTTGTCATGGTTGTGGTATAGAGCTTCTTTGCCATTGAAATTACCTCTTTTCAAGAATTTAAATTGTGTACAATCTAAGTATACCTATTTCCTTAGCAAAAGCAATTAAAACGGTTACATCATTTTATTTACAAAAGGTGGTTCCACTAATATACCGGGAGTTGGTGAGCATCAGCAAAATTTATGTCACTAATCATAAGTGTTACAATTAAACCAGAAATATGTAAAAAAGTTGTTCAAGATTATTGCAGAGAGGAAGAGATAAAACCGATGTTTTTATCAATGGAACATCTCAACAAGACATACCCTGGCGGTAAAGTTGCCGTGGAGGATTTTAACCTGGAAGTTGAAAAGGGCGAGTTCGTATGCTTTATTGGGACTTCTGGATCTGGTAAGACGACCACAATGCGGATGATCAACCGAATGCTGCAACAGACGTCCGGAACAATAAAAATCAACGGCACAGACATTAGTCAAATGAACCCTGTAGAGTTGCGCCGTAAAATCGGTTACGTGATTCAAAATATTGGTCTGATGCCACACATGACAATTCGTCAAAATATTACCCTTGTGCCACGATTATTGAAGTGGCCGCAAGATAAAATGAACCAGCGTGCTAAAGAAATGATTAAGTTAGTTGATTTACCAGAAGAGTTTTTGGACCGTTATCCATCAGAACTTTCCGGTGGGCAGCAACAACGGATCGGTGTTGTCAGGGCCTTAGCAGCTGATCAAGATATCATTTTAATGGACGAACCCTATGGCGCTTTGGATCCGATTACCCGTGAGTCGCTGCAAGATTTGATCAAAGACTTGCAGGAACGTCTGGGTAAGACAATCATTTTTGTGACCCATGACATGGATGAAGCCTTGACTTTAGCGACCAAAATCGTTGTTATGGACGGCGGTAAAATTATGCAGGTCGCTTCGCCAGATGAAATTCTGCAGCATCCTGCCAATGAATTTGTGGAAAATCTGATTGGGAAAGATCGGCTGATTCAAGCTCGACCAAGTATCACGACTGTTGGCCAAGTGATGTTAAAGAACGTGGCTTCGATTACGCCAGACAGATTGCTGAAGGAAGCGCTGAAGACCATGCATGATCGGCGGGTTGATTCACTGCTGGTCACTGATGATGGCGGGACCTTGAAGGGCTATTTGGACATTGAAGATATCGATTATAACTTTAAGACGGCCACCAGTGTCGGTGATGTGATGCACGATGATGTGTTCTACGTTAAGTCCGACTCATTGGTCCGGGATACAGTGGAAAGAATCCTCAAACGGGGCTTTAAAAATATTCCCGTTGTGGATAATGACAAAAAATTAGTGGGTATCGTGACTCGGGCAGCGTTGGTTGATATTGTTTACGACGCACTTTGGGGTGACGACGACAAAAAGACTGATAGCGAGGACACCCAAGCTGCGACAACTGCGGCTGACCAAGGTGGTGACGCTCAATGATGCACTTTTTAGCCGTTTATGGTCTGCCCTTGGTGGGTAAAACCTGGCAGCATATTTACATTTCAGGAATCTCACTTGGACTAGGTGTCATTTTTGCTGTACCGTTGGGCATTGCCCTGACTCGTACGAAACGGACTGCCAACATCGTGATTTCAATTGCTAGTATGCTGCAAACTATTCCAGCGTTAGCGCTACTGGCCTTCATGATTCCAATCTTTGGGATCGGTGTTAAACCAGCGATTGTGGCGTTATTTATTTACTCCTTGTTGCCAATTCTGCGTAACACCTATATTGGTATGAGCGACGTGGATCCCTCATTGAAAGATGCGGCCAAGGGGATGGGGATGACCAATTGGCAATCAATCATAAAGGTTGAAGTGCCGTTGGCCGCGCCCGTGATTATGTCAGGTATTCGACTTTCAGCAACATATGTGATTGCTTGGGCAGCTTTGGCATCATACATTGGCGCCGGCGGACTTGGTGATTTTATCTTTAACGGGTTGAACTTGTACCGAACGGATTTGATCCTCGGTGGTTCAATTCCCGTTATTGTTCTGGCGTTGGTTGTTGACTGGCTGCTTGGTAAAGTTGAGGCTGCCTTAACACCACGGACTTCAGAAGAATAGGAGGGAAACCATGAAAAACATCAAAAGATGGCTGATCATGCTTGGCTTCTCCTTCCTTTGTGTGGTTGGATTAGCTGGTTGTGGCTTTCCGGGATTAGCCGGAAGCGGCAGTAACACCATTCGAATTGCGTCACAAAATACGACTGAACAGCAGATCATGGCTTATATGTTACAGGATCTGATTCAGCATGATACGAAACTGCACACAACGATAATCAATAATTTAGGTTCCGCAAATGTGTCATTTAATGCCTTGAAGAATAATCAAGCTGACATTTCAGCAATCCGGTACGTTGGTTCTGATCTGACTACGATTATGGACAAACCCGTAGACCGTAATCCGGAAAGAGCGACTCGGACAGTTGAAAGTCATTTTAAAAATCAGTATCATATGACGTATTTTAAATCGTATGGTTTCGCTGATACTTACGTTTGGATGGTGACTCAAAAGACCGCCAAGCGCTATCACTTGAGCAATGTCAGTGACCTTAAATCAGTTGCTGGTAAAATGAACGTCGGTATTGACCAAATTTGGTTAAACCGAAGAGGCGATGGCTACGACGGTTTCCAGAAAACGTATGGTTATAAGTTTGGTGCAGTTCACCCAATGCAGATTGGACTAGTGTATGATGCGGTGGCTGCCGATAAGATGGATGCCATTTTAGGTTATTCAACGGATGGCCGGGTTGGCAGTTATAATCTGAAGATGCTCAAAGACGATAAGCACTTCTTCCCGCCATATACGGCAAGTGCCGTTGCAACGAACAAGGTTCTTAAAGCGCATCCTGAGCTGCGACCAGTGATTAATAAGCTCAGCGGTAAGATTGATTTAAAGACCATGCAAACACTGAACTATAAAGTTGATAACGACTTAATGGAACCAGAAGTCGTTGCCAAACAATATCTGGAACAACATCATTATTTTGAAGGGAGTGGCAACTAAATGACTCATTTGAATCTTTGGGAACAGTTGCTTTACTATTACGGGCACAACGGCCAGTATGTTCTATCGCAATTTTCGCGTCACTTCTTGATTTCAGCATACGGCGTCATTTTGGCAGCAATCATCGGCATTCCAATCGGCATCTTTATCGCTCACCACACGCGGTTAAATGGCGTGGTAATTGGTATCGCCAACGTGATTCAAACGGTGCCTTCACTGGCTATGCTGTCGATTATCATGATTGGTTTAGGACTAGGGGTTAACACTGTTATCGTGACGGTGTTCCTTTACTCGCTGCTACCAATCATTAAGAACACAGATGCTGGCATGCGCGCCGTTGACCCAACCTTGCTTGATGCCGGGACTGGCATGGGGATGACCCGCTGGCAGTTGCTGCGATTGGTGGAAATTCCACTGTCAATGTCCATGGTGATGGCTGGTTTGAGAAACGCTTTGGTCTTAGCCATCGGGATTACTGCTATCGGTACCTTCGTGGGCGCCGGTGGTTTAGGGGACATCATCATTCGTGGGACTAACGCCACGAACGGAACGGCCATTATTCTGGCTGGTGCTTTGCCAACAGCGTTGATGGCTATCATCCTTGATCTAATCCTAGCTTGGGTTGAAAAGAAAGTGGCACCAAACGCACAAGGTGCGAAGGCGGGCGCATAGAGAGCGGAGGGTAAGGCTACCTGCAACTCACTGTCCGACTGGGCCCGATTAGACACGAAAAATTAAATAATCAATTTCATTCAAACATCCTGATTACAGCTATGACAGTAATCAGGATGTTTTTGTATTGAACATTTATATTTTTAATGTTATATGGGTCACAAGCTATGCTGAATTTAACTTATTAAAATAAAGCTAAGCTAGTAATAAAGGTTGACGAATAAGTAATGAGATAGTACAATGTTTAATTGTGAAATAAATAACAATTAGGAGTGGAAGATAAATATGGCAAATCAAAAAGTTGCATTAATTACTGGTGCGGGTCAAGGTATTGGAGAAGGTATCGCTTTACAATTAGCTAAGGATGGTTTCGCGGTATCACTTGCTGGCCGTCATTTAGATAAAGTTCAAAAAGTTGCTGACAACATTAATGCTGATGGCGGTAAAGCAATTGCCATTGAAGCGGATGTTCAATACAAGAAGCAAGTCTTTGACGCAGTTGCAAAAACTGTTTCAGAACTCGGCCAACTTGACGTTTTCGTCAACAACGCCGGTATTGCTCACGTTGCCCAAGTTTGCAACACTGAAGAAGAAGATTTAGATCGTCTGTTGGACATCAACGTTAAAGGGACTGTCTTTGGTATTCAAGCTGCTGCTGCCCAATTCAAGAAGCAGGGTACACCAGGTAAAATCATCAATGCATCTTCAGTTGCCGGTCACGAAGGCTTTGAATTATTAGGGGCTTACTCCGCAACTAAATTTGCCATCCGTGGGATTACCCAAGCTGCTGCTAAAGAATTGGCACAAGATAAGATTACTGTTAACGCATATTGCCCAGGTATCGTGCTCACACCAATGTGGGACCAAATTGATGCTGAAATGGGTGAACTGCATAACGTTGCTCCAGGCGAATCAATCAAAGCTTACCTTGATGGCATTGCATTAGGTCGTGGTGAAACACCAGCTGACGTTGCTAACTTAGTATCATTCTTAGCCAGCGAAAAGGCAGATTACATCACTGGTCAAGCTATTATGGTTGATGGTGGGATCGTGTACCGCTAAAAACGATTGTAATTTAAAAAGGCGTTTAGCTCCGCTGTTTTTAAAGCGGGCTAAACGCCTTTTATTAACTTCTCATCACACCAAGTATCTTCACCTGATAACTACCATTCGGTGAACTAATACTAACCACATCACCGATGGTATGATCCAGTAACGCCTGTCCAATCGGTGACGACAACGAGATTTTATTATGCGCAATGTCGGCTTCAGGATCACCAACTAGTTCAAAGGTTTCTTCAGATTGGTCGTCTTCAAATTGCAGTGTGACGCTTTTGCCAATTTCAATCACGGCGTTATCAGCCGGCGTATACACTTGAGCATACCGTAATTGCTTTTCCAGGTAGCGCAATCGGCTTTCCAAATGGCGCAGGTCACGCTTAGCAGCACTATATTCAGCATTCTCAGATAGATCACCAAGTGCACGGGCCTCTGAAAGTGCTTTGATTCGACTTGGCCGTTCTTTTTTAACAGCTTCGATTTCTGCTGCTATCCTGTCATAACCAGCCTGAGTGACTTTGTTAAAGTACGGTTGCATACGAAAACTCTTTTCTAGTCAATTTTTGCTCCCAGGACGTGTTCAAAGTGGCCTAATGCCCACTCTTGGCCTGCAGGGGTCAGCGCTGCGACACCGTCTTGATGGACGATGATATTGTAATTCAGATTGTAGGCATCCACCGCGGTATGAAGTACACAAATATCGGTGCAGACGCCGACTAAATGTAAGGTATCAACGTGGCGTTCGCGTAGGCGGATGTCTAAATCTGTTCCTGCAAATGCACTGTAACGCGTCTTGTCATACATATAGACTTTTTCATCATTTTGATGTTCTTCAAACCAGGGCTTAAGCTGACCGTAAAATTCGCGCCCCCAAGTTCCCCGGACGTTGTGCGGTGGAAACAGTTTCGTTTCCGGATGATAGGGATCGTTTGGTTTGTGAACATCAGTGGGTAGGATCACCCAGCTATCATCAGCTTCAAGTTGATCTGCCAATTTAATAATTGCCGGTTCCAAGACCTGCCCTGGTGTACCACAGGTCAAAGCACCATCGTCATGTACAAAATCGTTCGTGTAATCAATAATCAGTAACGCTTCGTTTGCTGCCATATTGTATTGCCTCCGAATGTTTAGTTAAATTGACGTAGAAATTCTGATAACTTACTGAGCCCCTTTTTCAAGGTGACTTCATCAGTACAATACCCTAATCGTGCGTGTCCTGGCAAGTCAAAACGCTCCCCAGGGACCAATAAAACACCGGTTTCTTTCAATAGGCGTAAACAGAAGCTTTCAGTGGACTCTGGAATGTCAAATTTGATACAAGAAGTAGAAACTGCTTGAGGAAAAACGGCAGTGACATGAGGTTCTGAAGCCACCCAGTTTTTTAGAATCTCCAAATTGTTTAAAACGAGTTTGCGGTTACGTGCCAGTATCTGGTCTTTATGCTGCAGAATGTAAACGGCCAGAATATCGTTCCAGACACCGCCACAAATCATGGTGTAGTCGCGGTATTTTCTAAATAAATCCGACACTTCTGTGCTAGAAACGGTCCAGCCAATACGAACTCCTGGAAACGAATACGTTTTTGACAGTGAGTTAGTTGCAATACCGCGATCATAGAGATCCACGATGGAAACAAAATTATCAAGATCGTCTAGTGGTTGGTAAACTTCGTCGATTAGGACGTATGCACCGACTGTTTTGGCTATCTCGACAACTTGCTGTAAGAAGGCTCTATTTAAGAACGTACCTGTTGGATTATTAGCGTTATTCAGGCAAATCATCTTGGTGTTCGGGCGGATGAGTTGTTTCAGTTCATTAATATCCGGATACCAGCCATCAGCTTCGTGGATATGCCAGAAATCAACGTCGGCTCCAAGTGAGCGGGGAATATCGTACAATTGCTGATAGGAGGAGTATTCACTGATAACGTGATCACCAGGTGCAATCAGTGAATAAAGTGCCAAATAGTTAGCACCTGTTGCGCCATTAGTTTGCAACACTTGATTAGGGCTCACATGGTCATAAAGTTTGCTGACAAGCTTCTTGAATTCTGGTGACCCTTCAATCCAGCCGTAGTCCATTTTAGTGTGTGCCAGTTGGTCGTAAAGCACACTTTCGTCATCACCAGTCAATGTGAGTAATTCGGCAATGGTCATTGAATCAATCGTACTTTGAGAGATATCATATTTAGCGCTTTTTTCCCACCGGTTGAGCCAGCTTTCAACGCCAAATTCTGCGATTTTCATAGGAAACTCCTTTTGTGATGTTAAAAAATTTTATTTTTGGACGAATAATGCTATCTTTATTAATGTTTTCAAGTAAACGAAATACATGAAAGCTGTTGCGTTAATTAACAATAGTGTACAATAGAATGAAATTAGAGCAAAGGGAGGGACAGCAATTGTCGAGTGCAATCCGCAACAGAATGCAGTTACATCAACAAAACATCCAATCGGTACTGGCTGAAGTTTTTAACCATCAACCGATTTCAAGAATCGAGATTTCACGCAACTTAGCACTCAACAAGTCCACCGTCTCCGCTCTGTACAGGGACTTAAAAGAAGCGGGTTACGTTGAAGAGCTCGGTGAAGGTGATGCCTCCAACGTTGGTGGCCGCAAGCCGGTTCTGTTAGCAATTAACAGGCGGTATGGCTACACGATGAACTTCGATTTCGGCTACCGTCATTTACACGTGATGCAAAATAATTTATCCGGTGATGTGCTGTCGTATAAACAGATCAATGTGCTGGGGTTAACGATCAAGCAAATTTTGCCATTGATTGACGTTGAACTGGATAAGGTGGCAGCCAAGGATAAGACCAGCCACGGATTGTTAGGAATCAGCTTTGCCATTCATGGGACAGTTCTCGATAATCAAGTTACGTACTCGCCATTTTTAGATATGGAACAAGTCGACCTAGCTGATTATTACACGCAAAAGTTTCAAGTGCCAGTGTTACTTGAAAACGAAGCGAACGCGGCCGCTGTTTATGAACGAGATTTTAATAAAGAAAACGATCGGCTTGATAACATGGTGACTATCAGTATTCACCGTGGGATCGGTGCTGGATTGATCATTAATCAGAATCTGCATCGAGGAACCCATGGTGAGGCCGGTGAAATTGGTCGGTCGATTCCGGTTGGTGGTGATTGGTCAGGAACGCCTCGAAAGGTTGAAGATTTCTGCTCAGAAGACGCAATCATCAACCAGATTCAAACCCAAAAAGGGGCCGAGAACATGACCAGGGATGATGTGGTGCGTCTGTTCAACGAAGGCGATGAAGTGACCAAGTCAGCTTTGAACCTTTTTGTTAAGAGCGTGGCGGCAATCATTTATAACGCTGCTAATAATTTCGATCCAGACGTGGTTTTCTTGAATTCACCATTACTAGAAGAATTGCCGGAATTAGAACCGCAAATTGAAAGTTTTTACGCGCAAACCGCGCCAACGATTCTCGTTCCAATCAAATTAACCAAGAATTCCCACTACGCAACTTTGCTGGGAGGATGTGCGTTAGTCACCCGGCAGGCGTTGGGGATGGAAGAAGCTAAGTTAAACTTCGACGCCCAAACTTCAGTTTTATAAGACTTAAATCAGGCACAATTAATTTTGTTCCTGATTTTTTTGTGCTGATTTATCCCCGTTATTATTGAGTTTGTCGCACTCTTAAGAATGATAACGCTTTAAAAGGGCTTGTATTTTTTGATGTAAGCGCTATACTAGATTTTGTGAGTTGGTTGTTTGAACAAACTAATCTAAACTGATTTTAATACAATAATATTAGGAGGCTTCTTCATGGCTGAACAACTATGGGACATGGATAAGATTAAGTATGTTGGTAACTCAAATTTAAGTTCTGGTGCTGAATTTCACTATTACAACCCAGACGAAGTTGTCGGCGGTAAGAAAATGCGTGACTGGTTACGATTCTCTGTAGCATACTGGCACACATTTGATCAACGTTTGGTAGACCCATTCGGTGACGGAACTGCAATGCGTCCATACGACAAGTACACTGATCCAATGGACAACGCATTAGCTAAGGTTGATTACGCATTTGAATTTTATGACAAATTAGGTAATGACTTCCTTTGCTTCCATGATCGTGACTTAGCTCCTGAAGGTGATACTTTACGTGAAACTAACAAGAACTTGGACAAGGTTGTTGATCGGATTGTTGAAAACCAAAAGACCACTGGCATGAAGGTATTATGGAACACTTCAAACATGTTCACTAACCCTCGTTTCGTTGCTGGTGCTGGTACTTCACCATATGCTGACATCTTTGCTTACTCAGCTGCTCAATTGAAGCACAGTTTGGAAATTGGTAAGCGTGTCGGTTCTGAAAACTATGTCTTCTGGGGCGGCCGTGAAGGTTACGAATCACTCTGGAACACTAACATGAAGTTGGAACAAGAACATGCTGCTAAGTTGTTCCACATGGCTAAGGATTACGCTAACGAAATTGGCTTCGATGCACAAATGCTGCTCGAACCAAAGCCAAAGGAACCAACGACTCACCAATATGACTTTGATGCCGCAACTACCATCGCATTCATGAAGGAATACGACTTGGATAAAGACTTCAAGCTGAACTTGGAAGGCAACCATGCTAACTTAGCTGGTCATACTTACCAACACGAAATCCGTGTTGCTCGTGAAGCTGGCTTACTTGGTTCATTGGATGCTAACCAAGGTGACAAGTTGATTGGCTGGGATATTGATGAATATCCTTCAAACCTTTACGAGACGACTGCTGCAATGTACGAAGTTCTTGAAAACGGCGGTATCGGCCCTCGCGGTGGCTTGAACTTCGATGCTAAGCCTCGTCGTTCATCATTCGAAGCAAACGACTTGTTCTACGGTCACATTGTAGGTATGGATAGTTTTGCTGCCGGCTTACGTGTTGCAGCTAAGATGAAGGAAGACGGTGTTCTTGACAACATCGTTAAGGAACGTTACAGCTCATACAATTCTGGCATTGGTGCCGACATCGAAAGTGGCAAGGCAACCTTCAAGACCCTTGAAGATTACTCACTTGACAAGACCCAAGCTGAATTACGTGCCGCAACTTCTTCAGATCACTTGGAACAAATCAAAGATACAATCAATCATTACATTGTTAACGTTTTAGGCAAATAATGTGATTTAAAAGAAGCAGCCAGTGGACCGATTGTCTGCTGACTGCTTTTTTAGTTGGTATACTGGTTATAAAGGAGCTTAAATATGAACGAATATGTATTAGGGGTCGACTTGGGTACTAGTGCCGTTAAGGTATCAGCTATGAACCGTGACGGTGAAATCGTTGCCCAGCAAAGTTTCGACTATCCATTGATTCAATCTCGTCCTGGTTATAGTGAGCAGAATCCCGAAGACTGGGTATCTGGCACAACAGTAGCCATTGTTCGATTGATTTTAGACGATCACATTAAGCCGGAAGAAATCTCTGGTATTAGTTTTTCCGGTCAAATGCACGGGTTGGTGTTGCTTGATGCCAACAACCAAGTTCTGCGACCAGCCATTCTTTGGAACGATACGCGGACATCCAAACAGTGTCGCGAAATTGAAGATAAACTGGGTTCAGAATTCATCGATATTACTAAGAATAAAGCTCTTGAGGGATTTACGTTGCCTAAGATGCTTTGGGTCAAGGAAAACGAACCAGACATCTGGTCACAAGCTAAAACCTTTGTATTACCAAAGGATTATGTCCGTTATCGGATGACTGGTAAGTTGGGGATGGATTATTCCGACGCCACTGGGACTGTGCTTTTAGATGTTAAGAAGGGTCAGTGGAGTCAAACGATTTGCGATACCTTCGATATTTCAATGTCTATGTGCCCACCATTGATGCGTTCAATCGATTCAGCAGGGACCGTATCGAGCAGTTATGCCGTCTTCTCTGGCTTGGACACTCACACCAAGGTCTTCGGTGGGGCAGCTGATAACGCTGCCGGAGCTGTTGGTGCTGGTATCTTGTCACCCAACATGGTCCTTTCAAGTATCGGGACTTCTGGTGTTGTATTGAAGTATGAGGAAGATCCAACCGTTGATTATCACGGTGTCCTCCAATTCGAAGATCATGCCATTCCTGATTCTTATTACTCCATGGGTGTTACCTTAGCGGCTGGGTATTCATTAAACTGGTTCAAGCGGACCTTCGCCAAAGATGACTCATTTGATGATATGGTAGCTAGTGCTGCTGAATCAACTGTTGGGGCTAACGGGTTACTTTACACGCCATACATCGTCGGTGAACGAGCTCCTCATGCGGATGCAGACATTCGTGGCAGCTTTACAGGCGTTGACGGTACCCACAAGAAGACCGACTTTGTTCGGGCTGTTCTGGAAGGCATCATCTTCTCATTCAAAGATATCATGGATATCTACGACGAGAACGATAAGCAGTTTGATACTGTTGTCGCTATCGGTGGCGGTGCCAAGAGTCCGTTGTGGCTCCAAATCCAAGCTGATATCTTCAATAAGAAGGTTGTTAGCTTAACCAACGAGCAAGGCCCTGGTATGGGTGCTGCAATGATTGCTGCCGTGGGTCTGGGTTGGTTCAAGGACTTCCATGAATGTGCTGAGAAGTTCGTGCACTTTGGTAAGACATACTTACCAAACCCTGATAACGCCAAGAAGTATGATCAACTGCACAAGATTTATGCGCAGGTTTATGATCAAACGAAAGGTATCAGTCAACAGTTACTTGAATATCGTCGGGCAAATAATTAGATGCGTAGAGGTAAGAAGTTCACTGCTTATTTGAATTAAATCATAATCAAAAGGCGCTATAATCGTGACCTCAGTAGGCCGGCGATTGTAGCGTCTTTGTGATACGATTATTTAATTTAAATTAAAGATGGGTAATTTCTTATATTCATTTTAGTTTGAGGTAGTATACTTTGTCATTAATGAGATTATGGAAGGGGAGGGAGCAGTATCAATACGACACTTGTTTTCCAACTGCCGGTCTATATTGACTGGCTTGATCGTGATAATCAGCGTCATCTGACTACGGGCTTGCAGCTGGAAACAGCGATCCATGAGCTGTTGCTGTCGCAGAGTCCGTGGACGGATGAGTGGCATACCGATGTACCCTACACCTCTGGTAACAAGCAAGGGACTGCAAAATTAGCGGCGGTTCGTGCGGATCATCAGCATCACCGGGCGATTTTGACTATCCGGTATCATCAGCCAGCTATTAGCGGCCATGATTCTCGTCAGTTAGCAGAAATTGTGGCGGTGTTTCTTAAGACAGTCATGAATCGCTTTTGTCAGCGGACCGTTTTTGGTGTTGAGAATGCCCGTCTTGCTATTCGAATTGCTTAGCTCCCTTATCAACACTCATTAATGCAATGGTTCCAACAATTAAAAATACAAATTTTGGAAGTGATCGATACATGCCTCAAGCTAACATGGAACCCGAGGAAATAATTGAACAATTTGGTCTGCCATCTTCCCAGGAGATTATTCAAGCATTGGTAATCTCTACAGATGTGTTGGAAAAAGAAGTTGCTTGTTTGAAAGACTTTCATAAACAGGGGAATAATCCGCCCAGTTATTTAAATGTTCGTAGCATTAAAGAGTTCATCGAGGATGAATATGATGGTTTTGTCCAAAAGCTATATAACCGGGCCGAAACTGAGATTTCGTATGATGATATGTTAAGTTCGTTTAAGCAAATGATTAATCAGGATTTAGCAAATTACGTCGTTGTTAAAAATACCGGTCGGGCATACTTAGCCGATGAGAATGATCGGACATCGTTAAAAGTCAAATAAAGAATCATTGATCAACTGCCGGATGGTGGTCGATCAATGATTCTTTTTAGATGGTAATGGCTTTATTGCCCAAGTTTGCACGGATTTCCGCAAATTGCTGGTTGGATATTTTTTCAGTCTGGTTCGTCCAGCAGTCGTTCACTAGTACAGCATTAGCGTCATAGCCAATCAAGACCAGCGCGTGAGTATGGAAACCGTCAAATTCCCCCACCCACACTACGACTGGCCGGTTCTGGTCAATTTGGGCTTTCAAAGCTGGCAGGTCAGCACCCGTTAAATCCGTTGCGTGCCCCGCGTACTTGGTGATGAGCGCAATTAATGCAGGCGGGTAAATGCTATTGCCGTTTTCGGTAAAGGGGTCGCCCACAAAACCCTTATTGCAGTCGGCATCATCGTATGGCATTTCTTTAGCAAGTTGAACCTTGCTGACGTTTGCACCGGCGTATTTCAGCAACATGGTGACCGCGGTAATTTCACAGCCGGTTGGCAATTCAGGGCGTTGAGTAATCAAAGGGACATTTAGTTTTCTCATTTATTTGCAACCTTTCCTTTTCTATGAGCATAACAGAAAATTGATGGTTGATACAAGTAATACTGATCTTTAGGTGCTTAGCGGTATCTCACACATCTGATAATAAGTATAACAATTAAGCAGACATTAAATAAATATGTGTATTTACTCATAAATGTGATAAAATATGAGTAACGTTGTTGTTGATTTGATGAGTGTCTAGGAGGAAAAGGATATGAAGTTCAGTCCAAAATGGGCAGTAACTGCTAGCCTAGCAAGTCTAGCGTTAATACTCAGTGCGTGTGGCTCGAATAGTAGTTCGAGCAAGAAACAGACGTTTACAATGCCAACCGACAGTGAATTATCAACCATTGATCTGTCAAAATCCACTGCGTTAGGTACGTTTGACATGTTGAATAACACCAATGAAGGGCTATACCGTTTAGGGAACAATAGTAAACCTGAAACGGCATTGGCTACCAAGATGACACAGACGAATAATGGCCGTCATTACGTGATTGACCTGCGTCATAATACTAAGTGGAGTAACGGCGATACTGTGACTGCTAAAGACTTTGTATATTCTTGGCAGCGGACAGTTAATCCTAAGACCGCGTCACAGTACTCATACCTGTTTAGCGGCATCAAGAACGCGGATGCCATTTCCAAGGGTAAAAAAGCCCCTGATACCTTGGGGATTAAAGCTACTGGTAAGTATCAGCTAACCATAGATCTGGATTATCAAATTCCTTACTTCAAGCTGTTGCTTGGGTTCCCAGTATTCTATCCGCAGAACCAAAAAGTCGTTGATAAATACGGCAATGGCTACGGGACTAGAAGTGACCGAATGGTCTACAACGGACCGTATAAGCTTACTCATTGGAACGGGACTGGTACGACCTGGACACTGACCAAGAACAACACTTATTGGGATAAAAAAGCCGTTAAGATGAGTGCTATCAAGTATCAGGTCGTTAAGGACAACCAGACGGCCTTGAACCAGTATAATTCTAAGAAGCTGATTGGTGCGCCATTGACAGGGAACCAAGCTAAAAACCTTAAGCATAACAAGGACTTAATTGCCCGGCCGCAATCCAGCAGCTACTACCTTGCTTTGAACCAGCACATGAAGTTATTCAAGAACCTGAAAATTCGTGAAGCTATGTCCATGGCAATCGATCGTCAGCAGATTACAAAGAAGGTTCTTGGTGACGGTTCAATTGTTAATAATAGCTTTGTTTCTAAGGGATTAGCTACCAACCCTAAGACTGGCAAGGACTTTACTGAAGATACCACTGCGCCGGCCTCTATGAAATATAATCCAGCTCAAGCGAAAAAACTATGGCAACAGGGACTTAAGGAGACTGGGATTACAAACCCTAAGTTCACCATTTTAGGTTCTGATACTGATGCTGGTAAGAAGATTACGGAATATCTGCAAAACTCCTTTGAAAAGAATCTGCCAGGATTAAAGGTTTCCGTTTCAAATATTCCGTTCCGTACTGAATTGGCTCGGCAAGCTTCACGTAACTACCAAGTGACATTTGCTAGCTGGTTTGCGGACTTCTCAGATCCAATCACGTTCTTGAACATTTACACCAAGAACAACCCAAGCAACATTTCCGATTGGTCCAACAGTACGTATGACCAGTTGATTAAGGCTTCCTCAACAACGGATGCTAACAAGCCAGAGCAACGTTGGGACGATTTAGTCAAGGCCCAAAACATCCTGTTGAAGGATCAGGGGATTACCCCACTGTATCAATCTTCAGCACCATGGCTGTTTAACCAGAACGTGAAGAATGTTGTGTATAACTCGGCCGGTGCCAACTACAACTTTAAGACAACTTACGTGAAGTAGTTAAGGCCCAATCAATTTTAAAACTTAATCCCCGTTCTGATGACGTTTATCAGGACGGGGATTATTTTGGCCATAATTGCTTAATTCTAAGCAGTCAGCATTGGTAATGAACCAGGTTACGTTGGCTTTTGAATATTTAAAATGAATATTCATGAATGTTCTCTCATTTGCTTTTAACTTTAAACTTTTTAAGAAAAACGTCGGGCACTATCCAAACGTGTTTGAATAAGTCTTTAATCGCTTTAAAATCGAGCTGCTAGTTGAACTAAAAATGATTAAATTAAAAAACAATTAAATTAACATGTGTATTTACTCATAAGTGTGATAAAATATGAGTAATCGTTGTTGTCCTTTGTTGAGTCGTTTAGGAGGAAAAACAGATGAAATTCAATTTAAAATTGACGGTTACCGCTAGCTTGGCGAGTTTAGCGTTACTGCTCAGTGCTTGTGGTTCAAATAGTAGTTCGAATAAGAAAGAAACCTTCACCATGCCCGCTGACAGCGAGTTGTCAACGATGGATCTTTCCAAATCCACAGCCCTGGGAACCTTTGATGCTCTGAACAACACCAACGAAGGTTTATATCGTTTAGGAAAGAACAGTAAACCGGAAGCCGGGTTGGCTACCAAGTTGACTGAGTCCAACCAAGGTCGGCACTATGTGATTGAGGTTCGGAAGAATACTAAGTGGAGTAATGGTGATCCCTTGACTGCCAAAGACTTTGTATATTCTTGGCAACGGACCATAAATCCTAAGACCGCTTCACAGTATTCATATCTGTTTAGTGGCATTAAAAACGCGGATGCAATCACGAAGGGTAAAAAGGCTCCGGATACGTTGGGGATCAAAGCCACGGGTAAATATCAATTAACGATTGATCTGGATCACCAGATTCCTTACTTCAAGTTGTTGCTTGGCTTCCCCGTCTTTTATCCACAAGATCAAAAGGTAGTTGATAAGTATGGCAACAACTATGGGACTCGAAGCGACCGGATGGTATACAACGGGCCGTACAAGTTGACCAAGTGGAACGGGACTGGGACGACCTGGACTCTCACAAAGAACAACAATTATTGGGATAAGAAAGCCGTGAAGATGAGTGCTATCAAGTATCAAGTTGTGAAGGACAGTCAAACGGCGATGAACCAGTTTAATTCAAAGAAATTAATTGGTGCACCGTTAACAGGGGACCAAGCGAAAAACCTCAAGAACAATAAGAATTTGATTTCACGGCCACAATCATGTGCTTACTACATCGCGTTGAACCAACACATGAAATTATTCAAGAACTTAAAGATTAGAGAAGCAATTTCCATGGCAATCGATCGCCAACAGATCACTAAGAAAGTTCTTGGTGACGGTTCATTTGTTAATAATAGTTTTGTTTCTAAGGGTTTAGCCACCAACCCTAAGACGGGTGCTGATTTTACAGCAGACGCCACTGCACCTGCTTCCTTAAAGTACGGCCCTGCTAAAGCAAAATCATTGTGGCAACAGGGGCTGCAGGAGACGGGGATTACTAATCCTAAATTCAACATCATGTGTGGTGATAGCGAGTCGGGTAAGCAAGTGAGTGAATACGTTCAAAGTGCCTTAGAGAAGGAATTACCGGGACTCAAAGTTACCATTTCCAGCATTCCGGCTCGAACGGTATTGTCGCGGCAAGCTTCTCGTCAATATCAGGCAACCATGGCCAACTGGTTCGCGGACTTCTCAGACCCAATCACGTTCTTGAACATTTATACCACGCACAACCCAAGTAACATCTCTGACTGGTCAAACAGTACGTATGACAAGCTGGTCAAAGCTTCTTCAAGTACGGATGCAAACAAGCCAGAACAACGTTGGGATGACATGGTTAAAGCCCAAAATATTCTGTTGAAGGATCAAGGTATCACACCACTGTATCAATCCTCTGCACCATGGCTCTTCAGTCGAGATGCCAAGAACGTTATTTACAATTCAGCGGGTGCTAACTACAACTTTAAGACGACTTATCTTAAGTAGGTTAAAAAACAGCTGATAATTTCCGAGCAGAAATTATCAGCTGTTTTATTGTGATCCTATTAGTTGTGATGTAACTTAGTCAATCTTCACAACCGCTTTCGAAACATCGGAGACCTTATCTTCTAGTACATCTGCCACTTGTTCAAGGTCAAGCTCGTGGCTGATCAACGGTTCAACGTTAACTTTGCCACTAGCTAGTAGCGCAATGGCGTCTTCAAAGGCATTTGGATTGATAAATGAACCTTGGATGGTCAGTTGTTTTTGATACACTTCGTAAGTATTCATTTGGAAGTGTTGGTCAGGTTTACCGACACCAAACATGAGAACCTGTGCACCTTTGCGGGTCGCTTCAATAGCTTCTTCTTGAGTCTGTGGCAGCCCAACAGCTTCAACAACGACATCATAGTCGCTAGGAATCATATCACGATTGGTGTTGTAAATGTTAGTAACGCCAAATCGATCCTTGTTTAACTGTAATTTGGCATCGATAATTCCTGCAAGATCGACTTGATGGACACCATATGCTTGTAAGGCTTGGACGAACAGTTGTCCCATGAAGCCGTCACCAATGATCAGCGCCTTTTGATACGGTGTTAACTTTAATAGTTGCACACCGTGAACGGCGCAAGAAAGTGGCTCAATTGTGGCGCCAGCTTTTAAAGAAACAGTATCAGGCAAGTGATAAACCACTTCTGCCGGTGCGGTGAAGTATTCTTCCAGACCACCATCACGAGTGACACCCACAGCAGATAAATGATCGCATAGTTCTGGACGACCAGTGCGACAGTAGAAACATTTGCCACAGTAAATGTTAGGGTCAACGGTGACTCGATCGCCGACTTTGAATCCTTCAACATCGCTACCAACTCCCGCAACGACACCTGAGTTTTCGTGGCCTAAAACGATTGGGGGTACGGCGTTGGCCGATCCTGGCAAACCATTGTACAGTGCGTGGTCGGTGCCGCAAATGCCTGCGTATTTAGTGTTAACTAAAATTTCATCCGGTTTTGGTGTCGGTTGATTGAGATCTTGAATTTCCATTTGCTTTGTTCCAGTTAAGACGAGACTCTTCATCATAATCGCTCCATTTAACTAATTATTTTTTGATTGTGTCATTTCTCGATAAGCTAAGGCAAAATTACCGAGGGTCGCTGATCCGTTGTTTGGCGCAAGCGGCATGGTAATGTAATCCTGCAAATTGCCAACGTCTTGATAATCGTTCATTAGCGCCGCAAACTCATGACGTACTTTCTTCAGGAAGGGTTCACTGACGACTCCGCCACCAAAAACAATTTTTTCTGGGCGGATGTGGAGGGTGGTTTGCAAGGCAGCTTGAGCCACGTAATAGGCCATGATATCCCAAACGTGATCGGTTAGTGGGATGTCTTTTCCCTTTTTGCCAGTCCGAGCCTCAAAGGTTGGTCCAGCTACCAGACCCTCCAAGCAATCACCGTGATATGGGCAGATGCCCTTAAAATTTAAGTCATCTGGATGGCGTTTTAGGCGAACATGGCCAACTTCGGGATGGCCCAAAGTGCCAATAAAGCTGCCATTTAAGACGGTGCCAGCGCCGACCCCCGTACCGATGGTGTAATAGGTCAGTGCACTGATTGTTTTCTTTGCTGACTGTGCCAGAATATATTCACCATAGACGGATCCGTTGACGTCGCTGGTCCAGTAGATTGGTAGATCCAGTGCCGCTTTGAGCATTCCTAAAAAGTTGGTGTTAGGCCAACCAATCTTGGGTGTGTCAGTAACGTAACCGTACTTTGCGTTGTCCCGCCGAATTTCGATTGGACCAAACGAGGCTATCGAAATCGCCTGTAAGCCAGGAAAATTCTTAAAGAAATCGATTGATTTTTGAATCGTTTCCTTCGGCGACGTTGTTGGGTATTGAATTTGTTCTTTGACCTGGTAATTTTCGTCACCAACGGCACAGACAAATTTGGTTCCGCCAGCTTCGATACTTCCTAATAACATATTGTTCACCACTTAGAGATTTATTTAAATGCAGACAAACTGTTTTCAATATCTAATTTAGCATGTTATGTCGAGGAAGACTCAATTTTTTTGAAGACTTTTTCAGAACTTTTTAAAAACTAAAGTCGAAGCAGTGATCTTAACGTCGTAAGAAAGACGAACACATATAAAGTTAAAGGTAATAATTAACGTTCTAGAGCCCAAGACTGTTAAATTTTGGACCAACGATATTATTTCAGCTATAATCATACGTATAAATTTAAATTTGAGTTGATTTATACTAATAAATATCATACAATAAAATCTGTAAGCGGTTTATTTAATTGCTTTATAGATAATAAAGCATTCGGAGGATTTGAAATGGATATTAATCATGGTAAAGAAAAAATCGTTGCCGGACAGGTAGCACTTGGTATAGAGCTTGGGTCTACCCGTATTAAAGCTGTTTTGGTAACAGATGATTTTCAAACCGTTGCCTCAGGTGATTTCAACTGGGAAAATAAATTGGTCAATAACATTTGGACCTATCCAGTTAATGAAATTTGGCAAGGTATTCAAACAAGTTTTAAGGAAATGGCAGATAATGTACAAAAAACATTTGGCGTTCCACTTAAAAATATCGGTTCAATTGGGATTAGCGCGATGATGCATGGCTATATGCCGTTTGATAAAGATGGCAACCTTTTGGTACCGTTCCGAACTTGGCGGAATAACATTACTGAACAAGCGTCAGATGAATTAACCAAGCTATTCAATTTTAACATTCCACAACGTTGGAGTATCGCCCATCTCTATCAAGCTATTTTAAACCAGGAAGATCACGTCAAAGACATTAACTTTATCACTAGTTTAGCTGGTTATGTGACCTGGAAGCTTTCTGGTGAAAAGGTTTTAGGTATTGGCGATGCGTCGGGTGTCTTTCCGATTGATGATGATACTCAAACCTATTCAAAAGATATGATTGACAAATTTGTCCAATTAAAGACAGTTAGGCAATATATCTGGAATTTAAGTGACATTTTGCCACAAATTAGGAAAGCAGGCGAGACTGCTGGCAAGTTGACCGAAGCTGGCGCAAAACTGCTTGATCCAAGTGGCACACTGCAAGCAGGTTCATTAATGGCACCGCCTGAGGGAGACGCTGGTACTGGGATGGTCTCCACTAACGCCGTGCGTAAACGGACAGGGAACATTTCAGCAGGAACTTCAGCTTTTTCAATGGTTGTTTTGGATCAGCCAATGAACAGTGTTCACCGCGATATTGACATGGTGACGACACCGGATGGCGCTCCAGTTGCAATGGTCCACACTAATAACTGTTCCTCTGATATCAACGCTTGGGTTGGCTTATTCAACGAATTTGCTAAAGAGATTGGCATTAACTTAAAACCCAACGACTTATATGGGGCGCTATTCAATAGTACTAAACGCGCTGATGAAAATGCCGGCGACTTACTAAGCTATGCTTACTTATCTGGCGAGAATATTACTAAGATGCCAGCCGGTCGGCCAATGTTTGTTCGGACCCCAAACAGTAAATTTAGTTTACCGAATTTCATGAAGGCACATCTGTATTCTGCATTTGCACCTCTAAAAATTGGAAATGATATTTTGGCCAACGAAGAGCACATTAAAGCCGATGTATTCATTGCCCAAGGTGGTTTGTTCAAGACCCCAGAGATTGGGCAGCAAGTATTAGCTGATGCATTGAACACACCGATTACGGTTATGAGTAATGCGGGTGAAGGTGGTCCGTGGGGCATGGCTGTACTAGGACTATATACCTTCGCTAAAGCTAATAACGCTGAAGCTGAAAGTTTAGCTGACTTCTTGGATAATCGTGTCTTCGTCGACCCTCAGAGCACTACAGTAGATCCAAATGCTGCCGGTGTTGAGGGTTGCAATGAATTTATTGAGAAGTACAAGAAAGGCCTCAACGTTGAATTAGCAGCTGTCGATGCAATCGAGTAGTAGCCAAACACTGTTAAATTAGTTAACCAAATAGTTATTAATAAAAAGGAGATTTTATATTATGTTAAGTACTCCAGATTACAAGTTCTGGTTTGTTACCGGTAGTCAATTTTTATACGGTGACGAACAATTAAAGTCCGTTG
>NZ_JAAXLJ010000022.1 GCF_012641075.1 Secundilactobacillus angelensis | reverse complement strand
TGAATCGGAGTTGTTTTTAAACCACATGAACAACATCATTTCTTTGTTACTGTTATTTTCTAGATAACTTCCTAAAACATCTAGGTCTATAAAACCGGCTATTAAATCTAGATTCGGTCCGACACTGTCAATTTTTACTTTTTGAGCATTGTCATTTTCTTTAAACGCTTCAGCGATGGTATTGTTTCGTCGTGTCTTTTCAAAAACGGTTGTTAAATTGCACTGATGGTCTAAATCGATTAATAGAACCTTCTTACCATGTTTGGCTAACCAATCACCATAATTTAAAGTCAAGGTTGTTTTACCAACACCACCCTTGATAGCAGTAAAAGTAATAATCTTCATCTTGATACCTCCTTCATCTAGCTTAATTATATCATTAGCAGACAAACAAATAAATAATTTATTAAATAATTAATGCAATGGCTTTGGCCGGCTTAATCACGTACTTCAGCAATATCAACATCACTCATTCTCGACTGATAAGGCTTAAACTAGTCTGATATACTTAACACTTCTTTACTGTATATTGATTTAAGTGTACACCGTCAGGCTTTTTTACTGTCTAAATTTAACTAGCACCACGCGTATGAGTATTATAATTGAAAATACTAAAAATAAGACTTATGGTTTGCTTGTAAATATTTTTATATAATTCGTAGACTAAGATTTTGCTACTTTAGAGGTCGATGAACAATGAAAAACAGAAAATTAGGGTTAGTTCTATTGGCAAGTGCAATTTTAACTGCCACATATATACCAACAAGCAGGGCTTCTGCAGATACTACCCAGTTAAAACAAACTAATGTCATAAAGGATGCTGGTCAAACAACTGAAACAGCAAAATTATCAGATTCAGAAAATAATCAATTGACTGAGAATCAAATTAATCAACTTGATCCATATGTAAAAGTTGTTAATAATCAATACGTATTACAGCTCCCTGAAAATAATAATGTTTCTCAAAGCATGGTTACAGAAATAGAAGATGAGCTTTCACAAGTCAATGCTGACATTAAAAGCAACGGCTATACTATCAAGACTAATGATAAGACATATGGAGCTTCAACAAGTGCAGCATTCGGTGTAGTCTTGGCCAAGTCTTCACCAAATCCAACTATTAAACGTTTTTGGTGGGGATTAGGGTGTATATGCGCAATAAGACAGCAGTAAATAAAGAGATAGCAGAATTCAAAAATGGTCAAGCTATTGCTGAATTTGGATCACTTGTATCTCCACCAGTCGGAGTTACCCTTTCTGTCTATTTTAGCAATATAGCAGATCACCTGACTAATATGAGAGATGCTCACCCGCATAGTAAACTTTATATGGACATTGATCGTTTTGGCGTTTATAAAATCAAAACGTATTAATTTAGAGAGCCTGTCTAAATTATGTTCCATAGTGCTAATACAAATAAGCAACGTCTAGGAGGAATATAAATTGTCATTAACTGAATTGGGAAGCTTTGTACTGCTTATCTCATTGGTATACTGGTGGTTTTTAATGTGGCATTCATTTAAACTAACCAGGAAAACGTTAGTAATTTTAAATACCGTTGGCACTGCCTTAATGACCGTTTTGACGTGGCCCATCACCTATGGAATGTTACTGATTCCGATTTTAATTATTTACGCTGTATCGACTTTTATCATCTTTAAATTACCACTGGCAGCCAAATAGTGTGAGAAAAAGTTTTTTGCTTCGCACAACCCTAGTTGTAATTCTTTTAATCATACTGTGGGCAAGTAATCACTACGATTTTCCATATCATGATTTAGTTGGTTGTATTCTGGTTGTTGGCGTATTAGTTGGAATCTTAGGTGATCGTGTTGACAGTAATAGGAAAAAATAAGCAGGTATTACATTTGTAATACCTGCTTTTATTAGCTGTTTCGTTTCGGTATTCCGGGCAACGTCTATGTCACTCATGCCTGGTTGATAGAGTTAAAGGCGTGTTTTAAACGGGGATCATCTTCATTATATTGCTGTTTACGACCATGATATTTGCCCTGCTGGTTAGCCAGGACAATGCCCTGTTGATGCCGGTTAATAATCCGCTTACGCTCTTTCAGCCTGGTACTTACTATAGTTCAATAATAAGGTTTGTCATCAGTTGCCGTAAATTAGAATCAGCAAGTCCCGTCATAGACGGCAAATTTAATACATATAGGGTAGCCCCTCATTTTGAATGGTATTCATAATCTTAGTTAAATCCTGATTATTTCTGTCTAACTAATCTAATTTGTATTCAAACTATCAGCTAATTGTTGGGCAGCCAACAACATTAAATCCTTAATTTGTTCTGGTGACTCAGGATGATCTTGGCCTAACCAGACACGTAGAATATTGGTAAAACCACCTAATTGAAAAGCCATCACATAATTCACTTGGGTAGGAGTGCCATGAACATGCCATGGAGCCGCAAACTGTTGATAACGGGGAATTGCTTTTTGCTGCCAAATTTCATTCATGTGATCAAATAAGCCTTGTCGGATCAATAATTGAATTAAATCTCGTTTCTGCCACCAAAAATTTAAAAAAATGTCAAAAGTTGTTTTTAACATCATTTCCCCTACCTGTGGTTTCTGCTGGAGCAATTGTTCAAAGTACTGATCGAACAACTGATCACACAGGTAATTAATAACCGCTTCTTTATTTTTAAAAGAATGATAGAATGTTTTTCGTGATAATTCAGCGGTTTGGGCAATTTCAGTAATAGAAATATCCTGAAAATTCTCTTGTGCCATTAAATTTATAAGAGCGTCACATAACCATTGCTTAGACTGTTCAACCATACGCTGCTTTCCGTTCATTTTATTAACATCTCCTCTACTATCGGTAACAAATTATAGCAATCTGTAGCATTTAGCCAATAAGGATTGTTTTAATGCTTAGGGCTAATTATACTAAAGACTGCAAACAAAGGTAACAAATGTTTCCTTTGTTTTCATCTGTTACCGAAAGGAGCGCTTGATAGATGTCAAAAACTACTAAAATTATCAGTTTTATCGGGTTAACCATTGCGATGTTTATGGGCACCTTAGACAGTACTATCGTCAACATTGCTTTACCCAAAATTATGACCCATTTCAATGCCAGTTTAACTGATACAAGTTGGGTTGCCACCATCTATACGTTAGCCTTAGCCGTGTTTATGATCACTGGTTCAAAGATTGCCGATCGTTATGGTCGTAAAAAAATTATGTTATTAGGGTTAGCCTTATTTGGTGGCTTTTCGGCGGCTTGTATGCTGGCAACGTCGTTACCAGAATTGATTGCTTTTCGATTTTTTCAAGGATTAGGCGGTGCCATTATCACCCCGATTGTCTTACCAATGGGAATTGAAATATTTGGCAAAGCACATATGTCCAAAATTGCTAGCGTTGTGGGCGCAGTAACGGCTTTAGCTGCTGCCGGGGGGCCACCGATTGGTGGTGTGATTATTGAATATGCTTCTTGGCGCTGGGTATTCGGCATTAATGTTCCCTTAACCATTGTAGCCTTTCTAATTATAGCTATGGGGGTAAGGGAATCATATGACGAATCCTTGGCGGGGAGAATTGATTTACCAGGAACGGTTCTTTTAACACTAGGCTTGGGTGGTTTAACCTTTGGCCTACTAGAAGGCCGCCAATATGGTTGGCAATCGGGCATCATCTTAGGAACACTCATTGGTGGCGTATTAGCTATTGGATTGTTCATCTTTATCGAAAGTAAAGTCAAACACCCACTACTTGAATTAGATTTGTTCCGTGAAAAAACCTTAACTGCTTCTAGTTTAGTTTACTTTTTAACTGGCTTTGCGTTAGTTAGCCCCACCCTGATTTTAAATTATTTTTTACAAGACGTTCTGAACGATACAGCGTTACATGCAGCCCTAATTATTATTTCAGTTTCCTTAACAATCATGGTAGCGATGCCTTTGGGAACTAAGTTATTTGATCAAGTTGGTGCAGTTCCGGTTACTTTGATTGGCCTCTTAGTCATGGCAGCTAGTTTACTGCTCTTGTCGTTTATCACCACCACAACGCCTAAAGCTGTTATCATTACTTTTCTGGTGATTAACGGTGTTGGCTTTGGGTTCTCTTCGGTTTCGTTAGTGGCCTCGGTTAAGCATTTGCCAAAAAATAAAAGTGGGATTGGTTCGGGAATTGTTAACGCAGCGCGTCAAATTGGCACTTGTTTAGGAATTGCAATTCTAGTAACGGTCCTTGATAATAATGTCAATACAGCTAAGCAGCATATTCATCAAGATGCCATTCAAATTGTTGATCGACAGCAATTATCACCCAAAGTAAAGAAAGTGGCTCATCAACAATTGAACAGCCTATTTTCCACTACTGGATCAGCCAAATTAACAACTAAAAACAAACAGACGAACCTAAGACGTGCCCTTAAACAAGCGGCCAAATCTCAAGTTGATTTACCACAGCCCCAAAAGGGAACCGATCTTCACCAGGTCTACCAAGCCCAGAAGAAGTTAGCACTAGCTACTGACAACTTAAAAGCGGGCAACCAGCAACTAACACTTACCTTAACCAAGTTAGAAAATCAAAATACCGCTATATCTAAACTATCAGTAGCTTCTCAAAAAATTAATTTGGGTAATCAGAAAATAAGCCAGGGTCAGAAAAAATTGTTAGTAGGTCTCAAACAATTGGCACAAAAAGAAGCTTTAACGACAGCTTTGAGAAAAATTAAGCATACTAAGAATCGACAAATCAGCCAGGCCTTCAGTCATACCTACTTAGTAGGAGCGGTGATTGTTTTGATTCTGTCGCCGATTGCTTTGTTGACAGATCGTAAGCCCTTAAAAAGTTGAACTGGGAGCTAGCCATTAACTTTAATACGGATTACTAGCTAAATCTAAAAAGTTACCTCGAATATGAGGTAAAGTGAACCCCCTGAGCTGGAGTAAAGCCAAACTCAGGGAGAGCGTAAAATATCTTGTGTAAATGCATAAAAGATATTTTACGCTCTCCTTATTTGAGTTTGGATCAAGACAGTCAAGAAACCATGCTGGACCAAATCGATTTTGGTTAAACTTTTCTCTTTCTTGTACTGCAATGAATTAAGTAAGCATTGATCGATATACCCATAATTGACGCTAATCCCATTCCCCAACGAACATAATTAATATATGTTGATTCGAGTATTGACGTCACCATAGCTAATAGGAATATCGCAATACTAATCCCTATCATAAGAAATTGAAAATTAGTTGCGGTTTTGTTCCGGCTTTTAAAAATTAAGGGCACATTTAACAATGTTGGTAAAATCACTAAAAATAATACCATGATTTGATTAAAACTATGAGTTTGGATAGCAAATAAAACAATAATGCTTGCTAAGGAAACCCACGAAATAAAAATAACGATATTTTTTACTTGATTCACTTTTAATCTCTCCTTATCTACCTGTCCAATTGTTAAAGCACCAATTAACCAATAATTGTTCCAGTAACGTACAAATCAAAATGACTAAAATCATCCAAATTAATTGTGACTTAGGGATTAGATATATTTTTATGCTATATACCCAAGGTATCATTTTCCATAAATCAATCCCTAATTGAGTCGTTCCATAATAGATCGTAAACGGAATGGTCATAACGCCAACAACTATGCTTGCTAAATAACTATGAATAATTCCAAAATATTCAATAATTGGTACCCAAATCATTCCTAAAAATGCTTCGCTCACCCATAAATTAACGTATTCACTAAAGGGCACCTTGGTAAAAATCCAAAATAACAAACTAAAGGTTAATAGATTCATTAACCAGATGGTGTAGGCTCCTAGTGAGAAAGCTAACAACCATTTTGTTCGGCTAGGAGATGATAAAACACTATAAAAATTAGGCCTTTGATCTTCAAATTTCCTTTGAATAGCAATAATTAAGCTAATCAAAAAGGGGGTCAGACAATTTAAATAGACTAGACCATTTTTAAACCAAATATCACTATTATCAGGACTAGATCGCATCTTCCAAACAATTAACAATCCATAACCAATAACTAAGGTCAAAACACCTAGGAGAAATGGTTGATGCTTAATTTTAAGAAAAGTTACTTTAAGCAATGCTACGCCACCTTTCTGTCGATAATTATTGCGTATAAATAATTAATTATTACCCAAAAGGTAACAGATAACAGAATTAAATATATGAAGCTAGTATCATTTACCAAAGTATTACCGGTAGTTAGAATTGTCCCGTTGGGATTACTCCTTAGTAGTGTTGTTGTCCGCAATGCGTATACCCATGGATCAATCCAGAACCATGGGGCTAGTGTTATTCCTAAAAAGGTACTTCCAATAGAAATAAATAAGTTTAGTATGCTGACCATAATGGCATTCAGATAGCTTAGTAAATACATATTAATTACGATTAGTGGCAAGCCGCCAATCCAAATAACTAAAGAAGTACAAAACAATAATGGAAAATTGCCAACTATTTTAGTTGTCAATAAATTACTGATCAACACAATAACAACCAGAACTAGTTGAGAAAGTAAAACTAGCAACCAGAATTTTAATGTTTTTGCCAGATACATCCATTTCAGAGACCAGTTGTTGGCCAGAGCCCGTTGTCTTCCCAGCGCTCTAGATTCTTGCTGAAAATCACTACTAATGATCACCACAATACAAATGGGCAACAATATTAATCCCCACAGATTAAAAATGTTAGATTGAATGATACTAACTCCATCAGCCATACCTGTAGGATTTGTTGATGACAATATGGTCATTAACGTAAATACTAAGAAAATACAAGGTAGGACCAAAGCAGTTTTCAAATAAGTACTGTCCTTTGTCTTTAACATTTCAATTTTTGAAGCTGTCTGCATGATTAACTCCCTTCCTGGGTCTTTTCAAAGAATATTTGGTTTAAATCTTCTTTGCCCGTCACTGCCTGCTGGTAAACTAGCGAACCATTATTGATGATACCAATATACTCCGCAATATCTTGAAGTTCCGGAAGAATGTGACTGGAAATCATGACTGTCTTTCCATTTTCAGTAAGCTCCTTTAAGTATTCTTTTAACTCTTTAATTCCATAGGGATCAAGGCCATTAAAAGGCTCATCTAAAATTAAAAAATCTGGATTTTTCAACATCGCCATGGCAATTCCTAATCGTTGTTTCATACCTAATGAAAAATTTTTCACTTTTTTATTACCAGTGTCATTAATATTCAAACGATTTAAGGTTATTGGAATCCCGTCAAGTGGTAAATCTTCTTCTAAAGCAACAATTTTCATGTTGTCATACGCTGTTAAGTTCTCATATGCTGCCGGATATTCGATTAAGGCCCCTATTTTATTTAAACTTGATCGTCTCCATGGTTGTCCATTGAATTTCATTTCACCTTCAAAACTGGTAATAATTCCGGTAATAATCTTCATGGTAGTCGACTTTCCAGCTCCATTGATTCCTAGT
The DNA here is from genome assembly GCF_012641075.1 of Secundilactobacillus angelensis. Taxonomy (GTDB): domain Bacteria; phylum Bacillota; class Bacilli; order Lactobacillales; family Lactobacillaceae; genus Secundilactobacillus; species Secundilactobacillus angelensis. Next base: position 28,400 of record NZ_JAAXLJ010000022.1, on the reverse strand, counting down.
AATCCATAAATCTTCCCTTTCGGTATTTCCAAATTAATATGATTTAAAACAATGTTATTCTTGAATTTTTTAGTTAACTGTTTTGTCTTTAAAATGTATTCTGTCATCACTGCCACTCCTTTATTTTTATTTAAGTGCATGAATGATGACTGGTAACAGCCAAGCCAAACACCATGCAACAACAAAGATTACCCACCAGCGATAACTCATAAAGTCCCAAAAAGTCATACCAACTTTAGAGCTCTCTACTTTAATCTTTTTTTGAAACTTTTCGTCTCCACGGATAAGACTATCTAAACTAACTTCAAATAAATCACTAATCTGAATTAATCTTTCAATATCAGGATAGGCTGAGCCAATTTCCCATTTTGAAATAGACTGTCTACTAACATTTAATAGTTCAGCTAAGTCATTTTGAGTCCAGTTCCTTCTTTCACGTTCCTCTCGAATTCGTTGCCCTAAAATCATTCAGCAAAACTTCCCTTCCACCACATTACTATCTAACAGGTCTTCTAAGAATGCATGCATATTATTTGAGCAATCTGACAACCAGCAGTTGCATCCTTGGTATAACAACGATTATATCTATTTTATATCAGCAGTATTCGACAATTTACCAAGAATAAAAAAGGAATTTAGCTTTCTTAGACCCAATCCTACCCCATCGCTCTGAATTAGTTTTATTAAATTATTGATATGACTTAAAGCTCTTTGGTCTTCAATCTGCCAGACAACATACTCATGCCATGTTTCACCTAAAAATTTAACTGATGTCATTTATCAATCTCTATTGTCTGGAAATTAATGAGCATGGAGATTCTTATTATTAGCTATGCTTTGAAATGACGATTCAGTTCTATCTGGTTGGCCTCACTATAAATTGGATTCTCAATCTCAAAGGTAAACTTCCGTCAGTTATGTTTTTCTGAAATAAAGATGTTTATGGAAATTGAAAGATTTAGATCTAGATCATCAAATATCTCAGCAGCTTGTTTCTTAATCTGTTGGTGAAAAAGAGAATTAGCATCAAAAAGCAGGCCACAACTTAACAGTTGTGACCTCTTTTTGATGCTGTATAATTAAAGGGTTAGAAGCGTGTCATTACTTAATGACATAAGTAAGGAGAGAAAAAGATGAAACATAATGAGCATCTATTAGATAAATCGTATTTCGAAAAAGTCGCTGCACTTTTTAATAAAGGACAGTCTGATCCCCTGCTAGGTGAGGCCATGTGAACATGGAATAATCTTCAGGAAGATTTCACAGCCAATGAGCGCCTTCCAGACACGCTCGTTGATATTGCTGTTTGGCCCGTTTTTAATCGCGCTCCTCAGTTATATCGACAAGCACCACAAATAAAAACCCGCCCTGCGTAACTTTGGTCGGTTACAAGGCGACAATGTATTTTGTAATCTAGACCACCGCCTTTAAAGCGGCTTGTCTGAGAAGCTCCGTTCACGCAGGGCTTCTTTTTCTTCCCCGCATTATAGCATGCCTTTAATTATCCTTCGACTATTTTAAATTAACTTTCTAATAGTTCTAGGGGACGCACGTTTTTTTGTACTAAAACAAAGGTAAAAACTAGTAGACATAATCAAAACATTTTTTGATCATGAACCGTACAGTGTGCTCTTCTCAATTGATAACAAGGCCTTTGGTGCAAACTGTGAGCCGGGTCCTGGGAGCTTGCTTCCATTCATTAAAAGTCCCGTTTATCGTCTCTTAGTGCAGCTTAAAATACCAACGGTGGGCCCATTTTAGCCACCTCGCATGAATCTTTATATTCAACACAATTTGTAGATCAATCAGATCGTCCACCAATTTGCATAGACACCACATATAGTGCTACAATGATCGTCTAACCACTATATATAGAAAAAGGACGATGATTAGTTACGGAAACCATAAATATTCTCTACATCAGTTTGAGTGGCAACACGAAATATTTTATTAGCAGACTGACAACATACTTTGAGAAAGAACGTCATGTTCGGGTTAGTTCAATTAATGTTAAAGAACACCCTGAATTCACCACTCTTGACCAGCCGTTTGTTACCTTCCTACCAGCCTTTCTTAAAGGTGGTAATGGGGTTAATAACGGTTATACTGAAATATTAACCACTATTTTGGGAGATTACCTCGCGTACGAAGGCAATTACCAGCATTGCTACGGTATTATCGGTAGCGGTAATCGTAATTTTAATAAGCAGTTTGCACTCACGGCTAAACAATATGCTAAACACTTCGATTTTCCTTACATTACCGATTTTGAGCTACGTGGCACCGCACACGACATTCCTCGCATTGCCGATGCCATCTTAACCTATCGCAATCAATTTTGTTTTCAAACAACGAAGGAGTAATCCCTAATGGTAACTAGCACCCCAGAAATGGAAAATACCTATTTTTACTTAAATAACCTCGTAAATATCCCAAGCAACGGAGAAATTCCGCTACATTATGATCAAGAAGCCCTCAAGGCCTATTTTGAAGAGACGGTCGAACCAAAGACTAAACAATTTGATTCATTGGATGCCAAATTAAACTACTTAGTCGACGAAGATTACATTGATCCAGATATCTTGAATCAGTATTCCCACGAATTTGTGCGGTCCTTGTTCGACCGAATGAAAGACCATCACTTCCATTTCCGCAGCTTTCTCGGGGCGTACAAGTTTTACACACAGTACGCCATGAAAACCAACGACGGACAACAATTCTTGGAAGGTTTTATCGACCGTGTTGTCTTCAATGCTCTCTACCTTGCAAACGGTGATGAGCAACTTGCTAATGACGTTGCCGATGAATTAATTTCACAGCGTTACCAGCCCGCCACTCCCACTTTCCTCAACGCGGGGAAAAAGCGCCGCGGAGAAATGGTGTCGTGTTTCCTAATTGATATGGCCGATTCCATGCTCTCAATTGGACGTGGCGTTAATTCTGCCCTTCAACTATCTCGAATCGGTGGGGGCGTCGGCGTTAACCTGTCAAACTTGCGCGCCTCAGGTGATCCTATTAAGCAGATTTCCAACGCCTCGTCTGGCGTTGTACCAGTGATGAAGTTACTTGAAGACTCATTTAGCTACAGTAACCAACTTGGGCAACGGAACGGCGCCGGAGTGGTTTATCTCAACGTCTTCCATCCTGACATCTTACATTTTCTGGATACCAAAAAGGAAAATGCGGACGAAAAAATTCGGGTGAAGACCTTGTCCCTCGGTTTGATTGTTCCTGATAAATATTATGAATTACTCAAGACTAACGAACCAATGTATCTTTTTAGCCCCTATGATGTCGAACGTGAATATCGTACGCCATTTGCTTACATCGATATCACCAAAGAATATAACAACATGGTCGCTAACCCCAATATTAAGAAGTCAGTCTTTAACGCGCGGAAACTAGAACAAAAGATTTCTCAACTCCAACAAGAATCTGGTTATCCTTACATCTTGAACATTGATACGGCCAACCAAACTAACCCTGTCGATGGCAAAATTATTATGAGTAACCTTTGTAGTGAGATCTTACAGCCTCAAGAACCGTCAAAACTTGATGATGACCTATCGTACAAGACAATTGGCACCGATATTTCATGTAATCTCGGATCAACTAATATCATGAATATGATTGACTCGCCGGACTTCGGTCACTCAGTTGAGGTTGCTGTTCGTGCGCTCACCCTCGTAACTGACACAACCGATGTTAAGGAAGTACCGACTGTTAAACATGGTAACGAACTTTACCACACGATTGGATTAGGGGCTATGGGTCTGCATACTGCCCTTGCACGCCACCAAATTGAGTATGGCTCACCAGAGGCCCTTGAATTTACTGATGCCTACTTCCTAGCTTTAAACTACTATTCACTCGTTACGAGCAATCGAATTGCCCGTGAACGCCACGAAACCTTCGCTAAATTTGACCAATCAAAGTACGCTGATGGCAGTTACTTCGATCAATACTTGAACGCAGACTTTAAATTTAAGAGTACCAAAGTTGCAAAAATCTTCAAAAATATTAAATTACCATCTGTTACAGATTGGAAGGCACTCAAGCAAGCTGTGATTACTGGCGGCCTTTATCATCGTAATAGACTCGCTGTGGCACCGAACGGGTCAATTTCGTACGTCAATGAAACAAGTGCATCACTTCATCCAATCACACAATTAGTAGAACAACGTCAGGAAAATAAGGTAGGCTCAATCTTCTATCCAGCACCTTACCTGTCTAACGAAACTTTGCCTTACTACACACCCGCATATGATATTGATCAACGAAAAATTATTGACACCTATGCCGTAGCTCAAAAGCACATTGATCAAGGCATGAGTCTGACACTATTTATGCGTTCAGTTTTGAAACCTGACCTTTACGAGTGGAAGGACAATAACAATTTAAAGATGACAACCCGAGACCTTAACCGGTTACGGAATTACGCCTGGACAAAAGGCATTAAGTCACTTTATTACATTCGAACGTTTACAGAAGACGATGAAATTAAAACGGCAAATGAATGTGAATCATGCATGATCTAGGAAATTCACTTGGGGTCTTACCGTCCGTTTAACACACCGGCATACGTTATTGGGTCACAAGACCCATATACCCATGAATCCTAATTAAGGAGACGAACAAATAACGATGGACTATTTATACTACAAAGCAATTAACTGGGATGATATTAAAGATAATTTCGATAAATACATGTGGGAACGACTCACCACTAACTTTTGGTTGGACATTCGGATTCCCATCACGAATGATCAAACGGCTTGGCAACAGCTATCAGATACTCAACAACAGGCCATTACTCGTATGTTGGCAGGTACATCAATGTTAGCCGTCTACCAATCAGAAGTTGGCACCCCTGCTATTCGCCACGATCGGCGAACTCAACAAGAAGAATCCGTATTAAACACCATTACCTTTATGAAATCAGTCCATGCCAAAAGCTGTACGACCATTTTCCGGGCTCTGATTCCGGGTAACGGCGGTGAAAGTTTTACTTGGGCAGATGATAATGCCAATCTGCAAGCTGAAATTGACCAACTAGCCCAAATGAGCACTAGCGATATGGCCTTACAGAAAAAAGCCCTTTTTATTCTGACTGAAACTGGGCTCTCGTTTGGTAAATACTGGACAATACTTCAAACACAGGCTCTCGTCAATACTTACCAAATGTTGGCTAATATTCTCCGCGGTAGCGCCCTTTTTAGTGCTTATATTGGTTACAAATTTCGCCTCAGATTTGAAGAACTCACTGTAAGTGATCAAACCGAACTGCAGTATTGGATTAATACACAGTTTGATCAACTCATGCAAACTGAAAAAGACTTCTTAGAAGCTAACCTTGACGATGCCACCGAAGCCATCAATCTGGCCTCCTATGGTGCCAATCATGCATTAATGTCACTTGGCTTTAACGCTGTCTACGAAGTTCAACCGTCTTCACTAGTGGCGCAACTCAAAGAACTGATGATTGACCAAAATCAATTTTTGCAACAGGTAACGGCTGCAAACAATGAATCGGACACCGAAAAAATGACCGATGACGACTACGACTTTTAAGGAGTATTCAACTAATGAGCTATAAAACAATTAATTGGGACATCATCGAAGACGAACTTGACGAATATGTATGGGATAAAGCAACGGCACAATACTGGCTGGATACGCGAGTACCTGTTTCTAATGATTTACGGGACTGGCGGACACTCTCTGGCACCGAAAAATCGGTTATCAATCGGGTTGTGGGTGGATTAGCCTTGCTGGACACACTCCAATCTGAAGAAGGAGTCGACGTGATGCGGCCCGACGTTCGGACACGAAAAGAAGCAGCAGTCCTCAATGACTTTTTGATGATGGAGTCAATTCATGCCAAAAGCTACGGCACTATTTTGACATCTTTGAACGATCAAGCCACTGTTGACGAAGTATTCAAATGGATGAACAATAATCCCAGAATGCAATACAAAGCCAAACGGATCAATGATATTTATCAAACGGGAAACAACCTTGAAAAGAAAGTTGCAAGCGTCTTTCTTGAAGGAATTTTGTACTACACCAACTTTTTTACCCCACTTTGGTACCGTGGTAACAATAAGCTGGCAAATCTTTCTGAAGTTATCAAACTGGTGATCCGCGATGAATCTGTTCATGGTACCTACCTCGGCTACAAATTTCAATTGGGATATAACGAGCTATCGGCGACTGAACAAAAAACATTCAAAAAGTGGATGGATGAGTTGCTCGACGATCTCCTTGAGAACGAGTTTGCGTTCACCGAAGAAGTTTACGCGCCGATTGGGTTAGCGGAAGACGTTAAACAATTCGTTCACTACAACGCCAACAAGGCGCTCCAAAATATGGGCTTTGAATCCCGCTTCCCCAATGCTGAGATTAAAGATATCAACCCAATCGTAATGAACGGAATTTCAACCGAAACGGCCAATCATGATTTCTTTTCACAAGTTGGTGCTGGCTATCTAATGGGTAATGCTGAAGCTATGAGTAGCGGCGACTATGACTTCTAACATAGGCTTCTAGACATAATTAAAATTAAAAAAAGGCTAATATCTACAGGAAATATTAAAGTAAAGCCCCCTGAGTTGTACTAGTCCCTGTCAAGTTGTCATTTGAAATAATATAAGTTTTGCTTTGCTTAAACGGCCTCATTCCAGTATTCCGCTGGGGTGAGGTCGTTTCTTGCTGGTGAACGATCTAGTTGATTAAAATAGTTGATGCCTTCTTCGACCAAGGCCACTAATTTAATTAGACTTATTAAGTAAAGAAAATAGGGACCCTTTCAGTTAACATGTGCTAACCAAAAGGGGGGCCCTATTTTCTTTTAATACCGTATTTCACACGGTATCGAATAAAGGTCGTCCGTTTAATACCTGTATTTCGGGACACATCAATGTCACTCATGCCAGCTCGATAAAGCTTAAAAGCATGTTGCAAACGGGGATCATCTTTGGCATATTGGGGTTTGCGTCCATGATATTTACCCTGCTGTTTGGCGAGGGCAATCCCTTGTTGCTGACGCTCGATGATTCGCTTACGTTCACTTTCGGCCTGATACTTATAGAGTTCAATAATCAAGTTGGTCATCAGTTGACGTAAATTTGGGTCAGCAATCCCTGTCATGGACGGTAAATTCAACACATCTAGGGTGGCACCCTTATTTTGAATGGAGTTCATGATCTTAGTCAAATCATGGTTGTTTCTGCCTAAGCGATCTAATTCAGTGACCAGGACAATATCTCCCTCACGAATATAGGCCAGCATTTTTTGCAGTTCTGGCCGATTAGTGTTAGCTCCACTTAATTTATCCGTAAATAATTTATCAACGCCTTTTAAGGCCGCTAGCTGTCGATCTAAATGTTGCTCTTTGGAACTCACACGAGCATAACCAATTTTAGCCATTGTCAGCGCTTCCTTTTGGACAGTTCTAATGAACATTTGTAATTCCCAGTATAGCACAGAATCAAAAAAAGCCACTAGGGTATACCCTAATGGTCGTTTGGGGTTAATTTAAAAATTACAATCATTTTGCAATTCTTTGAGTCTATCGTTAAATGGAATTCTCCAAAAGTTTCCCCCATAGAAGTATTTTCCTTCGTCAGTTGCAAATTGTGTAGCTAAAAAATCTGCAAATGTTTGATTATCAAGATTAGCAATGTACCTTTTACAATTGTCTTTAACGTTTTGATCGGTCAAAGTAAAATATGGATAATTTTCATTATTGGCTTTATCACATAGGTGTGCAGCGGTATTTACGTTGTCACCAAGAAAGATAGGCTTATTTATACCGCTACCTTTTTCTCCAGCTTGTATAACCAGTGCTTCGCCCGTAGCAATACCCACGCCCGCTTTAATGTCAATTCTTCGTTTATAGTGCTTAGAAAAGAGATTATTTATTATTCCTAATAGAGGATTGAACATAGAGGCTGATTCTAAAGCTTCTATAACATCAGATCTGTCTTTATATTCACCTGATTTATCTTTGTTTTCAACAAATATTGCTGAAACACAGTCACCAACAATATTTATTTCCCTACAACACTCATGACTTCTTAAAACTGCAATTATTTCGCTAATATAGGATCTATAAAATCTGGCTATTATTCTTCTTTCATATCCCTCTTTTTTAATCAGTTTAGAAGAGTTTCGTATATCAATAAAAAAAGCGGTATTTTTGACGTAAGCACCATTAGTGTAACTTAATGCGTTATCTAAACTAGGCAAGTAATCCAGATGATCAAATTTATTTGTATCTGTTAGAATCTTTTTTATTACATCTTCAGCTGTACTTAGAAATTTACTATTTCCCATTTTATTTTCCATGTCCTTCCATATTAATTGATAGATAGTCCAATAGATGCTATCAGTGTGACTAGAAAAATTGTCCCAAAGCCTAAACATATAAATTTGATACCATTATTGCAGTTTTTCATTTTTGTATCAGCAATATTGGCATTAACAAATATTTGATTAACTAGGTCATCATTGGGATTAAAATCTTTGCAGAAGTAATTTTTCATTTCGTTTAGCCCATTTTGAGATATATCGCCAAAAAAAATGTGGGATTGTTGATGGGAAATGTTTTTCAATCTAGGTATAAGGGTAAAGAATAAATAGAATCCACCAATAAAGACTAATATTAATCCAATTACTAGCAAAAAAATAAGTACCGTTAAAAAAATTTTATCTTTGATAAAAAGATAGTGGATACAATTTACTACGACACCATAGAAGCGAGAGTTTATCAATAAAGTAAATAACACCCCAATTGCTGATAATAAGATTGAAGCTTTTGTATCTGATTTTTGTATCCAATCTAATTGCTTGTCTAATAGATATTGTAAATACTTGGTTTTTTCACAATTATTATCGTTCATTGCCTAGTCCATCTCTCTTCTTGTATAATTGAGCTTGTAGAAAAGTTAAGACGGTGGCTATTTCCAATCGGAGGTGGTGCTTATGGTGTTAAACCTTTAAAGCCCATAAATCCTAACGAAAGGAGTAGCCTAAGTGTCCGTTGCGGACGCTTTACAATTAATGCTGGCTTTCGGTACCTTTATCGTAGCCTTAATTGCATTAATTGTTGAGCTGATCAAAAGTCAGCAAAAAAAATAATCCGTCTTAGCTTTTGGCAGGGCTAACGGATTATTTAATCTAATATTAAACTTTGCCACCGTCTTAAACGGTTCTACATGGGAAGTCCTGTTCTAGCGGAGCTTCCTTTTTCTGTCTACATTATAGCATGACTATAATGGACTTTCGACTATTTTTAATCAGCTTTCTAGCAGTTTTTAGGGAACACACGTTTGCCTTCTGTGCTACAATACAGGTAAAAGCTAACGGAAGTGATCTAAATGTTTTTTGATGATGAACCGCATGGCGTGTTCTTCTTAATCGATAACAAGTCCTTTTATGCTAGTTGCGAAGCCGTTGCCCGGGGCCTTAATCCCTTAAAAGTCCCGTTAGTGGTCCTTAGTGAAGCTGAAAATACCAATGGTGGGCTTATTTTAGCCACGTCACCCGAAGCTAAGCACTTATTTCATCTTAAAGCCAATGTCTCCCGTAAACGTGACTTACCCAATGACTCCAAGTTATGGGTCGTGCCACCGCGTATGAACCTTTATATTCAACGTAATTTGCAGATCAATCAGATCTTTCATCAATTTACCACTGAACAAGAGGTTTGGCCGTATTCGATTGATGAAAGCATTCTTGATATGACCCATACTTGGCGGCTGTTTGGCAATTCCGTTCGCGAAGTGGCGCGCTTGATTCAAAAGACAGTTCGGCAAAAACTAGGCTTGTATACCACCGTGGGGATTGGTGACAATCCGGTTCAAGCTAAATTAGCCTTAGACCTTTACGCTAAACATAATCATGAATTGATCGGTGAAATCCATTACGAAACGGTGCCGGATAAAATTTGGTCAATTACTGAATTAACGGACGTTTGGGGGATTGGCCCCCGTATGGCGAAACGTTTGAACCGGCTTCAAATTCACAATATGTATGAGCTAGCCCACACCAACCCTTATTTACTCAAACAACAACTTGGCATCATTGGTAGCCAATTATTTGCTACGGCCTGGGGAATTGATCGCGCGCAAGTTACGGAACCAACTAAGGTTAAAGAAGCTAGCCTGGGTAATTCGCAAGTATTGCCACGAGATTATTTTAACCAAGTCGAAATTGAAACCGTCATTAAAGAAATTGGGGAACAGGTGGCGGCGCGGCTTCGGCACCACCATAAACTGGCGGGGTGTCTATCGCTAAGCATTGGGTTTTCCTATGCCGCAGCCGAAGCAGATGGCCGCGGTGGCTTTCACCAAGCTTTAAAAATTGAACCAACTAACGACAATCAAGTTTTGACGCAACAGTTATTGTGGTTATTCCGTCAGAATTGGGACGGTCAAGCTGTCCGGAATATTGGTGTTTATAGCAGTAAACTAAGTGCCAACTCCGGCCAACAACTTAATTTATTTGAAACCCCGCGCAACCAAATTCGCCATAGCCGGTTAAACCAGGTGATTGATGAAATTCACCGGCAATTTGGGTTCACCAAACTAGTTTACGCGACCAGTTTATTAAAGGGAGGCACCGCTATCAAGCGGGCTTCACTAGTGGGCGGACATAATGGAGGCAATAGCTATGAATAGCGATATAGAGATTATTAAGGGGCGGTTAACCCTATTGTTTAAGCGGCGTCCCAAAACCCGCTATTGGTTAATGTTGACTAATGATACCTACGATCAGACCTATAATCTGTTTTTTAACAGTCAACGGGCTAATGAGCGCTTGCAATCCGTTCCCTTACATAAATTAGCTAACTATGATTTAGCTGATTTAGAAAATTTACTAAAAGCATTACGACAAGATATAAAACTAACAATCGAATTTGTTGGCTTTACTGGGGAACGTTGGCCGGCAAGTCAAAAGCTGATTCAACGAAAGCGGGTGCCACTTGAGTAACCAAGACTTTGATTTAGACACGGTTAAACATTTTTTTGAACATGATTACCATGACCGGGGCATGATGAAATGGCAGGGATTCTATTTATCCGACCATACTGCTGCTTTAAACCAACAGAAGCAGCAATTGAATGAAATATACGTTCCAAGACCGCAACAATCCTTAGCAACAATTACCGAGGTATTGGCGGACGCATATCAGCGTCAGCAACCAGTGACCATTCAATTAAAAACGGTTGACCAAAACAACCGTCATTGGCCAGATATCACCACCTTGATTCATGGTTACAATGCCAATGATATTGTGGTTGATGCTGATCGGTTTATCCCACTACCAGAAATTCGAAATGTTTCAACATAAAAGGACGGAACGGTTACTTAATAATTAACCTTCCGTTTTTTTGATGCTTGTCTATTTGGCTTTATTTGTATCCTAGCTATATTAAATTATGAAGCCTAAACGCTAATCTGTTCGCGTATAATAAACTAGTGAGTAATTTAAAGGTGGGGGAAGGAATGTTTTTATGTTGGAACTGTCATTTGAAAAAGAAGTTGTTAAAACCTTAACGACTGGAAGCAATCAATGGGTGGAACGCAAAGACCTGTATGGTGCGACCCCGGATCAATTATGGGCTAATTTTCGTGATAAATTAAATAACAATAACTATGCTAAATTGCAGGGATACCCCCTAACTGATACCGAATTTAATCAAGTTAAACGGGCGATTGAGGTCCGGACACCTTACGAAGCAGCTAAGTTACTAGCCGCCGAAAATGGCATTGGCAAAGTGGAAGTTGAACGTGATGATGCTAAGCTGGGCACGGTGACACTCGAGTTATTTTGGAAAGCGGACGTCGCTGGCGGTAAATCTAGTTATGAAGTGGTCCGACAAGCAGTGCGACCACGGTTAGCTGGTACTCAAGATGTCGATCCTGATCGCCGTTTTGACGTAACCCTATTGATTAATGGGTTACCCTTAATTCAATTGGAACTAAAAAAAGCCACGGTCGAACTTAACCAGGCTTTTAATCAAATTGAAAAATACGCACAGGAAGGTAAATATACGGGAATTTACTCGCTGTTGCAAATGTTTGTGATTATGACGCCGGATAGTACGGCGTATTTTGCGAATGCCGAACCGGATCATTTCAATAAAGCTTTTTTGTTTAATTGGCGGACGCGGGATAATCACCCCGTGGAAAACGGCTTAGCGTTCACGCGCCAAGTCCTTAATATTCCCATGGCCCACAAAATGGTCAGTGAATATACGGTCATCGACCAAGAACGTCAGAGCTTAATTCTCTTACGGCCTTATCAGATTTATGCGATTGAAGCCGTGATGCACCGGATTCATGACCATCAAGATGGCTTTGTTTGGCATACCACGGGTTCTGGTAAGACACTCACCTCATATAAAACCGCTAAATTAGCTGCGCAAGATCCCGGTGTCGATAAGGTCATCTTCTTAGTTGACCGGCGGGATTTAGACGAACAGACAACCAGCAACTTTAGTGCCTATGCCGCCAATGATGATATTGCCATTAACGAAGCCCAAAATACCGGTGATTTAATGCGTAAGTTGCAACAAAATGACGGTAAGGTCTTGGTCACCTCGATTCAAAAACTTCATCGGGCGGTCAAAAAAACGCAAGCCCAGCTGGCAACCGGTAAGCAATCCCGCTTTAGTAAAACTTTAAAGCAACGGGTGATCTTCTTTGTTGATGAAGCCCACCGGTCGCAGTTTGGTAAGATGCAAAAGGAAATTCGGGACGCGTTTGTCAATAGTAATTGGTATGGTTACACCGGCACCCCCATCTTTAATGAAAATAAAAAACAGCTCAAGGGTGATCTAGCGGTTACGACTGAGGAGCTATTTGGTAAAGTCTGTCACGTTTATAACTTACGAGACGCCTTAGAGGACCAAGCCGTGTTACCGTTTAACGTGGAACACGTAACGACGATTGGGAAAGACACGTTGATAACCCGGGCCCTCGAAAAAGAAACTCAGCGCGTCAAAGCGCGTCGTGATAAGCAAGGCCGCCTGCTGAGTACAGCTGATGAAGCAAAAATTCAAGCCAAGATTCAAGCGATGCCAGTCAAGGACTTGGAAGAAACGTATTTAACTCCGGCTGACTTTGAGACTGATGAACATATCCAACAAGTTGTTCAATATATTTTACAAAAAGGCCCACGTAAAACCAGCTTGGGGCATGGCAACTACAATGCGATTTTAACCACCAGCTCCATTGAAATGGCGCAACGCTATTATCAAGCCTTTAAAGCCGCGAAAAAGACTACTCACAATCAGCTAGATCCTGATTGGCCCCGAATTGCGATTACTTATTCATTAAGTGAAAACGAAGATCAGAGTGCGCACAAACATGACCAAATGGCCACCATTTTAAAGGATTATAATCAGCAGTATCACACTAATTTTGATTTAGCCGATTTGAATCTCTATAACGAAGATGTCGCAAAACGGGCTGCCCGGCGTGAGGCGGTCTTTGCTCATTTGCAACCCGATCAGGAAATTAATTTAGTGATTGTCGTACGCCGTTTATTAACAGGTTTTGATGCCCCTCGGCTAAACACGCTCTTTGTTGACCGCACCTTAGCTTATCAAGAACTTATTCAAGCCTACTCACGCACCAACCGGCTCCAAAACCGGGAATTAAAACAAGAAGGCCAAATTGTGACCTTTCGGGTGCCGGCAATCATGGAAGCGAATGAACGTGAAGCTTATAAGTTATATAGTGGCGAAGGCTCTTTTAATGTCATCATTCGTCCCACTTATCAGCAGGCTGTCTTAAAATTTCAAAAGGCTGTGGTCGATTTAAAAGCCATTGCTCAAACGCCGACGGCGGCCGATGACCTGAAAGGAACCACTGCCAAGGTACAGTTTGTGAAAGCCTTTCGCCAAGTGAATCAGCAATTGAATTCCTTATCGATGTACAACGATTTCACTTGGGAAAACAGTGAAAAGGCCTTTGGTATCGCTCAGCCCGAAGTAGAATCCTATACGGGTAAATATCTGCGGATTAAAGCGGCGGTTACTAACCAAGAGCCTGAGAAAATCCCCGAAGAATTAGCTGCCTTAGACTTTTCCCTAGCCGTTGGTTCAGTCGTCTTGGTGGATTATGATTATTTGACGCAATTAATTCAAGATTGGATTGATGAACAGCAACAGTACACGACGCCTGATCAAGCCCAAGCCCATATGACCGATTACCTGCAAAATAGTGCCAAAGTACAGGCTAGTTTGAATAAATTAGCGGAAACGCAACCGCAACAGGCCCAGTTAATTCGCGAAGCCATGCCTTATATTGAGCAACAAATGCAACAGTCTCAGCAACGGAGCACCCCAAATCAAGCGCCAGTAGCGTTGAATGCTCGGGAGTTGGTGGCTGATTACGCCCAGAAACAATTGGTCAAAAAAACGACGACCTTTGCCCATACGTGGGGCTTAGATCAAGCAGCCCTATTACGGGTGGCACGTGAACACACCGTGGGTACTGATGAATGGCATCATGAACAAGAATTAACGCAGTCAGCGAATTTAGCAGCGGCCTTACAAGCTCAAACTGCCACTGGGCCGAAGATTCCAGCTATTTTGCCACTATACCGGATTAAGTCCCAGGCCGCTTGGCGGCAGTTTATTGAACACGATTTAGCAATCTATCTACAAAAATAAGTGAGGTTAAACAATGTCAGCAAAAACAACTCAAGCTAGTCAACTTGAAAGCGCCCTATGGAATGCGGCCGATGTCTTACGCGGGAAAATGGACGCTTCTGAATATAAAAATTATTTATTGGGGTTAATTTTTTATCGATTTCTATCTGAGAAAACCTTAACGACCTTTAGTGATTGGGCAGGCGAAACCGAAAATGTCACCCGGAAATATGCTCAGTATATGGATCCGCAGTTTGAGTTGGAAGGCGTCTCAGTGCAGCCCAGTTTAGTTGAGTATTTGCAAAATACGCTCGGCTATTTAATTCAACCCCAGGCGTTGTACGCCACTCTGATTGGCAAGATTCAAGCCCATACTTTTGCGTTAGACGATTTATCTCAAGCACTTCATGATCTGGAACAGTCGACACAAAATCTGTCGTCAGCGCAAGACTTTTCGGGCTTGTTTGCCGATGTGGATTTAAGTAGTAATAAATTAGGCAGTTCTTTACAACAACGGAACCAAACCATTAGTGATACTATGTTAGCTTTGAATGCGATTGACCTCGTTCATCATCAAGGCGATGTCTTAGGTGACGCCTATGAATACTTAATTGCGCAATTTGCCAGTGATTCTGGTAAGAAGGCGGGGGAATTTTACACGCCGCGGCAGGTGTCCGACATTATTGCTCAGATTGTGACTTATCAGCGTAATGCGGGTGACCACCAAGTTCGAACTATTTATGATCCAGCAGTTGGGTCCGGTTCACTACTGTTGAATGTGGGACAGCACGTGAAAAATCCGGGTTTAGTGAGTTACCATGGTCAAGAATTGAACACCACGACCTATAACCTGGCCCGTATGAACCTAATGTTACATGGAGTCTCGTATGACGATATGCACTTACGCAATGGCGACACGTTAAGTAAAGATTGGCCGGTTGACGAACCTTACTTATTTGATGCGGTTGTTATGAACCCACCCTACTCGGCACACTGGGATAATAGTGACAAACGCTTGTCTGATCCTCGCTTCCGCGACTATGGCGTTTTACCGCCTAAATCTAAAGCCGACTTTGCCTTTCTGCTACACGGCTTTTATCATCTGCAGGAGCACGGAACTATGGGCATCGTCTTACCCCATGGCGTGCTATTTCGGGGGGCTAAGGAAGGCAAAATTCGCCAAAAGCTTCTAATGGATAACCGGATTGATGCCATTATTGGACTACCCGCCAATATTTTTCATTCCACTGGTATTCCGACATTGATCATGGTTTTAAAGAAACACAAGACCACTGACGACGTCTTATTTATTGATGCGTCCCGGGAATTTGAAAAGGACAAGAATCAAAATAAGCTAACAGTAGCCAATATTCAAAAAATTGTGACGACTTATCAAAACCGGCAAGATGTCGATAAATATGCCCACGTGGCCTCACCGGCGGAAATCAAGGAGAATGACTACAACTTAAATATTCCGCGTTATGTCGATACGTTTGAACCGGAACCCGAGATTGATCTGGGCCAAGTCAAAGCTGATCTAAAGCAACTAGACGAGAAAATCAGTCAAAATGAACAAGCCTTTAATGAATTAGCTAGCCAGTTAGTGGCCACCCAGGTGAATGAGCAGTCAAAGTCGGAGGCTCACAATGAAGGATAAACAAGCTAAATATCCGCAACTAAGATTTAAAGGTTTCACTGATCCTTGGGCACAACGTAAGTTGGGGGATCTTGGTGATATTCTTCGTAAAAGCATTGACCCGCAATTAACACCTAGCCGTGAATTTGTAGAATATAGTATGCCTTCTTACGACCGAGGAAAGCGCCCAAATCGAGTCCTTGGCGAATCAATGCAGAGTACACGACTTAAAATATCTGGCACGGTTTTGCTGATCAATAAACTGAATGTAAGACAACGACGTATATGGTTTGTGAAGAAAGCCCCCGAAAATGCAGTAGCGTCAGGTGAATTTGTTCCATTTCAGTCTTTTGAGATTGATCTTGGTTTTCTTCACCAGCTATTCTTATCAGACAAGACTACAAGTGAATTGCAGTCTATTTCGTCTGGCACTTCAAATAGCCAGAAGCGTGTGACGCCTTCTGATCTCTTACACTACCCAATTTGCATTCCGACAACTAAGGGAGAACAAGTCGTGGTCGGTCGTTTTCTTTCATCAATTGACAACACTATCACCCTTCATCAGCGTAAGTTAGCTAAGCTTAAGGAACTTAAACAGGGCTATTTGCAAAAAATGTTCCCCCAAAATGGTAGCAAGTTCCCGCAATTAAGATTTACAGGGTTTGCTGACGCTTGGGAACAGCGTAAGTTAACTGAAATTGTGAACCGAGTGAATAAATCTTCAAATTCTGATGTTTTACCTAAAGTTGAGTTTGAGGATATTGTCTCAGGAGAAGGTCGCTTAAACAAAGATATTTCATCAAAACTTGATAGTCGAAAAGGCACGTTGTTTGAATCTGAAAATATTTTGTATGGGAAACTTCGTCCGTATTTGAAAAATTGGTTATTCCCTGATTTTGAAGGCGTTGCATTGGGTGATTTCTGGGTTTTTGAAGCTACTGATGTTAGCGTTCCGTCCTTTGATTATTACCTAATTCAATCAGATGATTATCAAAAAGTTGCAAACAATACTTCAGGTACAAAGATGCCGCGTTCTGATTGGAAAAACATTTCTTCAACAGACTTTGCAATTCCAAGCAAGGATGAACAAAAACAAATCGGTGCCTTCTTCAAACAACTTGATGACACTATCACTCTTCATCAGCGTAAGCTTGAAAAACTCCAGGAACTAAAAAAAGGGTATCTACAAAAGATGTTTTGCTGAGCTTAATTTGATCAAATTTAGGATCCTATGAAACCCCATGACTTAATTTTTATTGTGCTTGGTCAACACTTAATTCACCTGTATAATGGATTACGCAGGAAGTTTTAAGGGCGGTGGCTGTCTTTTCCCTTGCGAGGTGAGGCCCATGGGAACATGGAATAATCTTCAGGAAGGTTTCACAGTCAATGAGCGTCTTCCAGACACTCTCGTTGATGTTGCTGTTTGGCACGTTTTTAATCGCGCTACTCAGCTATATCGACAAGCACCACAAATAAAAAAGCCGCCCCGATTATAACTTTGGCGAGTTACGGGACGACATTAATATAGTTTTGTAATTATGCCACCGCCTTTGAAGCGGCTTGCGTGGGAAGTCCTGTTTTCGGCGGGGCTTCCTTTTCTGTTTCCATTATAGCATGACCTTTAAAAACTGGCTAACGTTTTAGACTTTGATCAAGTTCGGATTCGGGTTGTTTGATCTCCGGATTCTGTTCAGCAAATGCTTGCAGCTGTTTTTGAGTTCGCTTACTGATTTTCTGGTGTACATCATTTAATTTATTTTTTAGTTCTGATTTCTGTTGTGGACTAGTTGCCTGTTGAATTTGTTGTTGCAAGCTTTGATAGGACTTATTCAGTGACTGGGCTGCTAGCATTTTTAAATCATGCTCAGGCTCTTTTTGGGCTTCTTGTAAGCCTAATTGTTTGGTTAACCCGTCGCTAAGCTCAATCACTTTGTTGCTAACTTGCTGGATTTCACTTAAAGCACTATGGATCACAGCTGTATCTTTAGCCCAGGTAGCCACATAACCGAGCGAATAGTTACTGGTATCAACGCCAATATTTTGCATGGCAACATATGCGACCGCTTCGGCCTGGGTTTCCTGATAGGCTCGTGGCCGATCTTTAAAGGCTGATTTTAAGCCGTGTAGCTGGCTATGCGCATATTCGTGGTATAACGTCTTTAGTTTCAAAGCATTGTCGGGCTCATCGCCACCAATGACGATTTCATTAGTGCTGGGTTGAAAATACCCCTTAGCCCCATTTAGCGTCGCTAAAGGCACTTCACTGACTTTAAGGTCGGTTTGCTGGTTTAAATAATCTTTGAACGCGTTATATAAACTTGTCACATTCTGATGATCGGCCAAATTTTCTTTGACAAAATCTTTAGCACTTAGGACTGGTTCGCCGCTTGTCTGTGATATGTCAAATACTGGAATATAGCGATAACCAACTATGGCTTTTTCTTCGGTCGTATCAAGCCTTTTCTGATCCTCTGGAGTTAGTTTTTTAATAATAGGGGCCGCAATCCTGATCCCTTTTTCTCCTTTATTTACTGATCGTTTAAAATCATTCTGCCATTTTTTAAAGCCTGCAACTTGGCTGGCACTTGGATTTTGAGAATAGATAAGGTCAATATTACGTTGGCTATACCGGTGAAACTTTGCTACGGTATCAAGATAACTTTTAAATTTTTCACTATCAGTTAGTTTTAAAATTTCTTTTTCGGCATTTTCGACAAGCTGCCTTTTCCATTTTTCAGTTTCAACTTTACTTGGCATGATTAACCCTCCTCGGCGTCTACAAACTCTACAGAATTATCAATTTGGGGTAACTTGATAGATTGTGTGCCGTAAAGTGCTAAATATTCAGCATTCTTTTTTTGCCACGCAACTTGAATATATTTGCCATTACCCGCAACTTCTGATAGGTACTTATAACTGCTTTTATCCGTCAAAATAGGTAATTCGCTTGCTAATGCTTCCAGTTCATTTTTCATGATATATCCTCCTTCTTTTACAATTACACTCGTTGGTTAGGTTCACTTTTTGGTTTTTGAAAAGTAAACCTAAATGACGAGTTCATCAACCGAAACAACGTGCAGGGCGGTAGGCAGGTTCTAATCAAAATCAAAACTTAATTTATGGCCGTCAAGCTTTAACTTGGCGTCAAACAACTTTCCTTTTTTGCTCTTGAAACCCTTTAATTTGCTCGTTTCCCCCTTGGTGACCAACGCTTTAATGGCGGTCTTCCCGAGGGTCTTACTGCTCCATTTCTTGGGCAGGGTAAAGTCTTCGCCTTACTTAGGCTTTACAATATAAAACTTCTGTTTATTTAAAACGGTCGCTTGCGGTGTTTCTAAGAAGACCTCGGCGGACTTTTGTGCTTGCTGTTGGTGATTGATTTGTTGCTTAATGGCTGAATTGCCGGTTAATTGTGTGGGGACATCAGCAATTAACTTCGCCACAAACTTCTTAATCTGGCTCAAAAAGTTATCTGGGGTGCGTTCTTCGGTACTGATTTGCTGTAATGCTTGCTCCCATTTAGCCGTCATTTCTGGGCTAGTTAGCAAGGGTTCGAGTTCAACCGCTTTACATAAAGTAATTCCGGCTTCACTGACGTGTAGCTTGTTCTTTTCAGTGACGAGATAGCCGCGTTTCTTTAACACTTCCAGCACATTGGCCCGGGTTGCACTTGTCCCAATGCCTTGCACATCTTTAAGAATCGCTTGGGCTTCTTCATCATCAAGCGTTTTGCCGGCGGTCTTCATGGCCGTAATCAGGGTACCTTCGGTAAAGGGTACCGGTGGTGTCGTTTCTTTTTGCGGTGTTTGCAGATTTGCTTGGACTTGATCGCCTTGGTGAACGAGCGGTAAAGTTGCTGCTGCTTGCTGGTCGGCTGTGTGATCATCAAATAATGCTTGCCAACCTTGCTTCGTTGGGACCTTACCCGTTGCTTTAAAATTGGCGCCACCAACTTGGGTGATAATGGTGGTTTCCTCGTACTCATACGGATCAGCAAACATCGCTAACGTCGTTCTTAAAACCAAGTCATAGACCTGTTGCTGTAATTTAGGTAAGGCCGCTAATTGATTTTTCGTCGGCACAACTTTAGTCATGATAATAGCGTAGTGTTCTTCAACCTTTTTCCCATTGACGTAACGTTTATTCGGGGTGGTATTGGTTAAAGCGACTTGCTTAGAGACTAACCCCAGATACTTCGTCAGATTAGCCACTAAATACTCAAATTCTTCATCAGTGATATAAGCACAATCGGTTCGGGGATAGCTAAGGAACTTGGCTTCGTACAAACTCTGAATGGCCGCTAAGGTTTGGCTGGCACTGGCATGATACCGTTTATTCATCGCACTTTGCAGACTGGATAGCGAGAATAGTTGGGGACTAGCACGCTTTTTACCTTGTTTTTGGACGTTCTTGATTAAACCGTCCTGTGAGCCTTTCTGAACGTGTTTAGCTTGCATGAATGTCATTAGCCCTACTTCGTCTTTAAACCGCTGATAGGGGTCTAATTTCGCGGCGAATTTTTGCTGATTGGCTAAAATTTCCGCATTTAGTTCAAAATAGGGTTCCGGCTTAAAGTTTTTGATTGCCTGGTCTCTTCGATAAACCATATACAAGGTTGGCGTCTGCACGCGACCAATTGAGTACACCCCGCGCACCCCTTTTTGTCTTAACAACAAAGTATATAAAGGACTGCCATTCATACCAATTAACCAGTCACTAATTTGACGGGTTTGGGCTTCTTTATAAGCCAAATAGTCTTTGTGCCAATCACCAAGATTTTTAAAGCCGGTAATAATCGCGTCTTTTTCTAGGCTATTCAACCAAAGGCGCTTAATCGTTTTCGACTTAACATCAATATGCGCTTGGTTCATGATCGACCACGCAATATTAGAGCCTTCCCGACCACTATCGGTGGCAACAATAATGGTATCGGCCTTCGTTAACAGGTCTTTGACGACCTTGAATTGATCTTTTTTACTAGCTGATACCACAAACTTGTATTTATCGGGGAAAATCGGTAAATTAGATAAGGCCCATTGCTGATATTTCTGATCATATTTATCCGGTGTGGCTAGTTCAACTAAATGTCCGAGACCATACGTGACAAGCGTATTTTCGGGCAAAACAGGGTCGCTAACCGTATAGTAACCCTGTTTTTTTGTGCTCTTTTGAAAGGCTTGGACGTATGAACGGGCTTGACTGGGTTTTTCAGCTAAGATAACAGTGGTCATGTTCGTTCACTCCTTATGATTCAGCTTTTGTTCTAATTCTGTTTTGCCTTGTTCAGCCGCTTTTAACCAGGTTTAACGGTGCATTTTTTATTCCGATTACAAGTGCATGCCCCCATCTTCATGCCGATTTCGAGTTTGGTGTTGCCGTTGCTTTTTCGCCATTTCCCACTCAGTCTCTTTTAAACCTTGCGCCTGTCTTTGTCGTTGGTAATCTTCATCACGAGCATATAGAACAGTCATGATCGCGTCACTAAAGGCCGTCTTTAAGTAGTAGTTTGGACTAACTGGCTTATAATTTAACGGTTGATAATGTGCCAGCTGGGATTTTCGATATTGATCGTCCTTAGCTTGTTGCTCTTTTAACTGTTTTTGGATTTTCTCAATCTGACTGTTCTTAATCGTTGGATCGACTTTACATTCACCCAAAAAGAGTTGTTTAGTGCCGTCATGCTTTAAAACCCGTTGTAAGTGATGATTCTCTAACTGATCTAAGCTAAGCTGTCCCGATAAATAAGCTAACCCTAATTGATGTTCTTGGGTACTGAAAACCCTCGGTGGGTTTTCTTGCCATTGTGCCATTGTTTCGACTTTTAATGGCTTTAAAGTTGGATCATAGTACATCACGGCTGTATAGGCCTGTTCTTGTCTAACTAGTGAAAGATCATCTAAATCACCATTAGGAAAGGCTCTTTTCAATACTTCATGGTATTGCGTTTGAATGACTTGCTTAACTGCTATGATTGTCCGTAGGTCTTTGACTGCTCTCGTAATCGTTTGCTGTTCTGCTGGTGAATACTTTTCTAGTAGGCCTTTATCGACGTGTTCTAGGCTTTCTAAGCTATCAGAGTGGATCATTAGCGTATATTTCAGATCGATTTTGGCCTCTTTTTCTTGTTGCATTAATAACTTAAAACCAACGTATGGCCGCTTGGTAAAGGTCAATAATTGCTGGGTCAATAAATCATCACGAATATTCATTAAACGTTCGTTTAATTCACTGCCTTTGAAAACTGTTTGCTCGCTTTCGGTTTCCTTAATTAATTCTCGTCTTTCAGCTTGTGTGGTCTGTTCAAAATTAAGCTCGGGATAAAGTTTTTTCGTAGTACGATCGACCACTTTATTTAAGAGTTCATCTGCCTTTTTTAATGAGCTTTCTTGTTGGTTAATTGTCAATAATTGTTTAGTCACATCTTCACCAACCGCATGTTTAATTAAGGTGCTGTTTTTCCAATTAAATAGCATGCGCCGCTTATCATCTAAGTTCTCCAAACTGATATAAGTTTTCAGTTCATGGCTTAACTCTTTAACTACCCGTTTTTCATTAAACGAGAAGTGTTTACTTAGGCTATCTAAATGACCTCTATTGATTACTTTTTCTTGGTTATTTTTATAACTGGCTTTGGCCTTGCGATAGTCCTTAACTTGTTGGTTAAATTCTTTTCTTTCATGCCGCTTACTATTGATTCCCTCATGTTGCATTGGGGTATCATCTATTCCCTGCTCGATAAATGATTTTTCGCTGATCCGATCGGGAATATTTTTTTGCTCTAAAACTTGATTTACACTAACCGCCCAATTGTGCCGCCATTCAGTTATTTTTTCTTTTTTATCCCAATCAACTAGCCACACCTTTCTTGATCTTGGAAAACGACTATTTCCTGTATAAGTCTTGTTCCCATTTTCATCTAATATATTTTCTCTTTTACTTTTCAATCCCCATGTTCCGTCTGGATTAAATGGACGATTAGTTAGCATAACATGAGCGTGCGGATTATCTGGGTGATCTCTATGAATTGCTACGTCGGCAACCATACCCTCATCAACAAAATTTTCTTGTACATATTTTTTCAATAATTCTTTCTGTTCATCTTCACTTAATTCAACTGGTAAAGCTACGTTAAACTCTTTGGCATATCGTGAGTTTGATTTACGATCTTTCTTTTCAACTTCATTCCACAACTTCTCCCGATCACTCGCCCATTTTGGTGCATTCTTTGGTGTCAAAATAAAGCTTTCTGGCATAACCGAACGCTCATAAAAATAGCTTCGACCTTCTTTTTGATCGAATAACTTTTCACCACTTCTATAACTTGCTCCAGCAATTGCGCTTCTTCCTTTTCCAGCACTAATATTACTAAAGCTCATGTGAAAAATTGCCATGTCGGTCACCACCTTTCTTTGGGTTTATGGGTTTGCTTTTGTTGTCGCCAACGGCGACTTCTGATACAAGGGTCTAGCACAATAACACAACCAACTTTAGTTGTTGTGTGTAAGTGCGCATTGACCTCGTTTCACTCTGTCTGCTGATTCTCCTGAATTTACTTTTAGTGTATGCCTTCCGCTTCGCTATTTCAACTCTTATACTTTGACTTAGCGTTTCCCTTATGATATAGTGTCGGTGATTATTTTAAGATGATTGGAGGGATAATTGTGACTCAAAGTAACTTAGAAAAACAAGAAGCTAAATTAAAACAGCTTAATCAAAAGATTAAAGCTGAAAAAAGCAAAATTGAACAAAGCCTTGGTAAGGAAATCATTAAATCATCTAATTTGAATTATGCAACACTGACCACTCCACAAATTAAAATGATTGCTAAAAAAATTGCCGCCTTTTTAAATCAAGATCAAAATAACCAATAATAGTTAGGTGGTAATGACTATGCCTAATCAATATGAAAAACTAGTTGAACAACAAGCGCGTTTAAAACAAAAAATTGAGCGGGAAGATTTTAAATTACGGCAATCTAAATATTATGAAAGTCGGCAAGCCCGCAAAGCCCGTTCTCGCCGATTAATTCAAAAAGGGGCTTTATTAGAAAAGTACTTCCAAGCTAATAACCTCTCGGTCGAACAAACCGAAGAACTTTTAAAAATATTTGCTGACTATGTTAACGCCCATAAACCGGATAAATTAAAAAACGATCAACCTAATAACTAGGCCGATCGTTTTTATTTTCTGGATCATTTTTAGGCTTTACTTCTGGGTTTTGATCTGCAAAATTTTGTAACTGCTTTTGCACCTTTTCTGGATAAGTAATATTTTGGTTTATCCAAGGAAAATGCCTCAAATCGTTTTTAAAAACTTGTCCCTTCTCTCTTGCATAAACAGAGGTAAACTTTTCGCTATTATCATAGATCATGACCTTATCAGATTTAAAGGCCACTAATGGCAAATTATGTTTGGATTGCTAATAACGTTTCTTGATCGTTACTACTGGAACACCGTGGCCACCTTTTTGTACCCGTTCGTTGACCCTTTGGATAGCTAAATTTTCATCTCGCAAAGCAACATATAATAAAGTCACTTCAAAGCCATTTTTGTGAGCTTTGTCAATCAAATTGAGTTGAGCTTTGCCTCTACCTGCCAGTGTTGTTTCTACGTGAATACTCTGCTGGTGATCTAAAGCATAGTGTAGTTGTTTGATTTCTTCTTTCATGGCTTTTAAGTTGTCACTATCTTTATGCCAATCGCCACCCATTTGTCTTAAAAGTTCATCAGCGTTAATCCGTTTTGTTTTGTCAAACAAGATGGGAAATGTATCGTATAGCGTACTTTTTCCTGCTCCGTTAACACCAGCAACAATTATATATTGGGGTTTATCTATCAACGGACAAAGTCCTTTCGCTTAATAACCTCATCTTGCCTTTTATCTAAAAAGTAGGTATACAAAGCGTCATATACTTTGCGCTTTTCTGGATCTGGCTCATGTAATGACTTATCAAGTAAATCTTTTAAATCAGTTTCTTTGGCAATTTCAAAAAAGTCATTAATTGTGATTGTATCTTTCATGTTCATCACACTTCCAAGTTATTAATTTATTTAATCTGATAAGCCATTAGTCCTCATCTGGATCATTGAGCCAATCAGCGACTTCTTTAGCGCCTTTGAACTCTGTTACTGGTGTCTCTTTGGTAGCCTTTAAAAGGCTTAAATTAGCTCTTTCGGCTTCGCTCAGGGCTGGTTTAAACGGTAATGCTGCGTCAGCTACGATCCGCTTATAAAACATATTGATCGCGGTAGTTGGGTTTAGACCTAACTGGCTTAAAACGGCTTCGGTATTATCTGCCAATTCTTTGTCAATCTGGACTTGTACGCGTTTCTTTTCCTTAACTGCCATGATTTTCTCGCCCCCCTTTATTACTACTCACATTATACTAATCTTTGAGTACCATCTCAATTAGCCTGCTTCTTTAAAAGTTGTGAATTTAAGTTTGCTGTCCTTTCCGCAATGGCACTTATACAACGTTCCTAAAATGCCCGTACGCGCATTTTAAAACTCGTTTAATATAATTATGCTCTATCTGTTTAAAACGGCTTAGATGAGCTTAGATACCGTTTAATTCCAAGAGCGCTCATTGTCAGTGTTCTGTTCTTCGGGGTGTTTGGCCGCATATTCTCTAGCCGCTTGTTTATTCCACCAAACCCCAAATAGGTTTTGCATGGTACCGTACAAGTAGTTTTCAACGTTCTTAATGTGCTTCTCATTGCTTCTAAGAGCGTTAAAGTAGCGTCTCAAGGCTTTGGTCATTAAAGGCTTCAGCTCCTCATCATAAAGTGGGATTAGGACCCCAATATCCTGATGATCCTTCTCAACTCGGTACTTAGCATTTAAGATAATGCCAATGAAGCGCCGCATTTGTTGTGGGGTTCGGCACCAAAAGCTAAGTAGTTGAACAGCTTCGGGTTCTAAGAAAACTGGTAAGCCACTGTCTTCATCAGTTAAGAAGTCATTAGCATGGTTCACCAAATCCTTGTTTTGCTTTTCTAGTTCTGCTGGTGAGAATTGGGCTGTGGAAAAGTCCAACTTTTGAGTATCTATATTATATCTATTAGTATCTAAATTATTAGTATAGTCTAGATCTTGTCTCTTTTTGAGAAGTCCGCTTGTGCCAAGGGATTCAGGCGTATCAGAAACGGTATCATGCGGGTTTCTCTTTTTGAGAAGTCCGCTTGTACCAAGGGGTTCAATGGTATCATGCGGGTTTCTCTTTTTGAGAAGTCCGCTTGTACCAAGGGGTTCAGGCGATTTTATTGGCTCTCGCTTAATATAAACGTCTTTTGCTGTTACTTCCAAATCTGCCAAATATAATCTATTTGGTTCGTTTTTGCCTGATTTTGGATTAAAACCCATATGTTTTTGATACAAAAGGTTTGCGTCCATTAATTCGTGTTTAATCTTATTGATTTTATTATTTGACCAGTTTCGTAAATCTTTTAGTTCATTGTTTGTGTATATGAAATATACGTTGTTATTTTCGTCAACCCAATTATTGCTTAGTGAGTAACTTAGACGATCGCGTAACACCGAATAAAGTAAAATGGCACTATCGCTAAGATCCTTATATTTTTCTCCTTGGAGTAAGATCTGCGGCAAAGCGTAGAACTTTACTTCATAGGCTCTTTTAGCATTTGTAAAGTTAAAGTTTGATTGATCCATAATAAAAGCTCCCTTTCTTAACTGACACAGGCCGTCTTAAAAGAGAGTTGCTAAAACATCTGACTTGTTTTAAAATACAAATCTGATATGCTTTAACTGAATTACAAAGCGAACATTGGACGTGATCGGCTTTGTAAATTCACCGGCATGTGTCTATTCTGGGTTGCCTATACGGCAACTTTTTTTAATTTCTAACAACAAAAATGGACTAAATAGCATTGGTTAGCTACTTAGTCCATTGGATTTAATTTGTTTTTAACTATCCTTCACTTGTCCCATAGGACTGGTTTGCGGTATAATTAACCTACAAATTAAGAACAATGTTCAGACGATTTTAACTTGGCGGTCTAAATTGTCTGAATCTAAGTAGCTCTCTATTAGCTACTTGCTAAACCTAAAATCCTCGATTCCTCGTGAATCGGGGATTTTTCTGTTTAGCTTGATCTCTTTATTTGGTTGTTAAATTAATCTTAGTCTAGCATAGCGCTTACTTACAGGCAACCGTATTTGGTTCAGTGCACTTTACTAGCTTTTACCTAAGCACAAATTAATCAAACAAATAAATTGTGTGTTTACTTGTTTGATTAATTATTTATTTAATTACTAAATTGCATCTATGATTGAAGCTAAGAATTCTGAACGATTTTTAAATCCGTTTTTTCGGGCAGCCGTATCCATTTTTTTTAGTTGGCTTTCAGTAATTGAGAAGGTAACTGATCGCTTACGCTCTACTTCCTTTCGGCTGATATTTTTCAAAAATGCGACTGCATCTTTCTTGTTGTCTTTCAATGTAGTTTCGTAACTTTCTCTCATTTCTTCGTCTTTTTTATGATTGAATGAATCTAAACTCATAATCTAACTCTCCTTACTTGGTTTTATTTGCTAATTCTTGAAAAAGATGATCGGCGTGTTCTATGAACTTTTGATTTTGCTTTAAAATGGATTCATCATGATTGGCTAATTCAAATATTGAAGCGTGCCTTGCAGTAGCTTTATTAAAGAGCTCTCTTTCAGGAATTATAGTTGCGACTGTTTCATCGCCTTCTATGTGTTTTAGCAAATCGCGAGACATGCTTGTATTATGTCTAATCATATTACCGATAAAGAAAAGCTTTGCGTCAACGTAAGTTTCGCCAGTTCGATAATCAAAAAGTGATTTTCTGAATTTTTCGAGTCGTGTTTCTAGGTCAAACTTGGCATTGTAGCCATGTTCACTGGGTGTAATGGGACTAAGCAGGTAATTACTGATAGCAATAGCGTTTTTAGTGATGGTGCTAAAATCTGGGTGCGTATCAATTAAGATATAGTCATAGTCGGTTAAGCTTAATGAATCGGAGTTGTTTTTAAACCACATGAACAACATCATTTCTTTGTTACTGTTATTTTCTAGATAACTTCCTAAAACATCTAGGTCTATAAAACCGGC
>NZ_JAAXLJ010000021.1 GCF_012641075.1 Secundilactobacillus angelensis | reverse complement strand
GGTTCGAGCCCTGTATCCTCCATTGAGCCGTTAGCTCAGTTGGTAGAGCATCTGACTTTTAATCAGAGGGTCGACAGTTCGAGACTGTCACGGCTCATTAACCAGTATCACCATGCGGGTGTGGCGGAACTGGCAGACGCGCTAGATTTAGGTTCTAGTGTCTTACGACGTGGGGGTTCGAGTCCCTTCACCCGCATTTAACTTAATAAGCATTATCACTTTCGCCGACTTAGCTCAGTTGGCAGAGCATCTCACTAGTAATGAGGAGGTCGGAGGTTCGAATCCTCTAGTCGGCATTGTGCGGAAGTAGTTCAGTGGTAGAACATCACCTTGCCATGGTGGGGGTCGCGGGTTCGAATCCCGTCTTCCGCTTTTTGCGTTTATTCTTGCCGGGGTGGCGGAATTGGCAGACGCACAGGACTTAAAATCCTGCGGTCAGTGATGACCGTACCGGTTCGATCCCGGTCCTCGGCATTTTTCAATTTAATAATATTTTGCACCCATAGCGCAACTGGATAGAGTGTCTGACTACGAATCAGAAGGTTGTAGGTTCGACTCCTACTGGGTGCATTTTTGTTGTTTTAAGACAACAAACGGGAAGTAGCTCAGCTTGGTAGAGCACTACGTTCGGGACGTAGGGGTCGCAGGTTCAAATCCTGTTTTCCCGATTATCGACCGAGCGGACTCAAGGTTATCAGAGATGATGACCTTTTTTTGTGCGTTCATTTTTCTGTAATCACCTCGGGGAAGCTCCAGTCCAACCTATACGAATTGAAGCTTTATCGGGAGTTTTGTTGACGAATGCTTTATAATAGAGATGTACAATTAATAATCAGAAATATTGGTTGTCTGCGGTTAATTTGCTTATTATAGGTAGAAACTTTCTCGATTCGAGTGAATTTGAGATTTTGGACGATAAATTAAAGTATAAACCTTTGCTTTTTCACCAAACATTCGTATAATGAAAGTCAACATTAGTCAAACATGATTGCTAAGTTGGTGAATGGAGGGGAGCAGCGTGCAAAATCAGAATATTTCCGATATTATCGAACAATATCTCAAA
Source organism: Secundilactobacillus angelensis (assembly GCF_012641075.1). Classification (GTDB taxonomy): domain Bacteria; phylum Bacillota; class Bacilli; order Lactobacillales; family Lactobacillaceae; genus Secundilactobacillus; species Secundilactobacillus angelensis. Next base: position 36,197 of record NZ_JAAXLJ010000021.1, on the reverse strand, counting down.
GAAATTTTGTCGGATACAGAGCACGTGGAGATTCGCCGATCTGAAGTTGCGAATTTATTCAATGTGGTACCGTCACAAATCAACTATGTGATTAAAACCCGTTTTACTTTATCCAACGGTTACTTAGTGGAGAGTAAGCGTGGTGGTGGCGGTTATATTCGAATCGAGAAGGTTAACTTATTAGATGATACCGATGTTTTAGATTCTTTAATTGAAACCATTGGTGATTCGATTGGACAACGTGATGGTTATGCCGTTGTTCAGGGACTTTATGAAAGTGGTGTGATTGGCCGCAGAGAAGCCAACATTATTTTAACCATTATCAGTAAGGACACCCTGCAGATGGAAAACCGTGTAGAAGAGAACGGCTTGAGGGCGCGTATTTTAGTTAGTATTTTGAAACACCTACGCTATGAGAGCTAAGAAAGTGAGGAATTGATATGGATAATCTATTTACCCCCAGTGCAAAGAGCGTCTTGGCATTAGCCCAAGAGCAGGCGAAGTACTTCAAGCACCAAGCTGTTGGCACAGAGCACTTACTTTTAGCACTCACAATTGAAAAGAATGGGATTGCAAACAAGGTGTTGCAACAATTCTCCATTAGTGAAGATGACGTCCGTGAAGAAATCGAACGTTTTACTGGTTATGGCACTTTAAACAACGTTGATAAGGATACTTACCTGCCATATTCACCAAAGGCAAAGGACATGTTGTCTGTTGCTGGTGAAGAAGCTAAGCGGATTGGTGCTACTAAGATTGGCACTGAGCATATTTTGCTCGCCTTACTCAGTGATGAAACAATTCTTTCCTCACGAATTTTGATGAATTTAAATATTGATCTCGCCCAAGCTCGCAAAGTTATTTTGCGTAAGTTGGGTGTGACTGAAACGCAAGACAAGCGACGCAATCAACGTGGTCGTAAGCAACAGGGCGGCACACCAACATTGGATTCATTGGCCCGTGATTTAACTCAGTTGGCACGTGACGACCGGATGGACCCAACGGTTGGCCGGAATAATGAAGTTCGTCGGGTGATTCAAATTTTGAGTCGTCGGACAAAGAACAACCCAGTTTTGATTGGTGAACCCGGTGTTGGTAAAACAGCCATTGCGGAAGGTTTAGCCCAACGAATCGTTAAGGGCGACGTTCCCGAAGATATGCAAAACAAGCGTTTGATGGCTTTGGATATGGGTTCTTTAGTTGCCGGTACCAAGTATCGTGGTGAATTCGAGGACCGTCTGAAGAAGGTCATCGAAGAAATTTATAACGATGGTGAGGTTATTCTCTTCATCGATGAATTGCATACCTTGATCGGTGCTGGTGGTGCTGAAGGCGCCATTGATGCCTCAAACATCTTGAAGCCAGCATTAGCTCGTGGTGAGCTCCAAACGATTGGTGCCACGACACTTGACGAGTACCAGAAGTACATCGAATCAGACGCAGCTCTTGAACGGCGGTTTGCTACGGTTCAAGTGGATGAACCAACTGAAGAAGAGACTGTTGAAATCTTGAAGGGCTTACGTCCTCGTTATGAGGAACATCACCACGCTAATATTAGCGATGATGCTTTGGAACAAGCGGTTAAGCTTTCAACTCGTTACATCACGGACCGTTACTTGCCAGATAAGGCTATTGATCTGATGGATGAGGCGGCCGCCAAAGTTCGAATCAGTCAGATGGACAAGCCTAACAACCAGACGAAGCAGGAAGCTAAATTATCAGATTTGTCTGATCAACGTGAAGCTGCCATCCTTGACCAGCGCTTTGAAGAGGCTGCCAAGATTCGTGAGCAGGAGATTGCTTTGAAAGATAAGCTGGACAAGAAGGCTGAAAAACAAGCTGAATCCGGTGAAAAGTACTCGCTGAACGTGACTGGCGAAGATGTCGCCGAAGTTGTTTCAGAATGGACTGGGGTGCCAACAACTCAACTTAACCGGACGGAACAAGAACGGTTAGTTAACCTGGAAGGCATTCTCCACAAACGGGTGGTTGGTCAAGAAGAAGCTGTTTCCGCAGTTTCTCGAGCCATTCGACGGGCGCGTTCCGGATTGAAGGATCCAAACAGACCAATTGGTTCGTTTATGTTCTTGGGACCTACTGGTGTTGGTAAGACTGAACTTGCTAAGGCGTTGGCTGAAGCAATGTTTGGTTCTGAAGACAACATGATCCGGGTTGACATGAGTGAATACATGGAGAAGTACTCAACCAGTCGTCTGATTGGCTCTGCACCAGGTTACGTCGGTTACGATGAAGGTGGCCAATTAACCGAAAAAGTTCGTCAGAAACCGTATTCAGTTGTGCTGTTTGACGAAGTTGAAAAGGCTCATCCAGATGTCTTCAACCTGTTATTGCAAGTCCTTGATGATGGTTACTTGACGGATTCAAAGGGACGCAAGGTTGATTTCCGGAACACGATTCTCATCATGACTTCCAACTTGGGTGCTACCAGATTACGGGATGAAAAGACCGTTGGCTTCGGTGCTGAAGATAAGTCTGGTGATTACACGGCAATGGCTGACACCATCCGTGAAACCTTGAAACAGAGCTTCCGGCCAGAATTCTTGAACCGAATTGATGAAGTTGTCATTTTCCACAGCCTTCAAAAGAAGGAACTTCACCAAATCGTTAAGTTGATGGCTAAGACGGTCGTTGACCGGGTGAAGGCTCAAGGGATTAACATCAAGGTGACACCAGCTGCCATTGACGTGATTGCTGATGCTGGATTTGACCCTGAATATGGTGCTCGGCCAATTCGGCGAGCACTGCAAACCAAGGTTGAAGATCGCTTAAGCGAAGCAATGTTATCAGGTGATATTAAGGCTGGTAACATGGTCACCTTGGGTGCGACCCGCGGTAAGATCACGGTAAACGTTAAACAACCAGAGAAGGCTGAAGTTAAGACTAACGAAACTGTTGGTAGCAAGTAAGCCATTTAAAACGCAATTAAGCAGTTTGAGCGGTCACCACTAGGTGGCTGGTCAGGCTGCTTTTATTTTAATTCTGAATGAGTCTGATTACCGTAAAATAAAGTTTCGTGGTAAACTGGTAATCAGATTAGACACGGTAAACTAGAAGGGGTAGTAGTTGATTTGAAACGAGAAGCGCAATTAGAAAAGACGCATAAAGCAATTTTAGACGCGGCCCGTACGCTGTTTTTGTCCCGCGGTTATCAGGGAACATCCACTCGTGATATCGCAAAAGCAGTTGGTATCACACAGCCTGCTCTGTATCACCACTTTGCCGATAAAGAAGTCATTTACTTGCAGGTTATTCAAACTGTTGGCGGTGAAATCAAGGATGCAATCGATGCCATTAATCAAAAGGGGACTGCCATCCTTCCCGAAGAGCGATTGGTCAGGATCACTCAAGTGCTGACTGATAAGCATCCGCGAGATATTTTTACGGTGATTCATTCTAGCTTTGCTGACCTGAAGCGAGAAAATATGGGTCAACTGGGAATGATTTTTCAAACGGACTATGTCACCCCGATTGAAAACTACTTTGAGAGTGAAGACGTGCAGTTGAGACAAAATATTCAACCGAAGCAAGCTGCTGAGTTCTACATCACGAGTCTAAGTCCACTATTTAGTCGGTTTCATCAAATTGGCGGTGTCAGTCTGACTCAAAGGGAACATATTCGGCTTCTGCTAGATTTAATTTTACACGGCTTGGTTTCTGACAAGTCATAATCGTTTGACAACTTAGTCAGTAGCAGGTATACTACTTGCAGTATGTAACTGTGAACTGAAATGAGTCGTTGCGATATATTGTCCGTAGCGGCTCTCATAAAAACCAAAAGTAAGAATTGATTTCTTATTTTTGGATTTTTTTTGCCAAAAAACCGGTGGGAATGCGTTTTCATTGAAAATGTAATCAAACTGTAATATTTGGGTCAGTTCGCTGAATAAAATGGAGAGGTGAACAACTTGGCAGGACACTTGGTTAAATATGGCAAGCACCGGACCCGACGAAGCTACGCACGGATTAAGGAAGTTTTGGATCTTCCTAACTTGATTGAGATCCAAAAGAATTCGTACCAATGGTTTCTAGATGAAGGCCTGAAGGATATGTTCGATGACATTATGCCCATCGAAGACTTCCAGGGAAATCTTTCATTAGAGTTCGTTGATTACCAGTTACTGGAACCAAAATATACCGTTGATGAAGCAAGAGAGCACGATGCCAACTTCTCGGCACCATTACACGTCACTTTACGGTTAACCAATCATGAGACTGGTGAAATTAAATCCCAAGATGTTTTCTTCGGCGATTTTCCACTAATGACTGAACAAGGGACGTTTATTATTAACGGTGCTGAACGGGTTATCGTTTCTCAATTAGTTCGTTCCCCTGGTGTTTATTACAATAAAGATACTGACAAGAACGGCCGTACGATTTACGGTGCCACTGTCATTCCTAACCGGGGTGCATGGCTGGAATTTGAAACCGATGCTAAGGGCTTATCTTACGTTCGGATCGACCGGACTCGTAAGATTCCAATGACCGAATTAGTTCGGGCTTTAGGCTTCGGTTCAGATGACGAAATCATCAAGATGTATGGTGATAACGACAGCTTAATGTCAACCTTGGAAAAGGATGTTCACAAAAACAGCGACGATTCTCGTGTTGAAGAAGCCTTAAAGGACATCTATGAACGTCTACGTCCAGGTGAACCTAAGACTGCTGATTCTTCACGGAGTCTGTTGACCGCTCGTTTCTTTGATCCAAAGCGTTACGATATGGCTCCCGTTGGCCGTTACAAGACAAACAAGAAGCTGGTCTTAAAGAACCGGTTACTTGGTTTGACTTTGGCTGAAACCTTAGCTGATCCAGATACTGGTGAAGTTTTGGCTTCAAAAGGCGACGTCATTGACAAGGATCGTTTGAAGACCTTAACACCATACCTTGACCGCGACGACTTTAAGACGGTAACTTACACGCCTTCAGACGAAGCGGTTGTCACTGAGCCAGTTATCCTCCAGACCATCATGGTGCAATCCCCAGATGATCCAGAGCGGGCAATTCCAGTGATTGGTAATGGTCACATTGATTTGAAGTGGAAACACATTAAGCCAGCTGATATTTTAGCTGCCGTTAACTACTTCTTTGATCTTCAAGAAGGCATTGGCGACACCGATGATATTGATCACTTGGGTAACCGTCGTATTCGTTCTGTGGGTGAATTGCTGCAGAACCAATTCCGAATTGGTTTATCACGGATGGAACGGGTGGTTCGCGAACGGATGTCAATCCAGGATGCTTCCACTGTTACACCACAGCAATTGATCAACATTCGGCCAGTTGTCGCATCGATTAAAGAATTCTTCGGTTCATCACAACTGTCTCAATTCATGGACCAAACCAATCCACTGGGTGAATTAACGCATAAGCGTCGTCTTTCAGCCCTTGGACCTGGTGGTTTGACTCGTGATCGTGCCGGTTATGAAGTTCGTGACGTTCACTATACTCATTATGGTCGGATGTGCCCAATTGAAACGCCTGAAGGTCCTAACATTGGTTTGATCAACAGTCTTTCCAGTTATGCACGGATCAACAAGTATGGCTTTATCGAAACACCATACCGTCGTGTTTCATGGACAACTCACAAGGTTACCGACAAGATCGATTACCTGACTGCCGATGAAGAAGATAATTACGTTGTTGCACAAGCTAACTCACCATTGAAGGATGACGGTTCATTCGTTAACGATGTGGTTATGGCCCGTGCAAAATCAGAAAACATTGAAACCAGTATCAATAACGTCGATTACATGGACGTTTCGCCTAAGCAAGTTGTGTCGGTCGCTACGGCCTGCATTCCTTTCTTGGAAAACGATGACTCTAACCGTGCGTTGATGGGTGCCAACATGATGCGTCAGGCCGTTCCTTTGCTTGATCCTCACGCCCCATTGATCGGTACTGGTATCGAATATAAAGCTGCCCATGATTCCGGTGTTGCCTTACTTTGCAAACAACCAGGGACAGTTGAATACGTTGATGCCCGTGAAATTCGTGTTCGTCGCGAAGACGGTGCATTAGACTCTTACAAGTTAATGAAGTTCCAACGTTCTAACGGTGGTAAGAACTACAACCAACGTCCAATCGTTAAAGTCGGCGACAAAGTTGACCCAGACGAAGTATTGGCTGACGGACCATCAATGGAAGATGGCGAATTGGCATTAGGCCAAAACCCATTAGTTGCCTTCATGACTTGGCAAGGTTACAACTTCGAAGATGCCATCGCGATCAGCGAACGGTTAGTGACTGAAGATGTGTACACTTCAATTCATATTGAAGAGTATGAATCAGAAGCACGTGATACGAAGCTTGGACCTGAAGAAATCACCCGTGAAATTCCTAACGTTGGGGAAGATGCACTTAAAAACCTTGACGAAGAAGGAATTATCCGGATTGGTGCTGAAGTTCATGATGGTGACATCTTAGTTGGTAAGGTTACCCCTAAAGGTGTGACTGAATTATCAGCTGAGGAACGCTTGCTCCACGCAATCTTTGGTGAAAAGGCCCGTGAAGTTCGTGATACTTCACTTAAGGTACCTCATGGTGGCGGCGGTATCATTCAAAACGTTCGGATCTTCACTCGTGAAAACGGTGATGAATTATCTCCAGGCGTTAACATGATGGTTCGTGTCTACATCGCCCAAAAGCGTAAGCTGCAGGTTGGTGACAAGATGTCCGGTCGTCATGGTAACAAGGGTACTGTTTCCGTTGTTATCCCTCAAGAAGATATGCCGTATATGCCAGATGGTACCCCAATCGATATCATGCTGAGTCCAATGGGTGTGCCTTCTCGTATGAACATCGGGCAAGTGCTCGAATTGCATTTAGGGATGGCTGCTCGTAACCTTGGCATTCACATTTCAACGCCTGTCTTTGATGGTGCCCGTGATGAAGATATCTGGGACGCTGTTAAGGAAGCTGGTATGGCTGATGACGCTAAGTCAGTTGTTTATGATGGTCGTACCGGTGAACCATTTGACAAACGAATTGCCGTTGGGGTTATGCACTACATGAAACTGGCCCACATGGTTGACGATAAGATTCATGCTCGTTCAATCGGACCTTACTCATTAGTTACCCAACAACCCCTTGGTGGGAAAGCACAATTCGGTGGCCAACGGTTTGGTGAAATGGAAGTTTGGGCACTCGAAGCTTATGGTGCTGCTTACACACTGCAAGAAATCTTGACTTACAAGTCAGATGACGTTGTTGGTCGTGTAAAGACTTACGAAGCCATTGTTAAGGGCGAACCAATTCCTAAGCCAGGTGTTCCTGAATCCTTCCGTGTGTTGGTTAAGGAATTACAATCACTGGGTCTGGACATGAAAGTTTTAGGCTCTGATGACAAAGAAATTGAACTGCGCGATATGGATGACGAAGATGACGACGTTGTGAACGTTGACGCTTTGAGCAAGTACGCACAGCAACAAGAAGAACAAAAGAAGGCAACTGAGGCTAAAGAAGCTCAGACTGCTAACAAAGATGAAGCTGACACTAACGCTAAGGATTAATTAAAGGGAGGTCGATCCATTGGTCGATGTCAATAAGTTCGAAAGCATGCAAATTGGACTTGCATCGCCTGACAAGATTCGGAGCTGGTCATATGGCGAAGTTAAGAAGCCAGAAACCATCAACTACCGAACTCTAAAGCCAGAAAAAGACGGACTATTCGATGAACGTATCTTTGGCCCAACCAAAGATTGGGAATGTGCTTGTGGTAAGTACAAGCGGATTCGTTACAAGGGTGTTGTTTGTGACCGTTGTGGTGTTGAAGTTACCCGTTCTAAGGTTCGTCGTGAACGTATGGGACATATTGAATTAGCTGCTCCAGTGACTCACATCTGGTACTTCAAGGGTATCCCAAGCCGGATGGGTCTTGTACTGGACATGAGCCCACGCTCACTTGAAGAAGTCATTTACTTTGCTTCATACGTTGTGCTTGAACCAGGCAACACACCACTTGAAAAGAAGCAATTGCTTTCTGAACGTGAATACCGTGATAAGAAAGCTGAGTATGGTAATGGATTCACTGCCGAAATGGGTGCTGAAGCCATTAAGAAATTACTCCGCGATGTTGATTTAACTAAAGAAGTGGCTGAATTAAAGGAAGCTTTGAAGGAAGCTACTGGTCAAAAGCGGACGCGTGCCGTTCGTCGTTTGGACATTTTGGAAGCCTTCGTTACATCTGGTAACAAGCCGGAGTGGATGGTCATGGATACTATTCCAGTAATTCCACCTGACTTACGGCCAATGGTTCAATTGGAAGGTGGCCGTTTTGCCACTTCTGATTTGAACGATTTGTACCGTCGAGTTATCAACCGTAACAACCGTCTCAAGCGTTTGTTAGACCTTCATGCACCTGGTATCATCGTTCAAAACGAAAAGCGGATGCTTCAAGAAGCCGTTGATGCTTTGATCGATAACGGTCGTCGTGGACGTCCAGTTGCTGGTCCTGGTAACCGTCCATTGAAGTCTCTTTCACACATGCTGAAAGGGAAGCAAGGTCGGTTCCGTCAAAACTTACTGGGTAAGCGTGTTGACTACTCAGGCCGTTCTGTTATTGATGTGGGTCCTTCATTACGGATGAACCAAATGGGTCTGCCAGTGCCAATGGCAATGGAACTCTTCAAACCGTTCATCATGAAGGAATTAGTTAGCCGTGGGTTAGCTTCCAACATTAAGAACGCCAAGCGTAAGATTGATCGTGAAGATGAAGATGTTTACAGTGTTCTGGAAGACGTTATCAAAGAACACCCAGTTCTCCTGAACCGGGCACCTACACTTCACCGTTTGGGTATTCAAGCCTTCGAACCAGTGCTGGTAAGTGGTAAGTCAATGCGGTTACACCCATTGGCCTGTGAAGCTTATAACGCCGATTTTGATGGTGACCAAATGGCTATTCACGTGCCATTATCTGATGAAGCCCAAGCTGAAGCACGTTTGCTGATGCTTGCTGCTCACCATATTCTTGCACCTAAGGATGGGAAGCCAGTTGTTACGCCTTCTCAAGATATGGTTATCGGTAACTACTACTTGACTTTGGAAGAAGCCGGTCGTGAAGGCGAAGGCATGATCTTTAAAGATACTGACGAAGCGGTACTTGCATACCGTAACGGGTTAGTTCACTGGCACTCACGTGTTGGTATTCAAACTTCATCTTTGAAGGGTAAGCCATTTACTGACGAACAAAAGGGTAAGATTCTGGTTACCAGTGTTGGGAAGTTAATTTTCAACGGTATTTTGCCACAATCATTCCCATACTTGAATGAACCAACGGATACCAACTTGAACGGTTACGTACCAGATCAGTACTTCTTGGATAAGGGTGAAGATATTCATGATTATCTGAAGGATGCTGAAGTGGTTAAGCCATTCAATAAAGGTTTCCTGAGTGACATTATTGCTGAAGTTTACAAGCAGTATAAGGTGACTGAAACGTCACTGCTGCTTGACCGGATGAAGGACTTAGGTTACGACGAATCAACTCAATCTGGCTTGACTGTCGGAATCGTTGACGTGACTGAAGTTCCTGATAAGCCTCAAATCATTGAAGACGCCCACAAACAAGTGGCAACGATCACCAAACAGTTCCGTCGTGGTTTGATTACCGACCACGAACGTTACGAACGGGTTATTGGTGTTTGGAACGATGCTAAGGATAGCTTACAAGATAAGCTGATCCATAACTTCGATCCTCAAAACCCAATCTTCATGATGAGTGATTCTGGTGCTCGTGGTAACATTTCTAACTTTACGCAACTTGCCGGGATGCGTGGCTTGATGGCCGCTCCTAACGGTGAAATCATGGAATTGCCTATTACCGCAAACTTCCGTGAAGGCCTCTCTGTTTTGGAAATGTTTATTTCTACCCATGGTGCCCGTAAAGGGATGACCGATACTGCCTTGAAGACTGCCAACTCAGGTTACTTGACCCGTCGTTTGGTTGATGTTGCTCAAGACGTTATCGTTCGTGAAGAGGACTGTGGAACTGATCGTGGTTTGACAATCAGCGCTATCAAGAATGGTAACGAAATGATTGAACCACTATACGACCGGATTCTTGGCCGTTACACCATGAAGACCGTTAATGATCCTAAGACTGGTGAAATCATCATCGGCGCCAACAAGATGATTGATGAAACCATTGCTCAACGGATCATTGATGCCGGCATCGAAACAGTTACTATTCGTTCCGTCTTCACTTGCAACACCTCTCATGGGGTTTGCGAACGTTGCTACGGCCGTAACATGGCTACTGGTGACCAAGTTGAAGTTGGTGAAGCAGTTGGTACTGTTGCCGCTCAATCTATCGGTGAACCTGGTACTCAATTAACTATGCGTAACTTCCATACCGGTGGTGTTGCCGGAAACGAAGATATTACCCAAGGGCTTCCTCGTGTTCAAGAAATCTTTGAATCTCGGAACCCTAAAGGTAAAGCTGAGATTACAGAAGTTACTGGTACAGTTGAATCCATCGAAGAAAACCCAGCAGAACGGACTAAGGAAATTACCATTAAAGGTGAAGCCGATACAAGAAGTTACACACTTCCAATTACGGCTCAACTGAAGGTGTCTGAAGGCGACTTCATTCACCGTGGTGCAGCTCTGAACGAAGGGTCAGTTGATCCTAAGGAACTGATTCGTGTCCGCGACGTGCTTTCCACTGAAAACTATTTGCTGAGTGAAGTTCAAAAGACTTACCGGATGCAAGGTGTGGCTGTCTTAGACAAGCACGTTGAGATCATGGTTCGTCAGATGCTTCGTAAGGTTCGTATCATGGATCCAGGTGACACTGATGTCTTGCCTGGTACCCTGATGGATATCGATGATTTCCGTGATCATAACTACAAGACGTTAGTTGCCGGTGGCACACCAGCTACTGCTCGTCCAGTTATCCTTGGTATTACTAAGGCTGCCCTTGAAACGAACAGTTTCTTGTCAGCTGCGTCATTCCAGGAAACGACTCGAGTATTGACTGATGCTGCTATCCGCGGTAAGAACGATCCATTGGTCGGACTTAAAGAGAACGTTATTATTGGTAAGATCATTCCAGCTGGTACTGGGATGCCTGATTACCGTAAGATCAAGCCAAAGGAAGTCGGCGGATCTTCAACTGACGGTGTCTACTCAATTAATGAGTTAGAACGCCGGATGAAGGAAGAAGAAGCTAAGTAATTTGGTCGGTTTCAAAAAGTCCCATTCCGTTATTATCGGAATGGGACTTTTTGTGTCAGAGAGTTCAAATCTAACTGATTCGGTATTTTGTCATCAGATAAAGAAGAGAACTACCAGGTATCCTGCGGCAATGAAAGGTACAAAAGGTAGTCGACACAGTTTAAGTACTTTACTGCCAATCAGCGCCAGGACGCTACTTAATAGAAGTAACCAGGCGAATGGTATCGGACCAAACAGAATCAGTAAACATAAAAAGACATCCAGGTCACCATTGCCGATCCAAGCAAAATGTGGCTGCCAAATTTGTGGCACAATCCATCCAACAATTATGATAAAAATAATTGCATGGTGTGGTTTGAAAAGGGCGTATACTGTGACAGCGAAAAGCATTAAGAGGTAACCATGCCACGCTGGAAATTCAAAGTGACGGCTGTCATTTAGTGCCATGAAGAAAAGTAAACCACCAATGACGACGTAACAGAATCGCAGGAGGGTTGGTTGCCAACTAACCAGTAAACAGCCGAAATAGATTTCAGAGTATAATGTCTCTTTTGAAATTTTGAAGCCGCACCACCGGCAACGACCACGTAGAACTAGATATGAAACAACTGGGACTAAATCAAACCAGGAAATAGTTTCGGAACAACTGTCGCACCGTGAGCGAGCTGGATAAAAAATACTGCCACCAAGTTGCAGCCTAGAATAAGAAGCAAACAGGAACGAACCAATAATCAACCCAATTATCAATTGAATCAGTAACATATGATCACCTCAAAATTAATTACGAATTTTGCAGTGGTAATATTTTTAGAGAATCAAGCTAGTTTTTACGGATGTTTTATACTTTGCGTTGACATTAAACGACGAAGCGTGGTATTCTTTTAAAGGTGCTTTTTGTAGACCGGTTTCTGCTTTGCAGACATGCTGACGGAAAACATGGCACGATAAAGGATCAACATCCGCTTTTATTTTTGCCCAAAAATGAATCACCTGGATGTGTGGACTTAAAATAACTAGACTAAGGAAGGAGGACTCTTAGATGCCTACAATCAACCAATTGGTTCGTAAAGGTCGTAAATCTAGAAGTTCTAAATCAAATGCCCCAGCTTTAAACTACGGGTATAACAGTTTCAAGAAGAAGCAAGTGAACAACCCAGCACCACAAAAGCGTGGCGTTGCAACACGTGTTGGTACAATGACTCCAAAGAAGCCTAACTCAGCTTTGCGGAAGTACGCTCGTGTTCGTTTGTCTAACTTAATCGAAGTGACAGCATACATTCCTGGTATCGGTCATAACCTTCAGGAACATAGTGTTGTTTTAATTCGTGGTGGCCGTGTTAAGGATTTACCTGGTGTACGTTATCACGTCATCCGTGGTGCTTTGGATACTGCCGGTGTTGAAGATCGTCGTCAATCACGTTCTAAATACGGTACTAAGAAGCCTAAGGAATAAAAACCTAAACACTAAGTTCCAACAAGGAGGATATAAGTAATGCCAAGAAAAGGAAACGTTCAAAAACGTGAAGTCCTTCCTGATCCAATCTACAACTCAAAGATGGTTACTCGTCTGATTAACCACTTGATGTTAGATGGTAAGCGAGGCACTGCATCACAAATTTTGTATGGTGCATTTGATTTAATTAAGAAAGAAACTAACAACGACCCCGTTGAAGTATTCGACGAAGCTATGAAGAATGTTATGCCGGTCTTGGAAGTTAAGGCTCGCCGTGTTGGTGGTTCTAACTACCAAGTTCCGATCGAAGTTCGTCCAGAACGTCGGTCAACATTAGGTCTTCGTTGGATCGTTAACTATTCTCGTTCTCGTGGCGAACACACGATGACTGAACGGTTAGCTCGCGAAATTATGGATGCTGCTAACAACACTGGTGCATCTGTTAAGAAGCGTGAAGATACGCATAAGATGGCCGATGCCAACCGTGCATTTGCTCACTACCGTTGGTAATTTGCAAATGGTTTGCTGTCAGCACCACTATGGTGGGCTACGCGCAAGCTAGCTAAATGTTGATAGTGAAAATTGTTGGGATGGCTATGATTAATTTTTTAATTTAGCCATCCTTTTTATAAATGTGAACAATCTTGAGAGGAGTTACAGATTTAACATGGCTAATACACGAGCTTTTCCACTAGAAAAGACCCGTAACATCGGGATCATGGCTCATATCGATGCTGGTAAGACTACCACCACTGAACGGATCCTGTATTATACTGGTAAAATCCATAAGATTGGTGAAACCCATGATGGTGCTTCACAAATGGACTGGATGGAACAAGAACAAGAACGTGGTATCACGATCACTTCCGCAGCTACTACAGCTGAATGGAAGGGTCACCGGATCAACATTATCGATACCCCAGGTCACGTGGACTTCACTGTTGAAGTTGAACGTTCATTGCGTGTGCTTGATGGTGCGATTGCGGTCTTGGATGCCCAAGCCGGTGTAGAACCCCAAACTGAAACTGTTTGGCGTCAAGCTTCCGACTATGATGTTCCCCGTATTGTGTTCGTTAACAAGATGGATAAAATCGGTGCTGACTTTGACTTTTCAGTACAAACCATCAAAGACCGTCTTCAAGCTAACGCCTTAGCTGTCCAAATGCCAATTGGTGCTGAGGATCAGTTCCAAGGTGTTATCGACTTGCTTGACATGAAGGCCGATATCTATGACGAAGACGAACTTGGTTCAGAATGGGATACTGTTGATATTCCTGACGAATACAAGGAAGAAGCTCAAAAACGTCGTGACACTATGATTGAAGAAATCGCCGACGTTGATGACGACATTATGGAAAAATACCTTGACGGTGTTGATATTCCTGTTGCCGAATTAAAAGCTGCTATCCGTAAAGCAACCTTGAACCTTGAATTGTTCCCAGTACTTGCTGGTTCAGCATTCAAGAACAAGGGTGTTCAAATGTTAATGGATGCAACAGTAGATTACTTGCCATCACCATTGGACGTTAAGCCTTACAAGGCTACTAACCCTGATACCGGTGAACAAGTTGAATTAAAGGCTAACGACGACGCTAGTTTCGCCGCCTTAGCATTTAAGATTGCTACTGATCCATTCGTTGGTCGTTTGACATTTATCCGGGTTTACCAAGGTACTTTGGAATCTGGTTCATATGTTCTGAACGCTACCAAGGACAAGCGTGAACGTGTTGGGCGTTTGCTGCAAATGCACTCGAATCACCGTCAAGAAATCCCAGAAGTCTTCTCTGGTGATATCGCCGCTGCCATTGGTTTGAAGAACACCACTACTGGTGACTCTTTAACTGACGTTGATCACCCATTGCACTTGGAATCAATGGAATTCCCTGACCCAGTTATTCAGGTTGCCGTTGAACCTAAGACAAAGGCTGACCAAGACAAGATGAACAATGCCTTACAAAAGCTTTCTGAAGAAGATCCTACATTCAAGGCTGAAACTAACCCTGAAACTGGTGAAACTTTGATTGCTGGTATGGGTGAGCTTCACTTGGACATCATCATCGACCGTATGAAGCGTGAATTCAAGGTTGAAGCAACTGTTGGTGCACCTCAAGTTTCTTATCGTGAAGCCTTCACTAAACAAACCTCTGCTCAAGGTAAGTTTGTTCGTCAATCTGGTGGTAAAGGTCAATATGGTGATGTTTGGGTTGAATTTACCCCTAATGAAGAGGGTAAAGGATTCGAATTCGAAGATGCCATTGTTGGTGGTGTTGTTCCTCGTGAATACATCCCATCAGTTGAACAAGGTATCAAGGAATCAATGCAAAACGGTGTTCTTGCCGGTTACCCATTGATTGACTTGAAAGCTAAGTTATACGATGGTAGTTACCATGAAGTCGATTCTAGTGAAGCTGCCTTTAAGGTTGCCGCTTCAATGGCTTTACGTAACGCATCTAAGACTGCAGCGCCAGTTATCTTGGAACCAATCATGAAGGTTGATATTGTTGTCCCTGAAGAATACATGGGTGACATCATGGGCCAAGTTACTGCACGTCGTGGTCGTGTGGACGGTATGGAAGCACGTGGTAATGCACAAATGATTCATGCGTACGTCCCACTGGCTGAAATGTTCGGTTACGCAACTACTCTTCGTTCAGCATCACAAGGTCGTGGTACTTTCACAATGACCTTTGATCACTACGAAGCTGTACCAAAGTCAATTCAAGCAGAAATCATCAAGAAGAATGGCGGCACTCCTGCCGAAGATTAATTCTTCAAGAAAAGACGTTGCATGTTGCAGCGTCTTTTTTTATACATATACAATAGAAGAAAACTTTTTTGGCGAGTTTATGTAAAATCATAAAAATATTTTGTGCGCCAATGGCATCAATTTCAAAAACATCTCAATAATCCTTGTCAAACCGCTATTTATTTAGTATTATATATAGGTGCTGTATTTCGGGGCATAACCCTGCCCTGAAATCAGCATAGCAAAGCGATGATGTGAAAGGTTGCGGCACACCCGGCCGCTTTGCCACGGGGTGTGACGGTAATTTTCACGGAGTTAGTCTTATTTTTAAAATAGACGTAAGGAGGGAATCCAATGGCAAAACAAAAAATTCGTATCCGTTTGAAGGCTTACGAGCACCGCATTCTGGACCAATCTGCAGAAAAGATTGTTGAAACTGCAAAGCGTACAGGTGCTGAAATTTCTGGTCCTATTCCATTACCAACAGACCGGACAGTTTACACGGTGCTTCGTTCACCACATAAGTTTAAGAAGTCGCGTGAACAATTCGAAATGCGTACTCACAAACGGTTAATCGATATTGTTAACCCAACACCAAAGACGGTCGACTCATTAATGAAGTTAGACTTGCCTTCAGGTGTGGATATCGAAATCAAATTATAATTCAGTTTCAGAACTAAAAATTACATTATATCGGAGGTGTACTCATGACCAGAAAAGGAATCTTAGGCAAAAAAGTAGGGATGACGCAAGTCTTCACTGATAATGGCGAATTGATCCCAGTCACTGTTGTTGAAACTACTCCTAACGTTGTATTACAAGTTAAGACAGTTGAAAACGATGGTTACGATGCGATCCAATTAGGCTACGATGACAAGCGCGATGTATTGAGCAACAAGCCCGAAAAAGGTCATGTAGCAAAAGCAAACACGACTCCTAAGCGCTTCATTCATGAAATCAGAGATGTTGAGCTAGGAGATTACAAGGTAGCAGATGAAGTTAAGGCAGACATCTTTGATGCTGGTGAATACGTTGATGTCACCGGTACAACAAAGGGTCATGGTTACCAAGGTAACGTTCACAAGGATGGTCAATCACGTGGACCTGAAACCCATGGGTCTCGTTATCACCGTCGTCCAGGTTCTCTGGGTTCTATTATCAACCGTGTCTTCAAGGGTATGAAATTACCTGGCCGGATGGGTAATAACACTCGGACTATCCAGAACTTAAAGGTTGTTCGTGCAGACGTTGACAACAATGTGTTGTTAATCAAGGGTAACGTACCCGGCGCAAACAAATCATTCATTGAAATCAAGAGTGCCGTTCGCGCACCTAAGAAATAAGAAAGGAGGAAACGTAAATGACTAGTGTTACATTATTTAAGCAAGACGGTAGCCAAAATGGTGACGTTACTTTAAACGATGCTATCTTCGGCATCGAACCAAACGAAAACGTCGTGTTTGATACTGTTTTGATGCAACGTGCTTCACAACGCCAAGGAACTCATGCGGTTAAGAACCGTAGTGCAGTTCGTGGTGGTGGTAAGAAGCCATGGCGTCAAAAGGGTACTGGCCGTGCTCGTCAAGGTTCTACCCGTTCACCACAATGGGTTGGCGGTGGAACTGTCTTTGGCCCAACACCTCGTTCATACGCTTACCATCTTCCAAAGAAGGTTACGCGTTTGGCATTGAAGTCAGTTCTTTCACAGAAGGTTGCTGACGGTTCATTGGTTGTTGTTGATGCATTTAACTTTGATCAACCAAAGACTAAGGAATTTGCGCAATCATTATCTAGTTTAAACGTTTCAACAAAGACTTTAGTGGTTCTTGAGGAAGACAATAAGAATGCAGAAAAGGCCGCTCGTAACTTGGCAAACGTCAAGGTTATCGACGCCAAGGGAATTAACGTATTGGATGTCATCAGTAATGACAAACTTGTGTTAACTCAAGCTGCTCTTTCTCAAATCGAGGAGGTGCTCGCATAATGGAAGCACGTGATATTATTTTACGGCCTGTCATTACAGAAGCATCTACTGCTTTGCTGGATGACAAGCGTTATACATTCGACGTAGACGTACGCGCTACGAAGACTCAGGTTAAAAAAGCTGTTGAAGAAATCTTCAACGTTAAAGTTGTTCAAGTTAACATCATGAACGTTAAGGGTAAGCTAAAGCGTCAAGGTCGTTACGAAGGCTACACTAAGAAGCGTCGTAAGGCTATTGTCACTTTATCAGCAGATTCAGAAGAAATTAAGTTATTCGGCGAAGAATAACAAATAATAATATAGGAGGGAATCAACGTGGCGATTAAAGTATACAAACCAACCAGTAATGGTCGGCGTAATATGACTAGCCTTGACTACAGTCAAGTTATCACGAAGTCAAAGCCTGAAAAGTCATTGCTAGAATCAAAGAGTCACACCGCTGGTCGTAACAACTACGGTCACAAAACGGTTCGTCATCGTGGCGGCGGTAACAAGACTCAATATCGTATCATCGATTTTAAACGTACAAAAGACAACGTTACAGCTACAGTTAAGGCTATCGAATACGATCCTAACCGTACTGCCAACATTGCATTGTTAGTTTATACTGACGGAACTAAATCTTATATCTTAGCACCAAAAGGCCTTAAGGTTGGCGATCAAGTACAATCTGGTCCAGAAGCAGATATCAAGGTTGGTAATGCATTACCATTACAAAACATTCCAGTTGGTACCACTATTCATAACATCGAATTGAAGCCTGGTAAGGGTGGTCAATTAGTTCGTTCTGCTGGTGCCGGTGCACAATTGCTTGGTAAAGAAGGCAAGTACGCCATGGTTCGTTTGGTTTCTGGTGAAGTTCGAATGGTCTTAGCTGTTAACCGTGCCACTATTGGTACTGTTGGTAACGAAGAACACGAATTGATCAACATTGGTAAAGCAGGACGTAACCGTTGGGTCGGCAAACGACCACAATCTCGTGGTTCTGTTATGAACCCTAACGATCACCCTCATGGTGGTGGTGAAGGTAAAGCACCAATCGGTCGTCCATCACCATTATCACCATGGGGTAAGAAGACTATTGGTAAGAAGACTCGTTCTACCAAAGCACGTTCAAACAAGCTTATCATCCGTCGTAAGGGCAGAAAATAATAAGCTCACTGCATAAGTAATCTCACTCATAAGGAGGGTAATCTAATGGGTCGTAGTTTAAAAAAAGGACCATTTGCCGATGAACATCTTCTAAAGAAGATCGATGCACAAAAAGATCAAGACAAGAAGAGCGTCATTAAGACTTGGTCACGTCGTTCAACGATTTTCCCTAGCTTTATCGGCTACACTATCGCTGTTTATGATGGTCGTAAGAACGTTCCAGTATACATTCAAGAAGACATGGTTGGTCACAAGTTAGGTGAATTTGTACCTACTCGTACTTTCCGTGGTCATGCTGGCGACGATAAGAAGACTGCTACTAAATAATAAGGAGGATTAGCTAATGGCTGAACAAGTTACATCAGCAAAGGCAACTGCGAAAACAGTTCGTATTGCCTCACGTAAGGTCCGCCTTGTCATTGATCTTATCAGAGGCAAAAGCGTGGCTGAAGCGATTGCTATCTTGAAGTTCACCCCTCGTGGTGCTTCACCAATCGTTGAAAAAGTATTGATGTCAGCAGTTGCAAATGCTGAAAACAATTTTGACTTAGATCGTGCTGATTTGGTTGTCAGCGAAGCCTATGCTGACGAAGGCCCAACCCTTAAGCGGTTCCGTCCTCGTGCAAAGGGTTCTGCTTCACCAATCAACAAGCGTACAAGTCACATCACAATCGTCGTATCTGAAAAATAGGAGGGATAACGCGTGGGTCAAAAGATAAATCCAACCGGATTGCGTGTCGGTATTATTCGCGACTGGGAAGCAAAGTGGTATGCTGAAAAAGACTTTGCTGCCTATTTAGGCGAAGACCTTAAAATCCGCAAATACATCGAAAAGCGCCTTGCAGATGCCTCAGTGTCAACAGTAGAAATTGAACGTGCCGCTAACCGCGTTAACGTTTCAATTCACACTGCTAAACCTGGTATGGTTATTGGTAAGGGTGGGTCAGAAGTTGAAAATCTCCGTAAGGAATTGAACAACTTGACTGGCAAACGAGTACACATCAACATCATCGAAATCAAGAAACCTGATTTGGATGCCAAATTAGTTGGTGAAAACATTGCACGTCAACTTGAAGGCCGTGTTGCTTTCCGTCGTGCTATGCGTCAATCAATGCAACGGACTATGCGTTCAGGCGCCAAGGGTATTAAGACCCAAGTTGCCGGTCGTTTAAACGGTGCAGATATGTCTCGTGTTGAATCATACTCAGACGGTACTGTTCCTCTGCATACATTACGTGCAGATATCGATTACGCCTGGGTTGAAGCACACACGACCTATGGTTCATTAGGTGTTAAGACTTGGATCTACCGTGGCGAAATCTTGCCAGACAAGCCTGACGCTAATAAAAATAACGAGCAAGGAGGGAAATAACATGCTAGTACCAAAGCGAGTAAAGCACCGTCGTGAACATCGTGGTAAGTTACGTGGCGCCGCAAAAGGCGGTAAGTCAGTAGCTTTCGGTGATTACGGTTTACAAGCACTCGATTCAAGCTGGATCTCTAACCGTCAGATTGAAGCAGCTCGTGTTGCCATGACACGTTACATGAAGCGTGGCGGTAAAGTTTGGATTAAGATTTTCCCTCACAAATCCTACACTGAAAAAGGTGTTGGTGTTCGTATGGGTAATGGTAAGGGTGCTCCTGCAGGATGGGTTGCACCGGTTAAACGCGAAAAGGTTATGTTCGAAGTCGGTGGCGTTTCAGAAGAAGTTGCACATGAAGCATTACGCTTAGCAGCTATGAAATTGCCAGTCCGGACGAAGATCATCCCTCGCGAGGAAGTAGGTGGCGAATCAAATGAAGGCTAAAGACATTAAAGACTTAACCACTGATGAAATGCTCGAAAAAGAGAAGAGCTATAAAGACGAATTATTCAACCTTCGTTTCCAATTGGCTACTGGCCAACTTGAAAATACTGCTCGTTTGAAGCAGGTTCGTAAGGATATTGCACGGATTAAAACTGTGCTTCGTCAACAAGAGTTAAACAAGTAAAGAATACGATAAAGGAGGAATAATTAATGGCTGAAGAACGCAACGCTCGTAAAACATACCGTGGCCGTGTCGTTTCCGACAAGATGGAAAAGACGATCACAGTAGCCGTTGAAACTACCAAGACGCATCCAGTGTATGGTAAGCGGATCAAGTACACTAAAAAGTACAAAGTTCGTGACGAAAACAACGAAGCCAAGATGGGCGACCTTGTTGAAATCATGGAAACTCGTCCGTTATCTAAGACTGTTCGTTTCCGACTTCTTAAAGTTGTTGAAAAGGCAGTTAGCATCTAGTTTCGACATTTATCGTATTCTGTTTTACTTAGAAGTGAAAGGAGGACACTAACGTGATCCAACAAGAATCTCGTTTAAAAGTCGCTGATAACTCTGGTGCCCGTGAAATTTTAACTATTAAAGTTCTGGGTGGCTCAAAGCGGCGTTATGCCAGTATTGGTGACGTTATCGTTGCAACTGTTAAACAAGCAACACCAGGTGGCGTTGTCAAAAAAGGTGACGTCGTTAAAGCAGTTGTTGTTCGTACTACTTCCCGTGTACGCCGTGCCGATGGCTCATACATCAAGTTTGATGAAAATGCTGCGGTATTAATCCGTGATGACAAGAGTCCACAAGGTACTCGTATTTTCGGACCAGTTGCGCGTGAATTACGTGACAATGATTATATGAAGATTGTCTCTCTTGCACCAGAAGTGCTCTAATCGTTCGAAAATAAGGAGGTGCCAAACAGGATGTTCATTAAAACTGGTGATAAAGTTCGCGTGATCAGCGGTAAAGATAAGGGTAAAGAGGGAACTGTTACTAAGACTCTTAACGCTAAAGACCGCGTCATCGTTGAAGGTATCAACATGATCAAGAAGCATCAAAAAGCTTCTCAAAGCAATCCTCAAGGTGGCATCATCGATACTGAAGCTCCAATTCAAGTATCTAACGTGATGCTCCTTGACCCTTCTACTAACGAACCAACCCGTGTTGGTTTCCGTGTAGAAGACGGCAAGAAGGTTCGCTTCGCTAAAAAGAGCGGCGAAACCATCGACAAGTAATCAAGGAAAGGAGGACAAATTAACTAATGGCTAATCGTTTACAAGAAAAGTACAACAAAGAAATCGTTCCATCAATGATTGAAAAGTTTAACTACACATCGATCATGCAAGCACCTAAGTTGGACAAGATCGTCTTAAACATGGGTGTTGGTGATGCAACTACAAACGCTAAGAACTTAGATGAAGCAGTTGAAGAATTAGGCTTGATCGCAGGTCAAAAGCCTTTGATTACTAAAGCTAAGAAGTCAATCGCCGGTTTCCGTTTACGTGAAGGTAACGCTATCGGTGCCAAAGTTACATTACGTGGCGAACGGATGTATGATTTCTTAGACAAGTTAGTTAACGTTTCATTACCACGTGTTCGTGATTTCCATGGTATCAGTTCTCGCGCCTTTGATGGTCGTGGTAACTATACGCTCGGTGTTCGTGAACAATTGATTTTCCCAGAAATCGATTATGATAAGGTTAACCGTGTTCGTGGTCTTGACATTGTTATTGTCACTACTGCTAATTCTGATGAAGAATCACGCGAGTTGTTAACTCAACTTGGCATGCCATTTACTAAGTAAGGAGGGTATTATTGTGGCTAAAAAATCATTAATTGTTAAGAGTCAGCGTCCAGCTAAATACTCGACACAAGCTTATACACGTTGCGAACGTTGTGGCCGTCCACATTCAGTTTATCGCAAATTCCACTTATGCCGACTTTGCTTACGGGAACTCGCCCACAAGGGTCAAATTCCTGGCATGAAGAAAGCTAGCTGGTAAGATTTCATAACAAAGGAGGATAAACGTTAATGTCTATGACTGACCCAATTGCAGACTTCTTAACTCGGATCCGTAATGCCAACATGGTATACCACGAATCATTAGAAGTTCCTGCATCAAAAATGAAGCGCGACATTGCTGAAATTTTGAAGCGCGAAGGTTTCGTTCGTGACGTCGAATATATCGATGATGACAAGCAAGGTATCATCCGTGTATTTCTTAAGTATGGTCGCGACAAGCAACGCGTTATTTCAGGTTTAAAGCGTATTTCAAAGCCAGGTTTACGTACTTACGTTAAATCTGATGCTGTTCCTAAGGTCCTTAACGGATTAGGTATTGCAATCATCTCAACATCTGAAGGTGTTGTTACTGATAAAGAAGCACGTGCAAAGAAAATCGGTGGCGAAGTACTCGCCTACGTTTGGTAATATTTTAAAAAGCAGGGAGGTGTCCACTAAATGAGTCGTATTGGTTACAAGACAGTTACTATTCCAGATGGTGTTGACGTTAAACGCGATGGTAATGATGTTACTGTAAAGGGTCCTAAAGGAACCATTACTCGTACATTCTCACCAATCATCACCATGAACGTTGCTGATGGCGAAGTTAACTTCGACCGTCCAGATGACAACAACAAGACCCGTGCCTTACACGGAACCACTCGTGCCAACTTCAACAACATGGTTGAAGGGGTTACTAAGGGCTTCGCTAAGACCTTGAAACTTGTCGGTGTTGGTTACCGTGCTCAATTAAAGGGCAAGCTTATCTTAAGCGTTGGTTATTCCAACCCAGTTGAAATCGATGTTCCTTCAACCTTAAAAGTTGAAGTACCTGATAACAACACAATCAACATTAGCGGTATTAGCAAGCAAGAAGTCGGTGACTTTGCTGCTGAAATCCGTGCCGTTCGTTCACCAGAACCTTACAAGGGTAAAGGTATTCGTTACGAAAACGAACACATCAGCCTTAAAGAAGGTAAAACTGGTAAATAATGCTGCATAAGCATTCTATAAATAATTTAAAGAGGTGACTATTTTGATTTCGAAACCAGATAAGAACAAGACACGTCAAAAGCGTCATATGCGTGTCCGGAACAAGATTTCTGGTACTGCAGAGCGCCCACGCTTAAATGTTTTCCGTTCAAACAAGAACATCTACGCTCAAGTAATTGATGACGTAGCGGGTGTGACGCTGGTCAGTGCCTCGACTTTAGATAGTGAAATAGCTGCAGGTAACAAGACTGAACAAGCCCAAGCAGTTGGTAAGCTTGTTGCAGAACGCGCTGCTGCTAAGAAGATTTCCGAAGTTGTTTTCGATCGTGGCGGTTACTTATACCACGGACGTGTTGAAGCATTAGCTGAAGCAGCTCGTGAAAACGGCTTACATTTCTAAAAAGGAGGAATAACCACTAATGGCAAAGTTTATTGATCCTGAAAAGTTGGATCTTGAAGACAACGTTGTATCAATCAACCGAATCACTAAAGTTGTAAAAGGTGGACGTCGTCTACGTTTCGCTGCTCTTGTTGTCGTCGGTGATCACAACGGTCACGTTGGCTTTGGTACTGGTAAAGCTCAAGAAGTTCCAGAAGCCATTCGTAAGGCTGTTGAAGCAGCCCGCAAGAACTTAATCCTTGTCCCAATCGTTGGTACTACCATTCCGCATGAAGTACTTGGAACTTATGATGGTGGCCGGATCATGTTAAAGCCAGCCGCTGAAGGTTCTGGAGTTACTGCTGGTGGTGCTGTTCGTGCCGTCATGGAATTAGCCGGTGTCGCTGATGTTACAAGTAAGCGACTTGGCTCTGATACACCAATCAACGCCATCCGTGCTACGTTTGAAGGTTTGAAACAACTCAAGCGTGCTGAAGAGGTTGCTGATTTACGTGGTGTTTCAGTTCAACACTTAGCTGAATAGGAGGATCTCAACATGGCTGATTTAAAAGTTACTTTGATTCACAGTGCTGCCCACCGTCTTCCTAAACAACGTAAGATTGTTGAAGCCCTTGGCTTAAAGAAGGTAAATAGCTCTGTTGTTCGTCCGGACAACGCAGCTACTCGTGGTGCATTGTTCCAAATTGCTCACTTGATCAAAGTTGAAGAAGTAAAGTAAATTAATAAATAAGGAGGTGCCTTCATTCATGAAGTTGAACGAATTACAACCATCTGAAGGATCACGTGTAACGCGTACGCGTAAGGGACGTGGCCGTTCTGCTGGTAACGGTAAGACATCAGGTCGTGGCCAAAAGGGTCAAAAGGCTCGTTCTAAGACCCGTCTTGGTTTCGAAGGTGGCCAAATGCCACTGTATCGTCGGATTCCAAAGCGTGGTTTTACTAGCATGAACCGCAAGGAATATGCTTTAGTGAACCTGTCTACACTTAACGATCGTTTTGAAGATGGTGCAGAAGTTACACCTGCAGCATTGGTAGAAGCAGGCATCGTTAAGAACGAAAAAGTCGAAGTTAAAGTTTTAGGTAACGGAGAAATTTCAAAGAAGCTTACGGTTAAAGCACAAAAGTTCTCTGCAAGTGCTAGTGCTGCAATCGAAGCTGCAGGCGGTAAAACTGAGGTGATTTAATGCTGTCGACCATGAAAAACGCGTTTAAGGTTAAAGACATTCGGAATAAGATTCTCTTTACACTGATGGTTTTGGTTGTCTTTCGCCTTGGCTCTTTCATCACTGTTCCAGGGGTCAATGCAAAGGCATTACAAAGCGTTGCGTCTTCTGGATTGGTTAGCATTTTAAACATGTTCAGTGGTGGTGGCTTAACCAACTATTCCATCTTTGCGATGGGAGTTTCGCCATACATTACCGCACAAATTGTGATCCAACTTCTACAAATGGACATCGTTCCTCGTTATGTAGAATGGAGTAAGCAAGGGGAAGTTGGTCGACGTAAGTTGAACCAACACACACGTTATTTAACGATTATCCTAGCGTTTGTGCAATCAATTGGGATTACTGCCGGGTTTAACACCTTAAGTAGTTTGAACTTGGTGCAAAACCCAGGAGTTAAAACGTATGCGATGATTGGTTTGATCTTGACCGGTGGAACCATGTTAACGACCTGGATGGGTGATATGATTACTGATCACGGTCTGGGGAATGGTGTTTCAATGATTATCTTCGCGGGTATCATTGCCCGAATGCCTACTGGATTGTACCAGTTATATCAAACGTACCTTCAAGATTTAACTGCTTCGAATTGGTGGAAGGGTGCATTAATTGTTTTGGCTGTTTTGATTGCTGTTCTAGTCATTGTTACTTGGGTAACGTGGGTTCAACAAGCTGATCGGAAGATTCCAATTCAATATACGCGTCGAGTTTCCGGCGATCCAGATAGTAGTTACCTTCCATTAAAGGTCAACGTCGCTGGTGTTATTCCCGTTATCTTCGCGAGTTCCTTTATCGCAACCCC
This sequence comes from Secundilactobacillus angelensis, assembly GCF_012641075.1. Taxonomy (GTDB): domain Bacteria; phylum Bacillota; class Bacilli; order Lactobacillales; family Lactobacillaceae; genus Secundilactobacillus; species Secundilactobacillus angelensis. Next base: position 10,436 of record NZ_JAAXLJ010000021.1, on the reverse strand, counting down.
TCAGACTGTTATGATGGCGTTTGCTAATAATCACTCCGAAGATACCTGGTATCAAGTATTAACCAATATCTTTAACATGCAGACGACGAGCGGAACAATCTTATATACGATTTTGATTATTCTGTTCACGTTCTTCTACGCATTTGTTCAGGTTAACCCTGAAAAATTATCTGAGAACTTACAGAAACAAGGGAGTTATATCCCTGGTGTCTGGCCTGGCCACGAAACTCAAGTATACGTATCTAACTTACTGATGCGTTTGAGTACGGTCGGTGCTCTGTTCTTAGGGTTGGTTGCTTTGATTCCACTAGTTGCTCAAAACGTTTGGAATCTGAATGAATCGATTGGACTTGGTGGTACTAGTCTACTTATCGTAGTCGGTGTTGCTATCCAAACGATCCAACAGGTCGAAGGGCTTATGATGAAGCGGACTTATGTTGGTTTCATCCAAGATCCCCGTCCAGCTAAATGAGACGAGTAATGGTGTGATGACCTGGTTCAGCACACCATCTTGTCATTAGATTGAACTGCTAGGAGGAAACAAACATGTCAATGAATTTAATTTTAATGGGATTACCTGGAGCAGGTAAGGGAACTCAAGCCCAGAAGATTGTTGAAGACTTCGATATTTTGCATATCTCAACCGGTGACATTTTCCGTGAAGCCATGAAAAATGAAACTGAGATGGGACTTGCAGCTAAGAAGTTTATCGACAAAGGTGAATTGGTTCCGGATGAAGTCACAAACGGGATCGTCAAGGAACGTTTAGGCCAAGATGATGTCGCAAAGGGCTACATGCTAGATGGTTATCCAAGAACAATTGACCAAGCTGAAGCACTTGATCAGTTTGGATCTGAACTTGGACGTAATGTGGATGCTGTCATCAACATTCACGTTGAGCCTGATGTTTTGATCGAACGATTATCTGGCAGATATATCTGCCGGACATGCGGTGCAACCTATCACAAGGTCTATAACCCAACGAAGGTTCCTGGTACTTGTGATGTTTGTGGCGGTCATGACTTCTATCAACGAGAAGATGATAAGCCTGAAACTGTGAAGAATCGTTTGGATGTCAACATGAAGATGAACACACCGTTGGTAGATTTCTACCAAAAGAAGGGTTTACTTCACACCGTTGATGGTGATCGTGACATCCAAGATGTTTACAACGACGTCAAAGCGATTCTTAGTCAACTTGCCTAAATGCCCTCAGTATAGAAGTTCTTGCTTCAAAAGTTATGGTGTGGTAAACTAACTCAGGTTAGCCTCAATTTATAATTGGGCAAGTCCGGGCACTATTTAATCATAGTCATAAAACACTCAAGGGGGTACGTTCGTGGCAAAAGACGTCATTGAAGTTGAAGGTAAAGTCACTGAAACACTGCCAAATGCAATGTTTCGGGTTGAACTCGAAAACGGTCATGAAATTTTAGCACACGTTTCTGGTAAGATTCGGATGCATTACATTCGAATCCTTCCTGGAGACCGTGTTACTGTTGAAATGTCGCCGTATGATTTAACCAAAGGCCGGATTACTTACCGGTTTAAATAGGTTGGTTTTTTGGTTTGCATTAGGACTATAGGAGGTTTTGATTCTCATGAAAGTACGTCCATCAGTTAAAAAAATGTGCGATCATTGTAAGATTATCAAGCGTAAGGGTCGAGTAATGGTTATTTGCTCTGCAAACCCTAAGCACAAACAACGTCAAGGTAAATAATTCATAATAATATAGGAGGTGCAACTTAATGGCTCGTATTGCTGGAGTTGACTTGCCACGTGACAAGCGAATTGTCATTGGCTTAACTTACATTTTCGGAATTGGTAACACTACTGCACAAAAGATCATTGAAGAGACCGGTGTATCACCAGACGTTCGCGTTCGTGATTTGGCCCCTGAAGATGAAGATAAGATCCGTGCAGCCGTTGACAATTACCAAGTCGAAGGTGACTTACGTCGTGAAGTTAGCTTGAACATCAAGCGTCTTCAAGAAATCGGTTCATACCGTGGTATGCGTCACCGTCGTGGTTTGCCTGTTCGTGGCCAACACACGAAGAACAATGCCCGCACTCGTAAAGGTAAAAAGACCTCGATTGCAGGTAGAAAGAAATAATTTACTAAAAGGAGGTTATGACATTTTATGGCAACTAGAAAAACTTCGCGCAAACGCCGCGTAAAGAAAAATATCGAGTCTGGTGTTGCTCACATTCACTCAACATTTAACAACACTCTGGTCATGATTACTGACATGCAAGGTAACGCAATTGCTTGGTCTTCTGCTGGTTCATTAGGGTTTAAGGGTAGTCGTAAATCAACACCATTTGCTGCACAAATGGCTGCTGAAGCTGCTGCTAAGAACTCTATGGAACATGGTATGAAGACTGTTGAAGTTGCTGTTAAGGGCCCAGGTTCAGGTCGTGAAGCTGCAATCCGTGCTTTACAATCTACTGGACTTGAAGTAACTGCCATTCGGGACGTTACTCCAGTTCCTCATAATGGTTCTCGTCCTCCGAAGCGCCGTCGAGTATAGTGTATCCCGTTTTAGTGGGCATACGACTACATGATGGGACTTATTTATATGGCTCAACGCGTTTTGAAAGGGGTAAAAGATAAGAATGATCGAATTCGAAAAGCCTAACATTCACAAAATTGAAGAAAGCGACGATTACGGCAAGTTTGTCGTTGAACCTCTCGAACGTGGTTATGGAACTACGTTAGGGAATTCTTTAAGACGAATTCTGCTTTCATCGCTGCCTGGTGCTGCTGTCACAAGTATTCAGATTGATGGTGTCTTACACGAATTTTCGACTATCGAAGGTGTTGTGGAAGATGTTACTCAGATTATTCTGAACGTTAAGAAGATTTCGCTTAAGCTTGAAGGACCTGACGATGAAATCGAATCAATGGAAATTGACGTTAAGGGACCTGCTCAAGTTACAGCTGGTGACATTGCTGCTGACAGTGATGTCACAGTTCTCAATCCTGATCTTTATATTGCGACTGTCGCAGAAGGGGCAACCTTCCATATGCGAATGACTGCAAATAAAGGTCGCGGCTACGTTTCAGCTGACCGAAACAAGGCTAAGGAAGATATGCCAATTGGCGTTTTGCCTATTGACTCTATTTATACCCCAATCGAACGTGTTAACTATCAGGTTGAAAACACGCGGGTTGGTCAGAGAACTGACTATGACAAGTTAACGATGGATGTTTGGACTGACAGTTCAATTACGCCTAGTGAATCTATCAGTTTAGCTGCTAAGATTTTAACGGAACACTTGGCGATGTTTGTTGATTTAACAGACGAAGCTAAGAACGCTGAAATCATGGTTGAAAAAGAAGAGACCCACAAAGAAAAGATGCTTGAGATGACGATTGAAGAGCTTGACTTATCAGTCCGTTCATACAACTGTCTCAAACGTGCGGGAATCAACACTGTTCAAGAGCTGACCAACAAGACTGAAGCCGATATGATGAAGGTTCGTAACTTAGGCCGGAAGTCATTGGAAGAAGTCAAAGCAAAGCTCAACGACCTTGGGTTATCACTTCGTAAAGAAGACTAGTATAAATATAAAAAGGAGGGTATCCAGTAATGAGTTACCGTAAATTGCAACGAACAAGTTCACAACGTCGCGCGTTACTTCGGGATCTTACCACTGAATTATTAATTCATGGCCAAATCAAGACTACTGAAGCACGTGCCAAAGAAGTACGTTCTACTACTGACAAGATGATCAGCTTAGGTAAGCGTGGCGACTTGCACGCCCGTCGTCAAGCTGCCGGTTTCCTTCGTGACGTAGTTGCTGATGTTAAAGAAGATGGCGATAACATCGAAGTCTCAACAGCATTACAAAAGCTATTCAGCGAAGTTGCACCTAAGTATGCTGACCGTAATGGTGGTTATACTCGTATCTTGAAGACCATGCCTCGTCGTGGCGATGGCGCACAAATGGTTATTCTACAACTTGTTGACTAATTAAGTATTATTAATGCAGTAATCGTGATCAGCTCTATTGCTGATCGCAATAGAATCACACCGAGTTTATGACATAAAGCGCTATGATGATGATGAATTCGAGTCTAGCTTGAATGCGGTTTGTCCGTGCGCCATTTACTCGGTAGTGATTTTTTTGTGTCTTCATTTATGTGTTTGGCACCACAAAAGGGACATCTCAACAACTGAGGTGTCCCTTTTGAGTTTAAACTATTCAGTTAGGTTTTATTTGTGCTTGTAAATCGATTTAGGCGTCCCGTAACGAGATTTACCCCAAGTCCGTTGTAACCACGGTACAAACCAGATATCCAAGCCGAATGTTCGACCGGATCCGTTGAGTAGCGCAAAGGCTACGAAACATATCCAGCTAGCTGGCCAGGTGTGGACTAGGAATAGGAAGCCTAGAATCACCAGGAAGTTTGCACACCAGGTTGCGAGACCGAAGAAGATCAGGATACCTAGTACTAGTTCAATCGTCCCCATAGTTGGTGACAAACTGGTCATCCAACCAGCAGTACCGCCCATGTTACTCATACCATCGAAGAATAAGCCAAGACCGAAGAATAACCGCAGTGGCAGTGTCCAAAGTACATTGGTGTTGGTAGCGGTGTTGCTGCCAAGTACCGTTCGTTTATTTTCTGTCTTGAAGATTTCATCCTTGAGGTACTTCCACATTGCATAACCAGAACGAATCCGCCAGAAGTACAGTAGGTTACCACCATGCTTCATGCAGGTTGCAAACCAGCCACGAATACGTTTGCCACCAAAGACTTGTGCAATCCCGTATCGATAACCAAATGAGACCATGAAGCCCATGTTCTTATCCTTGAATTCCTGGTAGTTCTGGCTGCCGTTAATATCTTCAGCAACGTTGTGGGCTACCACATAGGATTCAAATTCAGCTTCTTGCGCCGTTTGAGGAACTGCACGTTCAGCACCCTCCTCAGTAGCGTTGGCATCATCACCAGCAACGTAAATGGCCTTATCTTCGAACCCTTGCGCCTGCAGATATTTGTTGGTGATCAGACGACCACCACGACCAGACTCGATACCAAATTCATCGGCGGTGTGGTTGGTCTTGACACCAGCAGTCCAGATCAAGGTTTCGGTAGCAATTGGGTCTTGCTCTTTAATTTCAACTGAATCTGGATTAACTGCGGTGATGGCAGATGACGCACGGATTTCAATACCATTTTCCTTGATATACTTTTCAGCATGAGCGGCATTGGTTCGATCAAGCATGTTAATAATCGTTGGTGCAGCTTCGACCAAGATAACCTTGATTTCATCAGCATCAATGCGGTAACGTTTAGCCAATACTTGTTTGTAGTCGATCAGTTCGCCAATGGTTTCTGCACCAGTAAAGCCAGAACCACAGACAACGATGGTTAATAACGTTTGGCGCTTTTGTGGATCGTGCTCAGCAGCGCCTCGACGAACAACATCATCCAAGTGCGTGCGCAGACGAATAGCATCTTCCATGGACCAGAGTGTATACCCATTTTCCTTCACACCCGGCGTCCCAAAGTCGTTAGGTTCGCCGCCTAAACTAATGACTAGACTGTCAAACGGATATTCACCGTTTTCGCCAATCACCTTTTTGTTTTCCTTGTCCACTTGAGTAACGTTGTCGGTAACTAGCGTGACGTTTTTAGCATGATTGAATAAGTGCTGTAAATCGTATTGAACTGCGTCAGGCTGTACCCGCTCCGTTGCGACTTCGTGAAGCTCGGTCAAGTAGGTGAAATATGAGTGACGATCAATTAAAGTGATGGTCACATCAGCATTAGATTTGAATCGTTTAGCCAGCTTCTTGGTTGTTAAAACCCCCGCGAAACCAGCACCAACGACAACGATATTTTTTGTCATTGATAAACCTCCTAAAAAAAATAATAGTGAAAGCGTTCTCCTACTTATTTAATTATAGGCTAGAAAAGTGAGCATGCCAAATGATAAACCGCAGTAAATCAAAAAAATGTTTGTGAAAGTATCAATGTAGGGGCCAGATTTGTTATAATAGCGATTGAATTTCAATAGACGGAGACAAACTATAATGGCCATTATCAAGGTTGAACATTTAAATTATAAATATAGTAATAGCGATACCCAAGCCATTGATGACGTGAGCCTTGAAATCCAAACGGGTGATTGGGTGGCAATCGTGGGTCATAACGGGAGCGGTAAGAGCACTTTAGCGAAGCTGCTCATTGGGCTTATGGCAGCTGATTCTGGTAAGATCACCATTGACGATCAGGAGCTGACACCAGAAAGCGTTTGGCAAATTCGGGAAAAAGTCGGCATGGTCTTTCAGAATCCCGATAACCAATTCGTTGGCGCGACTGTGGCCGATGACGTGGCTTTTGGCATGGAGAATCGTTCCGTTGACCGTGACACCATGGTGACGAGAGTCAATCACGCGCTGGAACAGGTCGGGATGCTGGATTACAAGGATCGCGAACCTGCCAACTTGTCTGGCGGCCAAAAGCAGCGGGTGGCATTAGCCGGGATTATCGCCATTGCCCCCAAGATATTAATTTTAGATGAAGCCACCAGCATGTTGGATCCTCGTGGTCGGCAAGCAATTTTACAGGTGATTCAACAGTTGAAAGACGACCTCAACCTAACCGTGCTTTCCATTACTCACGATATCAACGAGGCGGCTAACGCTGATCGGATCGTGGTGATCGATGATGGTCACTTTGTGGAAGAGTCAACCCCTAGTGAGCTCTTTAATCACGGCAAACAACTGGTTGAAATGGGACTGGATGTACCGCTTCCCGAAAAGGTCAAAGACGCTTTGCAGGAGCGGCACATAGCGGTACCTGAATCTTATTTAGATGAAAGGGGCTTAGTCGATTGGCTACGGACATCACGTTTGAACAAGTAAATTATTCGTATCAAGCAGGCACGCCATTTGCTGTCCAAGCCCTGAAGAACATCAACTTGCAAATCAAGTCGGGGACCTTTACGGCAGTCATCGGCCAAACGGGTAGTGGTAAATCCACTTTGATTCAGCATCTCAACGCGCTGCTGAAGCCTTCCTCTGGGACAGTGACTATCGGTGACCAAGTAATCACGAATGAAACTAACAATAAGCATTTAAAACCGTTACGTAAAAAGGTTGGTATGGTGTTTCAGTTCCCAGAAAACCAGCTGTTTGAAGAAACCGTGCTGAAAGATATTGCTTTTGGCCCACAGAACTTTGGGGTATCAGAAGCGGATGCTAACGAATTGGCTAAACGGATGGCCGGTGAAGTTGGCCTGGATGAATCATTGTTGAGTCGCTCACCCTTTGATTTGTCTGGTGGGCAAATGCGCCGGGTAGCGATTGCTGGTGTTTTAGCGCTGGAACCAGAAGTTTTGGTGCTAGATGAACCAACGGCCGGCTTGGACCCGCGAGGCCGATTAGAGATCATGCAGCTGGTCACCAGGCTACGTGAAGAGCAGGGGTTAACAATTGTGCTGATTACCCATCAAATGGATGATGTAGCGGATTACGCTGACCACGTGCTGGTTATGGGGCACGGTGAGCTGCTTAAACAGGGGACACCGCGAGAAATCTTTAGTGATCCAGAGTGGTTGACGGCCCATCAGTTAGGACTGCCTTCTGCAACCCGGTTTGCCTATGAGTTGCAACAAGCTGGTTTTGAATTTGAGACCATGCCGCTGACCGTTTCTGAGTTGGCTGATGAAATCGCACCACAGCTTGGGAAGGGGGATGACCGCCATGAATAAGGTAATGTTTGGTCGCTTCATTCCCGGACATTCCTGGGTTCACCGAATGGATCCCCGGGCTAAGTTAGTCCTGTGCTTCCTATATATAGCAGTGATCTTTTTTGCAAATGATTTCTGGACTTACCTGGTGATGACAGTGTTACTCCTGGCATCAGTGGTTGCTTCAGCTATCCCACTCAGAGTATACATTCACGGATTAATGCCCTTATTTTGGTTAATGATTTTTACCGTTTTAATTCAAGTCTTCTTTGGTGCTGGCGGTCATGTTTACTGGCAGTGGGGGTGGCTATCAGTCACTCAAAATGGTCTGAATAGTGCTGGGGTCATCCTCATGCGGTTTGTCTTAATCATCCTGATTTCGACTATTCTGACTTTTACCACTGAACCGTTGGAGATTGCGGATGGTATTGAGTCCTTGCTGAGTCCGCTGCGCAAAGTTCATTTTCCGGTGGCGACTCTTGCTTTGATGCTATCCTTAGCACTTAGATTTGTGCCGACTTTAATGGATGAGGCCGAGAAAATCATGAACGCGCAACGCTCTCGTGGCGTTGACTTTGGCGAAGGCGGTTTGCGGCAACGAATTCGGACAATCGTGCCAATTTTGATTCCACTGTTTGTTAACGCGTTTAACCGAGCGATTGAAATTTCCACGGCAATGGAGGCTCGGGGCTACCAGGACGGTGAAAACCGGACCAAGTACAGGCAACTCAAGTGGCGACGCCTAGATAGCTGGTCACTGGTGATCTATATGGTTGGCTTAAGCAGTGTGGTTGCCTTACGTTATTTTATTTGAGAGGAACGAACTTTTGAGATATAAAATTACATTAGCCTATGATGGCACTAACTTTGCCGGCTTTCAGCGCCAGCCCAACAAGCGGACGATTGAAAGCGAGCTGACCCGAGTCGTCAACAAAATGGCTAAGAATCCGACACCAGCGATTGTCGTTTACGGTTCTGGTCGAACGGATGCTGGTGTTCATGCGCTGGGACAGGTTGTTCACTTTGATATGCCGTATCATTTAACGGCTGAAAACATGCGTAAGGGCCTGAATTCCATGTTGCCTGTCGATATGGAGGTTCTGCATGTAGATATCGTTAGCGACGAGTTTCATGCCCGTTATGACGTTTCTGGCAAGCGGTACATGTATCGAATGGACCTAGGCGAATTCCGCAATCCGTTTAAGCGTAACTACACCGGACACTGGAAGTTTCCAGTTGACGTCGACCGAATCAATCAGGCAGCCAAAGATTTGATTGGTGAGCATGATTTTACGAGCTTCGTGGCTTCTGGCTCATCAGCTCGAACCAATTACCGGACGATTTACGAAGCTGGCTGTCACAAGGATGAAGCCAATAACGAGCTGGTATTTGAATTTTACGGCAACGGCTTTCTTTATAACCAGGTGCGTATCATGGTAGGGGTACTGGTGGAAATCGGTGCTGGTACCCGGCCAGTTAACGATATTCAGAATCTATACCGGATCAATGATCGCCGTGCGGCCCGTCGAACGGTGCCAGCCAGCGGGTTGTATCTGAAGCACGTCTATTATGAAGGCGATGATCCAGAGCATCCCACTAAGCTGCCTAAGCGACAGCGATAGAATTCACACAAGAACGAAAACAAATACGGAAAACCCTTGACTTAAGGGACAGAAATTTGTACTATGTTAATTGGTATTGTTTGCCCCACGATAAGCCCCGGAAACTTGTTAACGGATGTCAAACAAACACTGAAATTGGAGGAAATTAATCGTGCGTACAACATATATGGCTAAACCAGGTGACGTGGATCGCAAGTGGTACGTGGTTGATGCAACTGATGTTCCTTTGGGACGTCTTGCTTCAGCTGTCGCAAACATCTTACGTGGTAAGAATAAGCCAACGTTCACCCCAAATGTAGATACTGGTGATCACGTTATCGTGATCAATGCTTCAAAGATTGCTTTAACGGGTAAGAAGGCTTCACGGAAGATCTATTACCATCATACGAACCATCCAGGTGGTTTAAAGCAACGCACTGCTGGCGATTTTCGTGCAAATGACCCAGAAAAGCTGATTGAAACTTCTGTTAAGGGTATGCTTCCTCATACTTCATTAGGTCACAAGATCGGCTTGAAGCTTCACGTTTACGCTGGCGACCAACATGACAATGCTGCTCAAAAGCCTGAAGTTTTAGACATCACTAACCTAATTTAAGGAGGAATTCAAATTGGCTCAAGTACAATATCGCGGCACTGGCCGTCGTAAAGACTCAGTAGCTCGTGTACGTTTAGTACCAGGTACTGGTAAAATCGTTATGAATGATAAAGCAATTGAAGAATACATTCCATTCGCTAACTTGCGTGAAGTGGTTGTTCAACCATTTAACGTTACTGAAACTCTAGGCAACTACGATGTTTTAGCAAACGTTAATGGTGGTGGCTTCTCAGGTCAAGCTGGCGCTGTTCGTCACGGTATCGCCCGTGCATTGCTTGAAGTAGACCCAGATTTCCGTGGTCCCCTCAAGCGTGCCGGTCTGTTAACTCGTGATGCACGTATGAAAGAACGTAAGAAGCCAGGTCTCAAGAAGGCCCGTAAGGCTGGTCAATTCTCAAAGCGTTAATATACGGCTCTTTGGCAACTGTTGTTGGTAAATTTATAAATTAGTTCTAATCACTACTTTGTGATTAGGACTTTTTTAGTTTTAATATGCAAAGTATAAAGTA
>NZ_JAAXLJ010000020.1 GCF_012641075.1 Secundilactobacillus angelensis | reverse complement strand
TTTAACCGCATTTCACTAATCCAGAAATAGTAAAAAGCACAGCCACAAAATGTGACTGTGCTTACGAGCATCACCAATACGATTTGACGATGACCCAAAAAAATTCCAAGTAAATTAAAGCAATGTGATAAATGGGCTACTTATCACATTGAAAGCATTTACTTGGAATAAATTCCACTATTCAATTCACTGATGCGGCAAGAGAGATTCGAACCCTCGACCTACGGTTTAGAAGACCGTTGCTCTATCCAGCTGAGCTATTGCCGCATAACAATAAAACAACACGTATAAGTATATGTGAATTGAGGGGGTAAGTCAATTAGAAAACCGGATTTTCGGTTAAATAAACTAATATTTATTCGATATTAACAGGGGGAATATGTGGGTATTTTACTTGAAAAATTCAATTATCCAACGCTAAATGAGGAAAATAAGAGAATATTTGCATGGATATTAAATTTTTTTCGTGATTTTCTCACAATTTAATCGAATACAATTGAAATGTTGCTTTACCACTGATAGAATAAATGCAAGTCAATTAATTGAAATTAAAAATACTTTGGAGCAGTTTTTTTAATTTTAGTTCGCTTTTATGATTGACTGTACGCGTTAAATTTTAACGCGTTGGTTTTAGTAGGATAGGCATTACAAATTTTCAGCGAAATGGCCCAATGGAGGGGCGGTCACTTTCGCTAAAAGGATGGGGAACGCTATGAGTAGAATGATTGAGATGAAAGGCAAGCAGTTTGGCCGTTTGACCGTAATTCGGCAAAACGGACAGGATCCAAAGAATGCCGATTTATTGTGGGAATGTCGTTGCAGTTGCGGCAACATTGTTACAGTGGATGGTTCACGTCTTCGCGGCGGCTATGTTAGAAGTTGCGGGTGCTTACGCAGGGAACTTGCACGTGAGCGTTACGCAAAGAATGAAGGATTCACCAAGAATATGGGTAATCCTCAAAACTTGCGTAATAGTGATGGCATTATGGTTTCTTCGATTAAAGAATCACAGCGGAATACTTCTGGTGTAGTCGGTGTTTCTTATGATAAAGCCACAGACCGCTGGTTAGCTCGGTTAATGTATAAGGGACGCTATGTATTACTGAAGAGCTTTGACACCAAAGCTGAAGCTATTGACGCGAGAAAAGAAGCCGAACGAACTTATTGGCATAAAACACAAGAGAATAAACAAACAGTTGGGTAGAATCAAGTAAATAATTGGTTATTAATGAGATAGCCGTTTATCCTGCTTAGACCTTTTAAAAAGAGTGCTGAGATTAAATTTCAGCGCTCTTTTTGTGTATTTTTAGAAATTGACCAGACAGTTTACTCAATAAATCTCACGGCAGTTCCATACGCGGCAACGGATTGCATATCAGTACCAATCGATCCTGAATCAAAACGCATCATGACTACCGCGTCGGCTCCGAGGTCGGTAGCATTTTGTCTGAGTCGATCAATTGCGACGTCTCTTGCTTCAATTAACATCTTCGTATAGTCTTTGATCTCGCCACCAACGATGTTCTTTAAACCTGCACCGATATTTCTGACAACGTTTTTCGATTGGGTTGTCAAACCAAAAACTTCGCCAATGATTTCGTATTTTTGTCCAGGAATATTCTCCGTGGTTGTAACAATGATTTCTGCCATTAAAATTCGCCCCCTTAACTTGTGATAAGTTTACCATGACACGCTTATTTCGACAAATGGTTTGGGTAAACTTTAATGACCTCCCCAGCTGAAATTGAACGGGCCTTTTTAGTGACCGAATCAAGTATCACCAATTGACCAAGACTATTGATATCAATGACTTTACCAATGATTGAAGAGTGTCCCATCTTAAGCTCAACTTGTTGGCTCATTAGGTTTAGACTGTGTTTGTACTCACTAATAAATTGTGGGTTGGTATAGGTCATGCTGGACTTGTAAAGATGACTGACCAAACTAATTAAAAATTGGTCTTTCTCCGAATCAGAAGGGGGGCTTGTGAGCAAGTTGCCAGCGGTTTGGCTGATCTCGGTGGGAAAATTGGCTTGGAATAAATTTACGCCTATGCCGATGATAATGGTTTGGTTGGCACCTCGCCCAACTAAAATGCCGACGATTTTACGTTGATTCAAGTAAATATCGTTGACCCATTTGACCTGGGCAGCAATGCTAAAACATGCTTTAATTGCTTTGATGCCGGCAAGTGCGAGGCTAGTGGTAAATAACCCAATTTTTTGAGGGTCAATCGACTTGTTAGGTAAAATGAGTGAGAGATATAACCCACCAGATGAAGAATAAAAAGGTCGGGCCAATTTTCCGGTGCCTGCAGTCTGCTGATCAGCCCAGATGAGGTAAGGAACCTGGATTGGTTGCTGCTGGGTGAGGTGTTTGGCATATCGATTAGTGGACCCAATCGTAGTAAAATGACGCAAATTGATTTCAGTTTCCGTTTTATCCCGTAGCTGTTTTTCAATGGTTTCATCGTTCATTTTACTGCCTCCAAACTTGGAATGTGATTATTATAGCATATCTATCCTGAACTTAAATACGCACAATAGTTTGATGTTCAAACTATTAGTTATTTACAAATAGTCAAAAACGATCTTAAATATAAGTAAAGAAGTTGCCCATCCATAGCTGTTTTTCGAAACTTACTTGACAGAGGCTCCAATTTTAGAATATGATAACGCCATCAAATACTTTGATGTTTGAAATAGTTTTGAAGGAGGTGCTTTGCGACGTATGCAATTAACTTCTCAAGAGATTCAAGAGCTCATTCCTAACCGGTTTCCGATTTTTTACATGGATGGCGTGAAAGAACTTATTGCTGGCGAATCAATCACTGCTATCAAGAACGTCACCGCTGACGAAAGCTTTGTTAACGGGTTTCGTCCCGGTGAGTATGTTATGCCACCAGCGTTGATCGTTGAATCACTTGCACAAGCAGCGTCAATTCTGATTTTAAAATCACCGGCTTTTGCACATAAAACGGCTTATCTTGGCGGTATTTCAAAAGCAGAATTTTTGCAGGATGTTCATGCTTCTGATCAAGTGGAACTGAAAGTCAAAATGAAAAAGCAGCGCGATAATATGGGTGTTGTTTCATGTGAGGCTGTGGTTAATGAAGTCGTTGTTTTGACAGCTGAACTGATGTTTATCGTCGAACCAGAAGAGACGGTACGTTAATCGCCAGAATTCACACTGCTATTATTTTGAGGTCGAAACTAAATGAGAATCAAAATGAGGTGGTGCAAACATGGATTATTCTACGGCTAAGCGTATCAATCAATTACTAACAACGGTATACGGTGACATTGTTCGGGTGGAAGAGTTAGCTTTAAGAAAGAGCCAATTCAAAGATATTTCCATCAAGGAAGTCCATGCCGTTGACGCTATTTCAATGTACGAGCATAAGACGACCTCAGAAGTCGCTCGTGAATTGCGAATCACTCCAGGAACTTTAACGACCATGGTGAACCATTTGGTCAGAAAAGATTATGTCCAACGAATCAGAAGCGATGATGATCGACGTTTCGTCCGATTAGGATTAACGCATCGAGGGCGCTTGATATATCGGGCACACGCTTCTTTTCACCGCCAAATGGTTGAAAGTTTTGCTAAAGATATGGATGACGAACAGCTTCAAATCATTGAAAAAGCACTGTTAAATTTGGAAGCGTTTCTTGAATTCGCTTCACCAACTCCAAATAAGTGAGGGGTTAATTAATGACAGGTATTCAAATTGTTCAGAGCGCTAACACTGTGCCAGAACGTGTTGTTCCAAATGATGAACTGAATACCTATATGGAAACTTCAGATGAATGGATCTCAACACGAACCGGTATCAAGCAGCGACACGTTTCAACTGGACAAACCACCAGTGATTTGTGTACTTCAGTAGCACAGAAGTTATTAGATCAGTCTGGTTGGCAAGCATCAGACTTAGATTTTATTATTGTTTCAACGATGTCACCCGATTATTTAACGCCGGCAACGGCAGCAATCGTTCAGGGGAGAATCGGTGCCACTAACGCGTTTGCGTTCGACTTAAACGCTGCTTGCTCGGGCTTTATCTACGGTTTAAAAGTTGCCGAGGGACTGCTGCAAGCACCGGGAAGCCGAGGTATGCTCATTGGCGGTGAGGTGTTATCTAAACTGGTTGACTGGCATGAACGATCAACTGCTGTTCTCTTTGGTGATGGCGCTGCAGGTGTCCTGTTAGAAAATGTGAAGTCAACAAGCTCAGCTTTTTTGGCAACAGATCTTCAAACAATCGGTGAGCTTGGCGATCGGCTGACGGCTGGCTACCAGCCAGTCAATTCAGTGTTTGCGATGGATTCGACTGATCCCCATCGTCAATACTTCGAAATGGACGGTCGAGCAGTTTATAAATTTGCAACCCATCAAGTCCCAGAATCAATTGAACGAGCAGTCAATCAAGCAGGCCTATTAGTTGATGACATTGACTATTTTATTTTGCACCAAGCGAACCAAAGAATCCTTGATCAAATTGCCAAGCGGTTAGATCAACCGACTGACAAGTTTTTAAGCAACGTGGCTGCTTATGGTAATACATCGGCAGCTAGTGTGCCAATCTTGTTGGATGAAGCGATTCAACACGGAACCCTACAGCGTGGTCAGACAATCGCGTTGGGCGGGTTCGGCGGTGGCTTAACCGTTGGCACTCAGATTATTAAATACTAAAAATAAATGACAACTTAAGGAGCTCAAATATTATGACTAACGACGAAATTTTCTCAAAAGTACAAGCAATTATTGTGGATCAAACTGGTGAAGACGCTGACAAAGTGACGATGACAACCAATATCAAACAAGACTTAGATGCTGATAGCCTAGATATTTTTGAAGTGATCAATGAAATCGAAGATGAATTTGACATTAAAATTGAAACTGAAGAAGGTATTGAAACCGTTTCTGACTTGGTAACCTTCGTTGAAAAACAATTGGCTGAGAAGGAGTAAGGATAAACTTATGCAATTAGATCCATTTATGCAGTCATTAGGATTAACGTATCCGATTTTTCAAGGCGGTATGGCATGGGTCGCAGATGGCCGTTTGGCGGCCGCAGTATCAAACGTGGGTGGATTAGGAATTATTGGTGCTGGCCACGCTTCTGGTGAGATTGTCGCACAGGAAATTGACCGAGCTAAATCACTGACTGATCGGCCCTTTGGTGTGAACGTCATGCTTCTTTCACCACACGTAGAGGACGTTGTGAACGTCATTTTGAAGGAGCACAAAAACATTACGTTAGTCACAACTGGTGCTGGTGATCCTTCGAAATACCTTTCAATGTTTAAGGCAGCCGATATTAAGGTGGTCCCTGTGGTGGCTTCAGTTGCACAAGCAAAACGAATGGAACGCGTCGGTGCTGACGCGGTGGTGGCTGAAGGCATGGAATCTGGTGGGCACATTGGTAAATTAACAACAATGGCACTTGTCCCCCAAGTAGTTGATGCCATTGATATTCCGGTGATTGCTGCCGGTGGCATTGCCGATGGTCGTGGCCTAGCGGCAGCTTTCATGCTGGGGGCAGTCGGGGTCCAAATGGGTACGCGGTTCCTTGTCGCAGCTGAATCAAAAGTTCACCCGGCTTACAAACAAGCAGTCTTGAAAGCTAAGGATATTGATACCGTCATTACCGGGGAGTATGCCGGCCATCCTGCCAGGGTTTTGAAAAATCCCATGGCAAAACGGTTTATTCGACTTGAAAAGAGCGAGGCAGCCAAAGCCAATCCTGATTTTAGTGAAGTTGAAGAGATTGGTAATGGTAGCCTACGCAATGCCGTGCTCACTGGCGACCGAGAAAATGGTGCTTACATGGCTGGCCAAGTTGCTGGTCTGGTTAAGCAAGCACAACCCGCCGCTGAAATTTTAGCTGATGTGTACCAACAGGCAATAAAATTGATGGGTGGTGTCTAAACTGAAAGTCGGATTGTTATTTAGTGGTCAAGGTTCACAAAAAACGGGTATGGGCCAGGATCTGTATCAACAAAACGGCACCTATCGCACGTTAATTGACCAAGCAAGTCAAATACTTGATATTGATTTGCCAAAATTATACTTTGATTCTGCAGCCGCCGACCAGTTATCGGAAACCCGCTTTACACAGCCGGCGATTGTTGCAATGAGCTGTGCTTTGTACGAAGTGGTTAAGGCCCAATTACCAACTGTGACTGCGGGTATTGGTCTTAGTCTGGGTGAGTACAGTGCCTTGGCAGCCAGTGGCTATATGACCACTGCACAGGCATTAAAACTGGTTAAATTACGCGGTGGCTTGATGCAACAAGCTAGCGATGCTCAGCCAAGCAAGATGGTGGCAATCATGAACACACCGATTGCCGTCATTCAGGAAGCTTGTGACGCAGTTAAAAGTAACGGGCTAGTTGCAATTGCGAATATTAACACCCCTAAGCAGGTCGTCATTGGCGGCGAGGTCAAGGCGGTGGATGCGGCTGTTGCTTACTTGGAAACTCACGATGTGAAGCGAATGGTGCCACTAAAAGTGAGCGGCGCCTTTCATACGCCATTGATGCAACCCGCTCAAACAGAACTTCACGATGCATTAACGCAAGTGGACTGGACGCAAGGATCGTTTCCGGTTATCAGTACAACAACTGGGGAACCGTTTGTAGTTGAGAATTTAACACAGACACTGACGGATCAGCTGGTGTCCACAACCAGATTTACAGATGCCATCCAAAAACTGACGGGTCAAGTTGATGCAGTCATTGAACTGGGTCCTGGGAAAACCTTGATGAGTTTTGCACGCAAAACAGTTAAGGGGATTAATTATTATCATATTGATGATATCGAAACACTTAATCAAACGATGACAGCTTTAAGGGGTGAATAAGTTTGAATTTAACGAATAAGACAGTGTTAGTCACCGGTAGTACCCAAGGGATTGGACTGGCGATAGCACAAGCCTTCGCCAAACAGGGTGCCAACATCGTGTTAAATGGTCGGCACACAGCTTCACCCGAAGTGGTTGACAGTATTCGAGCTGAAAAAGTAACCTGTTGGGACCTCTCAGCCGATGTTACGGATCCGGATAGTGTTCAGGCGATGATCGATCGTATCTACGAAAAAATCGACCATTTGGACATCGTCGTAAATAATGCCGGTATTGTAAACGATAAGTTATTAAACCGGATGACTGCAGCTGACTTTAGTCGGGTGATCAACACCAATTTAACGGGGACCTTCAACGTTATTAAAGCTTGTCTGCGCCCGATGTATAAAGCTCGCAGCGGTGCTTTTATTAACATGGCCAGTGTGATTGGTTTGACGGGAAACATTGGTCAAGCTAACTATGCTGCTAGTAAGGCTGGCATTATCGGTTTAACTAAGTCAGTTGCCAAAGAAGCTGCCATGCGAGGAATTCGCTGTAATGCAATTGCACCAGGGATGATTGATACTGCGATGACAGCACAGCTTTCTGAGAAGGTAAAGGGCGAGATTTTAGAGCAGATTCCCTTGAAACGTTTGGGTTCAACTAATGAAGTTGCTCAAGCAGCCATCTTTTTAGCCGAAAATGACTATGTTACGGGCCAAACCATCACTGTCGATGGTGGGCTAACAATGCAATAAGGAGAAAGTGTATGACTAGAGTTGTAATTACAGGAATGGGTGCGTTAACACCAATTGGTAATAGTGTGTCAGAATTTGAAGCTGGTTTGCAGGCTTCAAAAGTTGGGTTTCAACCCATCACACATTTTGATGCCAGCGAGACTGGGATTACGTTAGCTGGTGAATTACATGATTTTGATCCCTTAAAACGGTTAGGTAAGAAAGATTTACGGAGAATGGATGCATTTAGCCAATACGCCATGTATGCTGCTTCAGAAGCAGTTGAACAAGCTGGTATTGATGAGATCAATACTGAACCTGAATCAATGGGCGTTATCTATGGTTCTGGCATTGGTGGTCTGACAACTATTCAGGAGCAAGTCATCAAAATGCATGATAAGGGGCCACAGCGAGTATCCCCAATGTTTGTCCCAACTTCGATTTCTAACATGGCATCCGGCAACATTGCTATTCGTTACCATGCCCAAAATATCTGCACGACAATCGTTACCGCTTGTGCTTCTGGAACTAATGCGATTGGCGAAGCCTTCAGGCAAATCAAAGAAGGCCGCGCGCAAGTCATGTTGACGGGTGGCTCAGAAGCCTCAGTTAATGAAATTGGAATTGCTGGTTTTGCCGCTTTATCGACCTTATCTAAGGCTACCGATCCGAAAAAAGCTTCCTTACCATTTGATGCTGACCGCTTAGGGTTCGTGATGGGCGAAGGTGCCGGCACACTGGTACTTGAATCGTTGGAACATGCCCAACAACGCGGTGCCAACATCTTAGCTGAAATTGTGGGATACGGTGCCACTTCGGATGCTTATCATATGACTTCACCAGATCCAGAAGGTACCCAAGCTGCTCGTGCAATGCAACTGGCCATTGATGAAGCTGGCATTAAGCCAGATGATGTTGATTATATCAACGCCCATGGCACCGCAACAATGGGTAATGACAGTGCTGAATCCAAGGCCATTAACACCGTTTTTGGTGAGGCTTCCGACGTCCTAGTTTCTAGTACCAAATCGATGACTGGCCACCTTCTGGGAGCAGCTGGTGCCATTGAAGCGGTTGCCACTGTGAGTGCATTGCAAACGAATCAACTACCAGAAAACGTGGGCATCATCAATCAAGATCCAGAATGTCAGGTCAACTTGGTCAATGCGGACAATCGCAACCATGAAACTGAATACGCCATCAGCAATTCATTTGGCTTTGGGGGACATAACGCCGTCTTGGCATTTAGAAAGTGGGCGAACTAATGACACTTGAGGAAATTCAAGCCATCATCCGGCAAATCAATGACAGCGATATTCGAGAAATCAACTTAGATTATCAAGACATTCATTTGTACTTGAGTAAGAATAAAACCAGCCGTCAGATAGCGACCAAGGTGGAACAGCCAGCATCGTTGAATAAATCAGATAGTGAAACGCAACCAGTCCAGTCTCCACCAGAGACTACCGTGGCAAAGTCACAATCTTCAGAAACTGAAACAACAACGATCAAAGCACCACTGGTCGGTGTGATTTACCTGCAACCATCCCCTGATAAACCGGCATATAAGCAAGTTGGTGATCATGTCAGTGTCGGTGAAGTTGTCTGTGTGATTGAGGCGATGAAGATGATGACCGAAATCAAGAGTAAAGTGGCTGGCACGATTTCAAAGATTTTGGTCGACAATGAAGAAGTGGTTGAATACGATCAGCCAATGTTTGAAGTAACCAAATGAGGTGACAAAATTTGTCAGAAGAAGTAGAAAAACACGAATTAGACGTCGTTGAAATTCAAAAAATTTTACCACACCGTTATCCAATGCTATTGGTCGACCGCGTACTTGACTATGTTCCAGGCGAAAAAGTAGTTGCAAGGAAAAATGTGTCCGTTAATGAAGCCTTTTTTCAGGGACATTTTCCTGGTAATCCTGTAATGCCGGGTGTCTTAATCGTTGAAGCCATGGCACAGGCAGGAGCGATTGCGTTATTGACAGTGCCCGACTTTAAGGGTAAAACTGCCTATTTTGGAGGTATGAATAGGGTTAAGTTCCGTCAAATGGTTAAACCAGGTGATTCCCTGACCCTAGAAGTAACCCTAGACAAAATTAGAGGTAATGCCGGACTCGGTCATGGTGAAGCTTACGTCGATGGTAAGAAAGTTTGTTCAGGAGATCTCACCTTTATGATTGGGTAGGTGAATAATATGTTTAAAAAGGTCTTAATTGCTAACCGTGGCGAAATTGCAGTGCGAATCATTCGGGCACTAAGAGAACTAAATATTCAATCGGTAGCCGTTTATTCTACCGCAGATGCGGATGCTCAGTACGTTAATTTGGCGGATGAAGCTGTCTGTGTTGGGGGACCGCAACCTGCTGACTCTTATTTAAATATGCAAAATATTGTGAGTGCCGCGGTACTTACGGGTGCTGAAGCAATTCACCCTGGGTACGGTTTTTTGTCTGAAAACGAAGAATTCGCCGAACTTTGTGAGACCTGCCAGATTACGTTTATCGGTCCCAAACCAGAAACGATTGCACTGATGGGTAACAAAGCGAACGCAAGAATTCAAATGCAAGCTGGTAACGTACCGGTCATTCCTGGCAGTACCGGCTTCTTAAAAGATGAGGCTGATGCGGTTAAAGTCGCAGATGAAGTGGGTTATCCTGTGATGCTAAAAGCTGCGTCTGGTGGTGGCGGTAAAGGTATTCGCCGAGTACAAGATGAAAGTCAAATGCGCGAGGCTTATCAATCAGCCACTAAGGAAGCGCAACTTTCGTTTGGGGACCAACGGATGTACCTTGAAAAAATTGTCGCGCCAGCAAAGCACATAGAAGTGCAAGTATTTGCAGATCAATTTGGTCACGTCACAGCTTTTCCAGAGCGGGACTGTTCATTGCAGCGTCGGCAACAAAAAGTTTTGGAAATCAGTCCTTGTCCGGTTATGACACCTCAGGAACGGCGTGAATTACAGAACATCGCAATTCGGGCCACTAAAACGATTAAGTATGTGAACACCGGGACGATTGAATTTTTGATGGATAGTGAACACCATTTTTACTTTATGGAAATGAACACGCGAATCCAAGTCGAACATCCAATCACTGAAGCCGTGACTGATATTGACCTCGTCAAGGAGCAGGTTAGAGTCGCTTCAGGAGAAGCACTGTCCTTTGAACAGGCCGCATTAATTCCTCATGGATTTGCCGTTGAAGCACGGGTTAATGCTGAAGATCCTTCACTAGATTTTATGCCCCAAGCTGGTGTCATCAAACAGTTGAAGCTTCCTGGTGGGCCTGGCATACGGGTGGATAGCGGCGTTCAAGCTGGCGACATGATTTCACCATTTTATGACTCCATGATTGTTAAATTGATTGCCCATGCTAATACCTATCAAGAAGCATTGACTAAGCTGCTTGAAGCGCTCAATGAGTTTGGGTTGAACGGTATCGCTGCTAACCAAAGTTTCTTGGAAGCTTTATTGACGGATTCAGTTGTTCACCAAGGGACCGCCACCACGGACTATGTAACTAATCAGTTTATGCCAAAGTTTATCAGTGATACTGTTCGGGAGGTGTCGTAAATGTCGCTTGGTGAACACGTTAAACGATTTTCGTCACGTTCCGTATCTATGTTAAAGCATTATCAAGCAAAGGTGCCAAGTGGCATCTGGCAGGAATGCCCGCATTGTCATGCCAGCTTCTATTTTAAAAGAGCTGGTCAATATCGAGTATGTCCTGAGTGCGGCTATGGTTTCCGAGTAACGGCTCATCGCCGTTTAAAGATGCTGACAAAACAGTTTGAAGAATGGGATACTGACCTTGAAACCAAGGATCCCACAGAATTTCCAGATTATGACCGTAAAATCAAAAAAGCGCAGTCAGCAACTCACCTTAAAGATGGCGTAATAACCGGTAGAGCAATTATAGAAGATTACCCGGTTGCTTTGGGGATCATGGATCCCTTGTTTATTATGGGCAGCTTGGGAACTGCTAATGGTGAACGCATCACCCGGATGTTTGAAAAAGCGACTGATCAGCAGTTACCCGTGGTATTGTTCACAGCGTCCGGTGGTGCCAGAATGCAGGAAGGCATTTATTCATTGATGCAGATGGCAAAAATCAGTCAGGCTGTCAATAATCATGCTGCGGCAGGATTGGCGTATATTGCGGTTATCATGGATCCAACCACTGGCGGAGTCACGGCCAGTTTTGCTAGCCAAGCAGACATCACTTTAGCTGAACCAAAAGCTCTGTTTGGGTTTACCGGTAAACGGGTGATCGAGCAGACCATTAATAAGCAGTTACCAGATGATTTTCAAAGCGTAGAGAACAGCTATAAGCGTGGTTTTATTGATGAAATTGTTAGCCGTGAAGAAATACCGCATAGACTTGGCCAACTGCTTAGTATTCTGGAAGCAAAGAAGTGGGGTGATGCCAAGTGACAGACACACAATCAATCATTGCGGGTGCAAGAAGCGATCGCAAAGCTAATGTTTATGAAATTATTGACCAATTATTGACGGATTTTTACGAGCTTCATGGCGATCACATTGTCGGTGACGATCCCGCTGTAATTGCCGGTCTTGCGAAACTATCCGGATTTCCGGTGGCTGTCATTGCCACTCAAAAGGGTAACAGCCTTGAAGATAGAATGGCCACCCATTTTGGCAGTCCAGAACCAGCGGGATACCGCAAGTCACTGAGGGTAATGAAGCTTGCGGAAAAACTAAACTTTCCTATTATTACCCTGATCAACACACCAGGTGCTTATCCGGGGGCAGATGCTGAAGCTTCAGGGCAGGGTCAGATGATTGCCAAGAATATCAGTGAAATGTTGAAACTGAAAGTGCCGATACTGACTGTCATCATTGGAGAAGCTGGTTCTGGTGGTGCGTTAGCTTTAGCCTGCTCGGATCAGATTTGGATGTTTGAAAATAGTATGTATTCAGTTCTTTCTCCTGAGGGTTTTGCGTCGATTATGTGGAAGGATGCGCACCTTGCAGACAAGGCGGCTAAGCTGATGCGGTTAACACCGGACTGGCTGTTAAAACAGCACGCCATTCACCGAGTAATCCCGGAAAATATGCTGACTGACGGTTCTTTAAAGACCGCTATGACGGGCGCTATCCATGATTTAGCTCACCAAGATGTGTCTAAGTTATTAAAAAAGCGAGCAGATTTCTTTAGAAGATTCTAGGTTTTCTCGATTCTAAGGGTTGACGGATGTCTTGAAGTTTTGTAGAATACAGTTTGTTGTATTTGTGGACTTCCACAGCTGCAACCGCACGAGCCAAGTCTTAAGTCTGTTAACGCAGCGCTTGTTCTCGGCGAGTCTAAGTGTTTAATAAAGAAGGAGGTGCACATACATGTACGCAATTATCGTAACTGGCGGTAAACAATACCGTGTTCAACAAGGTGAAGCAGTCTACGTTGAAAAGCTTAATGCTAATGCAGGTGATAAGGTTACTTTTGACCAAGTTGTCTTTGTTGGTGGCGATTCAACCAAGGTTGGTACACCATTAGTTTCAGGTGCTTCAGTAACTGGAACTGTTGAAAAACAAGGCCAAGAAAAGAAGGTTGTTACCTTCAAGTACAAGCCTAAGAAGGGTCAACACACGAAAGTTGGTCATCGTCAACCATACACCAAGGTTGTTATTGATGCTATCAACGCTTAATCTCTGTGGGTGATCATTTATGATTCAAGCAGCATTTGACTACGATAATGACGATCGGATCATTGGGTTTAAACTAACGGGTCACGCCGACAGCGGTCCTTACGGTAGCGATATCGTTTGTTCTGCCGTGTCAGCCTTATCTATTAGCACAGTGAACGGTTTGGCAGCCGTGGCTTCTATTAAGCCAGTAGTGGTTGCTAAGCAAGCTGAAGGCGGCTTTTTAAGTCTCCGGATGCCACCGGTCGATGACTATATTCAGGATCGAATCAGTCAAGCGTTATTGCAAAGTTTTCAAAATGGACTTTTAGATGTCGAAAAACAATATTCGAAGTATATTCGAATCAACTAATCTTTTATGGAGGTGAAACTCATGCTAGAAATGAACTTACAATTCTTCTCTCACCATAAAGGGGGCGGTTCTACTGCCAACGGTCGTAACTCTGCCGGACGTCGTCTCGGTACGAAGGCTGCTGACGGTTCAACTGTAACCGGTGGCTCAATCCTTTACCGCCAACGTGGTACGCACATTTATCCAGGTGCTAACGTTTTGCGGGGCAACGACGATACTTTGTATTCAAAGATCGACGGTGTCGTTCGCTTCGAACGTAAGGGCCGTGATAAGCGCCAAGTTTCCGTTTATCCTGTAACAGAAGCTGCAGCAAGATAATGAAAAAGGCCCCTAGGGGCTTTTTTTATTTGACTTAATCAGGCTTAGAAAGGCGGCTTATGATGATTAATCGACTTAAACAGCTTCAAGCACAGTTTAAGGAGCTGCGTATCGACGCATTTTTAGTGACAAACACGGTTAATAAGGCTTATTTAACAGGTTTTGACGGTGATGGTGTCGTTTTAGTGACGGCAAATCAAACTTATGTTATTACTGACTCGAGGTATGAAACTGCCCTGGCAGCAATACCGCATGATTTTGACGTGATCATCACGCGGTACTATTTAGAAGCTGCCGCTCAGCAAGTCAAGAAGCGGCAAATCACCGTTTTAGGTTTCGAGGACAGTATTCCGTTTCACGATTATGATCGAATTGATGAACTCATGAGTTCGGATATCGTGCCAATGACGAATTTAATCGAACAAATGCGTGAAGTTAAATCTGAGGATGAGCTTCAGATTCTTGGGCATGCCTGCAAGATGACGATCAAAGGTTTTAACACCCTTTTACCGCTGATCAAGCCCGGTGTATACGAACGACACCTTGCCAATCAGTTAGATGCCATTATGCGTGATCTTGGTGCTGAAAGGGCCAGCTTTGATACCATCGTGGCTAGTGGCAAACGGGCTGCACTGCCGCACGGTGCTGCAACCTCTAAAGCCATCCAGAAGGGTGAAATGATTACCATCGATTTCGGTTATGAATTTGATGGCTATACATCTGATTTAACCCGGACGGTGGCCTTAGGTGATCCTGGTGAGAAACTCAAGGCAGTTTATCGGGTCGTTCAACAAGCACAGCAAGTCATCATTAATGCCGTTAAGCCGGGAGTATCCGGACACCAGTTGGATCAGGTTGGCCGGGAGTTCATCACTTCCGCGGGCTATGGAAAATATTTTAACCACGGTACTGGCCACGGCATTGGGCTTGATATTCATGAAGGACCAGCGCTTTCCATGCGCTCGAATGATCACATGATGACTAATAACGTGATTACTGTTGAGCCCGGTATTTATCTGCCGGACCTTGGCGGTATCCGAATCGAGGACGATATTTTGGTCACGGAAGCCGGTCACCGCATTTTGACTGACGGTTCAACTGACTTGGTCGTCCTGTAATTGCTAATTATTTGCGGGTGTAGCTTGCAATTGCCTGCACTTAATTGGTATTATTAGTAAGAATTATTTAGGAGGAAACACGATATGGCAATTTCTACAGCAGATTTTAAAAACGGTTTAACAATTGAGGTTGACGGTGCAATTTGGCGGATTGTTGAATTCCAGCACGTTAAGCCTGGTAAGGGTGGCGCTTTCGTTCGTTCAAAGTTAAAGAACTTGCGGACTGGTGCCGTTCAAGAAAAGACTTTCCGTGCGGGCGCCAAGATGGAACAGGCCCCAATCAACACCCGTAAGATGCAGTACCTTTACGAAGACGGCGATTCACGGGTCTTCATGGATACTGACAACTACGAACAAATCGAAGTGCCGGATGATGCTATCAAGGATCAACTGAAGTACTTGCAAGAAAACATGGAAGTTAACGTTATCCAGTACGGCTCAGAAACTTTAGGTATTGAAGTTCCTAACACCGTTGTTTTAACGGTTACAGCTACTGAACCTGGTATCAAGGGTAACACTGCATCAGGCGGTTCAAAACCAGCTACCATGGATACTGGATTAGTTGTTCAAGTACCATTCTTTGTCAACGAAGGCGACAAGCTTTCAATTAACACGCAAGATGGTACATACATCTCACGTGCCAACTGATTTTTTGATTTGAAACGGAGGCTTGAAATTGGCTGAAGATACAAACATTGTTGTAAAAGCAACTGAGCCTACTCTGGGTAAAATTGAAGTGGCACCGCAAGTCCTAGAAATCGTTGCTGGCATTGCTGCTAGTGATGTTGACGGTGTTGCTAGGATGCGCGGTTCGCTAGCAAATAGCGTTAACGAGTTATTCGGCAAGAAGGAACGCGGCAAGGGTGTTAAACTTTCCGTTAATGGTGACACATTGAATGTTGATGTGTATGCCTATCTGAATTATGGTGTGTCAGTCCCTAAGGTTGCTTTGGCCATTCAAGAACAGGTCAAGCAGCAACTCTTGTTCATGACTGATTTACACATCCAGGAAGTTAATGTACACATTCAAGGTGTGATTCCTGAAAAGACGACTCAGTCGGTTGATCCAGATAATCTTTTTGACGATAATGACGAAAGTGAAAATGGTGAGGATAAGTGACAGAAGAATTAAACCGACACCAAATCCGCACTCGCGCTTTTCAAACGTTATTTGCGATGAATGCTAATCCAGAAGCTGATCGGCAGGTTATCTACCAACAATTATTATCTGATGAGGATGGTGTCACGGCAGATGTCCCTGCTTATTTGGAGACGTTGGTTGACGGTGTCTTGGACAAACAAGATGAGTTGGACAACCAAATCAAAAAGTACTTGACCACAGGCTGGACGCTACAACGAATTGCGAAAACCGATTTGGTGATTTTGCGCATCGCGTTTTACGAACTAGATTATCAAGCTGATATTCCAAAGCGGGTAGCTGTTAATGAAGCTTTGGAGTTGTCAAAACAATTTAGTGATGACCGCTCACGCCGTTTTATTAACGGTGTGCTGTCTCATGAAATTGAACCAGAAAAATAGTTAAACTGGAGAGTGTGACACAACTCGTCAGATTCCAGAATTTAAGACGAATACACCCCATTCCGATGGTCTTTATCGGGATGGGGTGTATTTGTTTTAAATGGCCGGAATCTGAGTTGAGCCACCGGTTTAGACTAGATAAAAATGATGAACAAAAAGCAACTCTTGTCACGTTTCCGTTAAGATTCTAGAGCAAATTCTTATCGATATGGACTTATGGCACAATTCCTTTCAAATACAGCAATTTCAGGCAGTTTTTACTCGCTAAACTGCCGGCTACTAGAGCCTAATAAATCGAAATGTGATAAAATGATATGCAGTAGATTTGTGAAATTTGTGATGGGAAGCCATCAAACTAACAAGGATCGTGAGAGTGAAGTTAATGGCAGAATTAATTGATGGTAAGCAATTGGCAAAACAAGTCAATGCCCAAACAAAACAGGCAGTAGCTGAGTTAAAATCAAACGGCATACTACCCAAGCTGGTTGTGATTATTGTTGGTAACGATGAGGCCAGTGAAATTTACGTCCGTAACAAGCATCGAAAAGCAGAACAGGTAGGCATCATCTCAGAAACAAAACGGTTACCTGAAAATACAACTCAAACAGAACTACTGAACCTAATTGACCAATATAACCAAGATCCAACCGTTCATGGTTTGATGGTACAAGCACCGTTACCCCCACAAATTGATGAAGCAGCTGTTACCCGGGCGATTCTACCAATTAAAGATGCGGATGGCTTTAACCCAGAAAATGTGGGTAACCTCTATTCCAATTCAGACCTTAATTTTCCAGTTTCATGTACCCCTAAGGGAATTATGACAATGCTGAAAGCCTATGGCGTCCAGTTGGAAGGTGCTAATGCCGTAATCGTGGGCCGCTCTAATATTGTTGGTCGGCCAATGGCGGCATTGTTATTAAACGCTAGCGCAACGGTAACGGTTGTTCACAGCCATACAAAAGACATGAAGAGATTTACACGACAAGCCGATATTTTGATTGTGGCAACGGGAATTGCTCATCTAATTAAGGGTGAGGATATTAAGCCGGGAGCCACCGTTATCGATGTGGGTATGAATCGTGATGAAAATGGAAAATTGACTGGCGATGTGGACTTTGAGAGTGCTACAACAGTAGCGGGGAAGATTACCCCTGTCCCAGGTGGCGTAGGTCCAATGACGATTGCCAGCTTGATGCAGCAGACGGTTGAATTAGCAAAGTGGAGTGAATAATTTGGAACCTAGCGAGTACTTAACTGTCAGTGCACTGACCAGTTATATTAAACGCAAATTTGACGTCGATCCTTATTTGGGTAAGGTCTATTTAACTGGTGAGATTTCTAACTTTCGACTTCGGCCAAATGCGCATCAGTATTTCAGTTTAAAAGATGATCACGCAAAAATTAATGCCATCATGTTTAAGTCAGCCTTCTCAAAGGTTAAGTTCACACCAGAAGAGGGGATGAAGGTCCTTGTGACTGGTCGAATTTCTCTGTATGAGCCAAGTGGCAGCTATCAGATCTACGTTGATCATATGGAACCGGACGGTGTTGGCCAGCTTTATCAAGCTTATGAGCAGCTGAAGCGTAAATTAAGCGAAGAAGGTGTCTTTTCGGCACCAAAGAAGCCGCTACCGCGTTTCCCTAAGCGAATTGCAGTGGTTACGAGTCCTAGCGGGGCAGTTATCAGAGATATCATCACCACTGCCCGCCGTCGTTATCCGATTGCTCAGATCGTGCTTTTCCCAGCGCTGGTGCAAGGTAATGAAGCCGCTGGTGACATTGTACGTCAAATTGAGCGGGTTAACCGATTGGGAGATTTTGACACGCTGATCATCGGACGGGGTGGTGGTTCGATTGAAGATTTATGGCCTTTCAATGAAGAATCCGTGGCTAGAGCAATTTTTGACAGTCAAATTCCGGTAATTTCTTCTGTAGGGCATGAAACTGATACGACAATTGCCGATTTGGTCGCCGATGTTCGTGCGGCAACCCCCACAGCGGCTGCTGAACTAGCAGTCCCCGTTTTGAGCGATGTTTTGTTGGAAATCAACCAAGACCGGGTTCGACTTTATCATGCCTTCAATCACCATCTTGCGATGTATCAAGAGCAACTTAAAAAATTGCGGGAAGCATACGTCTTTCAGCAACCTGAACGTCTTTATGAAGGTTATAGCCAAAAGGTGGATCAACTCACGACCCAACTACAGCAAACCATGGCGCATCGGTTAAGCTTAGTCCATGCAGAAGTAGATGCAGTTGAGAAGCGATTAAAGGTCGCTTCTCCAGCCAGTCAGATGACGCAGTTAGAACAGAATCGACGCGATCTGGTCGCTAGACTACACCGTGGTATGCAACAAGACTTTAACCAGCAAAAGCAGCGTATGGCAGAATTGGTGCAATCGTTAGATTACCTCAGTCCACTGAAGATCATGGGTCGTGGGTATAGCTACGTTACAAGTGATCGAAAAGTCGTTGCTGATGTGAACCAACTCCACGCAGGTGACGAAGTTGTCATGCACCTGACGAACGGGCAGGCAAACGCCACAATCAAATCAATTCAACCAAATACAAAGGATGGTCAATCATGAGTGAAAAACCAACGAAGAAAGCAGCCTCCAAGAATAAACCAACGTTCGAAGAAAATCTGAATCAGCTTGAAGAAATCGTCACTTCCTTGGAGAAGGGTAACGTTCCCCTGGAAGAAGCCCTATCGCAATTTAAACAGGGTGTGGCACTTAGCCATGATTTACAAGTGAAGTTAACGGATGCAGAAAAAACATTGGCTCAGATGATGAATGATGATGATCAGACTGAACCCTTTGAGGTTTCTGAGGATGACAAGAATGAGTGAGGCGTCATCAATATTAAAAGACTTTGAAAATCAATACGTTCCGCAAATCAATCGCGTTTTGCAAGGCTTAAATGAGGACTGGATTGATCAGCCAATCTTGCAAGCAGCAATGACATACTCAGTCACTGCTGGTGGAAAACGACTGCGACCACTATTGACTTTGGCGGTCTTACAAACCTATCAAGATCAGCCCACTAGTGGCCAACTAATGGCTGCCAGTGCATTGGAACTGCTCCATACTTATTCCCTGATCCACGACGATCTGCCAGCGATGGATAACGACGACTTACGCCGGGGAGTAGCCACCAACCACGTTAAATTTGGTGCTGGGATGGCAACTTTGGCAGGCGACGGTTTGTTAACCCTGGCATTTGAATGGCTCAGTAACGCTGATGTTCCCGCAGAACAGCAGTTGGCAATGATTCGCGCACTCAGTCACGCAGCTGGTTCAGTTGGCATGGTTGCCGGGCAAGCTCAGGATATTTCAAGTGAACACCAGCAATTGAAGATTGAGCAGCTAGCAAAACTGCACCGTCAAAAAACTGGGGCATTGCTGCATTACGCTGTCGAAGCTGGCTGCATCATGGCGGATGTCAAAGAAGTAGAACGACAACACTTATTAAAATTTGCTGATCAGTTCGGCTTAGCTTATCAAATTTATGATGATTTACTCGATGTGACTTCTACAGCTGAAGAACTTGGCAAAAAAACACACAAGGATGCGGGTGAAGAGAAAAATACTTATCCCGGTTTATTTGGTGTTGAAGGCACTGAGCAGCGTCTGCGTCAAGTCGTTTCAGACGCAGAATCACAGCTAGCTGCGTTGAACCGGTTAACTGGTCGTGATTACAGTCTGTTAAATGCATTTTGCAGTTATTTTCGAATGAAGGAATAGGGGTCATTATGGACAAACAACGCGTTGATGTATTACTTGTAACTCAAGGTTTATTTGAATCCCGTGAACAGGCAAAACGTGCTGTCATGGCAGGGGAAGTTCTTGGTAATAACGAAGAACGGCTAGATAAACCTGGGGTCAAGATTCCCGTGGATACCGATTTACATATCAAGGGTAAACCACTTCCGTACGTGAGCCGTGGGGGATTAAAGTTAGCCAAAGCACTGAAGGTTTTTGGAATTGATGTCACTGATCGGATTGTCTTGGATATTGGTTCTTCTACCGGTGGTTTTACGGATGTGATGCTGCAAAACGGTGCCAAAATGTCTTATGCCCTGGATGTCGGCAGTAATCAACTGGTCTGGAAACTGCGCCAAGATCCACGGGTTGTCGTGATGGAACACACAAATTTCCGTTACAGCAAACCAGAAGACTTTACCAAGGGACGACCAAGCTTTTCATCCATTGATGTTTCGTTTATTTCGCTGAGTCTGATTTTGCCGCCGTTAAAACAAATTTTGGCAGAAAACGGCGAAGTCGTCGCATTGATCAAGCCGCAGTTTGAAGCGGGGCGCGAGCACGTTGGCAAGCATGGTATTGTCAAAGATCCTAAAATTCACGAAGCAGTCATTCAAAAGGTTATTCAGTTAGCAGTGGATAGTGGTTTTAGTCCAAGACATCTTGATTTTTCACCAATCACGGGTGGCGAAGGCAACATTGAGTTTCTTATTCATCTCAAGTCTGTTTCTGGTACACCAGAAATTGCGTCCGAGATTGATGTGGCTGGAACAGTCGAATCTGCTCACCGAATATTGACTGCATAAAATTCGCAATTTCCTTTTAAAATAGGGTATTTAGCTGTATGATATAACTAACTAATTTTTCCCGATTGGAGATGGTGTAGCGTGAAGAAGCAGGACCGACAACGTTTAATTCGTCAATTACTTAGTTCACAGGATATTGAACGACAGGAAGACTTTGTTCGCTTACTTGAAGAGCAAAACATTCACGTGACTCAAGCCACGATCTCACGGGATATCAAGGAAATGCAGTTGGTTAAAGTACCAGCCGCATCCGGTGGATATCGGTACAATATGCCAATTCAAAAAACGTTGGATACCAAGAAAAAGTTGACGCGGACACTGCAAGACGCATACGTCAGCATGGGTGTTCAAGACAAGGATGTCGTCATTAAAGTTTTGCCTGGTAATGGACATGCGTTGGCATCGATGATTGAAGAAATGGATTATGAGTTCGTATTTGGTGTTATTGGCGATGATTCCACCGTTCTGGCAATTTGTAAGA
This sequence comes from Secundilactobacillus angelensis, assembly GCF_012641075.1. GTDB lineage: Bacteria > Bacillota > Bacilli > Lactobacillales > Lactobacillaceae > Secundilactobacillus > Secundilactobacillus angelensis. Next base: position 16,947 of record NZ_JAAXLJ010000020.1, on the reverse strand, counting down.
ATAGCGAAGGCGCGTTACAGCTGGAGTCGAACATTAACGATTTATTAGAATAAGTAACGGGTTAGGCTGACGCCAAGTGTCTGGTCTAGCTCGTCTTTCAGTTATCGGGTATAATTAGTCTAGACAACTCATAGGGGGTAATGCGGTGCTTCAGGAACTTTCAATTAAAAATTTTGCGATTATTGCCAGTTTGGATGTTGAATTTGAAAATGGCATGACGGTTCTGACAGGTGAAACCGGGGCTGGGAAGTCAATCATTATTGATGCAGTTGGCCTTTTGGCTGGCGGCCGCGGTTCACAGCATTTCGTGCGCACTGGCGCTGACAAAGCTATCATCCAGGGGGCCTTCGTATTCCCTAAAAACGGTCAGACGTATCATCAGCTTGATGACTTGGGCATAGACCACGATGATGGCGCAGTTATTTTGCAGCGAGAAATTTACCGTAGCGGTCGCAATGTTTGCCGAATCAACGGCATGTTGGTGAACACGAATACGCTGAAACAACTCGGCGAGACCATCGTTGATATTCATGGTCAAAATGAACATCAGGAGTTGATGCAACCGGATAAACACTTGCGGTTACTGGATGAATTTGGCGGTGAAGAACTGCGCGGCATAAAGGATCGGTATCAGTCGACGTATCAGGATTATCAAAAATTGCATCACTCAATGGTTTCTCGCAATACTCATCAAAAAGAATGGGCTCAGCGCTTAGATATGCTACGTTTTCAAGTGAAAGAAATCGAGGATGCTCAGTTGCAGCCAGATGAAGAGACAACGCTAAGCCAGCAACGTGACCGCTTAATGAACTATCAAAAAATCAATACCGCCCTTCAGGAAGGTTTTTTGGCGCTAAACGGTGATGAAGAAACGACTGGTGCATTGGATTTGAGTGGTACCGCCATGAATGCATTATCTGCCATTTCGGATTTAGATCCTGATTTTAAACAACTGTTTGAATCATTGCAGTCGGCTTACTATGCTTTGCAAGATGCATCAGGTGACATTTCGAGACAAGTTGATCAGCTCGAATGGGATGACAATAAATTAGACGAGATTGAAGCTCGACTGGATGTCATTCACCAGTTGAAACGTAAGTACGGTGATTCGGAAAAGCAAATTCTGAATTATCTGCAACGAATCAAAAAAGAATTGGCCAACATGGAAGCCGCGGAGATCGATGAGGGTGACCTGGACGAGAAATTGGCTGAAAAGGAACAGCAACTGCTCAAGTATGGTCAAAAGCTCACTGCGGAACGCAAAAAGATTGCCTCCAAGCTTGAAAATGCAATTAAATCAGAACTAAAAGATTTATACATGGCAAAAACCGTGTTTCAAGTTCGATTCAATCCGACCAATAGTGAGCAGTTCTTTGCCACCGGTATGGATGATGTGGAATTTTATATACAGCCGAACCCAGGTGAAGAAATCCGACCGTTAGCAAAAATCGCGTCTGGTGGTGAGTTATCCCGATTAATGCTGGCATTGAAGACCATTTTTACCAAGTCACAAGGTGTCACGTCGATTATTTTTGACGAGGTTGACACCGGTGTCTCTGGTCGGGTAGCACAGGCGATTGCAGAAAAGATAAGTGGAATTGCTGGTGAATCTCAGGTACTTTGTATCACCCATTTGCCGCAAGTTGCAGCCATGAGTGATCACCATTACTTCATTGATAAGCAAGTGAAGGGTAAGCGGACATTAACTCATATCAAGAAGCTGGGCCAGCCTGAGCGAGTGAAAGAATTAGCTCGTATGCTGGCAGGTACCACGGTTACTGAATTAACTTTGGAACATGCTAAAGAACTGTTAGACATGGCGTCTGAAGAAAAAAGACAGCATCGGTGAATTTAGAAAAGGCGCGTTAGTAAGTCCTTTGATGAGAACTGTTAACGCGCCTTTATCATTATTTTTGAAATATCTGAGCCCATAGTAGACTCATCATTTAACGGTAATCGTCTCGTTCTATAAAGACGATTTGATTCAAATGAGCAACTTGAGTAATGTTTTGATTGTCATTCGTTACTAACAAAGTGTCCTTGGGTCCTTCACTGAGGTACCCGGTCATAAGTGCAGGTTCGTCATCCGTTGACTGGCGGATATGCAGCGTAACATGATAGTGACGGGTCAGTGCCTGCGACACAAAGTAATCTAACTGTTGATGGGGCATTCCCATTGGTGCTGCATTAGCCATCACCAAAAACTGACGATAGCTTTCGTTTAACTGGGACGATATTTTTTTTAGTGCGGATACTTGATTGGACATTATTATCACCTCGAACATTTGTTTGCATGACCTATTATACGAACTTACGTTTGGTTTTGCAAGTCCAAATAACGATTATTTTTAAAAATATTCTGTAGAGCTTGTCAAAGCGCCGTCACCCGTGCGATAATGGTTGATATTATCACTCTGAAACTATATAAGGGGATCTCAAGTAATGACTAAAAGAGGTATGTTGATTGTGCTCTCTGGGCCATCCGGCGTCGGTAAAGGTACCGTACGTAAGGCTTTGTTTGATGAACCAGATACTGATTTTCAGTATTCCATTTCCATGACTACCCGTAAGCCTCGTGAAGGTGAACGTGATGGTGTTGATTATTTTTTTGTTTCAAAGGAACAGTTTGAAGCTAATATTCAAAACGGCGAGATGCTCGAATACGCCAAGTATGTTGACAACTACTATGGTACGCCATTAAAATATGTAAATGAGACCTTAGATTCAGGTAAGGACGTTTTTTTGGAGATCGAAGTTAACGGTGCCATGCAGGTACGAGCAAACTGCCCCGATGCTGTTTTTGTCTTCTTGACGCCTCCTGATTTAATGGAATTAAAGCACCGATTGATCAACCGTGGCACTGAAGAGATGAGTGTGATCAACGCACGCATCAAAAAAGCGGTTGGTGAGATTAAGATGATGCGTAATTATGATTACGCAGTCGTTAACGATGAAGTTGAAAACGCAGTGGCTCGGATCAGAACGATTATTCGTTCGGAACGATTACGGGTGGCTCGTGTGATGCCGGATTATGAACAGATGTTATTAGAGGGAGACGAATAAAATGTTATTATACCCATCAGTAGATAAGTTACTTGAACGTGTTAATTCCCGTTATTCATTGATTATGCTTGCTAGTAAGCGGGCTCATGAATTGGAATCAGGCGCTAAGCCTTTGCTAGATAACTATGAATCACCTAAAACAATTGGTCGTGCACTTGAAGAAATCGCGGCTGGTAAAGTGATTATTGATCCAGACGAAACCGATCCACTTGGTTAATTCTGTAATTTCAGAACCGCTGTTTTGACTCCCCGCTAATGGGTGTTAGAATGGCGGTTTTGTTTGTGCAAGGTGTTATTGAGTCTGGTACAATTAGAGTTAAATTGACGAGACTTTTGGAGGATACAAAATGGCTGAACAACATGTAGCGCTATATGTGACTGGCAGTATTGCGGCATATAAAGCACTGGCGCTAACGAGACTTTTAATTAAATCTGGCGCCACGGTTCGTGTGGTGATGACTGAGGCAGCTGAGGCCTTCGTGACACCACTGAGTTTTCAAATTTTATCAAAAAACGCCGTCGTAACTGACATGTTTGCTGGCAGCAAGGTTCAGTCAGTGGACCATATTGAATTAGCGGACTGGACTGATTTGGCGGTGGTAGCACCAGCAACAGCTAATATTATCGGCAAATTAGCCAATGGCATTGCCGATGATATGGCTAGCTTGACTTTGATGGCGACTACTGCGTCCAAGTTGGTCGTACCAGCCATGAATCAGCACATGTTGGATAATCCTGCCACGCAGCGTAATCTAGAAACTTTAAAACGAGATGGGATCACTGTCATGACCCCAGCAAACGGATTTTTAGCAGAAGGCTACAATGGTCGAGGCAGAATGCCCGAACCTGCAGAAATTATGCAACTGATCAGTAGCCTAAAAACACAAACAACGCCGTTAACAGGTAAAAAAGTCATCGTGACGGCTGGTGGTACTCGTGAACGGATCGATCCGGTCCGTTTCATCACGAATGATTCCTCCGGTAAAATGGGATACGCGTTAGCTGAAGAACTACAGCATCGCGGTGCGATAGTAACTTTGATTTCCGCACCGACTAAACTCACAGTTCCGGCTGGAGTTAAACTGATTTCGGTACTAACCACAGAAGACTTAGCCGAGGCGGTGACTAGCGCTTTCACACAAGCGGATGTTTTGGTAATGGCCGCCGCAGTTGCGGATTTCAAACCGGTTAATAGTGCCAATCAGAAAATTAAAAAATCAGCTGATAACGATCAGATGACAATCGAGTTAACCAAAACGGTCGATATTTTAAAACAAGTTGCTAAGTTAAAGCGACCAGGACAAATCACCGTGGGCTTTGCAGCAGAAACTCAAAATTTACTAGAAAATGCGCGGCAAAAAATAATTAGCAAACAGCTTGATTTATTAATTGCTAACGATGTTTCTCAACCGGGTGTTGGCTTCAATGGTGATACCAACCAAGTTACCATTTTACAAACAGACCAAGCACCAATCAAAACAACACTCGCTGACAAACATACCATTGCTAAGCAAGTGGTCGACCAAATTAGTCAACGTGTACAAAAAGAGGGATAGTATGACGCAAATCGCTGAGGTCGTCGTGGATGTACCAACGATGCAGACCAATACGCCCTATTCATATGAAATACCCGCAGCTTTAGTCAATCAGCTACAACCCGGCATGCGAGTGGTAGTTCCTTTTGGCAACGGTGGGCGGAAAGTTCAGGGCTTTGTTTGGCAGATTAATGAAGACGCCAAGCCGAATCCAGAGGTGACTTTAAAATCGATTGATACCGTTATGGATCCAGCCCCGATCGTTAATACGGAGTTGATGCAGCTCTCCAAGTGGTTGGCAAACACCACCTATGCCTTCACCATTACTTGCTTGCAAACGATGCTGCCAAACGCACTTAAAGCCAAATATCAAAAATGGGTGAGTCCGACAGCTCAGTTACCCGAAACCATTCGCGTCAGTTTATTTGGTGACCAATCAGAATTATTATGGGATGATTCACTGCCAGCAGATACGGTCAAACAGTTGTTGTCTCTTAACCGGCAGCATTTGATCAATGTCCGTTACGAGGTAAGCTCCAAATCGCAAGTTAAAAAGGTCATGATGGTAAAGCCTGCACTGAGTCCTGAAAAACTCTCCGTTGTGCGTACTGAATTAAGAAAAACCGCGGTCAAACAAGCGGCGTTAATTGACTTTTTAATTGCGAACTCAAAAGCCATTAGCCAAACTGAATTGGAGCGAACAGTTGGCGTGTCCAGCAGTATTTTAAAGACGGCTGAAACCAATGGCTGGCTGACAAGACAAGCAGTCGAAGTTTATCGTGATCCGTTTCAAACGGCCGTGGTTAAAACCAAACCGCTGCAATTAAATCCCGACCAGAATAAAGCTGTTAACGCTATTTGCGCTGCTACGGATGAAGGACAAGCCAGAAATTTCCTGTTAGAAGGGGTTACTGGTAGTGGCAAAACTGAAGTTTATCTGCAGGCTATCGCCAATGCCTTATCCAAGGGAGAACAAGCTTTAATGCTGGTGCCGGAAATTTCACTGACACCTCAAATCGTGGGTCGTGTTCGAGGCCGATTTGGTGAAAAAGTCGCCGTTCTACATAGTGGGTTATCCGGTGGTGAACGCTTTGATGAATGGCGTCGAATCCAACGTGGAGAGGCACAAGTGGTTGTCGGTGCCCGTTCAGCTGTTTTTGCACCGTTAACGAATCTTGGCGTGATCGTGGTTGATGAAGAACATGAGTCAAGCTATAAGCAGGATGATAATCCTAGATACCATGCTAGAGATGTTGCACTGTGGCGGGGACGTTACCATCAGTGCCCAGTTGTTCTGGGTAGTGCCACACCATCCCTAGAAAGTCGGGCACGGGCTGAGAAGAACGTGTATACTAGACTATTATTACCAAACCGAGTCAATCATCAGCAATTGCCTCAAGTGAGCATCATTGACATGACAGAAGAGCTCCGGCATCACAAGGAAAGTAATTTTTCAAGCGGATTACTTCAAGCGCTTCAAGAACGGTTGAACCGCGGGGAACAGTCCTTGCTCATGCTTAATCGAAGAGGATATTCCTCCTTTGTGATGTGTCGAGACTGCGGGTTTGTTTTACAATGCCCCAACTGCGATATTTCACTGACACTTCACATGGATACCAAGACGATGAAATGCCATTACTGCGGTCATGAGGAGCCAATTCCGCACGTTTGTCCGAACTGTCATGGCCGTCACATTCGTTATTACGGTACCGGGACACAAAAAGTTGAGCAGGAACTCACTGAATTGCTACCCACCGCCAGAATTATTCGAATGGATGTTGATACGACTCGTCGGAAGGGCGCTCACGAGCGACTTTTGAAACAGTTCGGTGATCATAAAGCAGATATTTTATTAGGGACGCAAATGATTGCCAAGGGGCTTGATTTCCCCGATGTCACGTTAGTAGGCGTTTTAAACGCGGATACAGCGTTAGGCTTACCCGATTTTCGGGCCAGTGAACGGACTTTTCAACTTTTAACTCAGGTCAGCGGTCGGGCTGGTCGGGCCGAGAAACCTGGACAAGTCTTCATTCAAACCTATAATCCGGAACATTACGCAATCCAGTTGGCCAAAACGCAAAACTATGAACAATTTTTCGTTCGGGAAATGCAACTGCGTCATCGTGGCAATTATCCGCCGTACTTCTTTGCCGTTAAGGTGACAGCAAGTGATGTGGATGAACGTAAAGCAGCCGAGGCAATGGTGAAAATTGTCAGACAGTTAAAGACCGTTTTAAGCCCGCAAGCAATTATTTTGGGACCGACACCAGGCGCCATTGCCCGAGTGAATAAACGTTATTATTACCAATTAGTCATTAAATACAAGCAGGAACCTCAGCTTAGAGACGCCCTGTTTACCATTTTAGGTCAGGCGCAAAAACAGAGTCGAAATGGCCTGCAAATCGCAATTGATCGTAACCCAATGAGTTTTATGTAACAGTGAAGGAGAATGTATCAATGACATCAATCGTATTCATGGGAACACCAGAATTCTCAGCGCCAATTTTGGAAGCACTGATTCAAAACCACTACGAGGTAAAGGCTGTGGTGACGCAGCCGGATCGACCAGTTGGCCGTAAACATGTTCTGACAGCTTCGCCCGTCAAAAAAGTGGCCGTTGCTCACGACATTGAAGTTTTACAGCCAGAGAAAATCGGTGGCAGCGATGAGATGGCTAGGGTCATCGAACTCGCACCTGATTTAATCGTGACCGCTGCTTTCGGTCAATTTTTGCCAACTAAATTACTTAAAGCAGCTCAAATTGCTGCCATCAATGTCCACGCTTCACTATTACCGAAATATCGTGGTGGCGCACCGGTTCACTATGCGGTTATGAATAATGATTCTGAGACGGGTGTTTCAATCATTTACATGATTAAAAAAATGGATGCTGGCGATATTATCAGTCAGCAAGCGATTCCCATTGAAAAAACGGATGACGTCGGCAGTATGTTCGATAAATTGAGCTTGCTGGGTCGGGACCTCTTACTTGAAACCCTACCCAAACTCATTGCTGGTGAGGTCAATCCTGTTCCGCAAGACGAGACCAAAGTTACATTCTCACCAACTATCAAACCCGATGAAGAAGAAGTTGATTTTACCATGTCAGCCGAAATGATTGACGCCAAGATCCGCGGTTTGCGGCCGTTTCCAACGTCATATATCATTTTAGCAGGCACCCGAACCAAACTTTGGGACGTGACGGTACTTCCTGATACAACAGCCTTAGAACCAGGTAAGGTTGTCGTGCACGAAAAACACCGTTTAGTCTTATCCACTGGTGAACATGGCACGATACAGATTAATCAGCTGCAGCCAGCCGGTAAACCAAAACAAAGTATCACTGATTTTCTAAACGGAACTGAGGATGCCCTGACAGAGGGCGAACAGGTGGTTAAATTATGAGTAAACTCGACAACAATCCACGATCATTGGCTGTTACAGCACTGACCCGTGTCAAAAACGGCGCGTATTCAAATTTGCAGTTGAATCAAATGATTGATCAGGCAAACATGTCGCAACGAGATGCAGCGTTGATGACCACCATCGTTTACGGCGTCATTCAGCACCGGCTGACCATTGATTATCAGCTGGCACCATTTATCAAAAACCAAAAACGGGTGGCCGATTGGGTGATGATTCTGCTTGAGACTGCCGTGTACCAAATGCAGTATTTAGAGCGGGTGCCTAAACGCGCTATTTTTGATGAGTCGATTGAGATCGCCAAAACACGTGGTCATGAAGGTATTCGCCGTTTTGTTACTGGCGTTTTGCACCAAATGGATCGGGTGGGCATTAACGATCCCACGGATATTGATGATCCAATCAAACGACAAAGCGTGGTTTATTCTGTCCCTGAATGGCTGATCAGCGCTTTAAACGACCAACTGGGTGCAGAAAAGGCAACCAGTGTTTTGGAGAGTATTAACCATCCAGCCAATCAATCAGTCCGAGTGGCAACCGACCGAATTTCTATGACCGATGCTAAGGCTGCCTTGGAAGAAGAGGGCTACAAAGCTAGTGAGAGCCAGGTTGCAGCAGAAGGATTAGTGCTTAACGGCAAGCCTGCCAATCAGGCTCAATTATTTCACGATGGTCAAATCACCATTCAAGATGAAAGTGCAATGCTGCCAGCCGAGAGCATGCATATTCAGCCTAACATGATGATACTCGATGCCTGTTCTGCGCCGGGTGGTAAAACGGTTCAAATTGCAGGACAGCTGTCGGCAGCCGACCGCGGCCAAGTCGTTGCGCTGGATATTCATGAACATAAGGTTCAGTTGGTCAAGCAAAATGCTAAGCGGATGCATGTGGAAGACCGGGTTGTGACGCAAGCCATTGATGCTCGTAAGATTCAAGATGTCTTTGAGGACCAGACCTTTGACGAAATCTTGGTGGATGCCCCTTGCTCAGGAATTGGTTTGGTACGTCGGAAACCAGAAATTCGCTATGAAAAACAGTTGAAAGACGTTGAATCGTTGGCTAAAATTCAGCTCGCAATTTTGGATGCGGTTGCTCAAAAAGTAAAAATAAACGGTATAATAACTTACAGTACTTGTACGATACTTAATCAGGAGAACCGAGATGTAGTGGCTGCCTTTTTGGCTGACCACCCTAACTTTGAATCTCAGCGGGTGGAAACTGCGCGTCAATTGAAGGCGGATCGGGCGACTGATTATCTTGAAATTTACCCCGACGATTACGATTCTGATGGTTTCTTCATCGGACAGTTTAAGCGGGTACGTTAGTGGAGGATACAGATGCAGATTGCTTATCGAACATCAATAGGGAAGCGTCGCAAGGATAACGAAGATAGTGTTGGCATTTTTACTAACCAGCAGGGTGTTAAACTCGCTATCATCGCCGATGGAATTGGTGGTAATCAGGGTGGAGACGTGGCTTCCGAGATGGCGGTCACGCACATTGGCCATTCGTTCAAATTAACTAACGCGAAAACTATCGATGAAACTAAGAACTGGCTGCAGCAGCAAATATCCTCCGAAAACCAGGATATTCGCAATCGTTCAGAACAATTCATTGATCTAAAAGGCATGGGTACCACGGTTGTCTTGGCGGTAATTTTCAATCAAACCGTTTTAATCGGTAATATCGGGGATAGTCGTGGCTACTTATTACGGGACCACGTTTTCTCTCAGGTTACTGAAGACCACTCCCTGGTTAACGAGCTGGTTAAACGAGGAGAGCTGTCTAAGCAAGCGGCAAGGGTACATCCTAAGAAGAATGTGATTACCCGTTCGTTGGGCATTGAAAAAGCTGTTCAAATCGACATGCATTATCTGGAATTAACCAGCAATGACATGCTGTTATTGTGCTCAGATGGACTTAGTGACATGGTCAACGATGACCAGATTCAAGCGGTACTCGAAAACGATGCTACGATCCAAGAGAAATGTGATGAATTAGTCAAATTAGCTAACGATGCTGGTGGTTTGGATAATATTAGTGTGATCTTGATCGACGATCGATCGGAGGTGCTTGACTAATGCGACCTAATTACGTTTTAGGCGGCCGCTACCGAATCACCAAATCTTTAGGTGAAGGCGGTATGGCTAACGTTTATTTAGCCCACGATCTGATTTTAGACCGTGATGTCTCCGTGAAGTTATTGCGACTTGACCTGCGTGATGATCCGCACACCATCAAACGTTTCCAGCGAGAAGGGCTGGCAGCCACTGAACTCGTTCACCCCAATATTGTCAGCGTGTACGATGTGGGCGAAGAAAACGGCATGCAGTACATGGTCATGGAATATGTGAAGGGGATGGACTTAAAGGCCTATATCAAGAAGAACTTTCCGATTCCATATCAAGAAGTGATCAACATTATGGAGCAGGTGCTATCAGCGGTGTCCGTTGCTCATGCTCATAATATTATTCACCGTGATCTGAAACCACAAAACATTCTCATCGATGAAAAGGGCGTTGCCAAGATAACCGATTTTGGAATTGCTGTGGCCATGTCGGAGAATGCGCTGACACAGACTAACACGGTGCTTGGATCAGTTCATTATCTGTCTCCCGAACAGGCTCGAGGCGGCATGGCAACTAAGAAGTCCGATATCTACTCGTTGGGGATCATTCTCTATGAGCTGTTAACTGGCACGGTTCCGTTTAAGGGCGAAACAGCCATTTCAATAGCCATTAAACATTTTCAGTCGGAGATTCCCTCTGTTCGCGAATTTGATCCACGGATTCCTCAAGCGTTGGAGAACGTGGTCTTAAAAGCGACTTCCAAGAAACCGTCCGATCGTTACGAAACGGTTACCGATATGGCTACTGACTTAGAAACCTCGTTGTCACCTCGTCGGGCCTCAGAGGCTAAATTTGTCCCAATGCCGGATGATGATGGCGAAACCAAGGTTCTGGACAAGTCAGACTTAACTTCTGAAGCCGCCCATCAGGCACCGGATACACCAAAAGTAGCTGTTCCAAAAGAAAAACCCAAGAAACGGCGCCGTCGTAGGCGTTGGTTATACACTCTATTAGGCCTGGCGGTTATTTTGATTGCTGGAATTGGTTTGGCTTTTTGGATGGGTCGACCACAAACGGTGACCGTCCCGGATGTCAGTGGGCTGACAGTCAATGAGGCACAGCAGAAGTTAGCCGATAATAATCTAAATGCAGGTGCCATCAAACGACAACCTAGTGCGGACATGAAAAAGAATTTGGTAATCAAAACTTCACCGACTGCAAATCAGTCCGCTAAGAAAGATGCCAACATCAAACTGTACGTCAGTACGGGTCCTCGAATGGTTAAAATTGGCAACTACATTGGCCAGTCGTACACTCGAGCGTCAGCTACTTTGAAAGCCAAAGGGGTAACCGTTCGACGTCAAAACGAGTCGTCTAACGAGGTACCGGTTGGCAGTGTCATGCAACAGAGCGTTGAAAATGGTCAACGAATCAATCCAAAAGAAACGACGGTCACATTAACTGTCTCTGCAGGTCAGCGTCAGCTTCAACTGGCTGATTTAACCGGTAAAACCAAATCACAGATTCAGCAGTATGCAACTCGTGAGTCCATTAACGTTTCGTTTGAATACAAATATGACAAACATCCTAAAAATACCGCAATCGATCAGAGCCCTGGTGCTGGGAGTACCATTAAAGAGGGTTCAACTGTGAATGTCACCCTTTCAAGAGGGAAGAAACCCGTTTCTGATTCTGAATCTAAGGTGGAAGACTTCAACGTTGATGTTAAAATTCCCTTCGAAGCCAACGACGCAGGTTCCAACAGTTCTAATAAAAATAGTTCTGCATCGACTGCTGGTGTGAATACCGTTCAGATTTATGTTCGTGACCATGACCATGATTACAGCACTGTTTACAAGCAGCTAACAATTGCTCAAGACACGCAAGTTTCAATTCCGTTCGCGGTTGCTTCAGGCAAGAGTGGCGGCTATAAAATTATTCGGGATGGCAAAGTTATTTTGTCAGATAACAATGTTACGAAAAATTCTCATTAATAATTACTGCATTTTAAAACCAGTTCTTTTATAATAAGGCAAAAGAGCTGGTTTTATTAGTTGTCATAGAGTGTCATAAACGTTGATATAACAACGATATTCAATTTTTGAGTGTTATTAGTTGTCACTGATTTTCAGTAAAAGCTAGCCAAAAATGGAAGCCAATTTTAAAAATATAGAATGTTAAATTTTATAAACGGCATTTTCTCATAATCACATTGATTTTTAATGATTTAGAACGCTAAATACTCAGCCAGTTTGTCGGTTGCGGTATTGCGTTCTTTTTTTGTAACGGCAGTATAAATATTAAGCGTCGTGGCAATTGAAGAATGACCTAGTTGAGCTTGAACTGCTTTAGGCTCGATTCCAGCTTCCGCAGCTAAAGTAGCATACGTATGGCGGAATCCATGAACAGTCACTTTTTTTAGATGACATTTTTTGATGGTTGAAGCCAGCCAGTCCTGTGGACGATACGGATATAATTGGTGGTTGTTAATATCCGAAAAAACTAAATTGGAATCTTTGGATACGTTGATCCCTTGAGCCAGAAAGAATTGGCGCTGAATCTGTTGCCAGTGTTTGAGGATATTCATGGTTTTCTGGTCAATGTACGCCATCCGGTTGCTGGCTGCTGTTTTAGGTGAATGGGTGACGAGTTTATCATCCACACCACGAGCCTGAGTTTTGTTGACTCTGATGCAATTATGCTCAAAATCAACATCTGACCACTGTAGAGCCAACATTTCACCTTTGCGCATGCCACTGAAGGCTGCCAGACGAAAAAAAACGTACTTCTGTGGACGTTTGCTATATTGTTGCTTGCATAGTTCTAAGAACTCCTTTAACTCTTTAGGCGTGTAATAATTGTCTAATAAGTTACGAGCTTTTTGATTGGGATTTCGCGGAACAACAACCATTTTTGCTGGATCTAATTGAATCAGACCAAGCGAAATAGCGTAGCGGAATACCCTTGAAACATAATCCATAAGTAATTTGTAGTTAGAAAGCCCACGTTTATACCAGTCGTTGATCATTTCCTGACAGGCTACCACATTGATTGAGTCAATATAACGTTTACCAAAAGTGGGCAATATTTTTAGTTCAAACTGCCGACTGACGTCAAACCAAGTGGTATCTTTAACGGTCTGCTGATACTGTACTAACCACAGTTCATAAATCTGTTGAAAGGTAGCCCGTGACGGCGTTTTTTGAAGCACACCGCCATTTTCTTCAATCTCAACATCGAGCCGATCGTAAGCCATAACAGCTTCACGTTTAGTTTTAAAGCCGCGCCGCCGCGTGGTAATTTTGCGACCGGTATTAGGATCGATACCACCGTAAATCTGAAATTCATAACGATCTTCATTCTTTTTATTTTTATACTTTTTAATTTTTGCCATCTTTTTATCCTTTCACCGGGGTGGATGATTGGATTAAACTAGGTTGTGGCATCACCTCCTTTCTGTGATAAAATATAAAAGTACAGCAATAGGGCAGTTAATTAACTGTCTTTAGGCTAAGCACATCGACTTTCTTGGCGGAGGGGCGATGTGCTTTTTTAATTTTTCTTAGAAGTATTCATACCAATGGCCTTTTTTAGAAAGCTTGTAAGTGGAATAGGAAGGGTTTAATTGATCTCCATAGTTGTAATACCACGGCTGAGAGGAGTAAACATGTGTGTGCGCCTTTAGCATGGCATATTTTGAGTTTGGGGAAACTGTCGATACAATTTTATGACCAGAACGCCAGGCATTGTAACGATACAAATGAGCATCATTTAAGTTTACATAATAAGATTTTGAACGGTATTTAAACTGCATGACATCGGAGTATCCTGAAACTTTACGTGCGTAGTACACACGGTTTTGATCGAAATCTTCGAAATTATCAACAAAGGTTTCACTGTCATCATTCTCAGCTCCATCAGCTGTGGTATATAAGCTCATAAAATCTTCATCCTCACCATTACGCATAAATGCTTGATGGTAAGTCGTGTAGCTAAAAGAATTGGAACTGGTGGTGCGATATTTTAAAGTTTTAGCCTGGGCGTTTGTGGATGAAACTGCACCTAAACTTAACGCGGCTAAGCCAGTTAAAAGGGCAACTTTGATTTTCATGGGGGATTCCTCCTAATTTTTTAAAGTACTTGTTCACAATATTTATTAATAGGAAAACATAGCTTTTTTCATAAGATTAGCACCGTCAGTTCCCTGATACCGATATTTCATTAAAAAGTTATACGCAATTTGCTGATCCCATTCAAGATAATGTACAAGGTAATCCCAAATGCGATTATGAAGTGCGCTTTGACTAATTGTATACTTTTTAATTAATTGGTTAAAAGTAGTTCCCGTAGTCAGGCTTCGGCAAAGAGCGGGAGTATTAATCAATAAATTTGAAGCCATAGCATTAGCAGCATTTTCGTAAGGCAGTATTTCTTCAGGATAGGTCGAAGCCGGATCACTTGAATTAAGGATGGTAAACGCTTTTAGATAACTTGGGTTTGTATAGAAGCTAAATACATGTGATAACTCATGCAAAACGGTAAAAACGAGTCGAGGATAATACAATGATCCATTTAATAAAACTATCGCGCGTTTAGCGGTAGGTATTGTAAAACCACATACGGCATCTTGAAAAACTGGATCAATTTCGCTATATTTCACAGAGCCAATTCTAAGCTTTCTCATGTTTACACATTGATCGACAAAATTTGCATTAGTTCCAAAAGAAACAAACTTTAAGTTATGACTGTAGTTAAAATAATCGAGTACATCATGATAATCAATATCCATCATGCTTTTATTTTTGTAAAGGCAAGTTGCACTAGCAATTCCCTCTGCTACGTACTCCGTCGAGTTGTAGTCATCGTTACTCATATTACGATATTCAAATGCCTCAGGATTTAGCATTTTGCTACCTTCTTTATTTATCATCTTTTAGCAAATCTTTAGCAGTACGCATCAGTATATCAAGTGAACTGCTAAATTTAGCTTTTTCATCATCAGTCATACCATCGGTATTTTTTCGAAATGCTGCAATTAATTGTTGTTCTGACTGTTTTAATTCTACTGAATCATCCGTTGAATCGTTTAAAACACTGCTGACAGGAACACCGAAAAAATCTGCAACTTTTTTTGCACTTTTGGTAGAAGGTGTACTTTTCTCCCATTGACTAATTATTCCATTACTTATATCAATTTTTCGCTCTAGTTCAGCAACCGATTTTATATCGGGTCTATATGCTTTCCAGAGACGTAATACATTATCTTTAACAGTCATAGTGAACTCTCCTTAGAGCAAAATTTAAAATAACCACTTGCAATTTAGAAAGTTCTCGAATATAATAGGTTTTGTTCAAGGGCGACCAACTCTGAACGAAATATCGAGAGTTTTCTAGCATGTCGCGGTTAGCAAACAGCGAATGTGGCTTTTTTACTTGTCTATATAATAGAGTGTTCTCTATTATAAATCAAGATAAATTTTAGAAAGGAGGCTAAAACATGAGCGTATATTCAGCTATTCAAGATATAGCAAAAAAACAAAATATCAGTATTTACCGAATCGAAAAGGATTTGGGTTTCCCAAATGGAATTATCGGCAAATGGAATCATAGCGTTCCAGGTGCTGCTAAGCTCCAAGTGGTTGCTGATTATTTAGGCGTAACATCCGCTTACATTTTAAATAAGTCAAAAGATAAGGAGACGATTTGAATGAAAACCAGTTCATTGGTAATTATGAAAAATGAACAGGCCGTGACCAGTAGCCTTCAAGTAGCTGAAACATTCGAAAAAAATCATAGGCATGTCCTTCGTGATGTTGAAAATCTTTTAGAGGGTATGCCCAAAACTGGGCATACCCAACATATGTTCGTAAAAGGCACTTACGTCAACGAACAGAACAGTCAAGAGTACCCGATGTACTACATGAACCGAGACGGTTTTACATTATTGGCAATGGGCTTTACAGGTAGTAAAGCGCTTGGTTTCAAACTGAAATATATTGAAGCTTTTAACTCAATGGAAAAGACAATTGCTACCCAAGCCAAGGATTCATACATGATCGATGACCCTGTCGAACGGGCGGAACGGTGGATTGAAGAACAACGCAAGACAAGAGAACTGGAAGAAGAAAATACCATCATGCAACCGAAAGCAATTTTCGCGGATGCCGTTGCAGTATCACACACAACGATCTTGGTTGGTGAGTTGGCTAAGCTGTTAAAACAGAACGGCATTGATATTGGTCAGCGCCGGCTGTTCACCTGGTTAAGAGAAAAAGGCTACCTCATTAAACGCAAAGGCACAGATTGGAACATGCCGACACAGCGTTCAATGGAGATGGAACTGTTCGAGATCAAAGAAGGCAGCTTCGCTCATTCGGATGGACACACGTCAATCACCAAGACGGTGAAAGTCACAGGTAAGGGTCAGCAGTACTTCATCAACAAGTTTTTGAATTTAGGTAGGTGATCACATGAGTGAGGTTAAAGAGATGATTCAGTTTGGCCGGTATTTGAATTTCAAAAATGCCATGCGGTATATGGATATCAAGAGCTATAACACACTGCACAAAATGATTGCTCACGGTTTAAAAGTAACGGAAACACCATTTGGAACGCGACTTGATACTAAAGATATCGACGAGTTCATGAATCAATTTAAATATTAAATCCGGGGTGGATGAATTGGTGTTTCGAAAGGAAGAGTGGTTATGAACGCACAAGAATATGTATATTTCGGTCACTGTTTAGTGGACGGGTTCATAGGACTGATTGCACTGGCAGGTGTCAGTGGATTAGCGTGGATGATCCATGAAGCCATTAAAGACCCACATGATTTCTTCGGATGCTAACACTGAGTG
>NZ_JAAXLJ010000002.1 GCF_012641075.1 Secundilactobacillus angelensis | reverse complement strand
ACTTTATACTTTGCATATTAAAACTAAAAAAGTCCTAATCACAAAGTAGTGATTAGAACTAATTTATAAATTTACCAACAACAGTTGCCAAAGAGCCGAAAAAGGTCATCTGCAAAAGCAGATGACCTTTGATAGTTATTAATCCATAATTAACATTGGTAAAATCATGGGGTGACGTTCAGTCTTTTCATAAAGAAAATTCTGTAGATCGTCAATAATTGCGTTGCGAATTGAAGCTTCGTTAGCCTTCTTAGAACGCATTGCCCGTCGGATAGTCGAAAATACCAAGCGGCGACCTTCGTTTAGCAGCTCACCGGATTCACGCATGTAGACAAAACCACGTGAAAGGAGATCTGGACCGGCTTGAATGATCTTGTCATTCAAGTTGATCGTTGCAACGACGACAACCAGGCCCTCTTCAGAGAGTAGCTGACGATCACGTAACACAACGTTACCGATATCACCGATGCCACTACCGTCAATGTAAACATCACCAGCAGTAAAGTGCCCGGCAATTCTTGCTGAATCTTTGGTGAGGGCAAGAACATCACCATTTTCCATGATGTAGCTGTGATCAAGCGGTACGCCGCATTGTTCGGCTAATTCTGTGTGAATCTTGAGCATTCGGTATTCACCATGAATTGGCATGAAGTACTTCGGCTTCATCAAACGCAGCATTAACTTCTGTTCTTCTTGGCCACCATGACCGGAAGTATGGATGTTGTTAACCTTACCATGGATAACATTGGCACCAGCTTCTTCAAGCTCGTTGATCACGTGGTTCACACTCACAGTGTTACCAGGAATTGGGTTACTTGAGAAGACCACGGTGTCACCAGGCTGAATGGAAATTTGGCGGTGGGTACCGTTGGCAATCCGTGAAAGGGCTGCCATTGGTTCACCTTGAGAGCCGGTACAAAGAATCATGACTTTGTTGGCTGGGGTGGACCGTAATTCGTTTGCATCGATCAAGGCATCGTCCGGAATATTTAGATATCCCAGTTCGCGACCGTTGACGATGGCAGCTTCCATGCTACGACCAAAGACCGCAATTTTACGGCCGTGGGCAAGTGCTGTTTCACAGGCGGTTTCCATCCGGGAAATATTTGAGGCGAAGGTCGCAAATATAATCCGACCATCGACTTCGTCGAAGATGCGGCGAATAGATTTGCCGACCCATTTTTCAGACTTCGTCCAAATTGGCCGTTCAGCGTTGGTGGAATCTGACATTAGACAAAGAACGCCCTCTGCACCAAGACGCGCCATCTTTTGTAAATCAGGCGGCTGATTAGTGACTGGAGTCAGATCGAACTTATAATCCCCAGTCTGGACAATCACGCCAGATGGTGTATGCACGGCGACACCCAAAGTATCCGGAATCGAGTGGGTCGTTCGGAAAAATTCCACACTTGTTTTTCGAAACTTTAACACGGTATCATCGCTGATTTCGTGAAGTTCGGCTGAACGGAGTAAACCGTGTTCATCCAACTTATTTTTGATTAGCGCGAGCGCTAGTGGTCCAGCATAGACGGGCACGTTTAAGTCCTTTAATAGGTAAGGAACACCACCGATATGATCTTCGTGACCATGGGTAATGACTAGTGCTTTGATCTTTTGCTGATTAGCGATTAGATAATGATAGTCAGGGATGACGTAATCAATTCCGAGCAACTCATCTTCTGGGAATTTGATTCCGGCATCAATCAAAATGATTTCATCCTGGAATTGAATACCATATGTATTCTTCCCGATTTCGCCTAAACCACCAACGCCAAAAATTGCTGTTTCGTTGTTTTTGACGTTTAGTTTTTTCATTTATTAAACTCCGTCAACTTATAGTCCGGGTTTTCCTGCTCATATTCAAGGAACTTGCCCTCAAGTGGTTCGATGAATTCGATGTTGTGGTCAGTGTTCTCGGCAACTAAAGCACGTGCTTCGACTTCAGTGGCAGCATCGATATAAAGTGATTTCGTATCCTCACGTTTGGGGTTACGAATCTGATCTTCCTGATAGTAAACTTTAAAAATCATAGTGAAATTGTCTACTTCCTTTCTATAGATACAGCAAATAACTGTATTGATCGATAACCGATCTTTTATTTGTACCGAACGTCTCGTTGTTAATGAACAACAGTTGCTAACATATTATCATATATGAATAAAATTGTATAGTTTTGCAATGTTCTATGGATTCCTTATGTTTCTGTTTTGACAAGCTTTTTCACATGGTTTACGGGCCGACAGATGAAATGTGGTAATATAAATTGAAAAGGGAGGAATGAACGATAACTGTTTGGCTGTAAAAGCATATAAATATTTGTAAAGTGGTGTTTCTATCCTATTCCGTCTTAGTTGATAGCTTATAAGTAGTGATTTATATGAATTTCATTAAAAGGCCTTTGGGGATAAATCCATCCCGTATACTTGAAAGACACCTCACCTTGGTGATTAAATTCCATAAGGCGGAAGAACTGATGTTACTCACCTATAAGGTCGAAATTAAGCCGAAAGATCGAAATTAAGCCGACAGAAAAACAGGCCTGGCTGATTGACTGTCATATTGGCGGCAGTCGTTGGGCCTATAACCTGTTTTTGGATATCAACCGGCAGCGTTATGAGTGCGGTTATCACTATATGGGCGCTTATGAGTTCAGTAAGTGGTTTAACCATGAGTACTTTGAAGCTAATCCTGATGACATATGGATCAAAGATTTATATGCCAAATCGGTTAAGCAGGCCTTTATTGATGCTGACGCAGCCATGAAACGGTTCTTTAAGAAACTGAGCGGTTTCCCGCATTGGCGTTCGTTTAGGCGCGGTCAGGGCAGTTACTACTTTGTTAAAAACAGCAAAACGCAAATCATTCTTTGTCAGCGTCACCGAATCAAACTACCAAAACTTGGCTGGGTACGTTTGAAAGAGTTTGGTTATATTCCTACAGACTCAGAACACTTCGTTATCAAACAAGGCCGAATCAAATTTAAGGCTGGTCGGTATTATTTGACTTGTTTAGTGGAACAGGTTGAATTGCCAAAGTCAGAATTAACGGGTGAGCCTGTTGGAATTGACCTTGGCCTAAAAGAATTTGCCATTCTGAATGATGGTACTTTGTATCATAATCAGAATAAAAGTAGCCGGGTAAGGCGCATCAGAAAACGCCTGCGCCGGCTGCAAAGAAAGTTGTCCCGTCAGCATCGCACGCTGAAAGCTTGAAAACAGAAAGAAGGGAGATCTGCTACTGATTTAAATCTAGCCAAAACTCAGCGGAAAGTACAACGCTTGTATCAACGATTAACCAACATTCAATCAGACTATCAAAATAAGATTATTGCCACTGCGGTGAGAGCCAAACCGCGGTGGGTAGCCTTAGAAGACTTGAATGTTAAAGGTATGATGAAAAATCGGCATTTAGCCAAAGCAATCAGTTACCAAGGCTTCTATAACTTTCGGCTTAAACTGATTGCTAAATGCCAGCAGTTAGGCATTCCGGTGCACTTAACTGGCCGGTTTGAACCAACTTCTAAGTTATGCCATCGGTGTGGCTATAAAAAAGTTGATTTAAAACTAAGTGAGCGAACCTATCAATGTCCTAAATGTAGTTATACCGCAGATCGTGATATTAATGCGGCCCTGAATATTAGGGATACTGAAAACTTTGAACTAGCCTACTAACACAGGCTTCAAAGCATGTACCGGTGGCTAGCCGGGAATTAACGCTTGTGGACTATCATATCAACTGTATTAGCGA
Organism: Secundilactobacillus angelensis; assembly: GCF_012641075.1. Lineage (GTDB taxonomy): Bacteria > Bacillota > Bacilli > Lactobacillales > Lactobacillaceae > Secundilactobacillus > Secundilactobacillus angelensis. The sequence continues at coordinate 208,227 of NZ_JAAXLJ010000002.1, read as the reverse complement.
GTTTGATGCGAGGCAGGATAGGGAGAAGCAAGAATAATCTATAACTTTTTGTAAGTTATCAGTAGCAGGGTAAGCCATGGATCGAACGATAACGATTTTAATTGCAGTCGTGATAGCCGTTGGACTGTACTTGATTATTCACCATGCAATTGTACAGCGAAACACCAAGAAAGCTCAAAGTGCAGCGCTTGAGCAGACTAATGTCGCTGTGAAGGCAGCCCTTCAACGGTTGGCTGATGAACACTTTATTTCAAGTCCTGCAACGGTGCTTGATGCTAATATCATCCCAGATGGGTGGGGTAGGGGCGTGATGGCGTTTGAGTACCTGTTACTCATTGATGAAGTCACAGCCGACCAGTTGCCGATTTTAAGGCAGCGTCTAAACCATATTTTAGCCGAGTTTTGTCAGGATCACAAAATACCATCAGCGGTTCAGCCTGGCGAATCAGCCTTCTTGGTGACGGATGCCTGGCGACATACTAAGCGGATTCATCTTGGGGTAGCTTATCTAGTTAATGAAGCAACTATTGAATACATTCAAGATTTACACCGGCTGAATCCAAAGACTAAGCCAGTTGAATGAACAAACTTAAACAACAAGAAAACGTCCTGTACAGTCGGCATTGACTGTTCAGGACGTTTTTTAGCTGAGTGTTAAACTACTCAAACATGACGGTATTATCATCTACTTCATATGGGTTTTCCTTGTTGATATGATCATAAAATAAAATTCCGTGCAGATGATCGATTTCGTGTTGGCACACAATGGCAGGATAATTCTTAAGCCGGACCTTGTGTGTTTCACCCTTAGTATCTTGATAACGTAAGGTAATCCGGTCATGTCGTGGCACAAATCCGGGCACTTCTTCATCAACCGATAGGCAACCTTCACCCTCGGTTAATGCACCGTTTTGCACTGAATGGCTAATAATCACTGGATTGATAATCACGTCGGTAAAGGGTGACTTTTCGCCATCTTCGGCAGGAACCAGCACAGCTGCCATCATTTTAGATACACCTACTTGAGGTGCTGCTAAACCAACACCTGCACGTAAACCGTACTTTTTACATAACTCTGGGTCTTGACTAACCTTTAAGTATTCCATCATATCAGAAGCGAGCTTTTGATCCTCTTTTGACAACGGAAATTCGACTTTGGCAGCCTCTTGTCTAAGAACGGGATTGCCATCTCTGGTGATGTCTTTCATTAAAATCACGAAAATTACCTCCAAGATCAATAAACGAATGCTTTAACGATTAATTTTAGCATATTGACGGGTAAAAATGAAATCAAAAAAATGTGAAAGAAAATACAAACATTTTTTCAGAAAAATAGATTCCAGTTCCCATGGGCAACTGAATAACTTTTGCGTTTTAAAAGTAATGTAAGGGCTTGCACGAATTGTGAAAGCGTGGTAATTTAAGAGTGTAGTTGAGAAAAGCAAACGGTTTCAAAACTATGAAAGTGGTTTTGAAACTGATTGCATACAAACGGAAAGGAAAGTGTTAGTTATGGCGAAGAAAACTGGGCAAGTAATTGATTTTGCATCAATTAAAGCCACGATGAGCGATCCGTATAAGAAAACGTTCCAAATTGTGGACAAAGATGCGAAGATCGTGAATCAAGAACTTTTCGATACTTTTTCAGATGATCAGTTAGTTGATTTTATGAAAAAGATGGTTTGGGAGCGTACATTGCACGAACAAACAATGAACTTCTCTCGTCAAGGCCGGTTAGGATTCTACGCACCGACTTTTGGTGAGGAAGCAAGTGAAATGGGGTCCGTTTCAGCATTTAAAGACCAAGATTTCCTGTTCCCTGCCTACCGTGACTTGCCACAATTAATTCAACATGGTGCTTCAGTTACCCAAGGCTTCTTATGGTCGAAAGGTAACGCAGTTGGTGATGATTATGGTGAACAACGTAATTGGTTCCCACAAATTATCATTGGTGCGCAATACGTTGAAGCTGCCGGCGCCGCATTGGGTATTAAGAAGAACGGCGAAAAAGATGCCGTATCATTCGTTTATACCGGTGATGGTGGTACTTCGCAAGGGGACTTCTACGAAGGTGTTAACTTTGCATCTTCATTCCAAGCTCCTGCTGTATTCATGGTTCAAAATAATGGCTGGGCAATTTCAGTTCCACGTTACAAGCAAACCGCTGCTGAAACCTTAGCTCAAAAAGCCGTTGCATCTGGTGTTCCTTCTATTCAAGTAGATGGGATGGATGTATTGGCAGTTTACATTGCAACTCAAGAAGCACGTGAATTTGCTGCTGCCGGTAACGGTCCTGTATTAGTTGAAACCTTGACCTATCGTTATGGTGCTCACTCAAGTGCTGGTGATGATCCTAGCCGTTACCGGACTAAGGAAGAAGAAAAGCCTTGGTTCGATGCCGATCCTTTGATTCGGATGCGTAAGATTTTAGGCGACAAGGGATTATGGTCACAAGATGAAGAAGACAAACTTGTTGAGGAATACAAGGACAGCTTTAAAGCATCAATGAAAGAAGCTGAAAATACACCTACGCAATCAGTTGTTGATATGTTGAAGACCACGTTCGAAGAACCAACTCCACAAATCAAAGCTGACATTGCAAGATTCGAAGCAAAGGAGTCGAAGTAACCATGGCTAAATTAACTTATATTAAAGCAATTACAGATGGTTTAGACGTTGTCTTAGGCGAAGATCCAAAGACTTTGATCTTCGGTGAAGATGTTGGTAAAAACGGTGGTGTTTTCCGGACTACTGAAGGTCTGCAAGACAAGTATGGCGAAGATCGTGTCTTCGATACACCATTAGCTGAATCAGGAATTTTAGGGTTATCCATTGGGTTAGCTGCAACTGGCTGGCGGCCAATTCCTGAAATTCAATTTATGGGCTTTACATTTGAAGCCGTTGATTCATTAGGTGGTCAAATGTCACGTAACCGGTTCCGGTTCAGTGGCAAACGTGCGATGCCAATCACCGTGCGGACACCATTTGGTGGTGGGACTCATACCGCTGAAATGCATGCTGATAACCTTGAAAACTACTTCGTTGGCACACCAGGTTTACGGGTGGTTACACCTGCTAACCCATATGATGCTAAAGGCATGATCATTTCAGCCGTTGAAAATAACGACCCCGTTCTCTTCATGGAAAACCTGAAGCTTTATCGTTCAATGAAGGATGAAATTCCAGAAGGTAAGTATACTGTACCGCTAGACACAGCCAAGGTTGTGCGTGAAGGTACTGATATTACACTTGTGGCTTACAGTGCTGAAGTTAACGAATCATTAAAAGCTGCTGACGCATTGGCAAAGGACAACATCTCTGCTGAAGTGATTGACCTTCGTTCACTGTCACCAATCGATACTGATACGATCTTCAAGTCAGTTGAAAAAACTCACAAAGTAGTTGTCGTCCAAGAAGCTCAAAAGATGGCTGGTGTTGGTGCTCAGGTTACTGCTGAGATTGCTGAAAACGCTATCATGAACTTGGATGCACCAATTGGCCGTGTAGCTGCTCCAGATAGCGTTTACCCATGGGCACAGGTCGAAAACGACTGGCTGCCAAACGCAGACGATATCGAAGAAAAAGCACGCGAAATATTGAACTATTAATCTAACGACTATTTTGTAAAAGAAAGGAAGTTTTTCCATGGCTTATGCATTCAAACTCCCAGAGCTTGGTGAAGGTATGGCCGAAGGTGAAGTTGCATCATGGGATGTTAAAGAAGGGGACACTGTTAAGGAAGACGACGTTTTAGTTGAAATCCAAAACGATAAATCCGTTTCTGAACTGCCATCACCTGTCGACGGTACGATTAAGAAAATTGTTAAGCAGGAGGGTGAAACCGCTGAAATTGGCGATACTTTAGTTGTCATTGATGATGGTTCACCTGATACACCTGAGGATGACTCAGCGGATAGTTCATCTGCCGAAGCACCTAAAGAAGAAGCTGCCCCAGCACCAGAACCAGCAGCCGCTCCAGCTGCAGCCGCTGCTCCAGCAGCACCAACTGGTGTTCCTGCACAATCTGATCCAAACAAGTTGGTCTTAGCAATGCCTTCTGTACGTCAATATGCACGTGACAAGGGCGTAGATATTACAGCAGTTACGCCAACCGGTAAACACGGTCAGATTGTGAAAGCTGATATTGATAACTTTAATGGCGCTGCAGCTCCTGCCGCAGCAGCCGCACCTGCTGCAGCCGCTGCACCAGCAGCCGCACCAATCAAGCCTTACAAGGAAGCACAACCTGATCTTGAAACTCGTGAGCCAATGTCAATGGTTCGTAAAGTTATTGCTAAGGCTATGCGGACTTCAAAGGATATCTCACCTCATGTTACTTCGTTCCAAGACGTTGAAGTTTCTGCTTTGATGGCTAACCGGAAGAAGTACAAGGCAATGGCTGCCGATAAGGAAATTCATTTGACCTTCTTGCCATACATTGTCAAAGCACTGGTTGCTGTTTTGAAAGAATTCCCAGAATTCGATGCTTCAATTGACAGTGCTTCAGAAGAAATTGTTTACAAGCATTACTACAACATTGGAATTGCAACTGATACTGATCATGGTCTGTATGTTCCAAATATTAAGAACGCAGATTCAAAAGGTTTGTTCGAAATTGCTAAGGAAATTTCTGACAACACCCAAGCTGCTAAAGATAACAAATTGAGTGCTGCTCAAATGTCTGGCGGTTCAATCACCATTAGTAACGTTGGTTCGATTGGTGGTGGCTTCTTCACTCCAGTTATTAATCAACCAGAAGTTGCAATCTTAGGTGTTGGTAAGATTGCTAAAGAACCATATGTCAACGAAGATGGCGAAATCGCAGTTGGCAATATGTTGAAGTTATCGTTGAGTTATGATCACCGTCTGATTGATGGTGCTTTAGCACAACGTGCTTTGAACATGTTAAATGATTTACTTCATGAACCAGAATTGTTATTAATGGAAGGATGACCCTTATATGTCAGATGCTGAAAAACGTGATACTGTCATTATTGGTGCCGGTCCTGGCGGCTATGTAGCTGCTATTCGGGCCGCAGAACTTGGCCAAACCGTGACGGTAATTGAAAAAGGCAATGTTGGTGGTGTTTGTTTAAACGTTGGTTGTGTGCCTTCGAAGGCATTGATCAATGCAGGCCACCGCTTTAAGGAAGCTCAAGATGCCTCAACCTTTGGTATTACAACTCAGGCGCCTTCAATTGATTTTAGTAAGACGCAAGATTGGAAACAAAAAAAGGTTGTTGACCGTATGACCAGCGGTGTCAAAATGTTGTTGAAGAAGCACAAAGTGGAGGTCGTTGAAGGCGAAGCTGTACTTGATTCAAACACCAAGTTACGCGTTGTGTCCACCGGTCCAAAGCAATTTATGAGTGCTGACGATGGCTTGACCATTGAGTTCAAGAACTTAATCATTGCAACTGGTAGTCGTCCAGTAGAAATTCCTGGCTTCAAGTTTGAAGGTCGAGTCATTGATTCGACTGGCGGCTTGAACTTACCAGAAATTCCTAAAGAATTCGTTGTTATTGGCGGAGGTTACGTTGGAACTGAATTAGCTGGTGCATACGCTAACTTAGGTTCACACGTTACAATCGTCGAAGGTACGGATTCAATCTTGCCTAACTTCGATAAGGACATGGTCAAAGTTGTTCTTAGTCAAATGAAGAAGAAGGGCATCGACGTCATCACTGGTGCTATGGCTAAGAAAGCAGAACAAGATGACAAATCTGTTACTGTTACTTACGCTGTAGATGGCAAAGAAGCAACGATCAAAGCTGATTACTGCATGGTAACTGTTGGTCGTAAAGCTAACACCGATGACCTTGGTCTTGAAATGACCGATGTTAAAGTGGGTGACCATGGTTTGATTGAAGTCGATCAACAAGGTCGTACTTCAGTTCCAAACATCTTTGCTATTGGTGATATTGTTGCAGGCCCAGCCTTGGCTCACAAAGCCTTCTTTGAAGCTAAGACCGCTGCCGGCGCAATTGCTGGTAACAAGACCGCCAATGATTGGGTTGGTGTGCCAGCCGTTTGCTTTGCTGACCCTGAACTTGCTACTGTTGGCTTGACACAAAGTGAAGCCAAGGATAAGGGCATTGAGGTTAGCACCGCTAAGTTCCCATTTGCAGGTAATGCACGTGCCGTTTCATTGGATCAGCCAGATGGCTTCGTTCGTTTGGTAACCACTAAGGATGACGATCATAACCTTCTTGGTGCGCAGGTCGTTGGACCAGGTGCATCAGATTTGATTGCTGAATTGAGTTTAGCAGTTAACAGCGGTATGAACGCTGAAGACATTGCTTTAACCATTCACCCACATCCAACGTTGAGTGAACCAATTCAAGAAGCTGCAGATGTTGCGATTGGTTTCCCAACCCACATCTAAACTTGACATTAACGGAAGGATCAGGCTATGTGCCTGGTCCTTTTTTGCTGTATAATAATCTGGAAGAAATAATAAAGAATAGATGGGGTGCCATTTTGAAAAATTTTAGTTATCCCTTGGAGCAAGATTGGTCGACGGATGAAATTGTTACCGTGACGACTTTTTATCGGCAAATTGAAGATGCGTATGAACTCTCACAGGGAGTGACGGTAGATGCCTTGTTATCAGCGTATTCGGCATTTAAACAGATTGTGCCATCGAAATCACAAGAAAAACGGCTGGGTAAGCAGTTTGAACGGCTAACTGGGTATAGTTGGTATCAGACGCTCAAAACGGCGCGTGAGACTAGTAAAAAGTCGGTTAAAATGACGATAGGGGGTTGAAGCAATGAATGAGTCAGAACTTCATCGGATTGATCGCTCCGTTAAACGTTGGCTGCATACATCACGAGAGTTTATTCTCAAGAAGATGGAAGAAAGCCTGAACGTCTCAGAAAAAACGGGTCGTAAAGACCTTGTTACAAATGTTGATAAGGAAAACGAAAAATTCCTTATCAGTAAAATTCGAACGTTTGCGCCGGATAGCCAAATTTTAGGTGAAGAGGGTTTTGGTGATCAAATTCGTCAGACTAAAGGCTGGGTTTGGGTTGTTGACCCTATTGATGGGACAATGAACTTTGTTAAACAGCGGGATCATTTTGCCATCATGATCGCCCTTTATATCGATGGACAAGGTGTTTTAGGGTATATTTATGATGTGATTGGGGATCAACTTCTCTCGGGTGGTCCTGATTTAGGGGTGTTCAACAACGATGAGGTTTTAGCAGCACCTGCCAATGTGAGTTTGCGGGATGGGTTGATTTGTGTCAGTGGCCCAATGGTGATGCACAATTATCATAATTTTCAGACCGTCGTGGAGACGAGTTCGGGTTTAAGAATTTACGGTTCAGCTGGAATTGAAATGATTCATGTATTAAAGGGTGAAACGGTTGCATACGTTTCTTACCTGAAACCGTGGGATTTTGGTGCCGGCAAGATTCTTGCAGAAAGTCTTGGACTTGCGGTGACAACAGTTGACGGGAAGCCTCTAGATATGCTATCATCAGACTTCGTAATGGTAGCAACGGTACAAGCACAACAAGACATTCTGCCAATCATCGGTTCAAACGTCTGACTGTGACGCTGGTCACAGTTTTTTTATGGCGTTAAGTCAAGGTGTAGAGTGTGGAGACTGCGCTACAGTTTGACCGTTAAATAATGAAGATTCACGCGTTTATGAAAGGAAGAACAAGATTTTGAAAACCAGAGATGACATTCGTAACATCGCAATTATTGCCCACGTTGACCACGGTAAGACTACCTTGGTTAATGAATTAATGAAACAATCAGATACTTTAGATGAACACACGGAGATTGCAGACCGTGCGTTGGACTCTAACGATATCGAAAAGGAACGTGGGATTACGATCCTTTCAAAGAACACCGCAGTCCGTTATGGGGATAAGCAGATCAACATCTTGGATACCCCAGGACATGCTGACTTCGGTGGTGAAGTTGAACGGATCATGCGAATGGTTGATGGCGTTTTGCTTGTTGTTGATGCCTTTGAAGGCACAATGCCGCAAACTCGTTTTGTTTTGAAAAAAGCATTAGATCAACATTTAACACCAATTGTTGTAATCAACAAGGTTGACCGCCCAGGCGCTCGTCCTTCAGAAGTTGTTGATGAAGTGTTGGACCTATTCATTGAATTAGGTGCCGACGAAGATCAACTTGATTTCCCAGTGGTTTATGCCTCGGCTATGAACGGGACATCCAGTTACGATCCTGATATTGCAACTCAAGAACACACCATGAAGCCAGTCTTTGATACCATCATTGACCGGATTCCTTCACCAATTGACAACTCAGACGAACCACTTCAATTCCAAGTTGCCTTACTAGACTACAACGATTTCGTTGGTCGTGTTGGTATTGGCCGGATTTTCCGTGGCAGCATCAAGGTTGGTGATAACGTTACAGTTATGAAGTTAGACGGTAGCACTAAGAACTTCCGTGTAACTAAGTTGTTTGGTTACTTTGGCTTGAAGCGTCTTGAAATCAACGAAGCTAAAGCCGGTGACTTGATTGCCGTATCTGGGATGGAAGATATCAACGTTGGTGAAACGGTGACCGCTTCTGATACTCAAGAAGCATTGCCAATTTTACGGATTGACGAACCAACTTTGCAGATGACATTCCGGACTAACAACTCACCATTTGCTGGTCAAGACGGTAAGTTTGTGACCAGTCGTCAATTGGAACAACGTTTGAAGACTGAGCTTGAAACTGATGTTTCGCTCCGTGTTGATGATACTGATGAACCAGGTGCATGGGTTGTTTCTGGCCGTGGTGAATTGCATTTATCAATCTTGATTGAAACCCTCCGTCGTGAAGGCTTTGAACTTCAAGTATCACGTCCAGAAGTTATCTATCGTGATGTTGAAGGCGTTAAGTCAGAACCATTTGAAGAAGTTCAAATCGATACTCCTGACGAATACACCGGTAGCGTTATCGATTCCCTTTCACAACGTAAGGGTGAGATGCAAAATATGGAGAGTACTGATAATGGTCAAACTCGTTTGACCTTCTTAGCACCTTCACGTGGCTTGATCGGGTATTCAACTGAATTCATGTCAATGACTCGTGGATATGGAATCATGAACCATACTTTCGAAAAGTATGCGCCAGTAATTAAGAACTGGAACCCTGGTCGTAAGAAGGGTACTCTAGTTTCAATGAATTCTGGTAAGGCAACCACTTATGCCATGATGGGTATTGAATCTCGTGGTACGTTGCTGATTGATCCAGGTACTGATGTGTACGAAGGTATGATCGTTGGTGAAAATAGCCGTGAAAACGATATTACCGTTAACATCACTAAGGGTAAGAACTTGACCAACGTCCGTGCTGCTGGTTCTGACGACATGGCTCGTATCAAGACACCTACTCATTTGTCACTTGAAGAATCACTTGAATTCTTGAACACTGACGAATATTGTGAAGTTACCCCTAATCATGTTCGTCTTCGGAAGCAAATTCTGAATACTAACGAACGTGAAAAGGCTGCTAAGCGGGCTCGTCACAACTAGATCTTCGACTTAAGTTAATAAATAATGTAATCTCATTGTAGTTGCAAAGTGAATTAATCATTTTGCTACTACAATGGGATTTTTTTGCGTATTAATTCTAGTTTTCGTTAGTGAAATTTTAAAGCTTTTATATGGATTTACCTCAAAACCTGCCAATATGCTATAATCAAGTGAGTTTATTCAGAAAATTTAGTGGAGTAGTTTGGGGATTTTTTAGATGCAAAATTGGTTAGCTACGAGGTTAATGGAAATACGAGACGCATTCAGCGTGAGAAAGTTAAAAGATTTGGATTACTGGTTACTGATACCCTATTTAATTTTATGCGGTATTGGTGTGGTCATGGTTTACTCATCCAGTTCAAACGTTGCGGTTCAGATGGGGTCAACACCAATCAGTTATCTATTTAAGCAACTCCTTTTTGTTCTGATCGGGTTTGTTATCGTGTTATTCATGTTTATGTTGCCACCGCACTTTATCAAAAGTGGCAAGGTAATGGGTGCATTATATCTGGTTTTAGTATTTGCCCTGTTTGGGTTACTGATCGTTGGTAAAACCATTAATGGGGCTGCTGGGTGGTTTCGACTCGGACCGTTCAGCGTTCAGCCAGCTGAATTGGTTAAAGTTGTGCTGATTCTTTTCATGGCCAGGACGCTCACGATGTCCGATACGCCTGATGACATTGTCGATGGTCATTGGTGGCGCAGCATGTGGTTTCCCGTACTCATGAGTGCTATTTTGATTGGTTTAGTCTTTATTCAGCCGGATATGGGAAGTGCTGTCATTATTTCCGCCATTGTGTTCATTGTCTGTTTAAGCAGCGGGTATTCATTCATCAAGAGTTATGGAATATTAGCCGGGGTTGCAGCAGTCATCGCTGTGGTTATTTTTCCGATTGCGTTGAAGCTTTCTGAGTCAGGTACGATTAAGTCGTATAAGCTGGCTCGATTAGTGGCCTTTGTTGATCCATTTGGGCATGCTAATGGTTCTGGTCAACAACTGGTCAATTCCTATTATGCCCTGAGCAATGGTGGACTCTTCGGCGTCGGACTTGGTAATTCAATTCAGAAACGTGGGTACTTGCCCGAACCCAATACCGATTTTATCATGGCAATCACCAGTGAAGAACTCGGATTGATTGGGGTCGTGACCATAATGATTTTATTAGGGATCATCATTTGGCAAATTATTCGGATTGGAATTCAATCAACTGATTCGTTCAATACACTAGTTTGCTATGGTGTGGCAACCTACTTCGCTGTTCAAGCATTCATTAATGTCGGCGGGGTCGTCGGTTGGCTACCCATCACTGGTGTTACATTTCCGTTTATCAGTTATGGTGGATCCAGTATGTTTTCACTGACACTTTCATTAGGAATTATTTTAAATATAAGTGCACAAGAACGTCGAAAGCGGGGTTAAAAATATGGATGTGCAAGCACGAACGAGCTTGGTCGTGTACGTTTCAAGTTTGCGGCAAGTTCGGCAACTCAAACGATATGGTCATCTTGAGTACGTTTCAAAACGGATGCGGTATGCCGTTATTTATGTGAACGAAGATGAGGCAAAAGAGACCATTGGCCGGTTGAAACAGCTTCGTTTTGTGAAGCGAATCATTGAATCACCTCGAAATGAATTAATGGCGCTGCTGGGGCTATCCGGTGAGCAAAAAGTACAGGAAGATCAAATTAATTTTGAGGAGGATGAAGAGTAATGCGGGTTGTTGCAGGAGAGTATGGGGGTCGCCGTCTAAAAGCGGTTCCCGGAATGAAAACTCGGCCCACGACGGACAAGGTTAAAGAGGCCATGTTCAATATTCTTGGTCCTTATTTTGATGGCGGTAGAAGTTTGGATCTTTTTGCAGGCTCTGGCGGGCTTAGCATTGAAGGCGTGTCTCGTGGTATTGACCATGCCGTGTTAATTGACCGGCAAGCTGCCGCAATCAAAACAATTGACCAGAATATTGAAGTGACCAAAGAGCCCGATAAGTTTACGGTGATCAAACGAGATGCAGAGATCGCTTTGAAACAGCTTCAAGCGCAGCATGAATCCTTCGATTTAATCTATTTTGATCCGCCTTACCGTGAACAAAAAATTGTCAAAGAAATCTTGGAATTGATTAGTAGTCAACTACTCAACCCAGATTGTCGAATCATGTGTGAAACCAATCAAGAAGCTGATTTACCAGCAGAAATTGGCGATTGCACCCGCATAGTTGAGAAGTCTTATGGGATTACCAAAATTACGGTTTACCGTTATCAAGGGGGTGTCCAGTAATGACAATTGCAGTTTATCCTGGTAGTTTTGACCCATTGACGCTAGGACACTTAAATATTATTGAACGGGCAAGCAAACTTTTTGATCAGGTAATCGTTACAGTGGGGATCAACATCAGCAAAAACATGTTGTTTGCGCCAGAAGAACGGGTTGCTTTGATTAAAAAAAGTGTTGCTCATTTACCTAACGTTACCGTTCAAACAGAATCTGGTCTGACCGTTCAATTCGTTAAAAAGGTTGGTGCTAGCGTTATTGTGCGTGGCCTCCGGGACTCAAAGGATCTATCGTACGAGTCGGGGATTGCTAACATGAACCACTACCTGGACGATTCTATTGAATCCGTTTTTTTGGTAACCGATCCGAAGTTTGCCTTTATTTCATCTTCTTTACTGAAAGAAGTCCTTCATTTTCACGGTGATATTTCTAAGCTGGTGCCGCCAGCGGTCGCCGAAGCTTTAAATCAAAGACAAAGGTCAGAATAATATGAATAAACAAACGCGAAAAAGATTTCTTCGAAATGGGATTGGCATCGTTTTAGCCATTTTGATTCTGGCTGCCTTCTTTTGGCCGATGCCATCATACATTGAATCACCTGGCTCAGCGGATAATTTAAAATCATTTGTTAAGATTAAGAATTATCCTGATAAGCATCCAGGTAAGTTTATGATCACCTCGGTTAAATTGGCTCAAGCACATCCTGTGACCTATCTAATGGCAAAAATTTCACCGTATGCTTCTGTTGAAAGTGAACAAAGCGTTACTGGTGGACAAAGTAACGATACATATGTCAAAATGCAGGATTTTTACATGCAGAGTGCAATTAATGAAGCAAAAGCGGTGGCAGTCAAAGCTGCCCATAAAAAGGTGACTAAAGACTATTTAGGTATTTATGTCATGGAAGTGCAGAAAAATTCACAGTTTAAGCATCAGCTGAAGGTGGGAGACACCATTACTAAAGTTGATGGGCACCACTTCCAAAGTGCATTCGGTTTTCAAAAGTATATTGCCAAAAAAGCGGTTGGAGATCGCTTGCGGGTTCAGTATCAACATGATGGCAAGCTAAGGACTGCCACCGCACCGTTGATTAAACTATCAAGTGGCAAGACTGGCATTGGCATTATTCTGACGGATAATGTGAAGATCAAAACCAATCCTGATGTGAAAGTCGATCCAGGTCAAATTGGCGGCCCATCAGGGGGGTTAATGTTTAGCTTGCAAATCTATGGTCAGTTGACCAAGCAAAATATTCGTCATGGGCAAAACATTGCTGGAACTGGAACGATTAATCCTGATGGTACTGTGGGTGAAATTGGCGGTATCGATAAAAAAGTTGTCGCGGCTAAAAAAGCTGGCGCAACAATCTTTTTCGCCCCGTATTTGAAGCCAACTAAAGCGGTTTTGCAACTTGAACCTGGTCATGTCACAAATTACCAGTTAGCCAAAAAGACGGCTAAAAAAGTCGCACCACACATGAAGGTTGTTCCCGTTTCAACCTTCAATCAAGCTGTTCACTATTTGAATACGCATCGTTAAAAAACGTTCCAAGAAGAAATTGATCTTCTTGGAACGTTTTTGTCTGGCCTTTCGTAGTTAGTTTTAGTATAGAAGGGAGTGAAAAAAGTGGATAGGTTAAAGGAATTGCTAGAAAACAGTACTCGCCAAACATGGATCATCATCGGGTTGGGTCTTACCACCTTGATTACAGTGGGCTTTTTATTTTTTGGTCAGCAACCAGTGGCTGACTCACAACCTGCGTTTGCATCAGAATCAATTATGTCTAGCGCTGAAGGAACCACAACAGCAAGTTCTGCTGCCACGACTAGTCAAACGAGTGTCAGTACGACGATGTATGTGGACGTCAAAGGTGAAGTTAAACAGCCTGGCATGAAGAAAGTTGAGTCGACAATGCGAGTGATCGATGCCGTTCAATTGGCAGGGGGATTCACCAGTAGAGCTGATCAGAAACAAGTGAATTTGGCACAAAAATTAACTGATTCGCAGGTTGTGTACATCCCAAAACATGGTGAAGAGATACCAGCTTCTTCAGCAGGAACGGCCACGACTGGTGGAGCTGCTAGTTCTGAAAGTGCAGCACCCCAGGTGAATATTAATACCGCGGATGCAACGGCTCTGCAGCAATTAGATGGCGTGGGTGAGAAAAAGGCTGAAAAGATTTTGGCATATCGACAAGAACATGGTGGGTTTAAATCGGTTGATGATCTCAAAAACGTCAATGGGTTTGGTGATAAAACTCTCGAACGACTAAAGCCGCAAATCATCATCTAACATTATCAAGATTCAATTAAATTTGGTATACTTAACCAGACAATTAGATGATAAAGGAGCGCTGTTTATGGCTAATAAAAGAATTCCTTGGGATCAATATTTTATGATGCAGTCTGTTTTATTGGCAAGTCGTAGCACTTGTAACCGGCTTTCGGTCGGGGCAACGATTGTCCGTGATCGACGGATTATTGCAGGGGGCTATAACGGCTCAGTTTCCGGAGACGTTCACTGTATTGATGAAGGTTGCTATCTTGTGGACGGTCATTGCTTGCGAACGATTCACGCTGAAATGAATGCTATTTTACAGTGTGCTAAGTTTGGCGAAGCAACTGATGGTGCCGAGATTTACGTGACTGATTTTCCATGCTTACAGTGTACCAAGATGCTTTTACAGGCTGGTATCAAGAAGATTTCATATCTTCACAACTATCATAATGATCCTTATGCCATGTCCTTAATTAAAATGAAAAATGTTGAACTTAATCAGGTAATTCTTGACTCAGAAGCCATTCAACGTGCTTCGGTTGATGCTTATCTGCAGGATCATCAATCATAATATAATTTGGTTAGCCATTTTAGCAGGATGTTTAAGTGGCTGTTACTTTGGCTTGACCTGGCTATCGGTGACTTTGACCTTTTTTTGGCTGATTAGAATCATCTGCCTACGTGACCGAATACTGATCATTTGGACAGCGATGGTACTCCTCTTTTTTGGTGGCTTGTTTTGGCAAGCTGAACGACAGGTGACAGAAAAAAAGATGCCTGATCAAACGGGCGCATCGCTCCAATTAACGGTACAACCCGATGATCTACGGGTTGAGGATGGTCGAATTCAACTTAGTGGTCGGACTAACGATGGCCGTACGATTCAGGGTCAATACTTTTCGGATGATCAGGAACTGCTTCAAACTTTCCACCTTAAAAAGAAAACTCGCATACTGGTTCATGGCGATCTTTTAAGACCTCAACCAGCTACGAATGCTAACGAGTTTGATTTTCGTCAGTATCAAGCCGATCAAGGCATTTTTAATACCATTAAGATTGATCGGTTAACACTCGTAGCAGTCGTTCGGACCAATAATCCGCTAGTCTGGTGGATTGATACTTGTCATGCACTGCGGGCGCGTCTGATACAACGTACGCAAGCGCTGCCTAAGACGCTTCAATTATATGTTCAAGGACTGTTTTTAGGCTGGCGTGCCACCGATTTTTACGAGTCGTTAAGTGCGGTTACTGATTTAGGCTTGATTCATTTATTCAGTATTTCAGGCTTTCATATCGTCTGGATCGTCGTCTTGGTAAGCTGGCTTCTTCGTCGGATTGGTTTCACTGAGACACCAATTGCAGTGATTTTATTGTTACTGTTACCGACATATTATATTCTTGCCGGTTCCCAAGTTGGTCTTTTACGTGCTGTTGTTGTGGTGATTTTAGGGCTATTAGCGCAGTTGTTTGGTTTCCGGTTAGCAGGACTGACTGCTTGGGGGATTAGCCTGTTATTAGGATTATTGGTTCAACCAGCAATGCTAATGCATTTAGGTGGACAGCTAAGTTACCTTTTGGCTTTCGGGCTTTTGTTTACCAAGCAATTTGGGGTGTTCAAAACCACTTTGATGCTGAACTTGCTCAGTTTACCGCTCATTTTGTATCATATTTACCAGTGGCACGTTTTGACTATGTTTGTTAATTTACTCATATTACCGATATTTAGCATCTGCATTTTTCCGTTAGTGTTAGTTGCAGGGTGCGGCGGGCAACTGATGCCATGGCTAGCAGACTTCACTGAGAGGCTGTTAGGGCTCTTTACCAGCGGGTTGAACATGATTGACTCCTTACCTGGCATGGTTGTATTTGGTAAGCCCAACGCATGGGTAATAGGCTTGTTGACGATTTTGACATTGCTACTGATGTCACAGCGGTTTAAGCATGGAATTGTGATTATTCTAGGAACGTTGTATCTGGCAAGCTTCTTGATGATTCATTTTCCCACATCGGGTGAGGTCACTTTCTTTGATATCGGTCAAGGTGATAGTTTTTTGGTGAGAACACCATACAATCGACAGGTGACTATGATCGACACCGGTGGACGGGTGAATTTTGGCGGTAAAAAATTAAGCGGGCGTAGTCGTGCGCAACGAATTAGTCTTAACTATCTAAAAAGTCAGGGACTTTCCCACCTTGATAATCTGTGCTTGTCCCATCAAGATGCGGATCACGTTGGGGATGTTGGTGATGTATTACAAGGTGTCAGGGTAAAACGGTTATACGTTCCGTTGGGGATGACTGAAAATCCCCAATTTATGAAACGAATCCGACCTTACATTCAGGGCACCCAAGTTATTCCCGTGCAAGCCGGGCAACAGATTGCTGACTCGTCACTAAAAGTTGTTCACCCTTTCAAACCCGGATTGGGAACTAATGAAGATTCAATGGTCCTAGCTGGTCAAATGGGTGGCTTAAGCTGGCTGTTTACCGGCGATCTGGATAGAGCGGGTGAGCGGGATATTTTATCCCGCTATCCTGAATTGCGCACGGACGTGTTAAAATTAGGACATCATGGCAGTAAGACATCGACTGATCCGGAGGTAGTTCGACAACTGCAACCGAAAATCGGGATTATCTCAGCTGGCCGCAATAACCGGTATGGACATCCCAATCAAGAAACATTGGTGACTTTAGCAAACAATCATATTCCTGTTTTTAACACTCAAGTTAACGGAATGATTCGCTATCGTTACATCAGCAGCAGTATCGGCCGTTGGGAGACTTTTTTAAAGGAGAATTCATTTTGACTTACGAAACGACAATGGCACAATTAGCAAAGGGGACTACCAAGCCAGTTTATTTGATTACTGGTGATCAGCCTTACCTAACGCAGCGGCTAAAACAGGCCTTCATGAATCTCATTCCAGATTCAGAGCGAACGATGAATTATGCGAGTTATGATATGGAATCAACACCGCTTGCACAAGCTTTGAATGATGCCATGTCAGCTCCGTTTTTCGGTGAGAAGCGATTGGTTTTTATTGATCGTGCCTATTTTTTGACTACTGAGACTCATCGGGGCAATAAAATTGATCACGATATTGATGGGTTGTTAAGTTATTTAGCTCATCCAGAACCAACCTCCATTGTCGTGTTCTTTGCGACTAGTGGTAAACTGGATAGCCGCAAGAAAGTCGTCAAGACGATTAAAAAAAGTGCTGAAGTGATTAGTTTGGAAGCGGTAGGTGAGAGGCAAATTCGTTCATTGGTTGAACGGAATCTTCAGCAAGATCATTTTACAATTCAATCAGAAGCATTGAACCTGTTACTCCAACGTACAGGAACTGACTTGTCGCTAATCATGAACGAATTACCCAAGTTAAAGTTAGCTTCTGCCGAATCGAAGCAAATTGAAGCACCGGTGGTTGCAGAATTAGTTTCGAAGTCTCTAGATCAAAACGTTTTTGATCTGGTCAACGACGTCATGGGAAAACGAATTGAAGCTGCCTTAAATTTGTATCGCCAATTGATTCTAACCAAAGAAGAACCACTTCGCATCAATGCGGTGTTGGTCAGCCAATTTAGACTGTTGATTCAAACCAAGATTCTAACGCGTAATGGCTATAGTCAGGGGAGCATTGCGTCGGCACTCAAGGTTCATCCTTACCGGGTTAAACTAGCGATGCAGAGCGTGCGCCAGTTAGAATTGAACCATTTACGGCGAGCTTATCTCGGCTTAATCCAAATCGAACGGTCATTAAAGTCTACTAGCCAAGAACCGATGATGCTCTTTGAACTTTTCATGCTTAAATATTTGGATGAAGTTGCGTAAAGCCCAAAAAAGGACCGATTCATAATCGAATCGGTCCTTTAATATTTGGTTTAATTTAGGCGTTTGCTTTAGCTAAACGAGCAGCCATACGTGACTTGTCGCGGGAAGCTTTGTTAGTTTTGATTAAACCCTTTGAAGCAGCACGGTCAACGGCGCTAGATGCAGCTTTGTATAAGTCAGCTGCGTTATCGTCGTGATTCGTAACAGCTTTTTCAAACTTCTTAACGGCTGTTCGCATACTGCTAAGCTGTGCAGAATTACGTTCGTTAGCTTTAACGTTCGTTTTTGCACGTTCAATCGCAGATTTGATAATTGGCAATGAATTCACCTCCACACTCATAAGCCAGATGGCCCTGTAATATTCAACGAATGTCATTATACAGAATAAAATAACCGATTGCAACAGTTCTCCATTAATTGTAAAGTAAAAATACTTGATAAGCTGTTTTACTCAAAGACTTGTTATTCGGTGTGATAACGGATATAATAACAAAGGTTCTTAAATTGCCCTTACTTAGTTGACTGCGATCTCACTCACGACAACTCAGTAACGGGTGGACAAATAATATTAAAGGTGGGAATTTTTTCATGGCTATTACACAAGAAAAGAAAACCGAGATTATGAAGCAATACGCTCGTCATGATGGCGACACTGGTTCAGCAGAAGTTCAAATCGCTGTATTAACAGCAGACATCAACGAATTGAACAACCATATGAAAGTTCACAAGAAGGACTTCCATTCACAACGTGGTTTGATGAAGAAGATTGGTCATCGTCGTAACTTGTTGGCTTACTTACGTAAGACTGACATCCAACGTTACCGTGATTTGATTAATTCATTAGGTCTACGTCGTTAATATCGATTACTTGGAGCTCTCCTTTTGGGAGGGCTTTTTATTTGCCTCAGATAGCTTGGGATGTTACATAGTTGAATCAAGTGTGATAAACTGTAAACAGTTTGTAGTCGTGCCTAAATTTTTAGAATTTAGGAAAAAAGTAACGATTCATGGTTATCAGTGTGAGGTAATTTCGCTGGTGAACCAGTGAACCAGAACAACTTATTTTGAGGTGAATTATGGATAAAGCAAATGTAAAGATTATGCCACTGGGCGGCGTTCGCGAAAATGGCAAAAACATGTATATTGTTGACGTTAATGACAGTATCTACGTTTTAGACTGCGGGTTAAAGTATCCGGAGAACGAATTATTAGGGATTGATATTGTCATTCCCGACTTCGGTTATTTGCGTGAGAATAAGGACCGGATCGTTGGGGTGTTTTTAACCCATGGTCACGCAGATGCAATTGGTGCACTGCCATATTTTCTAAATGAATTTAAAGTGCCCGTCTTTGGTTCCGAGATGACGGTTGAACTCGCAAAACTGAATTGTCAGTCAGATCCAAATGTGAAGGACTTTGATGACTTTCACGTGGTGGATGCTCAGACCGAAATTGATTTTGGTGACGTGACTGTTTCGTTCTTTAAAACCACCCATTCGATTCCTGAATCCATGGGTATTGTACTTAATACCAGTTCAGGGAGTGTTGTTTATACTGGCGATTTCAAGTTTGATCAGACCGCAAAACCAGGTTATCAAACCGACTATGCACGATTGGCACAGATCGGAACGAACGGTGTGCTAGCTTTATTAAGTGATTCGGCAAACGCTGAGAATCCGAGCGAAACTGCCAGCGAACGTGACATCGCAGAGAATGTTGAAGAGACATTCAATTACGCTAAGAGTCGCATCGTGGTGGCGAGTGTTGGTTCAAATATTTTACGTTTACAACAAGTCTTTGATGCGGCTGCTAAAACGGGTCGTAAAGTTTATTTAACGGGCAGGGACATCGAAAAGATTGTTGATACAGCTATGCGGCTGAACAAACTTGTTTTGCCTCAAGATGATTTACTGATTTCAGAAGATCAACTTGAAAAGTTGTCTGGGGACCAAGTAGTCATTATTCAGACCGGTAAAATGGGCGAGCCAATCAAAGCGCTTCAACGCATGGCTAATAAGCAGGAGAAGGGCCTTAACATTGAGGAAGGCGATTTAGTCTTTATTACAACGACGCCTTCTCATGCCATGGAAACTAATGTCGCTAAAACCCGGGATATGATTTATCGTGCTGGAGGTGAGGTTAAGTCGATTTCTGATGATTTAAACTCGTCTGGACACGCTAGCAAGCATGATCTGCAATTGTTGATCAATATTCTTCATCCTCAGTACTTAATCCCTATTCAAGGTGAATATCGCCTCATGTCTGCGCACCAACGGGCCGCTGAAGAAGTTGGCATGACTACTGACCAGATTTTCATGACTGCTAAAGGCGACCAGCTGGTGTACGATGGCAAAAATATGGTACTCAGTGGTAGCGTCGAAGTGGGTAATACGATGATCGATGGTATTGGTGTTGGAGATATTGGCAATATTGTTCTCCGTGATCGGAAGGTACTATCTGAAGATGGTATCTTTGTTGCGGTCATCACGATCGACCACAAGAAGAAACAGATTATTGGCGAACCTAAAATCACCTCTCGCGGCTTTGTTTACGTCAAAGCAAATAAGGATCTTATGCATGAAAGTGCAGAGCTTATTAAGAAGGCGGTTCAGACCAACTTGGATAATAAGGAGTTTGACTGGACTCATTTGAAGCAAGATGTGCGTGAGAAACTTAACCACTACTTGTTTGACCAGACTCGGCGTCATCCAGTGATTTTACCTGTCATCATGGAAGTCGATCCACGTCGTCACAAGCCAAAGAGCAAGCACAAAAAACAAGCGGCCCAGAAGAATCATCAAGCTGAACAAGAATAATTTCAAATCTCGTATGTTTGAATCAAAACGTACGGGATTTTCGTTTAATGGGGGCGATCACGTGGACAGAAATTTACAACTAGCAAATGAAGCCTTTAAAAATCAGCAGTGGGGGCAGGCTGCTCAGCTTTACGAACAGGAATATCAAACTGCACCAAGTGAAAAAATTAATCATTTGTTAGTCAAAAGCCTGTTTGAAAATCATCAAAATAACCTGGCGTACACTGTAATGATGGATAACTTAAATAGTTATCTGATGGATGAGCAGCACGTGATTCTGATGGTCCAGGTGTTATTGGCCAATCAGCAGTTGTTAATGGCACACGTGCTGACGGCTACCGTTGCGCCGTTGCCCGAGGCGGTTACCCAGTTGATTGAACAGGCTGAATCACAAGCCCGCCAGAAACCCGATTTTCAGAAGGCTTATCAAACCTTTTATCAATTGAGTGCATTAACGTTGACACAGCAGCAACGGGCATTTAAGAAAGGCCAGGAGTTACCACTGAAAGAGTGGGAAACAGCCACGGAAGCGTTACTAGTGGATCCGTTTGTTAAGCCGATTATTCGGGTGAGTTTACTGGAAATGGTTCAAAAACTTAAACTGACCACACCCATGAATTTTCGCTGGCTGGATAATAAAACCTATGAAATTGTGGGCAGTCAGCTAAAAGCACTGGCGGAATTTGAAAAAGTTGGTATACTAGAGGACAGTCTCCAGGAGATGATTGGCGGGCACGACCCTGTGACTCAGCAGTTATATCAAAATGAGTTAGGGTTACAAGTAACACTTTTATACCCGTTTATAGATCGGGCAATTCCAGATCCTAAAGCTTGGGTAACCCGTTTAATTCAGGGAGATCAAGTTCAGTCAGCGGCGTTGCCAGTTTCATATAGTCTCGAATGGTGGCAACGAAAACTATCTCAGATTATGTCTGAGATGACAGGCGCGTAAAAAAGTTCACCTAAATTTAGAGTTTATTGTTTACAAACGATAACCTAATCTATATAATATTTAAGGATTCTTCTTGAGGGATTCTCGATTTACCTTTTCGAGAAGAAGTAGTATAATTTACATCAAAGGATTGCCAACAACTCGTTTGTTGGCATGATCTTTGTGAAAAATACAGGAGGTTTCATTAATGGCAAAAGAAACATACGAACGAACTAAGCCCCATGTAAACATTGGTACTATTGGCCATATTGACCATGGGAAGACTACCTTGACCGCAGCAATCACCAAGGTTTTAGCTCAAAAAGGGTTAGCTAAGGAAGAAGATTACGCTGATATCGACAAGGCACCTGAAGAACGTGAACGTGGTATCACGATCAACACTGCCCACGTTGAATACGAAACTGAGAAGCGTCACTATGCACATATTGATGCCCCAGGACATGCTGATTACATCAAGAACATGATCACTGGTGCCGCTCAAATGGATGGTGCTATCTTAGTTGTTGCGGCAACTGATGGTCCAATGCCACAAACCCGTGAGCATATCCTTTTGGCTCGCCAAGTGGGTGTTGAATACATCGTGGTCTTCTTAAACAAGACCGACTTAGTTGACGATGATGAATTGATTGACTTGGTTGAAATGGAAGTCCGTGAATTACTTTCAGAATACGATTACCCTGGTGATGATATTCCAGTTATCCGCGGTTCAGCTCTTAAAGCACTCCAAGGTGATGAAGAACAACAAAAAGTTATCGAACACTTAATGGATGTTGTTGATGAATACATCCCAACTCCAGTTCGTGACAACGACAAGCCTTTCTTGATGCCTGTTGAAGATGTCTTCACCATTACTGGTCGTGGTACTGTTGCTTCTGGTCGTATCGATCGTGGTACTATCAAGGTCGGCGATGAAGTTGAAATCGTTGGTCTTAAGGAAGAAGTTCTTAAGAGTACTGTTACTGGTTTGGAAATGTTCCGTAAGACTTTGGAATTTGGTGAAGCCGGCGATAACGTTGGTGTCTTGCTTCGTGGTGTTAACCGTGAACAAGTCGTACGTGGCCAAGTTCTTGCAAAGCCAGGTTCGATCCAAACCCACAGTAAATTCAAGGGTGAAGTTTATATCCTTTCTAAAGAAGAAGGTGGCCGTCATACGCCATTCTTCTCAAACTACCGTCCACAATTCTACTTCCACACCACTGATATCACTGGTGTTATTGAATTGCCTGATGGCGTAGAAATGGTTATGCCTGGCGATAACGTCACTTTCGAAGTTGACTTGATTGCTCCAGCTGCCATTGAAAAGGGTACTAAGTTTACTGTTCGTGAAGGTGGCCACACTGTTGGTGCTGGTGTTGTTTCAGAAATCATGGACTAATACCTACCTAAATGAACATAAAAAGTCCGAGAAGGTTTCCTTTTCGGACTTTTTTATTTGAGTGAAGAATTGTTTGTAACGAATTTCAAGCATTTCACAGAAACTTAAATTGATATAAAATGAATGTCTTCCATGGGTTGCGATGCACTCTAATGTTTACTTTTTAGCTCCCTTACGTTAAACTAAAGTCTGTACGCAATTTGAATATGATCGTATTCGAAGATATATTTAATTTCGGAGGGAATATAATGGCTGCAAAATGGGAAAAAAATGACACCAACAAGGGTGAATTAACCTTTGAAATTGATGCCGACCAAATTAAGAAGGGCTTAGACCAAGCCTTCGCAAAGACCAAGAAGAACTTAGCTGTTCCTGGTTTCCGTAAGGGTAAGGTTCCTCGTCAAATCTTTAACAAGATGTATGGCGAAGAAGCACTTTATCAAGATGCTTTGAACATTGTTTTACCAGATGCTTATGAGGCAGCAATCAAAGAAGCAGGAATCGAACCAGTTGATCAACCAGAAGTTAACGTTGAATCAATGGAAAAGAACCAACCATGGGTTTTAAAGGCTGTTGTTACGGTTAAGCCTGACGTTAAACTTGGCGACTACAAAGATCTTAGCGTTACTAAACAAAACACTCGTGTTTATCAAAAAGATATCGATGCAGAGTTGGAGAGCCGTCGTCAATCACAAGCTGAATTGGTTCTTAAGGAAGACGAACCAGCTGCTAAGGGCGATACTGTTGTTATCGACTTTGATGGTTACGTTGATGGTAAGCAATTCGATGGTGGAAAAGCCGATAACTACTCACTAGAATTGGGTTCTAACTCATTTATCCCTGGTTTTGAAGATCAATTAGTTGGTCACAAAGCTGGTGAAGATGTTGAGGTTAAGGTTACTTTCCCAGACGACTATCAAGCTGAAGACTTACAAGGCAAGGAAGCTACTTTCAAAACAACTATTCACGAAGTTAAGCAAAAGGAATTACCTAAGCTTGATGACGAATTTGCTAAGGATGTCGATGAAGAGGTTGACAGCTTAGACGAATTGAAAGCTAAGATCAAGGATGAACTGAAGGAAAAGAAAGTTACAGCTGCTCATGACGCTATTGAAGATGAAGCAATTAGCGAAGCAGTTGATAACGCTGAAGTCAAGGACATCCCTGAAGCAATGAAGGAAGACGACATTCATCGTCAAATGGATCAATACTTAGCTAACATGCAACAACAAGGTATCGATCCTAAGACTTACTTCCAGTTGACTGGTACCAGCGAAGACGATTTGCACAAGCAGTTTGCTGCCGACGCAGAACGTCGTGTAAAGACCAATCTAGTTCTGGAAGCAATCGTTGAAGCAGAAAAAATTGAACCTTCAGAAGACGATCTGAAAGCTGAAGTTAAAGATCTTGCTGGCCAATACGGTATGGAAGAAAGCGCTGTTCGCTCAGCACTTTCAGACGACATGCTGAAGCATGATATTGCCGTTAAGAAGGCTGTTGACTTGATTACTGATTCAGCTAAACAAGACAAGTCTAAAAAAGACGAAGAAAACGAAAAAGACGAAAAGTAGTTTTTGACGTTAGTATTGCCAACAAAGGCCCTAAAGACGAGGACGTTCAATTCTTGTTAGGGCCTTTGTTTGTGTCCCCAGAACGATTGAGAAACTAGAGATTGCTCCTAAGTGAGAAAAATGTGTCAGGTTCTAAACCGTACACCTATCAGTGATTACGGGTGATTTCAATTGAGCTTTTCCTTTCCCACTCCCGTCTTTGTATGGTATAGTAGCAGTTGCGTTAAAGAAAATGATAACTATAGAAATTAAAGAGGGGTGACTCTTAATTGTTTGAAAATACTGATACAACTGGCCCCGTAAATTGTTCTTTTTGTGGTAAGTCGCAGGATCAGGTCAAGAAGATTGTTGCTGGTCCTGGCGTGTACATCTGCAATGAATGTATCGATTTATGTAAAGAAATCATCGATGAAGAATTTAGTGAAGAAAGCTCACAAACCGTGTTTGATGTGCCAACTCCACAGCAAATTGTTGATTCTTTAAATCAGTACGTTATTGGTCAAACTGAAGCTAAAAAGACGCTATCAGTTGCTGTTTATAATCACTACAAACGTGTGAATGAAATGACCACTAACCAAAATGATGGTCCTGAATTACAAAAGAGTAACATTACTATGATTGGGCCGACTGGTTCAGGTAAAACCTACCTGGCACAGACGCTTGCTAAAATTTTGAACGTGCCGTTTGCGATTGCAGATGCCACGACTTTGACTGAAGCAGGTTACGTTGGTGAAGATGTTGAAAACATCCTTCTGAAGCTGTTACAGAACGCTGATTATGACGTGGAGCGTGCTGAAAAGGGTATCATCTACATTGATGAAATTGATAAAATCGCTAAGAAAGCTGAAAACGTCTCGATCACTCGTGATGTTTCCGGTGAAGGTGTTCAACAAGCACTTTTGAAGATTCTTGAAGGAACAATTGCTAACGTTCCGCCTCAGGGTGGTCGTAAGCACCCTCAACAAGAATTTATTCAAATTGATACCACAAATATTCTGTTTATTGTTGGTGGTGCTTTCGATGGTATCGAAACTATTGTTAAAAACCGTCTTGGTGATAAAACTATTGGTTTTGGTGCCGACTCAACTCACCAACCAATTGACAAATCAGAAAGCCTGATGCAACGGGTTGTTCCTGAAGATATGCTGGAATTTGGTTTAATTCCAGAATTTATCGGTCGTTTACCAATCTTGACAGCCTTAGAGAAGCTTTCTGAGGACGATTTGGTTCGAATCCTAACGGAACCTAAGAATGCACTGGTTAAGCAATATCAGCGATTAATCTCGCTTGATGGCGTTGAACTGGACTTCGAAGACCAAGCTTTACGGGAAATGGCTCGTCTGGCATTAAAACGGAATACTGGTGCACGTGGTCTTCGATCAATTATTGAAGATGTTATGCGCGATATTATGTTTGAATTACCAAGTCGAGATGATGTTGATAAGGTCATTGTTACGGGTGATACTGTCAAAGATCATCAAGAACCTGAGCTAATTTTAAAGGATCAAAAAGCTTCTTAGGGGCCCGCTGATCTGCAATTAATGTCACTGACATTTTAGCCGTATGTTCCGCGTTATGGAGCATGCGGCTTTTATTTAACTTAAAACCGAACGGAGGTAACCATGGAAGTACACAATGTTGAATTAGTCATGAGTGCGGTTGATCCCAAACAGTATCCTAAAACAGGGCAGCCAGAGATTGCGTTAGTTGGGCGCTCCAACGTCGGTAAATCATCACTGACAAACGTGTTGATCAATCGGAACAGTTACGCCAGAACGTCCAGTCAACCGGGGAAAACCCAAACCCTAAACTTTTACCATGTAGAAGAAAAGCTCTATTTCGTGGATGTTCCCGGCTATGGCTATGCCAAGGTTTCCAGAACGGAACGTGAGAAGTGGGGTCAGATGATTGAAACTTATCTGACTTCTAGAGACACTCTGCGTGGTGTGATTTCATTGGTTGATGGGCGTCATGCACCTACCGCCGATGATCTAACGATGTATACTTGGCTGAGTTATTATGATATTCCCACTTTGGTAGTGGCAACAAAAATGGACAAAATTCCAGGGGCCAAGTGGAACAAACAGCTTAGTTTGGTCAAAAAAACGTTACAGATCAGTCCACAAGATGATTTGTTGCCGTTTTCAGCTCAGACCAAGTCTGGTAAAGAAGAAGTTTGGCAATGGATTGAACAACACGCGTTTGGGGGAAAAGCATAATGGAATTTAACGACTATCAAAAAGCTGCTAACCGAACTCTCTTCGGTAGCGAACAGGTTTTAACGAATTGTGCGCTTGGACTTTCTAGTGAGACTGGTCAAGTGGTGGACTTAGTTAAACAGTATACTTTTCAGGGCGAAACTCTTGATAAAAAGCAATTGGTCAAAGAGATGGGTGACGTACTCTGGTATTTATCACAAGTGGCCGAATGGGCAGATATTCCCTTTGAAGACGTTGCAAGTGGTAATATTGATCGATTGAATAAACGTTACCCGGATACACCTAATAATCATTAACAAAGAATTTTAAACCTTAAATATGATTAATCAGCGCGAGTGTCAGTTGAGTCATTAACTGATACTCGCGCTTTTTGGTTACGAGCGGTGTCAACTGTCTAAGCACTTCTTTTTACGAAATGAAATTATGTGGAAAATATGTATATAAACTGTAATATTGACGATTTTTATGTATAAATAATAAAAAACACTTGCATTTACTGAATACAGGTGGTAATCTCGTATCATTAAGTTAAAAGAAGAAATGAGAGGGCGTTAATATGACAAATAACAAAAAAGTAGTTTTAGCATATTCAGGTGGATTAGATACTTCAGTTGCAATTCCTTGGTTGAAGGATAAGGGCTACGATGTTATCGCTTGCTGCATCAATGTTGGTGAAGGTAAAGACTTAGACTTCATCAAGCAAAAAGCACTCAATGTCGGTGCGGTTAAAGTCTATGTGATTGACGCCCTGGAAGAGTTTGCTGAAGATTACGCAATGGTTGCTCTGCAAGGTAACACATACTACGAAGGTGAATACCCACTGATTTCAGCATTATCACGGCCACTGATTAGTAAAAAGTTGGTTGAAGTCGCTCAAGAGGAAAATGCCCAAGCGGTTGCACATGGGTGTACCGGTAAAGGAAACGATCAAGTGCGGTTCGAAGTGGCCATCCATGCGTTGAACCCAGGACTTGAAGTACTGAGCCCAGTTCGTGACTGGCACTGGTCACGGGAAGAAGAAATTGATTACGCTAAGAAGCACAATATTCCAATCCCAATCGATTTAGATTCACCATATTCAATCGATGCCAATATTTGGGGTCGTGCCAATGAAGCTGGCGTGCTTGAAGATCCATGGGTCAGCGCTCCCGAGGATGCATACGCATTGACTAACCCAATTGACAAAACGCCGGATATACCAACGGATGTTGAAATTACCTTTGTAAAAGGTGTACCTACTAAGTTAAATGGCAAATCAATGCAGTTGGCTGATTTAATCCAGGAATTGAATAAGATTGCCGGTGAGAATGGTGTTGGCCGGATCGACCACATTGAAAACCGGTTAGTGGGCATCAAGTCTCGTGAAGTATACGAAGCACCAGCTGCGACGGTCCTGATGAAGGCCCATAAGCAACTTGAAGATTTAACTTTTGAGCGGGATTTAGCCCACTTCAAGCCGGTTATTGAAAAGCAATTGAGTGAGATGATTTATAACGCGCTTTGGTTCTCACCATTGATGGACGCCTTACTTGCCTTTTTGAAGAAGAGTCAAGAAGTTGTTAGCGGTGTAATCAAGCTTGAGTTGTTCAAGGGCAACGTGATCACTTTAGGCCGGAAGTCAGAAAGTTCACTGTATGACAAGAATTTGGCAACTTATACCGCAGCTGACTCATTTGATCAAGAAGCTGCCAAGGGTTTCATCAAGCTATGGGGCTTACCAACAACGGTTTACTCACAAGTCAAGATGAAGAACCAGCAGTCGGCGTTCGTTAATGCAGTTACCCAGAACACTAAGAGTAAGGTGAAGGTAGCTGTGAAGGCCGAAAAAGAGCACCAAACGGAGGCGACTAAGTAATGGCAACCAAAAAGCTCTGGGGTGGCCGATTTCAAGAACAGGCGGCCGCTTGGGTCGATGCTTTTGGGGCTTCCATTTCCTTTGATCAACTAATGGCTGAAGAAGATATCGAAGGTTCTTTGGCTCACGTTAAAATGCTTCAAAAAACTGGGATTGTACCATCTAACGACTGTGATCAGATCATTGCCGGATTGGAAGGTATTCAAAAAGACCTAGAGGCAGGTAAGCTGACCTTTAGCGTCGAAAACGAAGATATTCATATGAATATCGAAAGTATCTTAACGGATCGGATTGGTGCAGTGGCGGGCAAGTTGCATACTGCTCGATCACGTAATGACCAAGTGGCTACGGATTTTCACTTGTATTTGAAGAAACGACTGCCGAAAATTATTGATGAGATCACTACCGTTCAACAAACGCTAATTAGGTTAGCAGAGGAAAACGTTGAGACCATTATGCCAGGGTATACGCATTTACAGCACGCCCAACCGATTTCATACGGTCATTACCTCATGGCCTACTACCAAATGTTCAAACGTGACAAGGAACGTTTTACGTTTAATGAAGTGCACACGGATATTTCACCGCTGGGTGCGGCGGCTTTGGCTGGGACAACCTTTCCAATCGATCGTCAAATGACTGCGAAGACTTTAGGATTCAGCCAAGTTTACGCCAATTCGCTGGATGCTGTTTCTGACCGTGATTTTGCGTTGGAATTTCTCAGCAACAGTTCGATTTTGATGATGCATTTATCCAGATTTTGTGAAGAACTTAGTATGTGGGTCAGCCATGAATTTCAGTACTTAGAGTTATCGGATGCTTACACCACCGGTAGTTCAATCATGCCACAGAAAAAGAATCCGGATATGGCGGAGCTAATTCGCGGTAAGAGTGGTCGGGTTTATGGTCATTTGATGGGGTTATTAGCAACCATGAAATCATTACCGCTAGCGTACAATAAGGATCTTCAGGAAGACAAAGAGGGCGTTTTTGATACAGTCAAAACTTTGCTGCCAGCACTAAAGGTCTTTAATGGGATGCTCTCAACGGTAACCGTTAAGGCAGATAATATGAAAGCTGCTACGGAAAATGACTTTTCTAATGCGACTGAACTGGCTGATTATTTGGCAACTAAGGGGGTCCCATTCAGGGAAGCACACGGTATTGTGGGGCAACTGGTTTTGAAGGGAATTCAAACCCACCAAAACTTGCAGGATATGTCGTTAGGCGAACTGAAAGAGGCATCGCCAAAGATAGAAGCGGATGTCTACAATGAGCTGAAATCAGAGGTTGCTGTTGAACGTCGTCATTCTGAAGGCGGGACAGGCTTTGATCAGGTTCGTAAGCAGATTGAACAAGCCAAAAAGGAAATTGAATCATAAAAAAACGGCACCCAAATGGGCGCCGTTTTTTGTCTTACTTATGATATTTGCGATGTTCTTTGATTAATGCTTTGGCCTTTTTAGAGTCATCTTTTTGTTCATCGTGTTTTAAAAACTTATCACGTTTTTCATCTTTAATATCGGCTTCGGCAAATTTACCGAACATTGCGTCGAGATTATTCTGACGTTTCACTTTCAATCCCATGATGCAGTCAACTCCTTTATTGCGCCTAGTTTATCATGTTGAAAGGGGAAAATGCAAGTCGGATGCAGATGCCTAAGCCAACTGAGGAAAGTATTCAAATTTTTAGTTTAAGACAAAGTCATCATTTAATGAATAATGTATATAAAAATGAATATTTGTGGTGGATAAAAATATTTATTGTATAAATGAGACTTTTTCCTGTTTTTTATTGCATAAAGAATGATTTTGGTGTAAGGTAGGTGTTACTTAAATAATTTAGAGAGGGAGTTACCGCGAATGAAAGTCAAGGGGAGAAACGTCTTACTCACCATCATGACATTGTGTTTGTCATTATTATTTTTATTTACTGTTCAACCAACTCATCATACTGTATACGCAGCGGATGATTCGCTTCAAAAGATTAAGGATCGGGGCAAAATCGTTATGGCGACTTCGCCAGATTATCCACCTTATGAATTCCAAGTCAGCAAAAATGGAAAATCCAGAATTGTTGGTATGGATGTCGACATTATGAAACAAGTTGCTAAGGATTTGGGCGTTAAACTAGAAATCAAGTCCATGTCATATGATTCCGTTTTAGTCGCCGTCGAGACTGGTAAAGCTGACGTGGCTATGAGTGGGATCAACCCAACAGCTAAGCGTCGCCAAAGTGTTGATTTCTCGGAAATTTATTACAATGGTGGTCAAAGCTTCCTGATCAATAAGACCGACGTGGGTAAGTATAAGAACAAAGCCGCATTGGCACATAAGAAGATTGGTGCTCAGACTGGGACGTTGCAATACAACTTAGCCAAATCCAAGATTCCTGGTGCTACCGTTAAAGGAATGGACAAGAACACCGACTTAGTGCTGGCATTAAAGACTCACAAAATCGATGCACTGGGTATTGAAACACCTTCAGCTGAAGCCTACGTTAAGAATGACCATGATTTAGCAATGATCAAATCCGGTTATAAGCTGAATAAGAACGAAACTGGTTCTGCCATGGCCTTTAAGAAGGGTTCTGGTACTTTAGCCGCAGCCGTTAACAAGAGTATTGATAAGATCAAGGCAAAGCACTTAACCACACAATACCTGGCTGATGCAGGGAAGTATATGAAGGTTAATACCAATAATACTTCAATGTTCCACTACTGGACTTACTTTGCTAAAGGGATCGAATATACGCTGATTATTTCGGCTATCTCAGTTGTTTTGGGGGTACTTTTAGGTACTATCCTTGCTCTAATGCGGTTTAGTCGAAGCAAGATTCTTAAAGCCATTTCTGTTGCCTACGTTGAATTCGTCCGTGGTACACCTTTGATGGTTCAAGTGATGTTTGTATACTTCGGTATTGGGATAATAGTTAACTTACCGGCGTTATTATCGGGTATCATTGCCGTTTCGTTGAACAGTGGTGCATACGTTGAGGAAATTATTCGTGGCGGGATTAATTCCGTTGATAAAGGGCAAACAGAAGCATCTGCAAGTCTTGGATTAGCGAAGGGTGATACCATGCGGTTCGTTGTCTTACCTCAGGCTTTGAAGAATATTTGGCCAGCACTGGGTAACGAATTCGTTTCACTGATCAAGGAAAGTTCAATCGTTTCTATCATTGGTGTTACTGATTTGATTTACCAATTAAACATTGTGCGTGCCGATACGTATCGTGGTGTTATGCCAGTGTTTGTTGCCATGATCATTTACTTCGTGATCACCTTTATTTTAACGAGAGTTCTAAACTATGCTGAGGGGAGAATGAAACATGCAAGATAAACCGTTAGTTGAAGTTA
The DNA here is from genome assembly GCF_012641075.1 of Secundilactobacillus angelensis. Taxonomy (GTDB): domain Bacteria; phylum Bacillota; class Bacilli; order Lactobacillales; family Lactobacillaceae; genus Secundilactobacillus; species Secundilactobacillus angelensis. The sequence goes on along the minus strand of NZ_JAAXLJ010000002.1, from coordinate 176,187 downwards.
AAAAGCTGAAAAAAAGCTATGGCGATACCGAAGTCCTAAAAGAAATTAATGGTACGGTTATGCCTGGTCAAGTTATCTGTGTGATTGGCCCTTCAGGTGCTGGTAAAAGTACGTTTTTACGTTGCTTGAACATGCTGGAAACACCTACTGCCGGACAAGTCCTGTTTGAAGGCAAAGATACCCAGAAGTTTTCGGAAGAAGAATTGACGACTTTACGTGAACGGATGGGAATGGTTTTCCAAAGTTTTAACTTGTTCCCTAATCTGACAGTACTTGAAAACTTGAAGTTAGCACCAATTCGGGTCAAAAAAATGTCTGATAAAGATGCTGAGGAAAAAGCTTTAGCACTTCTTAAACGAGTTGGTCTGGATGAAAAAGCTAATGTTTATCCAAGCAGTTTGTCAGGTGGCCAAGCTCAACGTGTTGCTATTGCGAGAGCCTTAGCCATGGATCCTGAATGTTTGCTGTTTGACGAACCAACCAGTGCTTTGGATCCCGAAATGGTTGGTGAAGTGCTTGCTGTAATGAAGGAGTTAGCTGAAGATGGGATGACGATGGTCGTCGTTACTCATGAAATGGGCTTTGCTAGGGAAGTTGCCAATGAAGTTTGGTTTATGGCTGATGGTTATCTGCTTGAAAAGAACAAACCGGACGAAATATTCAGTAACCCTCAAAATGCACGGACCAAAGATTTTATCAGCAAAATTATCAATAGTTAATAGATACACGAATACCATCATTCAAATTGAATGGTGGTGTTTTTTTGAGTGAAAATAGAGCAGTGCCATAGCTAGGCACGTAGCTTGCCCCAAACACGCATTCGGGGTTATAATGAAACGTCGAAACTGGATATCACATGATTGATATAGCCAGATAATGAATCGGAAGGAGGTCGTTTTTTTGGCCACCGAATATCTTGAACATAAATTGGCGCTATTACCCGACATGCCAGGAATTTATATGATGAAAAACATCAATGGGCATATTATCTATGTGGGTAAAGCCAAAAACTTAAAAAACCGGGTGCGTTCCTACTTTAAGAGCAGTCATGAAGGCAAAACGGCACGGTTAGTTTCAGAAATTGCGGACTTTGAGACGATTGTCACTTCTACTGATAAAGAAGCTTTTTTGCTCGAAATCACGATGATTCAGAAGCATCAGCCGCATTACAACATTAAACTGAAGCAGGGCACCGGCTACCCCTACATTAAGATTACCAATGAGCGAGATCCAACAATGTTGATCGTGAGTTCGATACGCAAAGACGGTGCGTATTACTTTGGTCCGTATCCTAACGTTTACGCGGCAGAAGAGACCTTGCATTTTTTACAGAAGGTTTATCCGTTGCGGCGTTGTAATGGTTACCAGAACCGGCCTTGTTTGTATTATCATATGGGGCAATGTTTGGGCGCTTGTTTTAAAGAAGTTCCCAAAGAGCAGTACGATAAGCAGATTGAGCGAATCAAGTCGTTTTTGAATGGCAATGTTGCCACTGTGAAGCGTCATTTAAATTCTCAAATGAAGAAGGCATCAGATAATTTGGAATTCGAACGAGCTGCTGAAATCCGGGATCAGATGCATTATATTGAAGTGACCGTCGAAAAACAGAAGATTATTTCAAACGACCAGACGCCGCGAGACATTTTTAATTTTTACATGGATAAAGGTTGGCTGTCTGTGCAAGTCTTCTTTATTAGACAAGCACGGTTAATCAAGCGGGAGAAGCGGTTATTTCCAATCGTCAATGATGCCGTTGAGGAAATGACCAGTTTTATTATTCAGTTTTATCACCGTAAGAATAGTGTTTTTCCAAAGGAAATCCTAGTTCCGGATAGTTTGCCGAAGGATATTCTGGAAGAGATGTTACCGATGCCCGTGAGAACGCCGCAACGTGGTGAGAAGCGTGCGTTACTGGAGATGGCCGGAAAAAATGCCCGGTTAGTTTTGGAAGAGAAGTTCCGTTTGCTGGAGTTGGATGAACAAAAGACAACCGGTGCAATGAAGGAAATTACCGATGCATTGGGACTGGCTCCTGGACATAAAATTGAGGCTTTTGATCACTCACACATTCAAGGTGCTGATTTAGTTTCCGCGATGGTCGTTTTTGTTGATGGTCAGCCAAATAAAAGCCTTTATCGAAAGTACAAGCTAAAAACCGTGGATCATGCTGATGAAGCTGCCAGCACCCGTGAGGTCATTCGACGGCGGTATACCCGGTTGCTTAAGGAACACGAAGCCATGCCGGATTTAGTTTTAATGGATGGTGGCGCGATTCAATTGGAAGCCGCTAAAGACGTCATGGAAAATGAACTGGGTTTGACTGTACCGGTAGCTGCAATGGTCAAAAATGACAAGCATAAGACCGCTGATTTACTTTCGGAAGTTAACGATACGCCATTGCATCTCGATCCAAAATCACAGGGCTTCTACTTACTTCAACGCATCCAAGATGAAGTTCACCGTTTTGCCATCACTTTTCATCGCAAGGTTCACGCAAAAAACTCTCTCAGTTCACGGTTGGATGATATTAACGGCGTTGGTCCAAAAACCAGGAATAAATTACTTCGCAAGTTTGGTTCAATGAAAAAAATTGCTGCAGCAACTCCTGAAGAGATGCATGAATTAGGTATTTCCAAGGCAGTGGCAGATACAATTCATCTGACGTTAGCGAAGACTGCCGAAACTGATTGACGCTAAAGTTAAAAAAGTTTCAATAAACGGTGGTAATTTAACGGTATTCATTAGATAATAGCAAAGTTAGGAATGTCCGAATGAATTGGAATAATGGAGAAATGATATGTTTGTAGATCACGTTACAATTAATGTTAAGGCTGGGAATGGTGGCAACGGGATGGTTGCATTCCGGCGGGAAAAGTATGAGCCCAACGGCGGACCGGCCGGCGGTGATGGTGGCCGCGGCGGTAGCGTTGTGTTTAGAGTAAGTACGGGGCTTCGTACCCTGATGGACTTCCGTTATAATCAAAAATTTAAGGCTGATCATGGTCAAAATGGTGGTATCAAAGGGATGACTGGTCGCGGTGCAGAAGACCGTGTGATTTTAGTCCCCCAAGGCACTACTCTCATTGACGATGAAACCAACATGGTTATTGCTGATTTAGTTGATGTTGGTGATCAAGTCGTGGTTGCTCAGGGTGGCCGTGGTGGTCGTGGCAACGTTCATTTTGCTACGCCTAAGAATCCCGCACCAGAATTAGCTGAAAACGGCGCTCCAGGAGAAGAGCGTCGCGTTCGATTGGAATTAAAATTACTGGCAGACGTTGGGTTAATCGGATTCCCATCCGTTGGAAAATCTACTTTACTGGCAGCAATTACCAGTGCGAAGCCTAAAATCGGCGAGTATCACTTTACGACGATCACTCCTAATCTAGGGATGGTCAAACTTAGTGATGGCCGTGATTTTGCGGTAGCTGATTTACCTGGCTTGATTGAAGGCGCAGCCAGTGGTATCGGTCTGGGGATCGAATTTTTGAAGCACATCGAGCGAACTAGAGTCTTGCTTCACTTGATTGATGTTAGTGGCTTTGAAGACCGGGATCCATACGATGATTTTCTGAAGATTAACGCTGAATTAAACAAGTATGATCCAGATTTGCTGAAACGACCACAAATCGTTGTGGCAACCAAGATGGATCTTCCTGATTCAGCAGAAAACCTCGAAACGCTTAAAGAAAAGTTGGCTAGTGATACAACGCTTGCTACCCCACCGGTTGTCATGGCAATTTCTAGCGTTACCCATGATGGCTTAACGCCGTTGATTCAAAAGACGGTAGAAATTCTCGACCAGACGCCTGCATTCCCTGTGAAGGGTGTAGACGATTTGGAGAAGATGCTGATTACTGATGATCAACCGATTGAATCTGAAGCATTTGAAATTAATCGCGATGCAGATGGAACTTGGGTTCTTTCTGGAGCCAAGTTGGAGAGATTATTCCAGATGACGAACATGGATCATGAAGAAAGCACTTTGCGTTTTGCACGTCAATTAAGAGGAATGGGAGTCGATGATGCCTTACGAGAAAAGGGTGCTCATAATGGCGATTTAGTTCAAATCGACGACTTTACCTTTGAATTCGTGGAATAATTTTAGAGCTTAATTTAAGAGATGAAACGAGGGAGAATCGATGCAGCACGCGGGGAGCAAGCGGCTTAAGCATAGTCGTTACATTTCTGGGTTCGACGGAATCCGGACAATTGCGGTGATTGGTGTTATTGTTTATCATCTATTGCCGTACAGCTTGCAGGGTGGCTATTTGGGAGTTCCGATATTCTTTGTGGTTTCGGGTTATTTAATTACTGATTTGTTGCTACAAGAATATGAACAAAACGGTAAGATCGATATTGTTAGTTTCTATGTTCGACGGATGAAACGGCTTTATCCAGCCTTGGTCACGATGGTACTAACTACAGCGGCATACATTACCCTGTTTCAACGGTCGCTGTTTGTCAGTTTGAAGGCCATTATTGGGACCAATTTACTTTATGTGTACAACTGGTGGGAAATCGGCCACGGCCAATCATACTTTGACCGGTTTAATGGTGAATCTCCGTTTACACACCTTTGGTCACTCTCGATTGAAGGGCAGTTTTATGCGTTTTGGCCACTTATTTTGGTCATCCTGCTGTTTATTTTTAAAGCCCGAAAGCCTATTTTTTACTTTGTCTTAGGGCTGTCAGCACTGTCAGCGGTTTGGATGGGGTACTTGTATACGGGTACAGCTATGACCAACCGAGTCTATTACGGTACTGATACACGGATGTTTGCGATTCTACTGGGGGTTGCGCTAGCTTTTGTTTGGCCTGCAACCAAGCTAAAAAGTGAACTGAAGCCCCAAGCTAAGCGAATATTAAACGGTACTGGAATTTTGAGCCTGATACTTTTAATCGTCATGTTTTTTAAGATGTCAGGTCAATCCAGTTTAACTTACCATGGCGGGATGTTCTTCTTTACTTTTATGTCCACCATTCTAGTGGCAACTGTCGCTCATCCAGCCGGTTTTATGAATCGATTGTTTACTAATCAGGTTTTTGATTGGGTGGGTACTCGGAGTTATGGGATTTACCTATATCAATTTCCAATCATGATTTTTTATGAAGCGAAAGTGACCAATATTGCTGCTCATCCAGTATTTAATGCGCTTGTTGAGACTATTTTAATTCTAATCGTTAGTGATCTGTCCTATCGATATTTGGAACGGCCTTTACGCCATTATGATTACGGTCAATTACCGGTGATGCTGAAACAGTTTTTCCAGAGCCCTAAAAACTTTGGCTGGCAGCGATACGCAGTGATTCCTGCTGTATTAGTAACAGGGGTTGCACTGGTTGGTGCATTTACGAGTCCTGCACATTCGGAAGCTAATGATTCTGCACTTCAAACCAATATCAAGCATAATCAAAAGCAGGATGCGTCTTCTAATAAAGCAGCTTTAAAAAAGCAGCACGAAGCTGAAAAAAAGGCCGCTGCTGAGAAGAAACGTCAAGAAGCATGGCGAAAAGTAAAGTTAAACCCTCATCAAAAGGAATTGGCCCAGACGTATGGTTTGTCCAAGCGTCAAGTCGTTCAAGCAAAGGACCTTGCTGTGACGGCCATTGGGGATTCTGTTATGGTGGATGTTTCGAGAGATGTTCGTCAGGTGGTTCCAAACACTTATGTCTCCGCGGGTGTCGGCCGTCAAATTTGGCAAGCACCTAGGCAGATCGAGTCGCTTAAAGCGCAGGGAGCGTTAGCGAACACAGTTGTAATTAATTTAGGAACCAATAGTCCAATGACTGATGATCAAATCGATAAAGTTATTCGGATGGTGGGACCTAAACGGCATATCTTTTGGGTTAACACCCACGTTCCCACCCGGAACTGGGAAACTTCAGTTAACGAGACAATTGAAAAAGCAGCCAGACGTTATCCCAATGTTGAGCTAGTTGATTGGCATGATTTGAGTAAAAATCATAAATCCTGGTTCTATTCTGATAATGTCCATCCTAATCCAACTGGTAACCGCTACTATACTCATTTGTTAGTCACACGGCTTACTGACTCTAATGCAGCCTCTGAACCGAAATAACATTAAAAAACACCGTGTACAAGCGTTTCAGCTTGGATACACGGTGTTTTTGACGGCGGAAGTATAATTATAGGTTTACGATGATTGGAGCAGGAGCTTTGGCAACGGACTGACCGGAATCATTGAAACTGCCTGAAAATTGAACACTTACTTGGCCTACTTTAAAACTAGTCGGCCCAACTAGAATCATTGCTGAAAAGGTCCGGGTGCTGTTTTTATTGATTACTTGGCCGGCACTTGGGTCACTGATGCCATTCGCAGCAACACTTCGGGAACCATTCAGACTGATTTTTTGGATGCCATCAATTTTGACTGCATGGGAAGAGGTGTTTTTCACGTTAAATTTAATTTGCAACGTTTGATAAGGGTTCGGAATTTGTCCGATATTAAAGGCTTGTTGTGCCATTTGTAAGGCCCGCTTGGTCTTGGCATTGTTTTTAAATCGTTTGATATCAGTAATTTGATAATTAATTCCCTGACTGGTGGTTTTTTGATTGAGCCGTTTATTTTGGGATAAAGTCAACTTTGTTCCGGCTTGGTCGTAGGCAAACTGACCTGGGAATGACAATAAACCTGATTTTCGATAATTACGGTTATTTTTTTCGGCACTTGGTACTTTATACGGTTTCATGGTTGCTTGATCTGAGGCCGATTTTTCTGGTGTCTTGACTTGTTGGCTAGATGAACTTGTCGAGTTCGACTGAGCTTGATGGTTTGATTTTCCTTGACCGTTACAGCCGGTTAGTATGAAGCTCACTACTAGAATGGTAGTCAGCATCAGACGCTTATTTAACATAGTAAAACCTCCGTTATTTGAATAAAAGCCAGTGCTCAGATTGGCGAAACCCATACAGTCGATCATCATTAGAGCGGAAAACGATTAATTGTTGATCAAAGTGGACGGCATGTTGTTGAAATGTACCAACGGTTAAGGGCGTCTGGGTAGCGGTATGGAACAAGAGACGATTGTCAGAGGCTGACATACCAGAAACGGGTAAAATCGATTGACTGTCAATTCCGAGCTTCAGGCTAGGATCTAGTTGGTGCATTAATGTGATCAATTCTCCTAGGCGCAAGTTTTTCACTTCCTCTAATGCTATTATACCTTATCTTTGGTGACAATATCATTTATTGGTGACTAGGCGATTTATCCGTAAGCTTTATCATTTAGGCAAATAATCAAACAATCCCACCATGAATCTGATACAATTATAGAGTTGGAATCCGCTAAAAAGGATTTGTTCGCACTGGCCAGATGTGTGGTGCAAGATAGATAGAAAAGGACGACAAATATGCAAATCGAATTTTTAGGAACCGGTGCTGGTTCTCCTGGAAAGTTTAGAAATGTCAGTAGTTTAGCATTACGGTTACTAGAAGAACGTAATTCAATCTGGCTGTTTGATGCCGGCGAAGGTACTCAACATCAGATTTTGAGAACAACAATCAAGCCACGTAAAATCGATAAAATATTTATTACTCATTTACATGGTGACCATATTTTTGGCTTACCAGGTTTACTGAGCAGCCGCTCGTTTCAGGGCGGTAATGACAAGTTAACCATTTACGGCCCTAAGGGAATTCGTAACTTTGTGTTGACCAGCTTGAAAGTTTCTGAAACAAAATTATCCTACTTTATTGAGTTTGTGGAATTGTCACACGGTGGCGAGATTTTCCAGGATGATAAGTTCACTGTATATGCTGAACATTTGGATCATAAAATAGAAACGTTTGGCTATCGGGTCGAAGAACGGGATCATCCGGGTGAATTAATGGTAGATAAACTTAGAGAAGACAACGTGCCATCAGGGCCACTATATGGTCAGTTGAAAGCGGGTAAAACCGTGACACTGCCAGATGGTCGTGAGATCAACGGACAAGACTACATTGGTCATGCCCAAAAGGGACGAGTAGTCGCGATTCTAGGTGATACTCGAAAAACGGCTAACAGTTATCATCTGGCAGAGAATGCGGATGTTTTGGTTCATGAAAGTACGTTCGCTAAGGACGAAGCGGCTATGGCTCATAGTTATTATCATTCAACGAACGTGCAGGCAGCCAACATCGCTAAGACTGCCCACGTTGGGAAATTATTGCTGAATCATATTTCCGCTCGTTATACGGGCAAACTGGCTCATGATCTTGAAAAACAGGCGCAAGCCGTCTTCAGTAACTCGAAAGTTGTGAAGGATTTTGATGTAATTGATATTCCGTTTGATAAGGAACGGAAATAGGGGGCAATTCAATGAAGCGTCAAGGTAAAGTGATTATCGCCATCTTAATTGTGATTTTGATTGCCGTTTTTTCGGTCATGAATACGGAATCCATTCCAGTCCATTTTGGCTTTGCGACCGTATCATGGCCACTAGTGCTGGTGTTGTTAGCGGCAGTCTTTTTGGGTGCAATTTTGATGTTTCTCTTTGCAACGATTACTAATTATCAAAATAAGAAAATGATCAAACAGCAGAGCAGCCGGATTCAGACTTTAGAGACCCGGTTGGACCAAAATAAGACTCGTGTAGCTGGAAAGACTCACCCAGACGCATCGATGAAGTCCAACAGCAGTCAACCAGAAGTAAAGGATGATGTTCATGATTGAGTCACATTATGATTGGCAAATAAAACACGTTGATCGTCCCAGTGATGCGGCGACCCATTTAGCAGAATCACTTTCTATTGAGCCGATGGTTGCACAGATATTGCTGAATCGCGGTTATGATAACCAAGAAAAAGCGACCCAATTTCTGAATCCCGATTTATCCCAATTACATGATCCGATGACCATGCATGACATGCAAAAGGGTGTTGAGCGGATTCAAAACGCTGTTGCTAACGGTGATCATATTACGATTTATGGTGATTATGACGCTGATGGGGTAACAAGTACTTCAATCCTATACGAAACACTGGATCAGATTGGTGCCAACGTCGATTACTTTATTCCCAATCGTTTTGTCGATGGGTACGGGCCAAATGTTGCGGCTTTTGAGCGTTTGATTGAAGGTGGGACTCAGTTAATCGTGACTGTCGATAACGGGGTTTCTGGTAATGATGCCATTGCTCGCGCCAACGAGCTGGGTTGTGATGTAGTGGTCACTGATCACCATGAATTGCCCACTGAGCTTCCCAACGCCTACGCTATTATTCATCCTCGCCATCCGGAAGGGCAGTATCCTTTTGGCGGCTTATCCGGAGCAGGAGTGGCCTTTAAGGTTGCAACAGCACTGCTAGATGAAGTGCCGCAAGAGATGCTTGATTTAGCAGCAATTGGAACAGTGGCCGATTTGGTTCCGCTGGTTGATGAGAACCGGGTCTTAGTGACGGCTGGTTTACAGTTGTTATCTCAAACGGATCGCTTGGGATTGGTTTCACTGATTAAAGAAGCCGGACTTGAGCCCGACCAACTTGATGAACAGTCGATTGGTTTTGGTATCGCTCCTCGGTTAAATGCCCTTGGTCGGCTCGACGATGCGGCGCCCGCAGTTGAATTGCTGACAACATTGGACGAAGAGCGTGCGCAGAAATTAGCGGCATTAACCGAAAAACAAAACAAGTATCGTCAAAAGTTAGTTGCTGATATTAGCGAAGTCGCGTTAGCACAAGCCCAAGACGAAAATCACCGTGACCATCCCACCATGTTAATCACTGGTAAGGGCTGGCATGAAGGGGTTCTCGGTATTGTAGCCAGCAAGGTAGTTGAAGCGACTGGTAAGCCAACGGTTGTTTTGGACGTTAATTCGGAAAACGGCACGGCCAAAGGATCTGGCCGTAGTGTTGCAGGTTTCAATTTATTTGATGCTTTTGATGGTCAACGTGACCTTCTAGTTAACTTTGGTGGACACGCTGCCGCTGTTGGGATGACTGCAAAGGCTGATGAATTAAGTCAATTACAGCTTGGCTTTGATCAAGCTGCCCTTGATCAAAATTTAGCTGATCAGCCGAAAACGCCATTACCAGTGGCTTCGGAGATGTCAGTTGGTGATGTTTCAGAAGAGCTATACCATCAATTACGTCAATTGGGACCATTTGGAACCGACAATCCAGTGCCGATGTTTGTTTTCAAACCCAGTACTGTTCAAAATGTGAAGGCGATTGGTGCTGAAGGTAAGCACCTGAAATTTCAGTTAAGTGACCAAAATAGTCAACTTAGTGCAATTGATTTTGGTGCAGGTGAACTGGCTCCAGTCCTGCAAAGTGCACCTGAGCAGGTCAAAGTCGTCGGTCAGATCGATATTAATGTCTGGCAGGGTCGGACTTCAATGCAAGTCATGGTGAAAGATTTAGCAGTAGACGGGTTAGTGATTAGCGACCAGCGAACTCAGAAGTTACGTCAGGAAATGTTTCAGGATGTCAATGCAACTTATGTCTTCTTTAATCAACGCTTTTATGAAAAGATACAGTCACAAATTCCAGCAACAGCCAATTCCTGGCTGTTGACGGATGCCAAACGTTTGGGAGAGGTCCACACACCCACAATGTATTTGGTGGACTGTCCAGCTCAAATTAGCGATTTGAAAGCAGCATTAAAAGCTGTGCAGGCAGATCAAATTGTTGCTTATTTTTATTTAAAAGAAAGTCATTATCTTTTGGGGATGCCAGATCGCGCACAATATGCTAAACTATTTAGGTTCGTTCAAACACACCAAGACGTCGATGTCTCTCATCGATTGAATGAGTTGGCGCAGTATTTACAAATTGCTCCGGCACAGCTGGTCTTGATGTTGCAGATTTTTCGTGAGCTTGAATTCGTCACTATTTCCAATGGTCAGCTGAATGAGGTTAAGCAGCCAGCCCATCGGCAAATTACTGACGCACCGAGTTACCAAAAACGACAACAGCAGATTGAAACTGAAAAACAACTATTGTATAGCGAAACGGCTGATTTGAAAACATTGTTGACCTCGCTAATTGCAGAAGATTAAAGGAGTTGCTATTTAAGATGACCATTGATTTAAAGAAGTACGTTGCAACAGTGCCGGATTACCCTGAGCCTGGTGTCATGTTTCGTGATATTTCGCCACTGATGTCAGATGGGGAAGCATATCGTTACGCCACCGATCAGTTGGTTGATTATGCTCGCAGTAAGAATGTAGATATGGTTGTAGGGCCTGAAGCTCGGGGATTTATTGTTGGGTGTCCAGTAGCCTATGAATTAGGGATTGGTTTTGCTCCAGCTCGTAAAGAGGGTAAGTTACCCCGTGAGACGGTTAAAGCAACCTATGATCTCGAATATGGCCAATCTGCGCTTTACCTGCACAAAGACGCCATTAAACCGGGACAACGAGTTTTAGTCACCGACGATTTACTGGCTACTGGTGGCACGATTGGTGCAACCATTGATCTTGTGGAAGATCTAGGTGGCATTGTCGTTGGGACAGCCTTTATCATTGAATTAAAGGATCTTCATGGCCGGGATAAGATTAAAGATTATGATATCTTTAGTTTGATGGAATTTTAAAAGCACATCATCACACTGAATATTAGCGGCTAGCAGTTGCAAGTTTGTCTAGTTTTGTTATAATTGTTTAGTGTGTTATGGAGAGTTGGCAGAGTGGTAATGCACCGGACTCGAAATCCGGCGAACCGGCTTATACCGGCGCGCAGGTTCAAATCCTGTACTCTCCTTATGGATACAATAAGAGAATAATTATCAAAAAAGCTGTTAACAATTTGTTAACAGCTTTTTTGATAATTATTTGTTCAATTCTTGATTGGCTTTATCAATTTCTTGATTCAACTTTTGTTCGAATTGATTCACTTCGTGTTGAATGTAATAATGAGTCCCCAGTCCGCCAACGACCACGGTGAACAAGCAAGTACCTAGGACCCAAATAACAGGAATTTTCAAACCTCTCCCAGATGAGAGATGTTTGTTGAACCCTTGGCTGAACAGGCCCCACACTAGAAGAATTGCTAAAATCAAGAAAACGCAGCTACCGATTAAATCAAGATTCTTGCTATATCCGGTGAATAAGGAAAAGAGTTGGAACACACCAATCAGCCAAACTACTAGCAATCCAACGATAATCTCCCAATATTTCGTCACTGAACCTGACCATTCTGCAACGAAAAAACCAATGATTGCACCAGTGATTGCGAACAATCCTAGCCCAACACTAATTAACGATAATACTTGTACCACATCATTACCTCCAATCAAATTTCAGCTTTTTGCGTCGATCAGGTTTGGACGATTGTTTACACTGACAAAATTTAAATGCTGTGGACACTGAGCTCGTACAATAAAGACTTGTTCAATCAATGCAAAATCAAAGTACGCATCATTGCTATTATTAATCATAATAGTCATAAAAGGTAATGATATCAATTGTAATGGTTGTAGTTGTATCATTTGTTGTCAATAGCTGTTATTGACAACAAATTCACGTTACAATTATTGCGGATTTATAATATATTTACTTTAAATCAGCAATTCAAAAATCATATTTCGTTAGACTATTATCTTCACAATCATGGAATCATTTGGCATTCAAAAAGATTTATACAGTAATAACAATTGTATCCTAAATCACAATATAGGCCTTTCAATTGAATAAGACTTCACAAATTTTAAACAAATTTACAAAAAAGTATTGTAATTAATAGACATTTTTAGTAGACTCAATACTGTACTTTCTTTCGAAATACATTTCTCAACTACACTACAGATGTCGGTCCACTACACCCGACGTCATAAAGAGCGGTAAACATCTCTTCCATAACGGGGATGTCTATCGCTCTTTTATTGATGAATACGATTAGCATTATAAGCTTAAATGGATTGTGAAGATGGTCGCATTAAAATTTCGTTGATGGCGACTTCAGTTGGTTGATCGATCGCGTATGCAACAGCATTCGCAACGTCTTCAGCGTTTAACCCATTTTCTTTTTCCTGCTTTTCCGTTTGGGCGCGCTGCTGCGGGTCACTGATTGTGCTGAACAGTTCAGTGTTGACGGCACCAGGTGAAATCATGGTCGTTTTGATGTGGTTAGTGATTTGCTCTTGACGCAGACCATCCATAATTGCCTGAATGGCGTACTTAGTGCCAGCGTAGACCGCTGTACCCGGATGGACAACGTGTCCAGCAACAGAGTCGGTGGTGATGATTTGACCACTCTGCTGGCGAATCATGACGGGCAAGACAGCCGCAATACCATACAACACACCCTTGATGTTGACGTCGATCATTCGCTCCCATTCATCGACTTTCAGTTCAGCCATCTTAGAGATGGGCATGAGGCCGGCATTATTATAGAGTACGTCAACCCGTTGAAAAGTATCAGTGGCTAGCTTAACCAAGTTGGCAACACTATCGCGATCCGTGACATCTGTTTGCTGATATAGAACGTTATTTGTGGGAAAGCTACCTGCGATCTCTTTCAGTCGGTCTGTACGGCGGGCACCAATAACTACCTTGGCACCAGCATGTGCTAATTTTTCTGCTGTTGCGCGACCAATACCACTTGAAGCACCAGTGATGACAACAACTTTATTTTTGATTGTCAAAATACCAACTCCTTATCATTTAATGAGTTCATTCTACCATTATTTTTCACCTAGGTTTTTGTTCAGTTCTGCTCAAGATATCTTGACTTCGACTGCACTCTAACTGATATACTGACATTGAACTATTAGTGGAGCGATTTATTCGATCCTAGCTATGTGTCGGAAGGGGATATTTAAATGAAAACTGCCATCTTTGAACAAGCAGGTAAAGTTGCAATCGAAAACGTGGATAAGCCAGTGATTAAAGCCGGTGATGATGCAATCATCAAAGTCGTGAGGACTTGCGTTTGTGGGTCTGACTTGTGGGCCTATCGCGGGTTAGAAGATAAAGCTGCTCATTCGGCTAACTCAGGTCATGAAGCCATTGGCATTGTTGACTCTGTTGGTAGTGACATTACGACGGTCAAACCAGGGGATTTTGTCATTGCACCATTTACCCACGGTTGCGGCCATTGTGCGGCTTGTCTCGCAGGTTTTGACGGTGATTGCCAAAGTCATACAGATAACTTCAGTGAAGGGGTTCAATCGGAGTATGTGCGCTTCCAGCATGCTGACTGGGCTTTGATTAAAGTTCCAGGGCAACCAGCTGATTATAGCGATGAAATGCTGAAGTCATTGTTGAGCCTTGCTGACGTGATGGCTACGGGATATCACGCTGCTCGGGTTGCTAATGTCAAAACGGGTGACACCGTGGTCGTTGTTGGTGACGGGGCCGTTGGTCTTTGCGGTGTGATTGCCGCTAAATTACGTGGTGCCAAGCGTATCGTTGCTATGAGCCGTCATGAAGATCGTCAGCAATTAGCCATCGAGTTTGGCGCGACGGATATCATTGCAGAACGGGGCGATGAGGCGGTTGAAAAGGTTATGGTGCTGACCAATAATGCTGGCGCAGATGCCGTCTTAGAATGTGTCGGGACAGAACAATCTAATGATACAGCTATGAAGGTTGGTCGCCCAGGCGCAATTGTTGGTCGCGTCGGCTTACCACATGAGCCTAAAATGGATATGTCTAGTTCCTTCTACAAGAACACCATTATCGCGGGTGGTCCTGCTTCAGTTACCACTTATGACAAGCAAATTTTATTGAAAGCTGTTTTGGATGGCGACATTCATCCCGGCAAAGTCTTCACGAAATCGTTTAAGTTAGATGATATCGATGACGCTTACCAAGCGATGGCTAAGCGTGAAGCAATTAAATCATTGATCGTGCTTTAGAGTCCGTAAAAGCGGATGATTAAAAACGGGTCGGTATGCCTCTTTTGAGAGGTGTGCCGACCCGTTTTTGGTTGTCTGATTTTTAGTTATTCATCCATACTATGTTCCCAGCTACCCTGTGTATTAACTTGTGCTTGATCGGCCAAAGTTTCTAATGTCTTCATTTCGTCCGGTGTTAGACTAAGTGAAATTGCATGTTTGGTATCAGCAATATAATGTTGCTTTGTCACACCAATGATTGGGGTGGTGCCTTTTTGAATCACCCAAGCGGTTGCCACATCGGCCACTGCGACGTGGTATTTACCAGCCAATTCAATCATCTTGGCCAGCAATTCGTTCAGTTTTGGCAACATGGGGTTGTACTTTTTTGCCCGATTACTGTCGCCTTCAAACGGATGAGCAGCATCGTGCTTGCCGGTGAGAACGCCTTGTTCCAGTACCATGTACGGGAAGAAGGTAATCCCATTTTCATGACAATAATCTAAAATGCCATCATCTTCAGAATTCCGGTGGAGTAGACTGTAATGATTTTGAACTGCGTCAAGTTCGACACCGTCTGCGTTCAAAATTTCTCTGGCACGTTTGATTTGCTTCAGGTTGTGATTGGAAACCCGAACGTGTTTAATCAGTCCCTTTTTAACGAGCGGTGCAATCATTGGCGTCCATTTTTCAACGCCTTCAGCATTATGAATCCAGTACAAATCAACATAGTCTGTGTGCAGCCGTTTTAAACTGCCTGCCAACATGTCACCCACGGGATCCTCGCCATCGCCAGCAAAGCGTGGTGTGAACTTCGTAGATAAAAAGTATTCATCGCGATTGTATGCCTTCAAACAATTACCCAATAGCGTTTCGGAAGAGCCTTCACCATATGCGGCAGCAGTGTCCCAGAGATTTAAGCCGTTTGCCATTGCCGAATCAACCACGGCTTGAAGATCAGTTTGAGTTAAATGGTTACCAAAAACTTGATCACCGCCGTTTAGACCTGATCCCCAAGACCAGGTACCAATTGCAACTTTTGCATCGAACATAATAATCCCTCTTTTGATTTTAAATTTGGTTGCTCACCATTAATTATGGTGAAAATGATTAACGATTGCAAACGACTTGTCTGTGAAAATGATTGAGAAATTAGTTTCGCTTGTTGTTTAAGTATTTCGCGGGAAAATAGGTTATACTGCCTTTGATTAAGATGTAGGTCATGATTGAAACGGAGGCGGGGAGCCACTCATCAACTATTAAATACCGGGAGTGATGGGGATGAATAAGGATCGGTTGAGGGCACTTGTTTTTATTTTGGTCACTTTCCTACTTGGTTGTAATGAATTTATGGTAGTGGGAATCCTGTCCGAAATTGCCCGACATTTGCACGTTTCACTCACTTTGGTGGGTGATCTAGTGACCGTTTTTGCCGTCGTGTACGCGATCAGCACACCATTGATCACAATCTTTACCAGTAAATATAATCGGTACCAGACACTTTTGGTGTTAATGGCCATTTTTCTGATTGGGAATACCATAACTGCAATGGCACCGAACTATTTTTGGATGCTGCTGTCACGGATGATAGCTGCCAGTGTTGCGGGCGCCATTATTTCATTTCTGATGACTTTTACGGCCGTCATTGTGCCAAAAGAAAAACGTGCTAGTTTAGTTGCCTGGGTCTTTGCGGGGTACAGCATTGCGTCAGTTTTTGGGGTTCCCATTGGCACCATGATTAGTATTCAATCTAGCTGGCGAAATGCCTTCATGCTGGTGTCGATGTTGACTGTTATTGCATATGGCCTATTAATATGGCTATTGCCGAAACACGTTATGCAAGCCACCGGCACATTTTCGGATCAAATGAAATTATTACGAGATCGCCGGATTCAAATTGGTATCCTGTTAGCCTTGTTTACAGCAGCTACTATGTATGGTTATTACACTTATATTCGGCCACTATTAACGAGTGGTTTAGGTTTTCACCGGAGTGATTTAAACTTGCTTTTATTTGCCATTGGGCTCATGAGCATTGCCTCTAATCGTTGGTCCGGTCATCTGGCAAAACACGGGGGACTTAACCAGTTGCCGAAGTACTATTTAGCTGATTTAGTGATTTTGATGTTATTACCGGAAGCACTGAACAGTCAGGTATTTGGCTTCGGTGCATTACTGATTTTAACGATGATCGTAACCTTGTTGAGCGCACCGCTTCAGGTTTATTTCTTAAGTATCGCGGAAACGGATTATCCTCAGGCGTTGTTATTGGCGTCTTCTTTGAGCTCAATCTTTTTTAACTACGGTATTTCGCTGGGGTCAGCGACTGCTTCCATCATGTTTGATGTGATCGGGTTAAGGGATATCAGTTTCGGTGCCGCAATTTATTCGCTGATTTCACTGTTATTGATTCTCGGTTTAAACCGGATCATAAGAAACCAAACGACGCCATGAATAGGCAAATATCAACGTAATTTACGGAAACAGTAATAATTACCATTTACATGTAAACAAATTTACTGTATGGTTTAAAGAGTAATTATTACTATTTATTTTTTTTGGAGGCAATGATATGTTTGGTGTTAAGAGAGCGAGAATGGTAGTGGCGATAGGATTAGCGGTAGTCGGTGCTGGGACATTATTAAGTGGATGCGGTCATGCCGCAAAGCAGTCGTCAGCTGGTAAAATTCAGGTGGTCACTAGCACGGATTTTTATGGTGAAGTTGCTCGTGCGGTGGTCGGTAATAAGGGAACTGTGCATTCGGTAATTAACCAGCCAGCAACTGATCCGCACGATTATGAACCCACACCAAAGGTTGCGAAGATTGTTCACCAAGCCAACGTGGTGGTGGCTAATGGTATTGGTTATGATCGTTGGATGGACCGGTTAGTTACGGGCAAGAAGGTGACATACATTCGGGTCGGCAATGATTTGTTAAATAAACAAAACGGTGATAATCCGCATCTGTGGTATCGACCGCAAACTATGCCGACTTTAGCTCGAGCATTGGCCAAGCAGTTTAGTAAGAAACAACCTCGAAATAAAGCGTATTTTGATAAAAATGCTGCCCGATACATTCAATCGCTGAGACCCATCAACAATGAAATCACTGAAATTAAACGGCTCAGTGCTAAGCGGGGACAAAAACAAGTTTATGTCAGTGAACCCGTTTTTGACTATGCGATTCAAGCACTAGGATTTAAAGTGGCTAACCATGGTTTTGAAGAAGCAATCGAAAATGGCAGTGATCCGTCGCCCAAATCGATTCGGCAAATGCAAAATGGCCTGAAGAAACAGCGAGTGGCGTTCTTTGTTTTCAATCAGCAAGTTGATAGTAAGACGGTTAATAATCTGGTGGCGATAGCCAAGCAGAATCACGTTCCGGTTTTGAAGGTCACTGAAACGCTGCCCCAAAATCTAACGTACAAGCAGTGGATGTTAAGTCAATATCAGCAGTTGAACCAAATTTTGAAATAGAGCCAAAGAACATTTTCATGACGACCAGTCGTCTTGGAGATGTTTTTTTATGAATTTACTTTTAAATATGTTATATGTGGCATATAATATATTCGTAATAAGAGAGAAGGATAATAATTTGAATTATTGGTTATTAACGTTAACGTTTTTAAGCGTGAACCTTGATTTTTTCTTTATGCTGATTTTTCTACTCAAGAAATATCAGGTTGTCAAAGTGATGCTCGGCTATCTGTTTGGAAACTTGATTTTGCTGATTTTAAGCTATGCAGTAGGTAAGGCGCTGTTAGTCTTTCTACCAGAATGGCTGCTAGGTATCTTAGGAATTCTGCCAATTTACCTGGCGTTTCATGATAATGACGATGAGACTGGTGATAAGCACCAGCGGTCTCAGATTCTGAGTGTGACAATGACTTACTTATCGGTCTGTGCAGGGTGTAATTTATCCATTTTTCTGCCCGTATTAGTTGGTGAATCTTTCACACATTTCTTACTGACGCTTGTTTTCATCGGCTCATTAACGTTGCTAGTTGTTTTAATCATTAAATTAGTAGCGGAAATTCCCGTTATTACTAATCTAATGACACGATACGGTGAAAAGTTAATGAAGGTTTGCTACGTTTTGATTGGTCTATGGGTATTCTGGGATAGTGGATTAATTAGTCATATCATGGCTTTCTTCTGATAGTTGTACCATAATAGAGATAATTAATCCGTTAAAGTTGAGGTGATCGACGTGGAAGTCAGCAATGCGCTTTTAGAGGAAGCCGCTAAAATTTATAAGGTTTTAAGCAATACTAACCGCATTAAAATTCTGTATTTTTTGGAAGATAATGAGGCGGATGTGTCGACAATTGTTGATAACGTCAATTTGCCGCAACCGCTGGTATCACATCAATTAGCAATTTTATATCAGTACCAGCTGGTAAATCGGAATAAAATGGGCACTCACGTTTTCTATTGCTTGGATGATCCGCATATCCTTGAAATGGTGGACGCGATGCTGGGCCACGTTTCACACGAAATAAAGGGCGAACCTCATCCGTATAAAAATGCTTCACAGATTAAAAAAAGCAGGTAAACCGAGAGGACGGCTTACCTGCTTTTTCAGATACTTAAATTAACTTGCTTGGTGTTTTGCCGCATTATCTTCATGAGGCAGCATTTCATATACAAAACTTTGATCGGTGGGGTGGTAGACACCAAAAATTTCGCCAACTTTGGTGAACCCCATCTTATCGATCAAATGTTGCATTGGCTTGTTATCAGCATGTGTGTCGATTCGGATACTCTTGATTTCTGGGTGATCCGAAATCACGTGGTCAATCACTGCTTCAAATAAGCGAGTGGCATAACCATGACCAGCGTGTTCAGAATGAATCGCTACCCGGTGAATGACAATGTAGTCCTCCGAGTTATTCAGCCACGTGCCTTGCATGGTGTCATACGAAGGATCTGGCGCAGTGACAACGGCTATGGCACCAACCGTTTCACTGTCGTCTGACTGTGCCAGGTAAGCGAAACCGTTGTTGATATCGTAGGTGATCTGATCACGGGAAGGGTAATCGCCTTGCCATTGGTCAACACCGGATTCTGCTAATTGGTTACTGCCATCTTTTAGAATCGCAATAATTGTATCAAGATCTGCTAAGGTTGCTTTTTTTAATTTCATCAATATCGACTCCTTACTTAAAATCACTTTTACAAGATTACGCTAAGTTGGAACTAATTACCAGTAAAAGATTTCAATTAATTCAATTTTTATTCTGTTTGGTGACAAAACTGCGATAATTTCGATATCACGACTACTGAAACCCACGGATTATTTCCACTTTGTTTGATGTTTAACAATTACTGGGCATATCAATTGATTTCATTAAATTTATGATTCATACTATAAGTAGTTGGAAGTCGGATTTGCCATGGAGCTCTAGCAGGGCTCGTCAAAGGAGCGATGACCATGTTCTCACATATTTTAGTTCCACTTGATGGTAGTGATAATTCAATGTCGGCGTTAAATGTTGCGATTAAGATCAGTCGTTATTTTGGTTCTAAGATTACGTTAATGGCGGTGGTTGATGAGGCTCGAATGACGTTAGCTGCTGGAAACGTTCCGATGGATATCCAAAGTGAATTAAGGCAGCATGCCAGAGAGGTCATCGCCGCGGGGAAAAAGACCACTGAAGCGGCTGGAATTGACGCCGAAACAGTGATTGATCATGGGTCACCAAAGAATGTTATTGTTGAGACGGCTAATAAAAAAGATTTTGACTTAATCGTTATTGGTAAATCGGGTGCGGATGCGTTGAACCGCATCCTGATTGGATCTACTACCGCTTACGTTGTGCGGCATGCAAACGTCCAAGTTTTAGTTGTTAATGACGAAGAGAAAACTGAATAATGAAACGACAAAACATCAGCCATTTACCTTGAGAAAATGTGACTGATGTTTTATTTTGTGTAGATTAAGTGCTTAGACAATATTACTGAACTTGAGACTGATTTAATGGCCAACGTTGATTATCTACTGTTGGCATCAGAAGTAGAATAAACAGCCACACCACACCAATCACGGGGATAATCGAAATGATCAGCCACCAATTACTGTGGTTGGAGTCGTGGAGTCGCCGAGCACGGATCGTAAAATTGGCGAGCCACACAAGCATTAAAATGAGCCCGAAAATGATTGAATTCGCGTCAGTTGCAATTTGATAGTGCCCACTCATATAATATTGAGATTGATGGGTGAGCAGTGCGTAAAGCCAGATGACGAAAGCATTTATGATATAGGCTGTCCAGTATTGTCTCCTCGTTGCAGTTGCATTGAAGACAGTCATTTTCGACCAGTAATCGAGGTAGTTTTGAATCATCAGCATGCTCCTAAACTATTTGACAATGAAATTTGATCTGAATAGATAACCACATGAAGGGCAGTGATTCATGCCGTAATAAATCGTCATTTCGTGGTGACATTGAGGACAGTTGCCAGGCATACCGCGACGAATTTTTTTAAATGTCGTCTTCGGCTTTTCGGGTTTTTCAGTCATATTTGTCACTCCTTCTCAAAGAATAGTATAGCATTTTCCCTTTAAAAGAGAGTGGGGAACGCTGCTGAAAATACTTAAAACGGCGGATAACCCAATTCAGGTTTTCCGCCGTTTTGTGATTGAATGGTTGATTTATGCGTTTGGATTAACGCCAGCATGGAGATATCCGCGCCAAATCCATCCGGCATGTTTGCCATTGCCACTTCTAACGTGGTAGTAAATTGCCGAGTTGTTTGAAGCTTTTCGGTATAATTTTTCATGACCATCTGTGTACCAGGTCGTGTGTGGCAAGTTCTTCATCTCAGCATACTTAATCCCTAAATGCTTTGAGTAGCGGGCACCAGAAAGTGTCCAATAAGCGTGGCGATGCATTGAACCCCGCCAAACTAACTTAACTGAATTTGAGCGACTAGCCGAGTAGTTAGAAGTTGAGCTGGAAGTCGAAGTTGGCGCTGGCGCTGGCACTTTAACCAGAGTCGTTTTTGGTGTTGAACTGCTTGAACTGGTGTGCGCTGCAGTGTTGGCATCACCATTAACGTAGAAATCGTTATTTAGCTGGCTGACGTCTAGGTTCTGAGACTCACCATTGAAGCGATAGTCGGAAGCCCATTGCCATGCGTTAGCAGAAGGATACTCAGTGCCGGTTGGGTTTGAAGGCCACTGTGCGATCCAGCCCTTATTACTATCGTTGGTATCAATTTTGCTGCCAACCCAGCTGGCCATTGTGTATAAGTCAGTTTTATTGTATCCAGCTGCGTTTAAGACACTGTCGAAGGCTGCAAGGTCAGCGTCGTTTTGACTCTTGGATAGGCCTGAAAGTTCGCTGGATTCAAAGTCTACTACCATGACCATACTCTTTGAGCTGGTGACAGACTGAACAGCGTTAATAAAGTTCTGAGCTTCTGCTTTAGCACTATCGATGGAGGTGAAATGAGCGAAATGGTAATAGTTAACGGACAAGCCTGCGTTTTGCGCATTCTGTGTCTGTGAAGACAAAACGGGACTCTTATAAGATGTGCCTTCAGTAGCTTTGATAGCCACCGCTTTAACCCCAGCATCGTGCATTTTTTGGTAATCGCTGGCCCCCAGATTGGACTGCCAACTGGATAAGTCGACCATATCAGTTCGTGGCTGTGAACTGTTAGGACTAAGAGCGGCACTGGCGCTATGTGCGCCGACAAAAAAGACGGCACCAGCTGTAACCAGCCCAGTTAATAATTGTTTTGATAATTGCATTAATAAAATCCCCTTAAACATTTTCGTTGTAATGGTTGTAGTAATAGTATAACTCGGATAAAATTTATTTTTTATTAAATTAACCGACTGCTTCATCGGCAATCGGTTAATGATTGGAGGTTATATTTTGGCAACCAGCTGTTTATCTATCAAAGTTTGAATAACTTTTTCCAATTGATCAGTGGTACCATCAACACTCAATTCTATATTAGCACCACTGGGGACGCCTAAACTCATGACGCCAAGTGAACTAGTGGCAATCGTGGTGGTTCCCTGATACTTAAGCATGATTTTAAATTGATATTTTGATAATTCATTGGTCAGTTGATTGACAACATCGCCTGTTAATCCATCTGATGCAACGACCTTAATTGTAGTACTTACCAATCTCAACACCCCATCTTAGATAAAATTAGTTTGCGTTTCTTTGTAACAGCCGTTCGTTGTGAAGACACTGCTTGGTAAGCGGTTAATACTATGATAGCATGGTATGGGAATAAATGAAAAGCAGAAGCAGTAATTAGTGAATTTAATTATAAGGAGTGATTCAAATGCGTTTTCAAGACCTGGTCCCGATTGAATTAAACGTTATTGAATCTTCAACGGTTTATCAACCGGGGAAGCCCCGGCCCAAGCAGCATGATTGGCAGATTGACTGGGATCAGTTGCGACAGCTGATCTTAGATAACGACGAACGGCTGGATGAAGTCAAAGCCGGCATCGCAGAGGACTGGATACGGACTCATGGCACGGTCTGGGACCGTACACGGGGATTTTACCGTAAACCTAATGACAGTTACGACTATGATGACACCGTTTTTTGGGGTTATTCATCATGGGGAACACCTGCCATTTCGGTGATCTTTGCGGATGAAACTGAGGCCTCCTATCAGTTGTATAAGCAAGGCATGGATTATAATTATCACTATTTAGGAGACTAACGAAAACTGCAGTAAGGAGAATATTATGCAAATTGGAATCGACCAGTTGGCGTTTTATACGCCCAAGACTTATTTGGACCTCGTCGACTTAGCACATGCAAGGGGCGAGGAACCGGATAAATATAAAATTGGCATTGGTCAGTCTGAGCAGGCTGTCATTCCAGTGACTCAAGATGCTGTGACACTGGCTGCTAATGCAGCGGTTAGGGTAGTTACAGATGCTAATCGCGATAAGATTGCCATGGTATTATTTGGTACTGAATCTGGCATTGATAACTCTAAGTCAGCAGCCATTTATCTTAAACGGTTATTGAAATTACCAGATGCAATTCGGGCCGTGGAAATTAAACAAGCTTGTTACGGTGCCACAGCGGGTGTTCAATTCGCACATGATTTCGTTCGACTACATCCAGATCAACAAGTGTTAGTTATCGGCGCCGACATCGCTCGCTATGGGTTGAACACGCCAGGTGAGGTGACTCAAGGGGGTGGCGCAGTCGCTATGACTATCAGCGCAAACCCTCAACTATTCAATCTGGATGATGAAACGGCTTTTAGATCTGAAGATATTATGGACTTCTGGCGCCCCCTTTACCGGACTGAAGCTTTAGTGGACGGTCGGTTTTCGGAAAATGTTTACATTGATTTCTTTAAAGCCGTTTGGCGCGATTATCAAGCGCAAAGCAAACGCAGCATTGGGGACTTTACGGCGTTTGCTTTCCACCTCCCCTTTACGAAGATGGGCTTAAAAGCCTTGCGTGCGATTCTACCTGAGGCAAGTGAGTCACAGCAAAAAGAACTCATGGCAAACTTTGAAGCTAGTCGGCAGTATAACCGGCAAGTAGGGAACCTATACACAGGATCATTGTATTTGAGTCTACGCTCGCTGTTCGACAACGCTGCTTTGAAACCAGGACAGCGATTAGGTTTGTTTAGTTATGGATCAGGTGCAGAAGGTGAATTTTTCAGCGGTACAGTGAGTGATGAATTCGATGCTACTGAATCACAAAAGTGGTTTTCGACCTATTTTAAAAGTCGTCAGCGGTTGGACATGACACAGTATGAGCGGCTGTTTACGCAACAACTACCAAATCATGATGTGTTACTTGATTTAAGTGATGATGACGCCCGGTTTGTTTTGACGGGGATACAGCATGATCAGCGACAATATTTAGATCGGAATAACAAGTAAAATGCAACAAAAAAGTCGATTTCAATGATGAAATCGACTTTTTGAGTTTCGGTGAAACCGGGTTCTTTAAAAAATTTCGTCGCGGTACAGCCCAACGACTTTGCCTAAGACAGTGACCTGATTTAGGATGATTGGATCCATTGTATCGTTTTCAGGTTGTAGGCGATAGTAGTGATCTTCCTTGTAGAATCGTTTGCAGGTAGCCTCGTTTTCCTCGGTCATCGCGATCACAATCTGACCATTCTCGGCAGAGTGCTGTTTTTTGACGATCACTTTGTCACCGTTCAAAATACCAGCGTTAATCATACTTTCACCGCGAATTTGAAGCATGAATAAGTCGCTAGCTTCATCCATTAACTCGTCGGGAATCGGAAAGTAATCGGTCGCTTCTTGAACTGCTAAAATCGGTTCTCCAGCAGCCACCGTTCCTAAAACAGGGATCTTGGTGGGGGTGTTCACAATACCCAGAGCTTCGACACCTAATTCTGTGACTTCCAAGGCCCTCGGTTTTGTAGGATCCTTAATTAATAACCCCTTTTTGGCCAATCTTGCGATGTGACCATGCACGGTTGAAGTAGAGCTTAAACCAACCTTTTCACCAATTTCACGCACTGTTGGCGGATAACCGTGTGATTGTGTCTGGTTATAAATAAATCGCAGAATTGCGAGTTGCTTTGAGTCTGAAGATTTTGTCATGGTTTCACCTCGAACATTCCGTTTGATTTAACGCTATCATAGCATAGTTGACGGCCTATTTCAAACAAGTGTTCGCTTTTTTGGCGATATTTAGCATTTTTAATCGACCATTCATCACGTTATTTAAAATTCCTTACTATATATGAGCTTTCTTCCTTGAACCAATAAGGGTTTCGAGTTATTATGTTAAAGCATGTTTGTACAAGGGAGTGAGATTAATGGCAGAAACTGAAATGAAAGAGTTAATCGCCCGCATCAATGAATTAGCAAAAAAAGCAAAAGCAGAGGGCTTAACAGAGTTAGAAAAAATCGAACGCAAAGACCTTCGGCAAAAGTATCTGAAGAAGTTCCGTGAAGGTTTTAAAAGCGATATTGAAATGTTACGTGTTTTCGATAAATCCGGTAAGGAAGTTACCCCGAAAAAGGTTCAGGAAATTCAAAAAAAGAAGGGTTTACGGTAACCGTTTGATAGATTCCTTCAGAATCCCTTTTAAAATGGTCTAAACTTGTGTAATATTGATTACTGGAAGTTACTGTAAAGGAGGCACAGCCACTTGAGCACTGGAATTTGGATTCTAATTGTAATCGTTGCTTTATTAGCTGGTTTAGCACTTGGTTTCTTTGGAGCTCGTCGGTACATGGAGAAGTACATTCGTGAGAACCCGCCGATCAACGAAGACCAATTGCGCATGATGATGATGCAAATGGGACAACGTCCTTCAGAAAAGAAGTTGCATCAGATGATGAACAGCATGAAACAGCAGCAATCAGAAAAGCGCTAATACGCATTCTTGAAGCGAAGGCTTGGGTGATCCCGAGTCTTTTTTAATTTCGTTAGGCATACAGGAGGTGGGGACCATATGAGTATCTTTAAAAAATTAGGTTGGTATTTCAAGGCAGAATGGAAGACTTATTTATTCGGCTTACTTGGGTTATTAATCACTGCTCTGTTAGCAGTTATTCCGCCACGGATGATTGGTATTCTCGTTGATTTGATTCATGGACATCAGTTAACAGTCAAAAGTTTAGTGGTTGATTTATTGATTCTTTTGGCTGCAGCACTTGGCCAGTATGGTGCCCGCTACATGTGGCGGACTGCGATTTGGGGTGCTGCCGCAAAACTGGAAAAAACGCTGAGACAGCGGCTCTTTGGTCATTACATGACGATGGATCAAACCTTCTATCAGAAGTATCGTACGGGGGATTTGATGGCTCGTGCTACCAATGACTTGCAGGCTGTTCAGCGTGTTGCTGGTGGCGGTATTTTACAATTTGCCGACTCCATCATCACCGGTGGAACAACGTTGATCGCGATGATGACCTTAGTTAATTGGCGACTGACGTTAATTGCGGTTCTGCCTTTCCCATTATTAGCCGTGATGGCGTACTATTTGGGTCAGAAAATCAACATCGCCTTCCGTGATTCGCAGGCCGCTTTTTCTCGCTTAAATAATAAGGCCCAGGAAAGCATCAGTGGTGTCAAGGTCATCAAGAGTCTCGGCCAAGAACAAGAAGACATCGATGATTTTAATCAACAGGTTGATCAAACAATTAACGTGAATCGTCGGGTTAACCGGTTAGATGCGTTATTTGATCCTATTACAACGGTGATTATTGCTTTAGCATACGTTGCTACCATCGTCATGGGGGGATCATTGGTCGTCAGTCACGTGATTACGATTGGTAATTTGGTTTCGTTCATTACTTACCTTTCGATGATGATTTGGCCGATTTTTGCCGTGGGAATGCTGTTTAACACTATGGAACGTGGTAATGCCAGCTACGACCGGGTGATGAACCTGATTAACGAGAAGTCTCAAGTGGTTGATCAAACAGAAGGTGTTGGTCACCGGCCAGAGGGGGATTTAGATTTTAACGTGGTCAACTTCCATTATCCAGATGACCCGCAAGTGGCACTTAAGAATGTCTCGTTTACAATTCCAGCGGGCAAAACACTGGGTATCGTTGGCAGAGTTGGTGCTGGGAAGACTACAATCATGCGGCTGCTGCTTAGGCAATTTGAACGTTATCAAGGGTGGATCAAGTACGGCGATACTAACATTCTTGATTATCAATTAGATAGTTATTTACCAGCGATTGGCTACGTGCCTCAGGACAGTTTCCTGTTTTCAGAATCGGTTCGTGAAAACATTGCTTTTGCCAAGCCTGAAGCAACTAATAAAGAAGTCGAACAAGCGGTTGAAGATGCTGATTTGGCATCGCAGATTGACCAGCTTGAAAATGGTTATGACACATTAGTTGGCGAAGAGGGCGTTTCGCTGTCTGGTGGACAGCGCCAGCGGGTAGCAATTGCCCGGGCGTTACTGATCCAGCCGGAATTGCTCATTTTGGACGACGCCCTTTCAGCTGTGGATGCTGAAACCGAAAGTAAAATTTTAACCAACTTGCATCGTGAGAGAGTTGGAAAAACAACGATTATCGCGGCACACCGGTTGAGTTCAGTGATGCGAGCAGATGAGATTATCGTGATGGACCACGGGATGGTTGCAGAACGCGGTACTCATGATCAATTAATGGCGCATGACGGCTGGTACCGGCAGATGTTTGAACGGCAAGAGCTTGAAATGCGGGTAAGGGGGGCTAATGGTGAAAAATAATGGACGTGAATCCGCCTGGGCGAAGACTATCCCAGTGAAGGAGCAGATGAGCATTGTTTCACGTTTGATTGGGTACGCTAAGCCATACTGGCGGCACTTTATTGTTGCCATCGTTTTAGCTGCTCTTGTCAGCGTCGTCAATATTATGCTACCGATGATTTTAAGCAATTATATGGATAATTACCTTAAAGTGGGTCGAGCTGATTTGAAGGTCATGTGGCTATTTGCTGGCTTGTACTTCTTTTCAATGATTACCCGTGCCGTCATGCAATTCTTTCAAACTTACCTCTACAGTATGGGTGCCGAGTACATGCTAGAAAGCGTTCGGCGTCAGTTGTTTGAAAAATTGCACCACTCAGGAATGCGGTTTTATGATCAAATTCCTGGTGGATCAATTTTGTCACGGCTGACCAACGACACGATGTCCTTTAGCACATTTTGGCAGCTGTTCAGTAGCTTGATTGTCGCTTTATTTTCCGTGATTTCATCAGTGATTGCGATGTTTTTCCTAAACGCCAGAGTGGCCGTGTGGTTATTAGTTTTATTACCGCTCTTGCTGCTCACAATTTGGTACTATCAGCGATACAGTTCAAAGGTTTATCGTCGGATGCGTGAACGGTTGAGTGAACTAAATGCTCGGCTTGCAGAAGCAATTACGGGAATTAGTATTATTCAACAATTCCGGCAAGAAAAGCGGATGAACCATGAGTTTGATGAAACCAACAGCGCGTATTTCAAGTCGCGGCAGGCCATGATTCGGGTTAATTCACTCTTACTGAGTCCCCTGATCGATTTGTTTTATTCTCTAGGCGTTATTTTTGTACTGACGCTTCTTGGTGTTCGCGGTCTCAATGGTTTTGTTCCAGCCGGAATGATTTATGCTTTTGTCACTTATTTAAATAATTTATTTAACCCAATGACTAGCATGATGGACAATCTTAGTGACTTTCAAGAAGGAATCGTTTCTGGATCGCGAGTGATGAAGTTGATGGCAGATAAGACTGCCATTCCAAAGCAGCGACCGGTAGCTGGGAGGCAGATTACAGCTGGTAAAATTGAATTTCGCCACGTTAGTTTTTCATATGATAGTGAAACGCCAATTTTAACGGATATTTCTTTTGTTGCTGAGCCGGGCCAAACTGTTGCACTGGTTGGCGAGACTGGTAGCGGTAAGTCTTCGATTATCAACGTTTTAATGCGTTTTTACGATTTTCAGTCTGGTCAGATTTTAATCGATGGTCACGACATTCGCGAATATGATTATGCAGCTTTACGTCAAAAAATGGGATTAGTTCTTCAAGAGCCGTTCCTTTTCTATGGCACGGTGGCTTCAAATATCAGAATGTTTGATCGGTCGATTAGCGATCAACAAGTTCGTGCTGCAGCGGCCTTCGTAAATGCGGATGATATGATTGAATCTCTGCCGCGTGGTTACGATTCCAAAGTTATCGAGCGCGGCAATGGTTATTCCAGTGGTCAAAAACAACTGATTTCATTTGCCCGAACGGTGGTCACCGACCCCAAAGTGTTAATTTTGGATGAAGCGACTGCAAATATTGATACGGAAACCGAACAGGAAATTCAAAAAAGTTTAGCCAAATTGCAGTCCGGGCGTACGACCATTGCGATTGCCCATCGGTTATCGACAATTCAAAACGCCGACATGATCTTGGTGCTCAACCATGGTAAAATTATCGAGCGGGGTACGAATGACCAGTTAATGGCCAAGAAGGGTGCCTACTACGATATGATTCAATTACAAAATACAGCACATTTAGATTAAAGCAAAAGGACAAGCTTGCCACGCAACTACGCGTGAAGCCTGTCCTTTTAGTGTTTCTGGTAATAAAAGAGTGATCGCTTATTCAAAGCTTGAACCTGTCGATTATTTGCTGGAAAAACTTGTTTGAACCAGTCCAACTGTTGTTGACTGATGGTTATTCGATGATTGGTTATAACAGCCCACTCAACGCCCTCGGTTAACGGTGGAGTGGTTAAAGAACCTAGGTAATGGAAACCTTCAGGGACACTTGGCAGCCAGTCATTTAAATGGAAATCAATCGGTGTTTGCTGGCCTTGCTGAAAGTGTTCGATTAGGTACTGCAGTGGCAAATTCTGATTACCAACGGGTACCAACAGAGCGATTACAGCTAATTGACCAATGTCGTTTTGATGCACAAAATGAATTTCAAATGGTGACTTTTTGCCATTGATCAAGTGTTCTGATGGGCGGTGAAAATGTAGTTGGGTGAAGCTGAACTCACGTTGAAACAGTGTTATACGGCCAGTTCCCGATACCTTGATCGTTGTACGGTCATCGGTGTCTAAGTCCAGGTGGTAAGGTGCGATAGTTTTGATTGGTAAAAGCGCATGCACTTTCGTCGCTTGATCAGTTAATAAATCAATTGGAGATTGTTGCCGGCCAGTAATTGGTTGCCAAGCAGTCTGATGCTGATAATTAAACATAATTGGCCTACTTTCGTAAACATGCGACCAGCACTATGCCTGCTTCTTTGCTTTTGGATCCACATAGTGGAAGTTAGGATCGATTTCCTTATCAAGCTGATCGAATCCTTCCTGCATTTTGGTTTCAATCAGTTTGAATCCTTCATCGTTCAACTTCATTTTTGGATCGACCGTAAATGATTCTCCAAAGGAAATGGTAATCTTTTGACGAGTAAACAATTGTTTAAACGTTAAGGGACCTTGATAAACAGTGGGCACAATTGGTACTTTCGATAATTTAGCAATGACGGCCACACCACCCTTTAACTCCTTGGAATGACGAGTGCCAGACGGGAACATGATTAACGACAAGTCACTGTTTTTTAACAGACGGACTGGCGTTTTAATGGCTGAAGGACCAGGATTCTTTCTGTCGACTGGAAAAGCATTGGCATGGTCCAGTACCCAACGTAAAATCGGGTTCTTAAATAATTCGATTTTTGCCATAAAACTGAATTTTTTAGGACTGCCAGCTAAGGCGTAGTAAATTGGGTCAAACCAAGTTCTGTGCGGACCGACCAGAATGTAGTTGCCCTTGGGTAATCTTTCGGTGTGTTCGAAGCGTGGTTTACCATTAATGATGTAGACCACCAGGCGAGCAATAACTCGCATAAAAGAATAAAACATGTTGTTCCTCTCCTACGTAAAGTTTATAGTCTTAATTATTATAAACCACTGGGGCATAAAAATCTTGAATAGTGGTATCGATGACGATTAGGTGTTCAATCATACAAATTTTAACGGTCTTTAACACTTGATATGTTTTAATAAAATAGTAAGATGGTTAGGCGTTGATCTAACCGAGTCATTTGGCATAAGCGATTACAATACTGGCTATTATAGGGATAAATAGTCGAAACATCAATGAAATGGGTGATTATTTGATAACTCCAAAACTGCTACCTGGTGAGCGAATCGATCAGCTTTACAGCCAGGAAATTAAAATTATTCAGAGCCCACAAGTCTTTTCTTTCTCACTTGACGCTGTATTGCTGGCGAATTTTGCGAAGCCGCCATTAAAGCAAAAAGGTGAACTCGTCGATTTATGTGCTGGCAATGGGGCAGTCGGCTTATTCATGGCACCGAGGGTGAAGGGATCAATTGCCATGGTGGAAATTCAACCGCGACTGGCTGATATGGCCCGGCGCTCGGTTGCGTTAAATCAACTTGAGAATAAGATTACGGTTTATCAGCAAGATTTAGCCACGATCTATAATCAAATTCGTAAAGATTCGGTCGAAACAGTGGTTTGCAATCCGCCGTACTTTGCGGACTTACCAGATAGCAAGAAGAATCCCAACCAATACTTAGCGATTGCCCGACATGAAATTGCCACCTCGCTTGAGACGGTTGTTGAGGTGACCAGTGGTCTGTTAAAGACGACTGGCAAGGCTTTTTTCGTCTACCGGCCTGACCGGTTACTTGATCTGACGTCTATTATGGCCAACCATCGCTTAGCGGTAAAACGACTACAATTCGTTTACCCCAAGCCAGGACGCGATGCCAACATTGTGTTGGTTGAGGCGATTAAAGATGGCCAGATGACCGGGCTAAAAGTACTCCCATCATTAATGACATATGATGAATCTGGCGATTATTCTGAACCTGTGAAGAAGATGCTTTACGGTGACTAGTGAGATTAAAGCGTATTATTTTTACGTGCTGCTTTGTGCCGATAACACGCTGTATGGTGGTTATTCCACGGATGTTTACAAACGGTTTGCCGCGCATCAAGCTGGCAAGGGTGCCAAGTACACAAAGGTTAAAAGCCGACACCCCTTAAAGTTGATTTACTTCGAGACGTTTGACAATAAATCGGCTGCTTTAAAGGCAGAATATGCGTTTAAACACCAATCGAGAAGAGCCAAAATTGCATATTTGATGGCGCATGGTCTTTCCATTGACCAAATTGAGAAGTGAGTGAATGAGTTTTCAATAAATCAATTAAAAAATGTAACTACTAACGGTAGCTTTTTCATCACAATTCAATGAAACGCTTATCAAGCTGATGAAAACATGATAAAATGGTTGTATATCAGTGAATGGAGGAAACAATTGTGAAAATTATTGCATATGGTATTCGTGATGATGAAATGCCTTATCTGAAACAATGGTCAAAAGACAAGGGTATCGAGGTTAAAGCCGTTGCCGAGTTGTTAGATGAATCAACTGTTGACCAAGCTAAGGGGTATGACGGTGCTGTTGTTTACCAACAAAAGCCATACACCGGCGCAGTTTTGGACAAGTTAGCTAGTTTCGGAATCAAGTCACTCTCATTACGTAACGTTGGTGTTGATAATGTTGACGCAGATGCTATCAAGCGTAACGACATCAAAGTTACTAACGTACCTGCATATTCACCAAGCGCAATTGCCGAATTGGCTGTTACCCAATTAATGCGTTTGCTACGTCGGACGAACACCTTTGACCGTAAAATTGCTCAGGGTGATCTTCGGTGGGCTCCAACCATTGCTAAAGAATTAGATCAGATGACTGTTGGTGTGATTGCTACTGGTCGGATTGGCCGCAAAGTAATCGATATTTGCCGCGGCTTTGGTGCTAAAATCATTGGTTATGATGTTTATCATAATCCAGAATTAGAAAAAGACGGTATTTACGTTGATACTTTGGATGAACTTTACGCCAAAGCTGATGTCATTACTGTTCACTCACCAGCCACCAAGGAAAACGAACATATGCTTAACGATGCAGCCTTTGGCAAGATGAAAGATGGTGTTTTCATCATCAACGCTGCACGTGGTATTTTGATTGATACTGATGCATTGATTCGTGCCTTGGATTCAGGTAAAGTTGCCGGGGCTGCTCTTGATGTATACGAAGACGAAGTTGGTATTTTTAACACCGACTTTGGCAGCTTTGATGCTATTCCAGACGAACGTTTGAAGAACTTGCTCAAGCGTGATAACGTTTTGGTTACACCACACGTTGCCTTCTATACTGAAACTGCTGTTAAGAACATGGTTCAGTTTGCGTTGAACAGCAACGTTAACTTAATCGAAAAGGGTTCTGACGATAGCCAAGTTAAATTCTAAATCGAATGAATAAGCAAAAAAACGACCTGTGAGGGTCGTTTTTTTATAGTCAGAAGTTTTTCCACCTTACTGGTGACTTGATTCATAGTGACAGTCATTTTCTAATTGCTGTAACAAGTTGGTCAATGGTTCACGTTGAGACCCTTCAGGTAAAGCTTTGGCATCCAATTGGGTCTGGTTAACCAATTCTTTGGCCAGTTGGATGGCTGATTGTTCGCCAGTTTGAATCGTTAGTTTTCGTGCAATTTCAAATTGATCTGGTGTTGGCTTGGTAGTGGCCTTAAAGAAAGTATCAAACCAGTCGCCTTCTTCCTCTAAGGCGAAAAGTAACGACAGTGGGTAGTTCCCGCTCATAATCAGTGTTTTGAAATCCAAACTGTCATGGCATTTATTAACGGTTGTCAAGATTTGCTCAATCACACCCAGCGTCTCACCAATCGTGCTGATCAAGTCAGTGATAGCTCTGTCAGTAGTGCCCGACACCACGGCGGCTAATCGACAAGTCATGGCGCCAAGCGCACCGGACCGAGCTTTAGCATCTTTCAAATAGTCAGCAACCCGCTCACGCTGGTTGAAATTGAGCTGCAGACGTGCCGTACTTGCCAACCAGAAGTTTTGTGCCGTTTGGAGTAGGGTGGTGGCTTCTGTGTGAGGGAGTTCGGCGGCTGCAATGTTCGCAACAACGTATCCATATAAGTATTGACTACTATAAGCCTGAGCTTTGGCCATAGCCACATCACTGAGCGAAAGCTGCCGTGGCCTGAACGTAGCTGGGATTAAACCGCTGGCTAGTGCCAGGGCTTCAACTGTTCCCGATGATTGTTCAGCCCTGTCATGACGATCAGTTTTAGATTGGCAAAACAGGGTCCACAGGGCTTGTCGAAAATGGCGGTGTTGGTCATTGGCCACGGTTTTAGCTGGCTCTTTGACGACAGCGGGTTGTTGGCTTAGCCACGACTGAAAATCATCTTCCAGTGCAACATCAACGGTATAATTATTGGCGTTAAAGGCCATATCAGCATCTCCTCATTAGTTAGTTAAATTTATCCAATTCGGCAGAGAACTGTTCTGCTACTGGGATAAAGATATCCGTGAAATAATGATTGAGATCAATGGTTTGCTTGGGGTCATCCAGTGCTTGTTGCGCCCGTTCAAAGGCATCGTTTCGCATATTAATGATCATGAGTTTCTTTTGATGGCGTAAATGTTTGATGGCTTTATCACTGTCGGACATTGCACGGGTCTTTTCAATGAAGTAATACATAATTTCATAAAAAGTATTATCAAGTACCCAGAAAAACGTATTCCGTAATACCCGGTCATTCATCACAGCGGCAAATAAATTATCGCCCATAATCTCGTGTTGGGTAAATGACGCGGCTGACATAACCACTGCCTGAATTTCGTGCATATCAGCCATAAAATAACTGAAATGTTCCAGTTCTTCGTTTTTCAATTCATAGCCAACGTTTTGCTTTCGTTCTTCCGGCGTCATAGTTTTAAAATTATTGAGGTACTCTGATTGCACGTCCTTAGCATCCGTCAGTAGATCGCGCTCAATCCCAATCAGAATTTCTTGATTAGCCGCTAAATAATCTTGTACAACTGCCCAAATCTTTGGAAACTGATCATTAAAGTGATCAAATAGATCATTGGTGGTGCCGACAATTTGCTTCTGTATTTTCCCGTGTTCTGTGTGCGGCGCAAATTGAATCACCATCGGGATGCGATCATCGTCATCATTTAGGCCAACTGCCTGACGGTGCTCATTTTCATATTGTTTAAGTTCATCCAAGCTTAAAAGTCCTAAGGGCATCACGTTGATCTCGCCATTGGTAGTCATAATTTGCAGAGAAAACGGGGTGTCAGCGTGTTGGTTCATCGTCAGCGATTTCAAAGTTTCCATTAACTTGCTGCGAGAGCCCAAAGAATCTTCCGGGTCGGCGTAAAAACCCGATGTGTAAATTGCAATATTATCGTATTTGTCAGCTAATTTTTGTTTAGCGTCCATATCCATCATGGCTGCCTCCTAGGCTTCAGAAGCCTTGATCAAGGCTTGTAATTTTCGTTCACCGCTCTCAGTAAGCGTTGCGGTTGATAAATCTGCACTGGCAAGAGTTGCACTATAAGTATCGTCTAAAACAGCGTCGTTCAAATAACCAGCATCGTTTGCTGCTTTGATCGTGGTATAGAGCATTGAGTTTGGATTCAGTTGACGGCCTTGCCGAAATCGGTGATTATTGACATCGTTTAAAATCCCCAGTAATTCTGCATCGTGACTAACGTTGTGTGCCATAAGCTATTACTCCTTCCAGTTTAAACTGCTTATATTTATTCTAGCTGAATAATGGTATGGGAGATATAGGGAAAAGGCCTAAAGAGTGAACGCTTGTTATGAAATGACCTTCAGCAGTCAGCACCGACACAGCAGATAAACATGCTGACGGTTTTCAGACACATTATTAATAAAATGGGCTTGTGATATAAGTCTATATGGACAAGGATTTAGTTCAATTTCTTGACACACACACATCATAAAATTTGCTTTAATCCGTGACTTGCATATAGGCTTAGCCTGTTCTACGACTCAGATTCCGGCCATATAACACCAAAAACGCCATCCCGATAAAAACCATCGGAATGACGTTATTTGGCTTTATATTCTGGAATCTACCGAGTTGTGTCACAGCCTCACAATGATGCAATCTTAAAATGAGTTATAAATCAATTAATTTATTATGAATTGCGTAGCGAATCAATTCTGCCCGGTTTTTCAAATGCAGCTTAGCCATGATATTGGCCTTATGAGCTTCCACGGTTTTGGTAGAAATGAAGAGCTCTGAGGCAATTTCCTTATTAGAATAGCCTAGGGTGATGAGTGGTAAGACTTCACTCTCGCGTTTTGACAGGCCCTTATAGCCCTCCAAATTAACGTTTGCGCCGTCCTGGTTGATTTTGGCTAAATCATCGGTTGTCAGTTTGATATTTTGATCAACGTACTGCTGACCGTTCATCAAATGATGCAAGGCATGAAGCAGCTCGTCATCAGAGGAACTCTTCAAAACGTATGACATGGCACCGTTATGGAGCGCTTGATTAATGTATTCCTGTTCTTCATGCATGGACAGAATCAGAATACGGACTTTAGGAAAATTATCGTGAATTCGTTTAGTCGTAATCAGACCACTTTCGCCAGGGGGCATACTGAGATCCATGATTAAAATATCAATGTCGCCTTGTTCCACCCTCAAATAAGTATCTGTACCGTTAGCGGCTTCATCGACCACTTGAAACTCAGGTTGTTTATTCACTAATGTTGATAGGCCAAAACGAACAACGGCGTGGTCATCGGCAATTAATACTTTGTACATCAATGTGCCCCCTTTAGGTGGGTAATAGGAAATTTGGCAGTAACCGTGGTGCCATTTCCCGGCTCAGACGAGATCTCAAAAGAACCGTTGAGTGCCTTTACCCGTTCATTCATGTTCATTAAGCCAAGTGATCGACCGTTAAATTGCCGATGTTTAGGAATATCAAAACCAACGCCATTATCGATGATCTCTAGATTGATGAAATGGTCGTGTGCCACCAGTAGCAGACTAATTTCACTGGCTTGGGCATGTTTTAATGCATTATGAATGGATTCTTGCGCAATTCGGTAAAGCACGCTTTGCACGTTCGTCGATAATTGATCCGTCTCAGCTTTGCCAACAACTTCAACGTCGACGCCCGAGTTTTCTTCAGTTCGTTGGGCCAATACACGAAGTGCCGGCAACAAACCAAAGTTATCCAGAACGGATGGGCGGATATCTAGTGCCATCCCTTTGACTTCGGTTAAGGTGTCGTTTAGCTGACGTTCAATAATTTGAGCCAGTGCTTTAGTACTGGCCTCATCCAGTGATTCTTCTTGCAGGCGTCGAACGCCCATAATGGCGGAATAAACACCTTGGGCAATGCTATCGTGCAGGTCAGCCGAAATCTTCTTGCGTTCTTCTTCATGTGCCCGGTTGACGTATTGGTTAAGTTGCTTCTGTTCCGCCACTTGGTCCATTCGTTCAATGATGCCGCGACTCTTGAGCGTTAGTGAAAAAATGTGGTTATCCGCATCGATGACGTGGTAGATCAGGAAGTATTCCAACGGGTGTAATTTATCGTTTGCTAGCGTGATGGGAATTGAAATTTCTTTCATCAGATTGCGGATTGAACATTTAAAGCAGTCGTCAGTGGGGGAAAGCTTTTGCTTAACGGACGTATTAGCCACTTCTGCTAAGTAGTTTGGATCGATGTTCAGTTCAGTTTGAAGACTTTTAGCCAACTGGTTGCTGACCAATAACTGTTCTTCTTTAAAAATAAAGACTGCATCCGTAACCTCATCGAAGTAACGTTCAATCCAATTGAGTGTTTCTAACAAAAAAGCCGACCTCCCAACGCCGCACTTTAAAAAGTGTCCAGGTATTGGGAAAGCCGACTGGTTGTTTCGTTTGAGACGGGGTGATTTGACCGGTAGCCGGCAAGAAGCACACCACCGACTAACTTTACCGCAGACAGATAAATGGGAACAGCAGCCGCGTTTTGCAGCGACTCCACTCGCGCGATTGGCGTATACATCTTGTCAGTATACTCGTAATCTTGGAGGCTGTTCTTCCAAAAGGGCTTACCTGTTCTAACGACTAATCCGGCAATACCAATACCACTTCGAAGTACGATTTTTCGAAATTGCTCGTTCTGGTTTCCAGCAACGAAGTACCATTTGATGGTTGATTGATCGGTAGCATACAGTGCAACGCCGACGAAATCGAAGTCATCAACCTGGTAAATATGGTTAACCAAGTGTTGATAATCGTGCTGTGTATCCACGTTTTCCAGACTCAAGTTGATTACCTCCTATGATAACATTTTTGTCCCTAATTGGAAGCGCTTTGACTCTAAAAATTCATATTATTCACATAAAAACGGAATATTTTTACTATTCTGAATATTCCTGATTGATATCAAGCTTGAAATTTGGGTTCACAAATTGTTTGTAATGATCGTAGTCGTGGGCGATGGCTTGAATTTGCATATCTAGTTTATCCAGGCGGTCATCTTTTTCCAACGACCGCATTTCCTCGTTGACTTCGGCCACGGTATTTTCGACTAGGGTTCGTCTAATGGTGAGGTCGGTGAGCGCAACTTGCAGCAACTTTTGAAAATCTGAATCGGACATTTGGTTTTTAGTGAGCATGGAAATCAGCCTCCGGAGTATTGAAATTAATAAAAAGCTCAGCGTTAGCAAATGAAATTGGGTCACACTGCTGAACTTCAGTAATGAAATGGCGTAAACGATAGTCATCCAGCATTAAAAAATCGTGCAGAATTTGTGAAGTCGTTGAGAAATGGGCAAGGGTGTAGTGATCGGCATCGGGTGTCCGGGCGTAGCAGTTATCATGATCCGCGAGGCGGGATAGGACCTCAATTGAAACGTAGGGGTAGTCCACCGCCAGAATTAGCAGGTCAGTTGGCGTGTTGAACTGACAGGCAGCAGCGTAGATGCCACTGAGCGGACCGCGTTTATCAAATGGTGGCAGGTCTGAGATTACCTCGACATTTTGAGAATGAGCAAATTGTCTGGTCAGTGTCGATACGTTTTTTGCGTTTGCACTCACTAAAACGCGGTCACACAACAGACTGAGTTTGTCGACTGCCAGTTGGGCATTATTCACACACTGACCAGGTAGCCGATACAAGGCTTTATCTTGTTTGAATCGGCGGGATTCACCGCCAGCTAACACCACGCCAATCATCATACTGTCCCCTTCTTCAGCCTTGATAAATAAAGTGCCCGCTCTTGCCGCCGTCCTTTTCAACTAAGTGGACGTTAGAAATGAGCATCCCGCGGTCAATGGCTTTACACATATCATAAATGGTTAAGAGGGTGGTTTGAACGGCCTGAAGGGCTTCAATTTCCACCCCCGTCACGTGTTTGGTCTTCACCTGTGCGGTCACCGTGATCGTGTCTTGATCATTATCTTCAAAATGAATGTCCACGCCAGTCAGCGGAATCAGATGACACATGGGAATTAGACTGCTGGTTTGTTTGGCAGCCATAATCCCGGCGACTTGAGCAACCGCCA
Source organism: Secundilactobacillus angelensis (assembly GCF_012641075.1). Taxonomy (GTDB): domain Bacteria; phylum Bacillota; class Bacilli; order Lactobacillales; family Lactobacillaceae; genus Secundilactobacillus; species Secundilactobacillus angelensis. The sequence goes on along the minus strand of NZ_JAAXLJ010000002.1, from coordinate 136,530 downwards.
ATACATCTCCCTTTTTGATTTGACCTTGGTGAATTCGCTCTAAAGTGGCAGGTTGCATCGTGATTTCCCCCGTGGCTATCGCAACTCGGTGGGTAATTTCTTTGTCTGTGACGTCCACCATCTTAGCGCGGTTTTGATCGTTAAAGTGGGTCAATTCGACTGTCATGTGATCAGTTCCTTTCAAAATGTTGGCAGCTACCCAGTCAATAATAGCTCGCAAACCAACGAGTTCAGCTTCAGCATGTGGGGTCAAACTCGCGAAGGCTTGAATTTGTTTGTAATCATTGAAGTCAGTTCGGGAGTCAGAGGCTCGAAGCATTGCAATTTTGGGAAATGGGTCCGGTTTAAACCCTTCAATGAGTAAAATATCCGTCGCGTCTGGCAACCAGTTAGCAATTTTAGTTGCAGAAGTTGGGGCGTCTTTTGTTTGGTGGAGAAACAAATCATCATCTGACTGTAAAACAACACTGTGTGCACCAGCTCGTGCGAACCGGTCAGTATCAGTGCCCTTTTTGTCCATGGCGGCAACGTGTGCATCGTGCTTGATCGCAGCCACTTGGTAGTCAGGGCTTAACGCTTTAATGAGCGCTTCAGTCACTGTTGTTTTACCACTGTTTTTATAACCGATTATTTGAAGGGTAGCAGCCATGTTGTCACCTCTGTGTCTACTTCGATGGGTGTTTTTGAATGTGGGATTTTAACTAGGCAAGTCGTGGTCTGTAAGTTTCCCAGTGCACCTGATTGATCTGAACCATTGGGATAGACTTTTAGCCCATCAGAATTCATTTGGAATTGGCAGCGAAGAACTCGGTCAAAATTATTGGTTTTATGGTAGGGTGCGGCTAATATTGCCGTGGTCTGTTGGATGCGGGTCTTTTGGTGGACAAATCGACGTAGGACTGGTTCGACGTAGAGGTAAAAACCGGTGAAGCAGGCACCAGGATTGCCAGAAAGAGCCATTACTAGCGTCTTATTTTCTACGAAAGCGGTGGTGACACTGCCTGGCCGCATCTTTATTTTGTTGAATAGCAGGATATCAGCACTTCTCGCGGCGTCACCCACGAAATCGAAGTCGCCAACCGAAACCGCACCGTCCGTGATCACAATATCGTTTTCAGCGATGGCTTTTTGTAACGAGGCTTTCAGCAAGTCTGAATCATCCACCAACTGCTCGTAACGAGTGACTTCACCGCCACTTTCAGCAACTAAGTTCTTGATCATGGGACCGTTGCTGTTATAGATTTTACCTGCTTGTAAGGGTTCATCGGGCTGTATTAATTCACTGCCAGTGGTAATGATAGCCACGGTTGGTCGTTTGAATACGGTGACCTCACGAATACCAAATGCGGACAGAATCGCAAGTCCGCCTGGGTTCAGTTCTGTGTCAGCTGCAATGAGTTCTTGGCCTTGCACAAACTCACTCCCAATTTCAGAGATATTGCTGTGCTTTTCAGTGCCCATTATTTTGATGAGCTGTTCATTATTATCAACTGCGGTCGTTTTTTCCAACATGATGACTTTATCAGCGTTGTCTGGAACGAAAGCACCCGTCATGATTCGTGCTGTTTCGTTTTCGCCTAGTGGCCCATCAAAAGTCTCACCGGCTGGAATGTTACCCACGACTTTAAACGTTTTGGGGTAGTCGTGATCATCCGAGTCACGAATGGCGAAACCATCAACGCCTGACCGTCGAAAATGAGGGTAAGCGTAAGGTGACGTGATAGCTGTTGCCAGCACCCGGTGGTTCGCTTCTTCCACGGGAATCGTTTCGGTTTGAATGGGTAATTTAACTTGGTTTATTTTTTCTTGAGCTTCATCAATTGAAATGGGGTTTCTTTTGGTTAGCATAGTGGTTCTCCTTTATTTATGTCGTTCAAATATGAGATGTTCAAATTCAGGTAGGATGAGTTCTTCCATCGCAGTCTGACACGCGTTAGTTGAACCTGGAAGGCAATAAACAAGCTGGTTGCGCTGGTTAAACGCAGCCACAGCCCGTGAAGCCAAGGCGCGGGTGCCGATTTCGGCAAATGAGAGTTGACGAAAAGTCTCCCCAAAGCCCTCAACTAGGGTAGGTAATAATGGTGTCAAGGCAGGAATTGTCACGTCTCTTTGAGCAATTCCAGTACCACCGTTAGTAATAATTAAATCCGGTGATTGCTGTTCAAATTGTAAAAATTGTGACTGAATATCAACCGTGTCGTCAATGACTACTTGTCGATCTGTGACGGAGACACCATGTGCTCGGAGCGTTGTTTCTAAGTATTGACCCGATTTATCAGAGGTTAAGTCACGGGTATCACTTATAGTTAAAATCATTGCTGTTGTCATAGCGACGTCGCCTCCTGGGTTGCGCCGGGCCGTAATGCCTGCGTTAGACTCTGATAGATTGCAGTGGCGTCTTTAAGGTTGGGAACGCCATACATCAGCACTTTACCCGTTTTGAAGACACTTACTGAGTAGCCGCTCCACGTAAAAGCGGAAAAGCTTTTGAACTGGCGAAAAGCGATGCCGTGTTGCGTCAGCCAGCCGTTAAGGTTTTCTAGAGTCGGTGAAGAACTCATTTGTACGGCGTAGGTTTTGGTGCCGCAAAGCACGGTCACTTGATTCGAGTTTTCGGCTGTTGAAATTGACCAATTGTTTTGCTGGCAAATTGGACAATTAGCATTTTTCTTGACTCTGAAATTCTGGAAAGTCATTTGCCAGTTATCTATTGTTGAAAGTTGTTCGAAGTTTACGGATACTTTATCAACTAAATAGTGAATTGCCAATGAAACTTGGAGTCCGGAAACCAATGGTACTAATGCGGTGTTGACGCCAATCAAATCACAATCAGTTTGTTTGAGTTCTTCCAAATTCGGGTACAGACAGCTTAAACAAGCGTGACTAGATGGAGAAACGGGCATGACGCTGCCAAAGGTCCCAGCACAACTGGCAAAAATGTAGTCAAAGTGTTGTTTCAATGCCATTTTATTGAGAAAATCGCGGGTTCGAAAATTATCCAAACAGTCCAATACAAGGTCAAATTTGAGATCTGTCAAATGGGATTCGTTCAGTGGTTCTGGATAGACGTCGATTGTCACGGCATGATTAATGGCAAGTAAATGTTTCTTGGCAGCGTCGACTTTAAACACACCATCGGCTACATCCTGTTCCGTGAAAAGAGCTTGGCGCTGTAAATTCGTCATCGAAACCACATCTGGATCAATTAGAATCAGGTGCGCCACACCGGCTCTCACGAGTTGACTGGCAGTGTAACTGCCCAAGGCACCGACCCCAGCAATTAGGATGGTCACCTTAGCAATTTTTTGCTGACCAGCTTTGCCGATGACTTTGACGCGTTCTTGGCGATCGTAACGGTTCATGTGGAGGACTCCTTTCAGTGATTTTGTTTAATATAAATTATTTTTTAATTGGGGTTGTGGTCACTTTTTTGACGACATCGTTTAAATGAGTTCGTTTAAGCAGAGACTTGCGGTTATTGTGCAACATAGCCTAAACGCGTTCACCCAAGCAGAGACTTGCATATAGGGGACTTCTCCCGCAACACCGCCAAAACCGCGTTATTACGGGAGAAGCCCCCTATACTCCAGTCTCTAAACGCTTGGACTCACGCTATGAAATATAGGACTTTCCCTAGTCGAAGTATAACAATTCACATGCTAATGTTGGTATTAGGGAAATGGCTTACTTTTAAATTCACCAGTTCTCGCGAAAGTAATGCACCATTGAATTCGAACACAAGGAGGTAGTAAAAAGTGAAAAAATCCCGCTTTTTTAACCGCGTTGAGAAATTTAACGGGACCTTCACCCAGTTAGAAGAACACAACCGTCGCTGGGAGAAGTTATACCGTCAACGTTGGGCTCATGACAAAGTTGTTCGGACAACTCACGGTGTAAATTGTACGGGTTCTTGTAGCTGGAATGTGTACGTGAAGCAAGGCGTCATTACTTGGGAACATCAGGCAACTGACTATCCTGAGTGTGGTGCCAACATGCCCGGTTATGAACCTCGTGGGTGTCCTAGAGGGGCTAGTTTTTCGTGGTATGAATATAGCCCAGTTCGTATTAAGTATCCGTATGTTCGCGGTAAATTATGGCGGTTATGGGTCGAAGCTAAACAGCAGCATGACAATCCCATCGATGCTTGGGGCAGTATTGTTGAAGATCCAGAAAAGAGTGCGGCCTATAAATCCGCTCGTGGTCATGGCGGCATGGTTCGGGTCCACCGACCAGAAGCCTTAGAGCTGGTTTCAGCACAACTGCTGTATACCATTAAAACATATGGTCCCGACCGGATTGCTGGTTTTACACCAATTCCAGCCATGTCCATGATGAGCTATGCGTCTGGCGCGAGGTTCATTTCATTGCTGGGTGGCGAAATGCTCAGTTTCTACGACTGGTATGCTGACTTACCGCCTGCTTCACCGCAAATTTGGGGTGAGCAAACCGACGTTCCAGAATCAGCCGACTGGTACAACAGCCAGTACATCATGATGTGGGGCTCAAACGTGCCATTGACCCGGACGCCTGATGCTCATTTCATGACCGAAGCCCGCTACCACGGTGCTAAGATCGTGGCAGTTAGCCCAGATTACGCTGAAAACGTCAAGTTTGCTGATAACTGGCTCGCACCAAATCCTGGTACCGATGCCGCTTTAGCGCAAGGGATGACTCACGTCATTTTAAATGAGTACTATCAGGAAAAGAACGTGCCGGAATTCCGCAATTATGTCAAACAGTACACTGATTTACCATTCTTGATCACGTTACAGCCCAGTGCTGCTAACAGTGACGATTACACGTCAGACCGTTTCGTGCGGATCTCAGATTTAACTGCCGAGACGATTGAAAACGCTGAGTGGAAACCAGTCGTCTTCGATGCCAACCAGCAAAAGATCGTGGTGCCAAACGGGACCATGGGTCAGCGCTGGGAAGCTGGCAAACAGTGGAACTTAACGCTGAAGGACGCTGATGGTCACGATATTGATCCACAATTATCCATCGATGCCGAACAGCAGGTCACCGTTGATTTTCCAACCTTTAATAACCAGGGGAACGGCGTACTGAAACGCCACATCAACGCCAAGAAGTTGACCTTCGCGGATGGCAGCGAACATCTCGTCACCACCGTCTTTGATCTCATGATGAGTCAGTATGGGATCAAACGGGATGACAATGACGAACTGGCTGCCAAGGGTTACGACGATGCCGATAGCTTCTACACTCCGGCCTGGCAGGAAAAAGTCACCGGCGTTAAGCAAAGCCAAGTGGTTCAAATCGCCCGTGAATTTGCCCAAAACGCCTTGGAATCCGGCGGTAAAACCATGGTTATCATGGGTGCCGGGATCAACCACTGGTTCAACTCCGATATGACCTACCGTTCTATCATCAACAACTTGATGCTGTGCGGCTGCGAAGGGGTTCAAGGTGGCGGCTGGGCCCACTATGTTGGTCAAGAAAAGCTGCGGCCGCAAGAGGGCTGGGCAACGATTGCCTTTGCTAATGACTGGCAAAAGGGTGGTGCCCGTCAACAGAACGGAACCTCCTTCTTCTACTTTGCTTCGGATCAATGGAAGTACGACGAACTGGATAACAAAGCTTTGAAGTCACCGGTTGCCAAGTCGTCTCACAGCTACGATCACACGGCTGATTACAACGAGCTGGCCATTCGGCTGGGCTGGCTGCCATCATATCCGCAATTCGACCGCAGCAACCTGTCCTTTAGCGAACAGTACGGCACTACTGATGTGACTGAAATTGCTAAGAAAGTCGTTGCAGAACTGAAAGCGGGAACATTGCATTTTGCCGCTGAAAATCCTGACGCTAAGCAGAACTCACCAAAGAGTTTATTCATCTGGCGGTCAAACCTCTTCACCTCATCAGGGAAGGGCCAAGAATACTTTATGAAGCACTTACTGGGCACCGAAAACGGCTTACTGGCGAAGACTAATGAACGCAATAAGCCGGAAGAAATGGTTTGGAACGACGATACGATTACCGGTAAATTAGATCTTGTTATCGACATGGATTTCCGGATGGTGGCAACACCGATGTACTCCGATGTGATTTTGCCAGCAGCAACTTGGTATGAAAAAGAAGACTTATCATCAACTGATATGCACCCATTCATTCACCCATTTAACGCGGCGATCAGTCCAATGTGGGAATCAAAGAGTGATTGGCAGCAGTTCAAGACTTTGGCTAAGACCTTCTCCAACATGGCCAAGAAGTATTACGCCGAACCACAATATGACTTGAAGACCCAGCCTCTAGGCCACGATTCTAAGGGTGAAATCACCCAGCCAATGGGCGTCATCAAGGACTGGAAGAAGGGTGAGGTTGAACCGATCCCAGGTAAGACCATGCCGTCATTAGCGTTAATCAAACGGGACTACACCGCCGTTTACGACAAGTACGTCGCTTTAGGGCCTAACGCTCGAGGTAAAGTGGGTGGTTTAGGTTACTCATACGATGTTTCGCCCGAGTATGACGAACTCAAAGATATGAACGGCACCTTTGATCGCGGCTTGAACGAAGGTTGCCCACGATTGGATGAGGACAAGAAGGTTTGCGAAGCTATCTTGCACCTCTCAAGTACGTCCAACGGTCACGTAGCCGTGAAGGCATGGCAGAATGCTGAAGAAGTTACCGGCCAAAAGCTCAGTGATATTCCGGCGGGGCAAGCTGAAAAGCAGATGACCTTCAAGAGCATCACCGTTCAACCTGCCGAAGCTATCCCAACGCCAATCTTCACGTCATCAAAACATGACGGCGATCGCTACTCACCATTTACGGTGAATATCGAGCGTTTGGTACCATTTAGAACCCTAACTGGCCGCCAGCAGTTCTTCTTGGATCACGAGATTTTCCAAGAATACGGCGAATCACTGGCCAGCTACAAGCCAACCTTGCCACCGCAAGTCATGGGGCCAGCTGATACCAAGATCGCCCCAGCTGAAGACGATCAAGAACTGACGTTGCGGTACATGACGCCCCATGGGAAGTGGAATATCCATACGATGTACTACGATAATCTGGAAATGCTGACACTGTTCCGTGGTGGGCCAAACGTTTGGCTGAGCCCGGTAGACGCGGACAAGATCGGCATCAAAGATAATGACTGGCTGGAAATCTACAACCGGAACGGGGTTGTGACCTGCCGTGCCGTTGTTTCTCACCGGATGCCGGAAGGTTCGATGTACATGTATCACGCGCAGGATATGGAAATTCAAGAACCGCTCTCAAACATTACGGGTAATCGTGGTGGGTCACACAACGCACCAACTCAGATTCACATCAAGCCAACTCAAATGGTTGGTGGTTACGCACAACTGAGTTACGGGTTCAACTATTACGGTCCAATTGGGAATCAACGGGATCTGTACGTGAACGTTCGCAAGTTAAAGAAGGTGAACTGGAATGAAGATTAAAGCCCAAATCGGAATGGTGTTAAACCTGGATAAATGTATCGGGTGCCACACCTGTTCCGTAACCTGTAAAAATACTTGGACCAATCGTCCAGGAGCTGAATATATGTGGTTTAACAACGTTGAAACCAAGCCTGGTGTTGGTTTTCCTAAACGCTGGGAAGACGAAGGTCACTACAAAGGCGGCTGGGAGCTCAACAGCAAAGGAAAATTGCAGCTAAAAGCCGGTAACAAGATCAACAAGGTCGGCCTCGGTAAGATTTTCTGGAATCCTGATATGCCGGAGTTGGATGATTACTACGAACCTTGGACTTATGATTATCAAACCCTGTTTGGTAAGGAACGCAAACATCAGCCAGTTGCCCGCGCCAAGTCACAGATCACCGGCCTGAATATGGACCTGAAAACGGGGCCTAACTGGGATGATGATTTGGCTGGTTCGCCTGAATATTTCAAAAAAGATCCTAACATGGACAAAATTGAAACGGATATTAAGGCCAACTTTGAGTCAGCTTTCATGATGTATTTACCCCGTCTTTGTGAGCACTGTTTGAATGCACCGTGTGTGGCATCATGTCCATCAGGTGCCATGTATAAACGTGATGAAGACGGTATTGTGCTGGTTGATCAAGAACGCTGTCGTGGCTGGCGTTTTTGCATGACCGGCTGCCCTTACAAGAAGGTTTACTTTAACTGGAAGACTAACAAAGCCGAAAAATGCACGTTCTGTTATCCACGGATTGAAGAAGGCGAACCAACTGTCTGCTCCGAAACCTGTGTTGGCCGAATTCGTTACATTGGCGCTATGCTATACGATGCTGACAAGGTTGAAGCAGCAGCCGAAACCGAGGATGAAAGCAAACTCTATGAAGCCCAATTAGGTCTCTTCCTTGATCCGAACGATCCAGAAGTGGTTGAACAGGCGTTAGCGGATGGCATCACCGAAGAAATGATCGATGCCGCTCAGAAATCACCAATTTACCGGATGGCCGTAGAGGAGAAGATTGCTTTCCCACTGCACCCTGAATACCGGACGATGCCAATGGTTTGGTACATTCCACCGCTGTCACCAATCATGAGCTACTTTGAAGGCCGTGATTCCATCAAAAATCCTGACATGATTTTCCCAGGAATTGATGAAATGCGGGTACCTGTTGATTACTTGGCTAGTCTGCTGACTGGCGGTAATGTCGATGCTATCAAGTATGCCTTATACAAATTAGCGATGATGAGATTATACATGCGCGCGCAAACTAGCGGCAAAGAATTCGATACTTCTAAGCTTGAACGAGTTGGGTTGACTGAAAACACTGCTACCAGTCTTTATCGTTTACTGGCCATTGCCAAGTACGAAGACCGCTTCGTGATTCCAAAGAGTCACAAGGAGCAGTTCGAAGACGTTCAAAGTGAACAGGGTGGTTTGGGCTACGACGAATGCGAAGGCTGCTCATTAGCACCTCAACACGGTTCGATGTTCAAGAAGGCGGAAGCTGGCGAATCGACTAACCAGATTTACGCAGAAAGTTTCTATGGGGGGATTTGGCGTGATTAATTTTAAACAATTACATGCGCTTTCCGATGCCTTCGTGGATCTTTCCCGGTTCATCGATTATCCAGATGCAGACACCTTCAGCGATGAAGCCTATGTGGACTTCGTCAAGAACTATCCGGAAACCGCGCAGAAGCAAAAACTGTTGGCAGCCGTGGACGAAATGCGGCGAGAAGATTTGCTGCAGCAACAGGCTCACTATTCGAATTTATTTGAAATGAACAAGCGTTACACCTTATACATGAGCTATTACAAGATGACTGATTCCCGGGAGCGGGGCACGATTTTGGCAAAGCTCAAGATGCTCTATGAAATGTTTGGTGTGACCATCGACGGTAACGAGCTGGCTGATTTTCTGCCGATGCTGCTAGAATTCTTAGCCTTTGGCAGCTTTGACGGCGATGAGCGCCGCCAGGATCTGAAGTTGGCTTTTCAAGTGATTGAAGACGGCACCTATGAATTATTGAAAAACGCGGCTGGCGATATTGAAGATCCGTACTTCCGGATGATTCAAGTGATTCGTGAAGAATTACGCAGTTGTGTTGAGATGGAGGTGACCTCCAAATGAGTAATTTTGGCTCGATCCTGTTGTGGGTGATTTACCCATACGTGATGCTGTTGTCGTTCGTGTTCGGGACAATCATTCGGTTTGGCTGGTTTAGAGCGGGAATCACTGCTGTTTCCAGTGAAATGCTGGAAAAACGTAAGCTGATGGTGGGAAGTCTGCTCTTCCACGTGGGGATTATTTTAGCCTTCTTTGGGCATATCCTAGGGATCTTGATTCCCAAAACCTGGACCGCTTTTTTCGGGATTTCGGATGAAATGTATCACTTGTTTGGTTCTCTGATGATGGGGACTGGTGCCGGGTTACTGGCGCTAGCCGGAATGACCATTCTGACCTATCGTCGATTTACCAACGCTCGGGTGTTTCTCACCAGTTCCTGGAGTGATCTGATTGTTAACGTGGCGCTTTTGATCACCATTATTTTAGGGTTGGCGTCCACCTTGTCCAGTCCGTTTTTACCAGATTTCGATTACCGGTCAACCTTATCTGTCTGGGCCCGGTCACTGTTTTACTTGCAACCACAGTGGCATCTGATGGCTGATGTACCGTGGATCTATAAAGTTCACGTTATCTGTGGTTTTGCCATCTTCGGGTTCTTCCCGTATACCCGGTTGATTCACGCGTTAACCTTACCATGGCAGTACATTTTCCGTCGTTACATTGTTTATCGGAGAAAACCGAGGTATTAAAATATTGAATCGCTTAAAGCGTGCAGCTGTGACGCAACTTGGTAGATTCTAAAATATTACACAAACTAGCACCATTCCGATGGCCTTTGTCGGGATGGTGCTAGTTTGTGTGATACGGTCGAAATACTTACCAATATTGACTTATGGCGCAACTTACACGCTTTATTTGTTGCCATGAAAGGCTTTAACGTGAAGTATTCGTTATCTAATCATTGTGTTTTGGATAAATTTCGTCAAAACTACTTTACCAAGTCAAGTTAATTGCTATTAAATCACAAATCTTTTATGATAATGGCGCTTAATTGGTAAGCAATAAGTGATGCAATTACAGTTTGCTTTGGAGGAGGAAAGAGCAATGGCAGAGACAATTAATTCGGGTGTTGCAGCCCTTAAGACATTGGAAAGTTGGCACGTTGATCATATTTACGGGATTCCTGGTGGTACGATCAATAATTTGATGTATGCGTTAGACAAAGAGCAGGAACGAATCAAGTACATCCACGTTCGCCACGAAGAAGTGGGGGCTTTGGCGGCGGTGGCTGACACAAAGTTAACCGGGCATATTGGGGTGGCCTTTGGTTCAGCCGGGCCAGGTGCAACCCATTTATACCAGGGGGCTTATGATGCCATGGCAGATAAGGTGCCCGTGTTATTCCTGATTGGTCAAAATCCGCAGGGACTCATGAACCAGGACTTCTTTCAGGAATTTGATGAAGATCCGTGGTTTAACGATCCTGGGGTCTATGCCCGCACGGTAACCACTGCAGAAAGTTTACCTCACGTGATTGACGAAGCTATTCGGCGGGCGTTTGCCCAACATGGACCAGCCTTTGTGACGATCCCTAATGATTTAGCGAATAAGCCAATTCCGGCCGATGGGTATTATAGTTCAGCGGCAAACTTTGCCCGGCCACAATTGGCACCACCGGCTGATGATCAGGTCAAACAAGTATTGGCACTATTGAAGCAAGCTAAAAAACCGCTGATCTACGTTGGCCAGGGAACAATCAATGCCGCCTCTGAAGTGATGGCTTTCGCCCAAAAATTCCAAGTGCCCATTATCACAACGGCGTTAGGAAAGGAAATCATTCCGTATGATTTCGAAGCGTTACTCGGGTCTGCGGCTCGGGTTGCTTCTAAACCGGCTAACGAAGCACTGCAAGAAACCGATTTAATTCTCTTCGTTGGGTCCAATTACCCGTTTGCTGAGGCAATGTTTAAACCAAATATTAAATTCGTCCAGGTGGATACTAATCCTCAAATTTTGGGCAAGCGACACCATACTGACGTCGCCATTTTGGCAGATGCAAAACAGACCCTGCAGCGCTTATTGGACTTAGGGAAAGATGCACCGGTGTCTCCTTGGTATGCTGCCAACGTCGCAAACGTTGCCAACTGGCATCAATACAATGATGATATGATGAATCGTACTAGCGGTGATCTTCGGTTTGAACCGGCCTTTAAGGAAATTAACCGGATTGCAACAGACGATGCGATCTTCTCAATTGACGTTGGGGACGTTACTCAAAACGCGGTTCGATTATTAAAAGTCAATGGTAAGCAGCCTTGGATTACATCGGGTTTGTTTGCAACCATGGGTGTTGGCTTACCTGGTGCTATTGCTGCTCAGTTGGATTACCCGCAACGGCAGGTGTTTAATTTAGTGGGTGACGGGGCTGCTGCCATGGTGATGCAAGACCTGGCAACAGAAGTGACCTATGGCTTGCCGGTGATCAACGTGGTCTTTACCAATCTAGCATTAGGCTATATTGAAGATGAACAGGAAGATGATGGGCAGGAATGGTTCGGTATCGATCTGCCAAAGACTGATTTTGCTCAAGTTGCGGAAGCCCAGGGGTTAACTGGTATGACCGTCACTAAAATTAGCGAAGTACCGAATGCTTTTGACCAAGCACTAAAGATTTCTCAGTCTGGTAAGCCCGTCTTAATCGACATCCGAATGACAAATGAACGGCCAATTCCAGTTGAAAAGTTGGCGCTTGACCCGGATAAGTTCGATGAAGCTACGATTGACGCCTTCAAGAAACGGTATTATGCAGAAAAACTGGCACCCTTAAGTGCTTATCTGAAACAGTATCATGTCCAGTAGTTTGTTGTTACAGGGTTAAATTTAATCCTATTTTGTGGTATACAAATAAAGGGCACATCAGCAATGCTTCTTATTGTTGATGTGCCCTTTATTTTTTTGGGGGAAGGATTTCCGAACTGCGCCCTTTCCCTAATAGCTTTTTTATACGGGAAAACTTACACTGAAATAAAGTGCAAGAATGGAGGGGCCACCATTGGGCAAATTTAATTTTAACGTGAATGCAGCCCGGTTAGATGCTAGCGGGCACTATGATTTTCAAAACGTATTCGAGTTTCCTGATTTTATAGAAATGCGGCCAAAATTACGGGAGGCTGTGCGAACTGTAGCCCGCGAGGCGTTTGATCAACCAGTTCTGCCAGTTAAGGTGGAGCGGATGACGACCAGCCTTGAAGAACAATTAGAACGTGAAACACGTAAGTATGCCCGTCAGCTTGGCATTCATGATAATCAAAAGGGTGAACGTAACGAATTAGTTCGCCTTTTTACTCAAATTCTGCAAGTGATCAGTCGAACTGACGAGATTGATGAAGAGTTGGAGGATATGATCTATGCCATCAACCAGACTCGGTTAAGTTTAATTGGGTTGCCAGAGTTAGCTGGTGAAGGTGAACTCTATCGTGCCGATCAGGATCAGGAGTTGATTCCTGGAACTTATTATCATTATGTTACCGAACAGCTCGTTAAGCCGTACTTAATTGATCCTGCAGGTGGGATGGTACCGGCTAATGTTACGAAGGAAGGGCGCCAGCTGGTAGTTCGCATGACTACATACGCTTACCGGGATTGGGATGCGTATCTGACCCATGAATATGATGAACAACACATTGTGAAGAATCAAAAGGGGCTTTCACAGTCGGATTACTTTGATAAATTAGAGGCGATTGAGCTCAAGTATGCCGACCATATTTACTCAGAAGTGTTGGCTGATAACTTTCAAGATTTCACCAAAATTTTGGTGTCCGATATTGTGCCGTCATTTGAAATTATGTCAACGGATCTGCGTCCACTGGTGACGCAGCATCCTGGACTAAAGATTCGATTTGCTGCCAAAATAGCAGAACATTTCAAACTAGATGACCAGGGTCGAGAACACGTGATGGATCGACCACTTGAAGAGATCAAAAATAAGTATCGATATTACCGGGAAAACTTTGCATAGGAGGTGAACAAACATGATGAATCAAGAACCGCTTAGTGGTCCAGAAGCTAAGATGGGGACGTCAGCATTTGAGAACACGTTGTTTGTGCTGGATAAAGTTCCTACCCAAGACAATATTGACGCGTTTGCCATGCAGGGAAACCTCAATCCAGAGCCATTCGATGACGTCGCTTGGGCGATGCCAGGCTATTTATCGGATGATTATAATATTTTTTTGATATTTGCACCCAACGTGTTGGATAGATGGACGATCACTTGTGCACAAGTTGAGATTGTTAATGGGAATGAAATCACCCACATGAGTAACGTGGTACCGACCGGAACGGGACTGAACGCCATTGCTTCAATTAGTAAGAGTGGGGCGATTGAATTATTGGCTTATTTCAAAACACTAGCAGCCAATGGACTTGGACACTTTGATGAAAATTTGTGGAAACAAGTTTGAAAGTAAAATAAGAGCGGTAACTATCTCTGAAACACTTGATAGTTGCCGCTCTTTTTTACTGAGTTGCCGTTGATCCTGTCAAAATTAAATTGGCTTGTTTAGCTGTTAATTGATAGTGATAGTATTTTTGATAAAATGCCTGTGTCTTTTTGGTCATGTTGAGATGCTTAAATTGTGCCGGGTGTAATTTTTGAGCTGCCCAGAGTACTTGCAGCGCTTCTTCTGCACTGTACCGGTCCCACGGAAAAGTGCCCTGTGGATTGCCGTATACCCGGCCTTTTTTAACGGCGGAAAGTTTGCTTAATACGGGATCTTTTTGTAGTGCTTTCAACGCTTCCTTTGAAGTAGTATTGCCGACGATGATGATATCTGGATTTGACTTAGCTAGTTTTTCAGTCGTGACGGAAATCATATTTCCCTTCTGAGAAAGAGCGTTTTGTCCACCGGCGGCTTTGATCCATTCATCAACAATGGTTTGTCTACCGTCAACAACGTTTAAATTAGTGTCGTTAACGATATGCAGCACGCTTGGTCGTGACGATACGCCGTTGAGCTGGGTTTTAACTTGGTCTAAGTTGGCGCTAAGTTCCTTTTGATAAGTCTTGGCTACGGCGGGAGCATTGCCACCCAGAACATTTGCCGTTAAGTTGACTGATCGGCGTAAACCGTCAAAGTTTTGATACATCGCATTAACCACGGGAACTTTAGCGTTGCGTGCTTGCTTGATTTGACCAGGATCTGCGGAGATAACCACGTCCGGCTTGACTTTCAACAAGGACTCAACCTGCATGGTATCACCAGAAAAGGGCGCTTTAACCTGTTTAATACTGGGATAGATGGTGTTGAACCACGGCTGTTTTTTAATCATTTGCGTAGTTGCCACTAGTTTATTTTGACCACCTAAAAGCATGACGGTTTGGTTGTTGGCGTGCCAAAGATCAGCGACTCGATTGACCTTCTTTGGAATCGTAACCTTGGTACCACTCATGTCCGTGACTGTCCTGGTTGCCGGTTTGGCTGTGGATCTTGCAGACTGGTGGGAATTGCTGCAGCCTGAGGCAATTAGGGTGACTGACAGCAAGCCAATTAAGGCAGTTATGACGTAATTTCCACGTTTCATAAAAAGTTCTCCTTCTAAAGCGTTAATGCTAATCAAAGAGGGCCTTGAACGCTATGGCGAAGGTTCAGGGCTCTTTTCAGTTTAAACTGGGTGTTTCTTTGATTGATTTAACATTTTCTTTGCTTCGCAATCGTAATCACAGGCCGCACACTTACCTTGTTTAGAACGCTTTACAGCACGGTAAATTTGGTAGCCTGCAAAACCGAATATCAGGGCTAAAACAAAAATATTAATGAGTAATCCCATTGCTCATGACCTCTTTTCACATTAACAGTGAACCAATCTGAAAAATCAAGAAAGCTAACGTATAACTAATGACTAAGCCTGACACGACGGAATATGCCGCCCATTTAGCTGAGCCGGTCTCGGATTTAATTGTCCCAATTGTAGCGAAACATGGGATATATAGCAAGATAAAGACCAGCAAAGCATATGCAGAAAGGGTGGTAAAGCTGCCGCCAATCATGGCAATTAAGGCACCTTGATTACTCGTGTGGAATAGAACCATCATGCTGGAACTGATCACTTCTTTAGCTAAAACCCCAGTCAACAGCGCACTAATTGGTTGCCAAGTTGAAATACCCATCGGCTTAAAAATCGGTAATAAGATTTGACCCAAATTAGCGGCAAAACTCTGGTCAATTTGTGTAACGTAGCCGCTGACACCGAAGTTAGAGAGCAACCAAATCAGAACGGTACCCGCAAAAATAATTGTGCCGGCTTTTTTGATAAAGCCCTTACCCTTATCCCAAGTACCATGCCAAACAATGTCTAGACGAGGAATGTGGTACTGCGGTAATTCGACAATAAAGACTGAGTGCTCTTCAGCTTGGAAAATAATGTGATAGACCTTGGCCATTAGTAAAGCGACCACAATGCCCAGAAAATAAAGTGATAGCACGATTAGCGCCTGATGACGAGGAAACAGTGCAGCCACAAACAAACTGTAAATCGGTAACCGAGCCGAACAGCTCATGAAGGGTGAAATGAGGGTGGTAATCAAGCGTTCTTTAGGCTGTTCAATCGTTCGAGCCGCCATAATACCAGTGACGTTGCAACCAAAACCGATGATCAACGGGATAAAAGCCTTCCCATTCAGACCGATCATCTCCATGATCCGGTCGGTGACTAAGGCCGCTCGAGACATGTAGCCGGAATCTTCCAAAATGGTGATACATGCAAACAAGACAAAAATTTGAGGGATAAAAACTAGAACGCCACCAACACCAGCAATCAGGCCATTGACGATCAATGAGCGAAGCATGGGCAGTGCCCCAACTTGTGTTAAAAACTGGTTGGCCCAGGTGGAAACGGGACCCGATAAAAAGCCATCAAGGTAGCCTGATAATGGTGTCCCGATCCAGTCGAAGGAAAGCTTGAACATCAAGTAAAAGATCCCCACAAAGATGGGAAGACCAAGGATCGGATGAGTGACCACTTTATCGATTTTGGAAGTCAGCGCAACGTGTTTCGTTGATTGCAGCTGTTCCGTTGCAGTCGTTAAAGTATTTTCAATGAAAGAGAGCCGAGTTTCAAAGATTTGGTCTTCAAACTTTTGGGCATCGTAATAGGCTTTCTGAGATAATAGTGGTTTGAGTTGATGGATTGTCGCGTATTTTCGGACCACTTTATTATGATTAATGTATTGAATTGCAATCCAGTGAGCAAACTTAGCGTCAATTTTATAATCTTTTGTTAATGAATCGGCTGCCTGACGAATGGCCTGATTCACCATCATCGGATAATTGAGTTTTAACGGTGAATTGGGTTTTATTTCACTTTGCTCGCAAACTAAATCCGCTCTGAGTTCAGTCAAGCCCTCTTTATTTCGGGCATTAGTGGTGCGAACGGGGCAGCCTAATTTGCTTGATAGCGTGTCCAAGTTGTAGTAATGACCGCTACGCTTTAAATCATCAATCATATTCAGGGTGATAATGACTGGAACGCCTAATTCTAGGACTTCCACAGACAATAATAAATTGCGCTTTAGTTGACTGGCATTTGTTACGTTTAAAATTAAATCCGGCGAGTTTCCCAACAAATAATTGGTCACCACCGATTCATCTTTAGTAATCGGATTTAGGGAATAAACCCCTGGTAAATCAATCACTTCAGTATGAGAATGACGAATTTGACCGACCTTTTTTTCAACGGTCACACCAGTCCAGTTACCAACGTAGGCGTATTTATCGGTCAACTCATTGAAAAGAGTGGTTTTACCAGTATTCGGATTACCAAGTAGGGCAACGGTTGTCACGATGGATCGCCTCCCGTCAGCAGTTTGAATACCTGATATCGAATACCAATTCTTTGGTGATCTACTTGAATGATGACTGGTCCATGAAATGGATAAAAGCGCACAGCCTGTACATCGCTGCCCACTTGCAAGCCCAAACTGTGCAGTCGCTGCAAAGTGGCAGTATCGAGACCGTTAAACTGCTTAATCATAAAGTGATTCATGATGGCTCAACCTACCTTTCAAGTTTCCCCAATAATATTCGAATATCAGTTAATTATTCATGGTCGACAAAGAATATCTTTTACCATATAGTATCACATAATATGAAATTTTTAGGTATAAGGGAAATGCCTACTTTGAATAGCATGAGAAAACAACTATAATCTAGAGATGTAATGAACAATATTCGCGTCGGAATAATTGGTGAATTCAGTCAAGACGATATTCCAGCGATAACTAATCAATGGAGGATGATTTATATGGCGACACTTGAAGTGAAGGATCTGCACGTTGAGATCAAAGAAGAAAAAGAACAGACCCGAGAAATCTTAAAGGGTGTAAACCTCACCATGAATACGGGCGAGATTCACGCCATCATGGGACCAAATGGGACCGGTAAATCAACACTGTCACAGACGATTATGGGCAATAGTGCCTATCACGTTACTCAGGGTGATATTTTGCTCAATGGTGAAAGTATTTTGGACATGCCCGTCGACGAACGTGCACGTAAGGGCCTATTTTTAGCCATGCAGTATCCCGCTGAAATTCAAGGAGTCACCAACGCTGAATTCCTGCGTGCGGCAATCAATGCACGTCGCCCAGAAGATGATCAAATTTCAGTCATGGATTTCTTAAAGGAGCTTGATAAGAATTTAGCACTTCTGGATATGAGCGAAGAAATGACTGAGCGTTATCTAAATGAAGGTTTCTCCGGTGGTGAGAAAAAGCGTAACGAAATTTTGCAACTACTCATGATCAAGCCGTCTTTTGCCTTGCTGGATGAAATTGATTCTGGCTTGGATATCGATGCTTTACAAGTGGTTTCAAAGGGTGTCAACTCAATGCGTGGCGACAACTTTGGCTCATTGATCATCACTCACTATCAACGACTGTTGAACTACATCGTGCCAGACGTTGTTCACGTTATGATGGATGGCCGAATCGTTAAAAGCGGGGACGCAGACCTTGCAAAGAAGTTGGAAAACGAAGGCTATGCTGGCTTACGTGACGAATTAGGGCTGGATGTTAGCTTAGTTGATGATAATCGTTAAGGAGGGGTCGTTTTGATTAGTGCCGTTCAGGATTATGAAGCAATAAAAACTGCAGTGGAGACTGCTGCCAACGAGCACGGCGAGCCACACTGGTTCGTGGAACGCCGCCTCGCAGCAATCGACGCGATGCAGGATCTCCAGTTACCAGAGATGCAGCGCTATGATTTTCACCGCTGGCCGTTGATGGATAATTTGGAGTTGAATTTTAGACGCAGCGATAAAAGTCTTGCGGATGACTTGCCTGATGCTGATGGCCGCATCCGGTTTGTTCAAGTGGGTCAAACTACCGTTGCTGTAAATTTACCAGATGAACTCGCAGATCAAGGGGTTATCTTAACCGATATTTTTAGTGCCTTTCGGGAACATCCACGTTTAACCGAAAAGTATTTTATGGACAAAGTGACAAAGTACAACGAAAATAAATTAACCGCCTATCAACAAGCGTTCCTTAATTCGGGCGTGTTCTTGTACGTGCCTAAAAATGTGGTCATTAAACAACCAATTGAGGCTTATTTGATTCAGGATAGTACCGTTAAACAGGCGATGGTCTCACACGTTTTGATTATTGCCGAAGAGGGCAGTCAGTTTTCCTTCATTCAACATTTGAATACTAAAGGCGTCGTCGAAAATGCTGCTCATTGCATGGTTGAAGTTTTGAGTCGTGCTAATAGTCACGTTCATTTCTCCAGTGTTGATGAATTGGGTGAACATACTTATTCAGTCCTTCATCGCCGGGCTAACCTCAGTCGCAACGCCCGTTTTGATTGGGCAGTTGGAATCGTTAACGCTCAAAATACGTTAGGTGATATCACCAGCGAACTAGTCGGTGAAGGCGCCCACTCAGAATCAAAGGTGATTGCGGTGACTACCGGGAAGCAAAGCAACGGTATAAACAACCGGGTGGTCAACCGTGGTAAACATACCACCGCTAATATTTCTCAACGTGGGGTGTTACTCGAAAAATCGGAACTGATTTTCAATGGGATTGGCGATATTATCCATGGTGCTTCTGGTGCTAACGCCGAACAAGAAAATCGGGTCTTGATGATGTCAGATCAAGCGCATGGTGATGCTAATCCAATCTTGTTGATTGATGAAAACGACGTGATTGCAGGTCATGCAGCCAGTGTTGGCCAAGTTGATCAAAATCAGTTGTATTACCTGATGAGTCGTGGGATTGATAAAGAATTAGCCCAACGGTTAGTGATTCGTGGCTTCCTAGGACCAGTGCTTGAAGAAATTCCGCTTCCGGAAGTTCGACAGGAAATGATTGATGTGATTGAAAGGAAGCTTGAAGATGGACAGCACTTTAACTAAATTGATGCGTGATTTTCCAATTTTAGATCAAAAAGTGAACGACGAGCATCTGGTGTATTTAGATAACGCCGCCACTGCACAGCGCCCAAATCAAGTAATTGAAGCGCTAACCCATTTCTATCAAACCGATAACGCTAACGTGCATCGTGGTGTGCACACACTGGCTGAACGGGCAACCGCTGATTACGAAGCTGCTCGACGGAAGATGCAGAAGTTCATCAATGCCGCTGAGCCCGAGGAAGTCATTTTTACTAAGGGTTGTACGGATGGCTTGAACTTAGTTGCCAGCACTTATGGTGAAGCCAATGTATCTGCTGGTGATGAAATCGTGATTTCAATCATGGAACACCACAGTAATTTAATTCCCTGGCAGCAGTTGGCCATTCGAAAAGGCGCAACACTGAAGTACATTCACCTGACTGATGACGGTGAATTGGACTTAGACGAAGCCACCCAGCTAATTACTGATAAGACGAAAATCGTTGCTGTAGCGCATGCTTCTAATGTGATGGGGACGGTTAATCCCATCAAGCAGTTGGCAAAATTAGCTCATCAACACGGTGCTATTTTTGTTGGTGATGGTGCGCAGGCCGTCCCTCACATGCCAGTTGACGTGCAAGATTTAGACGTCGATTTCTACGCTTTTTCCGGGCATAAAATGATGGGTCCAACTGGAATTGGCATTTTATATGGTAAACGCGAGTTGCTAGAAGCCATGCCACCGTATCAATTCGGTGGTGAAATGATTGGCTTTGTTCACCAGCAGGAAAGTACCTGGGCCGAATTACCTTACAAGTTTGAAGCTGGGACGCAAAACATTGCTGGTGCAGTTGGCTTAGGCGCCGCTGCTGATTACTTAACTCAGATTGGTATGACAGCGGTTCAAGCTCATGAGCAAGCAATTGTGAACTATCTGTTACCTAAGTTAGAGGCGATGGATGGTCTGACAGTTTACGGACCGCAAGATCCTGCCAAGCATACGGGTGTAATTGCATTTAACCTGGAAGAGCTACACCCACATGACGTGGCAACAGCTTTGGATATGGAGGGTGTAGCCGTTCGAGCTGGTCATCATTGTGCGCAACCGCTTATGGAGTACCTGGGCTTGACTGCCACAGCTCGTGCGAGTTTCTATCTGTATAACACCCAAGCAGATGCTGATCGTCTGCTGACGGCACTTCAGGAAACAAAGGAGTTCTTCAATCATGGGTCTAGAGAAGCTAAATAGTTTATACCGAGAAGTGATTTTGGATCATTCGGATCATCCTCATCATAAGCATGCGTTACCGGATGCCACTCACAAAATTACCTTGAAAAACCCAACTTGCGGTGACGTCATTAATCTGGATATTGAACTGGATAATCAAGATCATATCAGTGATATTGGTTTCACTGGTGACGGCTGCACGATCAGCCAATCAAGTGCCAGCATGATGACGGATGCCGTCATGGGCAAGTCCAAGGATGAAGCCTTACACATGGCAAAGACCTTTTCAGATATGGTCATGGGTAAAAAGCACCCGCAAAAGGACTTGGATGAACTGCAAGACGCAGCGATTTTAAGCAATATCATGACGTTTCCAGCCCGAATTAAATGTGCGACATTGGCTTGGTGGGCGTTGCAACGAGCATTACTGAAACAACCAGATGGCGATATTGATTCCGAAAAGGAGGAGTAGCAAATGGCAGAAGGAACTGGCGCACAAGGCGTCCCAGACATTGTTGCTGACGATCGAGATTATGAATATGGTTTTCATGATGATATCCAACCAGCCTATTCAACTGGTCGGGGTCTGACAGAAGAAACGGTTCGTCAAATTTCAGCAGAAAAAAAGGAACCAAAGTGGATGCTGGATTATCGGCTGAAGTCTTATGAAGCTTATAAAAAGTTACCCATGCCGGATTATGGTCCAGATTTGAGTGACCTTGATTTAAAGAATATGTTGTATTACCAAAAAATGACCGATAAAAAATACCGGGATTGGAATGACGTCCCAGAAGACTTGAAAAAAACTTTTGACCGGTTGGGTGTTCCGGAAGCGGAACGAAGTTATCTGGCTGGGTCATCAGCCCAGTATGAATCCGAAGTGGTCTACCACAACATGCGCAACGACTTCGAAAAGTTGGGGATTATTTTCACCGATACGGATACTGCGCTACGTGAATATCCCGAACTCTTCAAGAAGTGGTTTGGTAAGTTGGTTAAGCCAACGGATAATAAATTTGCCGCTTTAAACGGCGCTGTTTGGTCCGGCGGGTCATTTATTTACGTGCCAAAGGGTGTTCAAACAAAGACCCCAATTCAGTCATATTTCCGGTTGAACGCCGAAAACTCCGGTCAGTTCGAACGGACTTTGATTATTGTGGATGAGGGTGCCCGGGTCGACTACGTGGAAGGCTGTACGGCACCAAACTATTCATCAGACAGCCTGCACGCGGCGGTAGTGGAAGTTAACGTTGAAAAGGATGCTTATTGCCGTTACACCACCATTCAAAACTGGTCTAATAACGTGTATAGTTTGGAAACCAAGCGGGCTGCTGCACAAGAAAATGCCACGATGGAGTGGGTTGATGGCAACTTAGGCTCCAAGGTTACCATGAAGTATCCTAGTGTTTATTTGGATGGTGAAAATGCCCGTGGGACGATGTTATCCATCGCTGTTGCCTCGAACGGTATTCATCAAGATTCGGGTGCTCGGATGATTCATAACGCACCTAATACGTCGAGTTCAATTGTTTCAAAGTCAATTGCAAAGACGGGTGGCGCTACCGATTATCGTGGGACGGTTCGGTTTACGAAGAAATCGGATGGTTCAAAGGCCCACGTTGAATGTGACACGATCATCATGGATGATCAGTCATCGTCAAATACAATTCCGTACAACGAGATTTATAATGGCAACGTCGCCATGGAACATGAAGCCAAAGTTTCCAAGATTTCAGAGGAGCAGTTGTATTATCTGATGTCGCGAGGAATCTCGGAATCAAAGGCGACGGAAATGATTATTATGGGCTTCGTGGAACCATTTACGAAGCAGTTACCAATGGAATATGCGGTTGAGTTGAACCGGTTGATTAGTTTTGAGATGGAGGGGTCAATTGGATAAGCAAGGTGCGCAAGGAAGGCGCTAAGCGACCGTAATACAATAAGCTCCCACTGGAAACCCTGAACTTGGGTTTCTGGTGGGAGCTTGTTGTATGCAGGTCACTGCCTTCTGTAGCCCGATTAGGCAATATAAAAGTGAACAGTCCCGACCCTGGGTTTCTGGTGGGAGCTCTTTCAAACCAGTTCGCAAACATAACGTCCCAACTCAGCTTCATAGATCAGCTTTAAATCGGTCCCATACGTCTGTTTCAGCCGCTCTTCTGTCAACAGTTGATCAGCTTCACCTGATTCAAAGTGGCCATCCGGTGAAAATAAACCAACTTGGTGACCCAACATGAACGCGTGATTGGGATTGTGTGTGGTGTGCAGCACGGCAAAGTGGTGCTTTGCCAGCGACTGAATCAGTTCAATGACTTGTTTTTGTCGACCAAAGTCAAGAGCGGCGGTTGGTTCGTCTAAAATGATCAGTTTTGGACTTTGAACTAAGGCTTTAGCAATAGTGACCATCTGAAATTGCCCGCCGCTTAAGGTGTTAACTTCCTGATCCTTCAGCGCGGTTAAACTAAGTTTGGCAAGCGCATCCTGGACTAACTCATAATCGCTATCACCTGGTGTTTGTGTAAATTCCAGATAGGGTGTACGACCAGTGACTAAATAATCACTAACCGTGAGACTACCAGGGTCGGGCACGTGTTGTGGAACGTAGGCAATCCATTGTGCTAACTGTCGAGGTGACAGCTTAGATAGTGGTTGATCATTAACGGTGACACTGCCAGCAGTAGGCTTCAATAAGCCCATCAGGCATTTTAGTAAAGTTGACTTACCGATTCCATTAGGGCCAAGAATTGTTAGAATCTCGCCTTCTTGTAGACTACAGCTAAGATGGTTAAAAAGATTTGGTTGATCAGGATAGTGGAAACTTAGCTGATTAATTTTCAGTAAATTCATCGTAAAGTCACCTTCTTAGTTGCCAAAATATAAATGAAGATTGGTGTGCCGATGAAGACTGTTAAAATGCTGAGTGGAATTTCACCCGCTGAGAGGGTTCTGGCTAAGGTGTCGACTAACAACAAAAAGATGGCACCAATTAGTCCTGAGAGTGGTAGAGAGTACCGCGTGTTAGGTCCAATGACCATGCGTGCCATGTGCGGTACCACTAGTCCAATCCACCCAATCGGGCCACTGAGACAGACGGAGGCAGCGGTTAATAAAGTTGCACATAAAACAACTAAGCGCCGTTCTCGAGCAACGTTAATCCCCATAGTCTGAGCGACAGCATCACCCAGCCCAAGCACCGTTAGTCGCCAGCGCATGACTAATAGAATTACCATTCCTACGAGCAACATTGGCAGTACCGATACCAGATTACCCACGGTGACTTTAGCCAAGCTGCCTAACTGCCAGTAAACGATACTTTGCAGTTGTGAATCAGGGTCAGCTAAGTACTTCATCAATCCGAGGATGGCCTGCATCAAGCCACTCACGACCACACCAGCCAAGACCAATGTCAGATTGGTTGAACGGCCCATCATTCGGGGAATCGTGACACTTAACATGACTGCAATTAGCCCAAAAATCAGTGCGAGCACCTGAGTACCAAAACTATGTAAATTGAGTAAAATTGCTAGTGCAGCGCCAACGGCAGCACCGTTCGAGACACCGAGTAGGTCTGGCGAAACTAGCGGATTTTGAAAAATACTTTGATATGCCGTTCCCGAAATTGCCAATGCTGCGCCAATACCAATAGCAGCCAGCATACGGGGCAGTCGCAAACTAAAAATGATGTTTGATTCGATTGGGCTCACTAGCGTCCGTTGACTGATCTGACCAATGATTGCATTATACAAATGGTTGATTGAAATTTGGTAGTTACCAAAACAAAGCGAAATAAGTGCCAGTAAAATGAGACTAATGGATGCCAGAAAGATAATTTGATACTGATGCTTTGATCTCGAAATAGTGTTCAACTCCCTTCGCTAGATTCAATCAAGACGACTGATTACTTTAGGATATAACCAGATGCTACTGTACGGCCATTCCAGAATGGAAACCCACGTAAATGGCGGTATTCTCCGCCTTTCTTACTAATATTAGTATACCATTTTGTGAATTTTGGAATTAATTAGGGATTTGACTAATTCAATTAGGAATATTCTTTTGAAATAATAGGGACTGTAATCAACATTATGAAAAACGGGTGGTCAGTATGTATTACCTTAATATCAGCGATTCACCAATTGATGTGAACGCGCTCTATCAAAAATTAAAGGATCCTCAGTATGGCGGTATCGTGACCTTTATTGGTACGGTTCGTCAATGGACGGGTAATATTGAGACGCGTTTTATTGATTACTCGG
The DNA here is from genome assembly GCF_012641075.1 of Secundilactobacillus angelensis. Taxonomy (GTDB): domain Bacteria; phylum Bacillota; class Bacilli; order Lactobacillales; family Lactobacillaceae; genus Secundilactobacillus; species Secundilactobacillus angelensis. Next base: position 111,173 of record NZ_JAAXLJ010000002.1, on the reverse strand, counting down.
CGTATCATCCGATGGCTGAAAGACAGCTTGAAAAGTTAGCTGCACCAATTGAGGCCCAAGGTGCCCGAGTCGTTATTGAACATCGGACTGGCCATCTTGAATTAACCGACGAAGCCGTTTTTGTTGGTGTGGCAGCTGCACATCGTGGCGATGCTTTTCGTTGGTGCGAGTACTTAATAGACACTCTGAAAAAAGACGTCCCGATTTGGAAAAAGGAAACTGACACGGATGCTGTAAGATGGGGGGACTGAAAATGAAACTGAACGTCAAATTATTTGCAATGCTCCAGGAGCAGCTTGGCAATGTGGTTACGGTGGACGTGCCCGAAAAGCCAACTGCTGATCAAATTAAGCAGGCAGTCTCAGTCAGTTCACCGAATTTGCAGCAACTTATTGGGACTTCTCGGCTAGCTGTGAATCAGGAGTTTACTTCCAGCGGTTCACTTGATGTGAGTCCGACAGATGAAGTTGCATTGATTCCACCGGTAAGTGGCGGCTAGGTTGATTTTTAAGTTGACGAGTAGGAGGAAGTAAGTATGGAGAAACTTTATGATAGGTACGATCGATTGCACGATTATGTACGATTATCAATCACAGACCGCTGCAACTTGAGGTGTGTGTACTGCATGCCAAAAGAGGGATTACCGTTTTTCCCCACGGATCGGGTGCTTTCACAGGATGAAATTGTTCAATTGATTCAGAACTTCGCTGACATGGGTGTTTCAAAGGTCCGGATCACGGGTGGCGAACCACTGCTGCGTACGGATGTTGTTGAAATCGTTCGGCGTATCAAAGCAATCGATGGCATCAATGACGTTTCTATCACGACTAACGGTTTGTTTCTGGCTAAGTTAGCTAAGGACTTGAAAGACGCGGGACTGGATCGGTTAAATATCAGTCTGGACACTTTCAAACCCGACCGTTACAAGAAAATTACTCGTGGCGGTAACATCAATCAGGTGCTGGAAGGCATTGCTGCTGCCAGTAAGCTTCATTTTAAGAAGATTAAACTGAATATTGTCCTGATTCGTGGGCAAAACGATGATGAAGTCCTGGATTTTCTACGTTATACTAAAGACCATGACGTTAATGTACGCTTTATCGAATTTATGCCGATTGGCAATTCCATGCGAACTTGGAAAAAAGAATATGTAGGGCTCAAGAACGTTTTCGAAACTGCCGACGAAGCAGGGATGGTTTATCATCCCATTGAGTTGAAGGGTAACGGACCCTCAGACAACTACCAAATTGAAGGGTACGAGGGTAGTTTTGGTTTGATTCATCCAATCAGTTCAAAGTTCTGCGAGAATTGTAACCGGTTGCGAATCACCGCGGATGGCTACGTTAAAGCCTGTCTGTACTGGAATGAAGAAATCGATATTCGAAAAGCGATACCTGATAAAGCAGCCTTTCGAGCATTAATTCAAAAAGCATTGGATAATAAGCCGCTGAATCATGAAATGGCAATGGCTGAAACTGATCGCATCATCGATAAGGCGCCGACTTGGCGTCACATGAGTCAGATAGGAGGATAATGTTATGGCTACTCAAGAAGATGTCGCACATGGATCACGGTACAACGCGTACATGGCGTTGACCTTGTCCACTATTGCAATGATTGTTTGTTTCATGTCTTGGTCTAACTTTGCGCCGCTAGCTGCTCAAGTGGCAACGATGTTCCATTTATCAGTTGGCCAAAAGACGCTGTTACTGGCAACACCCGTTTTACTGGGATCGATTATGCGGATTCCAGTTGGTATTTTAAGTGATAAATACGGTGGCAAGAAAGTATACATTATTTTAATGATTTTTATTCTCATTCCACTGTTTATGATCACTCAAGTTCATACGTTCGGTATGTTACTGTTCGCTGCGTTGTTAGTCGGGATGGCCGGCACGTCATTTGCTGTGGGTGTTTCGTACGCCTCGGTTTGGTTCCCGCCAGAAAAGCAGGGATTCGCGTTAGGAATCGTTGCCATGGGTAACATGGGGAATGCCGTAGCAGCCTTGACGTTGCCACGAATATCTGCTTCCAGCGGATTTAACAGTGTTTATCACTTTCTGATGATTTTAACCGTGATCATTATGGTGTTATTCGCGATTTTCTGTAAGGAAATGCCGACGGATAAAACGAAGTCTGTCAGCGGTGCACTTTCCGTTGCTAAGGAAAGCAGTACATGGTACCTGTCATTGTTTTACTTCTTAACTTTCGGGCTGTTTGTTTCATTTACCAATTTGACGCCAATGTTTTTGGGTGATATTTTTGGGGTCAACGCGGTGACTGCGGGTCTATACGCGGCCTTGTTCGCGTTTCTGTGTACAATCATCCGGCCAATCGGTGGTGCCGCTGCGGATAAGTTTAGGCCAATGTCGATGCTGCAGTGGATTTTCATCCTCATTGCGGTATTCTCATTAGTCATCATGTTCTCATTTGATTCCCAGATCCTGTTTGTGACGGGGATTGTGGGAACCGGCTTGGCTGCTGGTTGGGGCAACGGTGTTGTCTTTAAAATGGTTCCTTACGTTTCAAAGGGTAACACTGGTGCTGTTACTGGTTTCGTTGGTGCAGTGGGTGGTCTTGGTGGTTTCTTCCCGCCGCTGGTCGTTGGCTGGATCAAAGGCTGGACAGGCAGTTATCAGTTGGGTATCGCGTTGCTGGTATTGACCGCGCTAATTTGCTGGTACGTTCTCCGTCGCCGTTTCATTAAGGGCGACGTGCACATTGTTAAATAAAATTTTGTCGTTGGAGGTCACTAGGTTATGAAGGTTTTAACACCAGATACAACAGTTTCAGAAGGACCGGATCGGATGCTGTCGGAGCGTCATTTGTCGATCGTCCGGTTAGTTTTGCCAAAGGGTAAGACCATTAAACGGCACCGATCGTTGATGACCGTTACGGTGGTGGCCATCAAAGGATCGATTCAGTTTCATACGGATGACGATGTTACCACACTGGTACCGGGAAAGGCTGTTGTGATGCAACCTGGCGAATTCCATTGGCTGGAAGCACCAGATGAGGCTGGCGAAGTCATGGTGGTCCATGGCGTTCTCGCACAGTAACGAGGAGGAAGCAAGTATGTCAGAAGAAGCTGGAGCAGCATTTTCACCAATTGAAAACAAAGTCATGACTTCACTGGAAGACGTGATCGACCCAGAGCTGGGTATTGATATGGTTAATCTGGGGTTGATCTATGATATCAACGTGGATGATCAGGGTCAGTGCGTGGTGACCATGACGCTGACCACCATGGGCTGTCCACTGGGTAATCTCTTGGCAGATCAGATCAACGACGCGGTTTTGTCGGTGGATGGTGTTACTGCCTGCGATATCAATCTCGTTTGGGAACCCGCTTGGAGCATGGATCGTATGAGCCGGTTCGCTAAAGTGGCTTTAGGGATTCATGGGTAATTGGTAACAATGAAGAACCTCAGGCAATCAATTATTGATTGTCTGAGGTTCTTTTTTCTATAAAATAGTGTCGTTAATTAAAACTGTTGCTAAAGTTCTATTCATCAGTAATTGGTTTTAACCAGTTTACTATAAGCGGTAATGTAGCCACCGTTGATCTGATAGCGTTTCAGTGATTTAACGTGGTAGTTGCTTCCGTTACTGTAGTCCCAACTGATAATAGGAAAGGATTTTGCTGTTGCTGCTTTGAAATGTGCCGTTCGAACGGTTAAATTGAGGTCACTGTACCGATTTAAAGCGTTAAGTTTAGTAGCATTTGTTGGCTGTGGAATAGTGCCCATTTTAACCAATAGCTTGCTAGCTGTCACGATTTGCCCATTGTTGAGCACGAAGCGGGTGGCAGTGCGATCTTGAATAATGCTTGCTACTTGTAACACAGTGCCTTGACGATAATGGGCTAATTTTCCTGTGAGATTTGGAGTCGAATAACCGTTGATTCCCTTGGAATTAATGACGGTAATCGTGGTTGGAACGATATGGTAATAGGCACTACGAACGTATTCGGGGTTCGCGGTGACGTAACCGACTAACCCGAAAGTATCGCTCTTGGGGTTAATATCGCGAACCAGGTAGCGGAGCCGATTTTGACTGTCACGAGCAGTACCCAAGACGATAAAACGTGGTCGGTAAATCCGTGGTTTCTTCACGTAAGTCATGATGATGTTATCTGCAGTGAAGTTAACCTCGCTGTGCAGGCTCAACTGTTTCATCGCATAAATCACTTTTGGTGGGACGACCTCGTGATTGTTGTCAGCAGGAGTTTCAATTGGCGGGGTGACCGGTGGAATCACGTTGATACTGTTTAACGTGTAAATCAGGTAAATACCATTTTGAAGCTCACCAAGAATATTTGGTAATGAAATCGCTGCACCATTGGCGCCTTGCATTCTTGAGAAAGTATACCCGGGGATGGCTTGCTGGAGTGCGGTCAAACTATCACCAGTGAACGGATCTTGATAGTTTCCGGGAACTTGCAGGGTAGCAGCAATCGTTTGACCAGAAGTATCAACGTAGAAAACGGGAATGCTGACTTTTACTGGCTGATAAACAACTTGAAAACCGTTATCGATGACTTGACTGATGGTAATCGGTAATGTGAGTACATTACCATTGTTGTCTTCAAAATGATCAAAGGTATAACCTGGTAACTCGGGCACCGCAATTTGCTCGCCAGTCAGCTGTTCACTTGGCTTACCTTCAATGAAAGTAGGTTGCTGAATAGGGTTACCAGCAGGATCGACGTATTCGATGGTGACCGAGGTGCTGTTTTCACTGTAAATCAGCTGAATGCCGTCCCTGATTGATGCAATAGTAACGGGTAAGTTTAATGTGTTGCTAGCTTTATCTTGGGCTTCCACGAAAGAATAGTATTTGATAGTTGGTACGAGATCAGCCAGCTGTGCTGCCGTGAGCGGGGAGTTGATAGCGTGATTGAATGTAGACTCATCAGCGATTGAATTTCCGTTCGCGTCCTTATAATCGATTGGTACTGAAATTTCGTTGCCCTGATAGACCACGGTGATACCTTCACGAATCGTATTATAGGTAGCATCTGCTGGAATCGGTTGATGATTGAGAGTTTCAATTCGGCTAAAGGTGTAGTCCGGAATATTGATTTGCTGATCAGTCGTGAAGGTGTCCGGTAACGTGGTGTTAACCGCACCAGATATCTGCGATGTTTGGAGTGGCTGACCAAGATCATCAACGTAATTGACGGTGATGCTTAGGCTGTTGCCTGTGTAAACAAGCTTCAGGCCGGCCTTTAACTCTGCCAAGGTTACGGCTGACGTGATCGGCGTGCCATCGTTGAGTGCGTAGTGGTCAAAAGTATAGTCTGGAATCGGTAACTGTGAAGTCGTGCTTGATGGCGAAACAGTATCAATAACTGTGCCAGAGAACGTTGCAGCGGGATGAATGACGTGATTAAGGTTATCAACATAGGTGATTGGGATGGTCACCTGATCTGGATCATAAACGAGTCGTAACTGATTGTCTGCCGTCAGGTATGGTAATGTCGGCGTGGTAACGGGGGTTGACGTACCATTAGTGGCAACCAACTCTGCTGACTTAAAGTGGAAATTGGGTATTGTTGTCACTTGATCGGATACCACCAAATTAGTAGTCAGTGTTTGGTCCACTTGTGTATCTGGACTAATTGTGATGAACTGGCCATCTGACTGGTAATAGCCGCGTTGCACGGTGAGTTGAGTGGTGGGCGCAAATAAAACAGTTAAAGTTTGCGGATCCGCTGTGTAGCTGCCAGAAACTGGCACCGCTTTAGCAAGACCATTATTCGCTACAAAGTCAGAGTAGTTCCCGGTGCCATCCAGTACGAGATAGTTACTACCATATTTATCCGTCAGCCATTCCAATGGGTAAGTCGTGTTGGGATCGGTGGAAACGTCAAACGGATTGTTAACAGGGCCGCTTAATGGTGTCGAAGTGGCGATTTCTTCTTGTTGACCATTTGGTAGTAAATTCTCATAATTCACTTTTGTTGTGCCGTAATTGTTACTGATAATGTAGGGGATGAATACCCAAACGTCGAAAGCTGACCCATCATCACCATCCATGTAGAAGGTATGGGCCGCCGAAAGCCAACCAACGTTACCTGCTGGTGGTGTAAGTAAATTATAAAAAACGATGGTGTGGTTATCTTCACTCACTGCATCTGCTGTACTCGCTTTAAACTGTCCCCATACTTCATTACCGAAGTCATTACCATCTGAGGGAATCATATGGCTAAAGGAGCCATCAACTCCTTTGACGTTATAACTGACTTCCACACTTGTGGTCCCAGGCTGAAGAACCAGCAATGGCATACTGATGCTACTATAGCGTGCACTACCAAGCGGGTTTCCTGGTGAGTTAACGTGTGTCCAGGGGGCAGTAAAGCCACTGATGTCACTAATTTGATTAAAACTTAATTCGAGATTGTTTAAGAGAGAGTTAGCTCTCAATGCAGAAATATCTTGTATAGAAGTATCTATAAACCGAACACTTCTTAGACTGGAAATTTCTCCTAAGGCACTAATGTCCCATAGGTGACTTTGTATGTCGCCGCCATAAAGGGATTCAGAAACGTCAGAATTCACTGTAAAATTAATGGTATTTAAATTTTGAGCATACTGAAGTCCTTCCAAAGATTGAGTCTGAACCAATGCTGTGTAAATAGGTGTGGCAGTTAAGTCTGTTGAACTGGTTTGCTGTGAGGCTTCGGTTACCGTGAAATTGGTTAGGTTACTCAAACTTGATTTTGAAAATGTGGTTTTAAACGTTCCCCAACTTTGGTACTGAGTTGAGTATTGTGTGGTCCAAAGGAGGTACTGAAACCAAATATCAGGCATCCATTCATCAATATAATACTGCTTTGTTGCTGGATCGACACCATTAGCGGTTGTCGGTATTTTCGCTGCATAGTCACTACCTTGCCAAGCGCCATCGGAAGCGTCTTTTAAGCTGCCATGATAGTTTGCCATCTGGTTGTAAATGTTAATGTCACCATCAATGGTGTAGTAATATGCATTCGTTGCCTTAATAGCGTCCTTACCATCGGTGGGAACGGGGACGTTTAACTTAATGCCGCCAACCGGTTTGACGCCCAAGGCATCGGGTGCAACCACCGTAGCATTTTGTGGATCAATAGTGATGTCTGTGACGGGTTCCGTGGTTGCTGCGGTAGTAGTCAGATTGCCGTTTTCATCAATAGTCGGCGTTGTTGCGTCATTGTCTAACGGGATTGTCCCGCTGGCAGGTGTGATTGTTAAAGTAGCGGTTGAAGTGCTTGTTGAAGGGTCAGAATTAGCCGTTGTTTCCGGGATATCAGTGTCAGAATGACTCGGGTCATCAGTCCCAGATGCAGTTGTATCTTCAGTTGCTGTAACTGTTTCTGGATTTGCTGCTGATGCTTGGCTAGTATTATCAACAGAAGAATTCGTGCTAACTTCAGAAAACTCATTACCAGCGCTTTGCTGTTTTGTACTTTCCGTCTGAACAGTGCCAGCTGTTCGTAATATAGTACTGCTGGCTGATTGATCAGTTGAATCCGTGGTATCGGAAGTTGGTGTGGCATTTTCTGGCGTTGCGGCTTTTGCGGTGGTGACCGTGTGACCGAAAAAAAGGCCAGTTGAAACTAATGCAACAACGTAAAAATAATGACTGGGGAATCGGTTAAATGAATGGTTTAAATGGTATTTTGTCATTGTAATCAATCCTTTCTCTCATAAATGAAACACTCTCTCAAAGCAAGGACATAATAGCACGTTTGCTTGACTATGACATGTAATTGGCTTGCAATTTCACCACAACTTTAGTTCAGACAAAAGCACTGCTATTACAGCGTGTTAAACGCTTTCAGGTTTGTTATAATGAGATGGCCGAATGTAAGGAGGATAACATTCATATGACAGAAGATATGCACAATGGAAACCTTTACCTACCGATGGACAAGGCCATTTTAAAGGAGCAAGAAGCCGCTCAGGAATTGCTTTACGACTATAATCAAACACGCCCGGGTGACCATGACAAACGTCAACAGTTGCTTAAACAAATGTTTGCTGAGGTTGGGGTGGATACGTATATTGAACCAACGTTGCACGCAAACTTTGGCGGTAAACACTTGCACTTTGGCAGCCATGTTTACGCTAACTATAATTTGACGGCGGTTGATGACACTCATATTTTTGTGGGGGATTACACGATGTTTGGCCCCAATGTCACTTTGGATTCGGCTACCCATCCGATTTTGCCAGAGTTGAGGGAGAAAGTGTACCAATATAATCTTCCTATTAGAGTGGGCCGTAATTGTTGGTTAGGCGCCGGTGTCATCGTTTTGCCAGGTGTGACCATTGGTGATAATTCAGTCATTGGTGCGGGCAGTGTTGTCACCAGGGACATCCCAGCTAATGTCGTTGCCGTGGGAACACCGTGTCACGTGATGAGAAATATCAACGAACGCGATCGTCACTATTATCATCAGGGTCGCGAGATTGATTGGTCGAAAATTAAATAGCCAATATTAAAGCTCCCGAAAAATTCGAGAGCTTTTAATATTGGCTATTTAAATGGTAGTACCAGAGAATCGTTACATTTCCATTCCATATTTGCTATAGGAATCCATTCCTGCCATCCATAAATCTTTTGGATCGATACCGCGTTCTTTTGCAAATGCATTCATTAAAGTATCCATGTCCATTAATTTGTATTTTGGCATTGGCTTTCCAGGATCATAAGTTTGAATCTGAGCCATCATGCCGCCGTCTTCGTGTTCAATAATGTGGCAGTGATACATATAAACGCCAGGCAAATCAAAACGAACCAGTAGCCGGACGGTTTCTCCTGGGTTGACCCCAACGGTATCCTTAAAGCCGTGTTCGTTGGGATAGGGCGCGTGACCGTTACGGGAAATAACCAGGAATTCAGTTCCATGTACGTGGAAGGGGTGAACCATCCCGGAATCCTTCATGTTTGAGTTGGTGATATCCCAATACTGACTTTGACCAACTGGTTGCGTGGCATCGATTCGTTGCATGCTAAATTTCTTGCCGTCTAACATGACCGCTTCGTCCATGCCACTCATTTCAATTTTGCGAACCGGTGTTTTAGGATCCACTTCAGGTTTATTAATCGTCAGCAGATGATTCGGTAGGGTTGTGTTATCAGCGGCGAATTGATGAATTTTGAATTTAACGATTGGAACATCGTCGCTGAATAAGGTGACTGTCTGCCCGTCATGATAGCCAGCAAAGTCAACCACGATTTCTGCCCGTTCTGCACAGGTTAACATCAGGTGATCCATGTAAACGGGTTCTGGTAACAAGCTAGAATCGCCAGCAATTTGAGCGAACTTTAAGTCGTCTGAAAAGTGCAAGCGCCATTCTCGACGGTTTGCGCCATCCAAGATCCGCAACCGCAATTTTTGAGTGGTCACATCGAAGACGGGATTAACGGTGCCATTAATGAGTGCTGTGGGTCCCTGAACACCATCTGGATCGTAGTCCGCGTGATAATCCAATTGGTTGCCTTCATGGAAACGGCGATCCTGTAAGACCAATGGAATATCGTCCACGCCGTAGTTGTGCGGCAGCGGCAAACTATTGATGTGATCGTCAGTCACCAGCACCATAGTAGCTAAGCCGTGCCAAACTTGTTCTGCCGTTGATGGGCAAGGGTGGGCGTGCAGCCAAGTGGTTGCTGCGGGTTGGTCCAAGGTGAAATCAATGTGTTTGGTTTCACCGGGATAGACGGGTGCGTGACAGCCACCGTCAACGTAAGGTCCAGAAACAATCAGACCGTGCCAATGAAAAGTGGTTAGTTCAGGTAAATGATTTTCTAGTGCCACGTGGATGTGTTTGCCAACTGGGTACTTGATAGTTTGTCCCAAAATCGTGGCATTGTAGCCCCAGGTTTTAGTCTTTTCGCCTGGTAAGATTTGAGTTTCACCCGCCTGAGCGGTTACCGTATACCAGATATCGGTATCAGTTTCCTTATCGGGTTTTAGCAAGGGCGGAACTGCCAGCGGCTTTTCCGGTGTGTCAGCTACCTCAAGTGGTACATAGCCACCGTCATGAGTATTAAAAGCAGGTTCGTCAAAAAAATAGTCATGATAGATTTCTTCACTCATAAGTTTTTCTCCTCTCATAATCAATTTAATTATACCCCTTTTTCAAAAAATGAAACTTTATTAAGGGATACCTAAACAATTTGTATTATACTATGTAATTGGGGAAGGGATGATTACATGAATACGATGCCAAAATGGTTGCTGTGGCTACTGTTACTTTTAAATATTATCTTAATTGGGTTTCTGATTACCATGAACAATATGGCTGCAATGTGGATGATGGCGGTCATTATGTTACTTGATTCTGTTGGTTCATTAGTCGTTGGTTATCGAAAATGAACGGCCAGTCACCTTGGAAAAATTTCACACTAAAAAAGCAGCTCATCTGATTAAAACCAAATGAGCTGCTTTCATAATTCATTGTGAATCTACTAATAGTTAGTCACCGACATGGCTTGTAAAAGTTCTGCTAGCTCAGTTGATGATTCTACCGTTTGATCCGGAATAAAATCGGACTTAGGCATTTCTAAGTGGCGATGGTTAAACCAGAATGCGTGCCAGCCGGCTTTTTTTGCACCGACCATGTCCTTCTCAAAATTATCGCCAATGTAAACCACTTCGTTAGCCTGTAAGCTTAGTTTACGGTTAAAATGGGTAAAGATTCTCGGGTCTGGTTTTCGGATACCAACTTCGTCAGAAATAACGACGTTGTCGTGATTCACCCAACGATGAAGATCGAGATGTGATAGTTTTTCGGATTGCGTATTGCTTTCGCCGTTAGTGATCACACCTAATTCGTAATGATCTTTCAACAGTGGCAATTGAGTTTGAATATCAGAGAATAAACTGATTGTTTGTGCTTCTGCTTGATAACGATCCCAAAAGGCAAGCCAGACCGAATTTGCCAAGGTTGGCAGGTTATATTTTGTTAACACGTCATTAAGGTGACTAAAAACGTGGTTCATCGTCAATGTTTCAAGTTTTGCGACTCGGTCATTCATGTGTTTAAAGGTCTTAAAAAGATCGGTTAGCACGTGACCAGAAACGGCCGGGTCGTTCCAAACGGAAAATAGTGCTTGCTGAAACGGTCGTTGTTGATCGTAGAGCGTATCGTCAAGATCAAAAACGATTGCTTTGAGCATAATTGATTCCTCCTCGGAGTTCCGTGAAATGTAGTGTAACATGAATGTAACATTTATTTCAAATATTTTTTACTTTCTCGCGCTCTAAGGGTTGCTATGGACGCTTAAAACGGGTATACTAAATTTCGGCTGATTGCCACAATTCACACTCTGGGTGATATATTAAGCAGTGCTCGGGAGAGTTCTTAGTATAGATGATCTCAGGGGAGGAAAAAACTTTGATGGAGGCTATTTCATGGCTGTTATTACAATGAAACAATTACTTGAAGCAGGTGTCCACTTCGGTCACCAAACTCGTCGTTGGAACCCTAAGATGAAGGATTATATCTTCACTGAACGTAACGGGATCTACATCATCGACTTACAAAAGACGGTTAAGTTGATCGACACCGCCTACAACTTCGTTAAGGATGAAGCATCTAAGGGTGCTGTAGTGCTTTTCGTTGGTACTAAGAAGCAAGCCCAAGATTCTATTGAAGAAGAAGCTACTCGCGCTGGTCAATTTTACGTTAACCACCGTTGGTTGGGTGGAACTTTAACCAACTGGAACACTATTCAAACTCGTATCAAGCGTTTGAAAGATCTTAAGAAGATGGCTGAAGACGGTACTTTTGACCGTTTACCAAAGAAGGAAGTTTCTTTACTGAAGAAGCAAACTGACAAGTTGGAACGTTTCTTAGGTGGTATCGAAGATATGCCTAAGTTGCCTGACGTTATGTTTGTTGTTGATCCTCGTAAGGAACAAATCGCCGTTAAGGAAGCTCAAAAGTTGAACATTCCGATCGTCGCTATGGTTGATACTAACACTGACCCAGATGACGTTGACGTGATTATTCCTTCTAACGATGATGCTATTCGTGCCGTTCGCTTGATTACAAGCAAGATGGCCGATGCCGTTATCGAAGGCCGTCAAGGCGAAGACGAAGCTGAAGCCGCCAAGGCAGATGCTAAGGACGCCGCTGATGACAAGGATGCTTCAGAAAACGCTGCTGAATAAGTAGCTAATATTTGTTAAAAACCATCAGTGCTTAGGCTGGCTTGAAAATGTGGACCCGCGAGGCCTGATTATTTTCAGGTCAGCCTTTTGTGTTGGTGTTAAGCGACTTATCTGTATTAATATTAAGGAGGCCATAAAATGGCAAGCATTACTGCAAAAATGGTTAAAGAACTTCGTGATAAGACTAGCGTTGGTATGATGGACGCTAAGAAGGCGCTTGTTGCCACTGAAGGTGACATGAGCAAGGCAATCGATTTTCTGCGTGAAAAAGGAATTGCTAAGGCAGAAAAGAAGAGCGGCAACGTTGCTGCTAACGGTTTAGCACACATCTCCGAAAACGGTAACGTGGCTGCAATCGTTGAAGTTAACTCAGAAACTGACTTCGTTGCTTCCAACGACCGGTTTAAAAACCTGGTTCAGACGATCTCTGATTTGATTGCTGCTAACAAGCCTGCTGACATGGATGCTGCATTAGCACTGAAGAACGATGCTGGTCAGACGATTCAAGAAATGATCATCGAACAGACACAAGTTACTTCAGAGCACACGACACTTCGTCGTTTCCAAGTTGTTGAAAAGAGCGACAGTGAAGTATTTGGTGCCTACCTGCATAATGGTGGTCAAATTGGTGCCTTGGTGGTTCTTGATGGTGCCGATGCAAGCGTTGCTAAGAATGTTGCCATGCACGTTGCTGCTGTTAACCCAGAATTTGTTTCTCGTGACGATATTCCAGCAGATCGTTTAGACCACGAACGCGAAGTTTTGAAGAAGGAAGCCTTAAACGAAGGCAAGCCTGAAAACATCGTGGAGAAAATGGTTGAAGGCCGTCTCCGTAAGTTCTTGTCTGAAATCAGTCTTGCAGACCAAGAATTCGTCATGGATTCCGACCAAACCGTTAGCCAATACGTTGCTTCAAAAGGCGGCAAGCTGAAGAGCTTTGTTCGTTATGAAGTTGGTGAAGGTATCGAAGTTGAAACCAAGAACTTTGAAGATGAAGTAAATAGTCAAATTAACGGCTAAACTAACTTTAAAAAGGGGGGTGTACGTGTAGCGTACATCCTTTTTTTATGGAATTTAACGGTGATACGACTGTTGGTCGATACCGGTTTATGATAGAATTACCTGAGGAAACTAATAGGAGGTTCATGATGACCGATTTAAAGTATAAGCGCATCGTTTTGAAGCTGAGTGGTGAAGCTCTGGCAGGCGATCAAGGATTTGGTATTCACCCGCCAGTCATCAAAACTGTGGCAAAGGAAGTTAAGGAAGTATTTGATTTAGGCCTTCAGATTGGTATCGTCGTTGGTGGCGGTAACATGTGGCGGGGCGAATCAGGTGCCCAGATGGGTATGGAACGTGCCCAGGCCGATTATATCGGTATGCTGGCAACCATTATGAATGGTCTTGCCCTCCAAGATAATCTTGAAGACATTGGCGTGCCAACCCGGGTTCAAACTTCGATTGAAATGCGCGCCATTGCTGAACCTTATATTCGGCGCAAAGCGATTCGTCATTTAGAGAAAGATCGCGTTGTGATATTCGCTGGTGGTACAGGTAGTCCATACTTTTCGACGGACACCACCGCAGCGTTACGTGCAGCTGAAATCAATGCGGACGCCATTTTAATGGCTAAGAATGGTGTTGACGGTGTTTATTCGGCCGATCCAAACGTTGACCAGAGTGCCGTTAAATTCGACCACTTGACCCATATGGATATTATTAATAAGGGTCTCCACGTGATGGATTCAACAGCAAGCACACTGTCAATGGATAATGACATTCCGCTGGTTGTATTTAATCTCAATCATCCTGGGAATATTAAGAAGGTTGTACTCGGTGAAAACATCGGGACAACGGTAAGGGGGAAATAGTATTGGCAAACCCAATTATTGATGAAGCAAAAACAAAAATGAAGAAGGCTGAAGAGGTGTTAAGCCGCGAGTTCGGTACAATTCGTGCCGGTCGTGCTAACGCTAGTTTGTTAAGCCGGGTCACCGTTCAGTATTATGGTGTAGAGACACCCATCAATCAGGTGGCTGCTATCTCTGTTCCAGAACCACGGGTTATCTTGGTGACTCCTTTTGATAAGTCTTCTCTGGAAGATGTTGAAAAGGGAATTTTGGAATCAGACTTAGGTATCACACCAGCTAACGATGGTTCGGCGCTTCGGTTGGTGGTTCCCCAATTAACTGAAGAACGACGTAAAGAACTTGCTAAACAGGTTAAAGGTGTTGCTGAACAGGGGAAAGTTGCTGTCCGTAACGTCCGTCGTGAAGCCATGGATGCGTTGAAGAAAGGCCATAAGAACGGCGATTTCACCGATGATGAAATTCATGATCTTGAAAAGCAAGTCCAAAATGTGACTGACGAAGCAGTTAAGCAAATCGATAAGTTGACGGATGACAAGGAACAGGAAATTATTTCTGGCTAGTCACGTTTGAATGAAAGGATATTATTAAACATGGCAAATGACGACGAAACAGTTGAAATCACGCCTGGCACTCCACAATTTGCCAAAATGGTTTTCAAACTTAATGATGCAGTGACCGATGAAAACTTAGCGGTTTTGAATTATAACGGCAATGAGCTGACACAAATTGACGAAGGTGTTTACGCTCAGCCAGCTTTTGTAAATGACGATTTTAATTTATTCTTTGTCATCACGCAGTTGATTGAAGAAGATTGGATTATCGCCTTTTCAAAAGCGACCATCGAAAACGACTCTGAAATTACCGATCTAAGTGAACCCATCCCAACGGGTGAAGGGTTAAACATGCTTGGTGAAGTGAGTCCGGATGATGCTAATAATTTACTACAGTATTTTAATACGTTATCTGACGCTAATCGCGGTGAATGGCGTTTACTTCAGTAGCTGATTTAGATTCTGTTAAATAATCGCTTTAAGCAGAGTTGGGATAGTCGACAACTCTGTTTTTTGGTATGATTAGAGTTTGAAAGCTTAATTGGAGGTGCCACTTTGTTTTCTTGGCTCAATAATAACAATCAGTCAGAGATGCCTGAAAAAAAAGAACTGGATCCTGATAATATTCCAGCACACGTTGCGATTATCATGGATGGTAATGGTCGCTGGGCTCAAAAACGTCATTTACCAAGAGTTGCTGGTCATAAGCAGGGAATGAATACTGTCAAGACCATCACAAAAGCTGCGAGTAATCTAGGTATTAAGGTATTGACACTTTACGCGTTTTCCACTGAAAACTGGAAGCGTCCGGAAGATGAAGTCAATTATCTGATGAAATTGCCAGTGGATTTTTTTGATGATTTTGTGCCAGAACTAATTGCTAACAATGTGCGCGTAAACGTCATGGGTTACACTGATCAGCTACCACAAAAGACTCAGACAGCTGTTGCTAATGCCATTAAAGATACTCAAGATTGTGATGGCATGGTGTTAAACTTTGCCTTAAATTACGGGAGTCGTGCCGAAATTACTACCGCTGTGCAGACAATTGCTAAGTCTGTGCAACAGGGAGAATTGAAGCCAGAAGATATTTCTTCTGAAATGATTAGCGCGCATTTGATGACGGCACCATTGGGTCAATATCAGGATCCTGATTTGGTGATTAGAACCTCAGGCGAGGAACGGATTTCTAACTTTTTACTATGGCAAATCGCTTATTCAGAATTTGTCTTCATGGCGCCACACTGGCCTGAATTTACAGCTGATTTATTGAATCAGGCAGTTTATGAGTACCAACATCGTAAACGTCGCTTTGGTGGTTTAACGAAATAGTTTCATGAAAAGGAGTTTATAAATGAGACAACGGGTTATTACGGCGGTGATCGCTTTGATCATCTTCATTCCAATTATTATTGCCGGGGGTATCTGGGTTGATATCGCGGCTGCAGTTCTTGGCTTGATTGCACTTTCTGAAATTTTAGTTATGAGAAAAAAACTGGTGGTATCTTGGGAAGCTTTGTTATCAGGAATTACTGTGTTACTGATTATCTTGCCTGATTTTTGGCATGATATTCTACCAGGAAAATTAGATGTCAGATTTGTGATTTACTGTCTGATCGTGTTACTTTTGATGTACACTGTTTTTTCAAAAAACCGGTTCTCTTTCGATGACGCTGCGGTACTAACTGCAGGCGCAATCTATATTGGGTCAGGTTTCCACTACTTTATTTTGGCTGATGCAGCTAGTCTTTCAACGATTTTCTTCGCCCTTTTCATCGTTTGGATCACGGATAGTGGTGCCTACATGATTGGCAGAAAGCTTGGTCGCCATAAACTGGCACCACATATCAGTCCCAACAAAACCTGGGAAGGGTCAATCGGCGGTACAATCGTTGCGACGATTATTGTTGCTATCTACGTTCATTTCTATCCACAAGGCGATTACAGTTGGCTAGTCACGGTTCTCTTGACCATTGTTCTATCAGTCATTGGCCAAATTGGTGATTTAGTGGAGTCAGCTTTGAAGCGTTACTATGGTGTGAAGGATTCGGGTCGGATTCTACCGGGACACGGTGGTATTTTAGACCGTTTTGATAGTCTCTTGTTGGTGTTACCTGCTCTACATTTACTAGGCTTTATCTAAGACTAGTAAATTAGTCTATTACGAAAGGATCGACGTCTGTGATTACGACCATTATTACCTTTATTATCGTATTTGGCCTGATTGTCTTTATCCACGAATTTGGTCATTTCTTCTTTGCGAAACGGGCGGGAATTCTCGTTCGTGAATTTTCGATTGGTATGGGACCAAAACTGTTTAATTATCGGACAACTGACACGACCTATACGATTCGACTCCTACCGGTTGGGGGTTATGTCCGGATGGCTGGAGCCGAAGACGATGAAGATGAACTGAAACCAGGAACACCAGTAAGCCTGTATGTTGGTAATAATGATCAGGTGACCCGAATCAATACGAGTAAGAAGTCCACGTTGTTTAATGGGATTCCCATGGCTGTTACGGCTACCGATCTGGAGGATGAACTCTGGATTGAAGGATACGAAAATGGCGATGAAAGTGAAGTTAAACGCTATCATGTTGCGCATGATGCCACCATCATTGAAAATGATGGCACTGAAGTCAGAATCGCGCCGCGAGACGTTCAATTTCAGTCTGCTAGTCTAGGCCATCGTTTGATGACCAACTTTGCTGGTCCAATGAATAACTTTATTTTGGCGATCATTGTTTATACAATTTTGACGTTTGTGGCTGGTGGCGTGACCAATAACAGTAATCGGGTCAGCCCCACAACTACGGATGTGACGGTTGCTCGTTCAGCTGGGATTAAGAACGGCGACTACATAACCGCCGTGAACGGTAAAAAAGTGAGTGATTGGAACCAAATTGCCACCCAGATTCAAGATCGCGCTCATAAACCAACGGCGTTCAAAGTTAAAAGCGGCAGTCAGACGAAGACCATCAAAATGACTCCTGCGGCGAATAAAACCAACAATAAAACAATCGGTGTCATCGGAATTACGCAATACCGTAATCATGATATCGGTGCAATGTTAGTTTCCGGCTTCACTCAGACCTGGCAAATGACGGTTCAGCTTCTAGCCGCAATCTGGTCCATGGTTTCAGGACATTTTAGCTTGAATGATCTAGGTGGTCCCGTAGCAATCTTTGCGACTACATCAACCGCTGCGTCTGAAGGGGTACTTGGGGTGCTCAGTTTTCTGGCATTTTTGTCGTTAAACTTAGGGATTGTTAATTTATTGCCAATTCCAGCTTTAGATGGTGGTAAAATATTAATTAATGTGATCGAAGGCATTCGACGAAAACCGCTCTCGGAAAACGTTGAAACGGTGATTACCCTTATTGGGGTTGTCTTCTTAGTCGTCTTAATGCTGCTGGTAACATGGAATGATATCGAGCGTTACTTCATCAGATAAGTTAAATTAAAACGGTAAAAGGGGTTTAAATGAGTATGAAACAGTCAAGATTACTGATTCCAACACTGAAAGAGGTGCCTAGTGACGCCGAAGCGCTAAGTCATCAGATGATGCTTAGAGCGGGTTATATTCGCCAGGTAACTGCAGGAATGTACGCTTATTTACCATTGGCATTTCAAGTGCTGACTAATATTGAAACAATTATTCGCGAAGAAATGGCAAAGATTGACGCCGTTGAAATGGTTGTTCCAACGGTGTTGCCAGCCCAGCTTTGGAAGGATTCCGGTCGTTATGATACATACGGCCCGACACTATTTAAGTTCAAAAATCGTCATGACACAGACTTTATTCTCGGGCCAACTCATGAAGAAACTTTTACGACGCTTATTCGTGATAGCATTAAATCATATAAGCGATTACCACTGACTTTATATCAAATTCAAGCTAAGTACCGGGATGAGGAGCGCCCTCGTTATGGGTTGTTACGTGGCCGTGAATTTATTATGAAAGACGCTTATTCATTTTCAACTAATTATGATGATCTGGACAAAGTTTATCGCCAGATGGAAGGTGCTTACAAACGGGTCTTCGATCGAATTGGTTTGAAGTACCGGACAATCATCGGTGATGCCGGCGCCATGGGTGGTAAAGATTCAAAAGAATTTTCTGCCATCGCGCCAATTGGTGAAGATACAATTGTTTACGTTGACGAATCCGACTACGCTGCCAATATTGAAATGGCGACTAATTTATACACGCCAAAGAAGTCCCATGCCGCTCAGCAAGATTTGGAAAAGATTGCGACGGATGATGCAAAAACCATCGATGACGTTGCTGCAAAACTAAACGTGGATACGGATAACTTGATCAAGAGCATGCTCTACATTGCTGATGAAAAGCCAGTAATGGCATTGCTTCGTGGTGATGATGAATTAAACGAAGTTAAGCTCAAGAACTTCTTGCATGCTGACTTCTTAGCCCCTGCAACTAATGATGATGCCGAAAAATATCTTGGCGCATCGTTTGGCGCTTTAGGCCCAGTAGGCGTTGGTGAAGATGTGACCATCGTGGCTGACCGCTATGTTCAAGACATGGTCAACGCTGTCGTTGGCGCTGATGAAGATGGCTATCATTACATTAATGCTAACGTTGAACGTGATTTCCGTGTGGATGATTTTACCGATATTCGGACGGTTAAGGAAGGCGACATTTCACCTGATGGCGCTGGTAAGCTGAAGTTCACTCGTGGAATTGAAATCGGGCATATTTTCAAGCTTGGAACCCGTTATTCAGAGGCGTTGAACGCCAAGGTTCTTGACGAAAATGGCCGTTCGGTACCCGTTATCATGGGGTCATATGGGATCGGTGTTAGCCGCTTATTATCAGCAATTAGCGAACAGCAATCTGATGAACATGGCCTAGTTTGGCCACGGGCAATTGCACCGTATGATCTGCACGTTATTCCCGTTAATATGAAGAACGACACCCAAGTCGATTTAGCAAATCAGTTAACGGCTGATTTGACAGCTGCAGGTTACCGCGTCCTCATTGATGACCGTAAGGAACGTGCCGGTGTTAAGTTCGCTGATTCTGATCTAATCGGGTTACCAATTCGAATTACGGTTGGTAAGAAAGCCAGTGATGGCATCGTTGAGATCAAGATTCGTAAAACTGGTGAAACCGTCGAAGTCAAAGCTGATGAAGTCGGCAACACGGTAGCCATTTTATTGAAAGAAACAGATGCTGAACCAACTGATCCAGCATCCACTAACGACTAAATTTAAGTGTGGGACGGGCTCGAGAAAACAAAACAACTTTTGTTTTGTCTCGAGCCCGTTTTACGTTAAAATAGTGGCATTAAGCATAAAAAAAGGGGGCAGTTTGGTGTGGCCTTAGATCATCAGGCATTATTTGAAAAATTATTACAGCAACTGCAATTATCAGATTTAGCTGACCAGCCATTCTTTAAGGGGGCAGCACTTGAAAAACTGACGGTACACGAAAAGTCTAAGCGTTGGCACTTTAACTTTGAGTTACCAACAATCTTGCCTTTTGAAACTTTTACTACGTTTCAGGGACAGCTTGAAAAAGCGTTTCAGTCAATTGCCAAGGTTGATTTCGAAATTCATACAGGGCAAAACGACCTTGATAATCGGCTGATTGGGGATTATTGGAATTGGGTCGTTCAGCACAGTGGCGTGACCTCGCCATTGTTACAGGAACTTTGCCGTGATCAAGTCCCAAAAGTTGAGGATAACCGGGTCATCTTCATGGCCGAAAACGAAGTCGTGAAAAATTTCTTAGTGGATCAAGCTCTTGGTCCAATTGAGGATAGCTACCAGTCAGTTGGTTTCCCGAAGTTTGCGATTCATACCATGATTGATGAGTCAGCATCTCAGGCGAAAATCCAGGAATTTAAACAGAAGAAGGCACAGTCGGATGCTGAGCTGGCTCAAAAGGCGGTTGCAGCGATTAAAGTTGCCAATCAGAAACGAGAAAAGCAAGGGGTGGCAGCTGCTAGTGGACCAACCGTCATTGGCCGGAAAATTAAGGCTGATGAAGAACCAGTTCAACTTGCATCAATTGAAGATGAAGAAAAGTCAGTCATCGTGCAGGGTTACGTCTTTAACAAAGAAATTCGTGACCTGCGTTCGGGTCGGAAACTCATGATTTTGGAAATTACGGACTATACCTCTTCAATTGCCGTCAAAAAGTTTTCTCGTGATGAGAGTGATGAAGCCCAGTTTGAAGGTCTAAACGAAGGTGACTGGATTCGGGTTCGTGGTAGCATTCAAGAAGACAACTTTATGCGTGATCTGGTGCTGAATGCCTATGATATCAATCAGGTAACCGTTCCAGGCCGTAAGGATAAAGCGCCAGAGGGTGAAAAACGGGTGGAACTGCACCTGCACACCAATATGAGTACCATGGATGCCACTAATTCCATCACGGATTACGTTAAGCAGGCCAAAAAATGGGGACATAAAGCGATTGCCATCACTGATCACTCTGGGGTTCAGGGTTTCCCTGAAGCTTTTAGAGCTGCATCGGCAAGTGAAATCAAAATGATTTACGGTGTGGAAGCAAACTTGGTTGACGATGGTGTGCCAATTGGCTATAACAATGAACACCGACCACTCAAGGACGCCACTTACGTTGTCTTTGATACTGAAACAACGGGCCTATCCGCCATCTATGATCGCGTGATCGAACTTTCGGCTGTTAAGATGCAGGGTAAAGAAGTCATTGATCAGTTTGAAGAATTTATTGACCCTGGGTTTCATTTGTCCGACCAAACCACTAATTTGACCAGTATTACCGACGAAATGGTTCATGGGTCAAAGTCTGAAAAAGAAGTTTTTGAATTATTCAGAAAATTTTATGGAGACGCCATCATTGTTGGGCACAACGTCACGTTTGATATTGGGTTCATGAATGCTGGTTATCAGCGGCATGATTTACCCGAAATCACCAATCCCATCATCGACACTTTAACCCTGGCACGATTCTTGTATCCAAACCTAAAAGGGTATCGGCTGAATACACTGGCTAAGAAGTTTCACGTTTCTCTGGAACATCATCACCGGGCAATTTACGATGCTGAATCCACGGGACATTTGAACTACCTCTTCTTAAAGGATGCCGAAGATCGTTATGATATCCAGTTTCATGATCAGTTAAATGATCATATGAGCGAAAACGATGCCTATAAACATGCTCGGCCATCTCACGCGATTATTCTGGCTCAAACACAAACGGGTTTGAAGAATCTGTTCAAGTTAGTGTCGGAGTCAAACGTGGATTACTTTTACCGGGTTCCACGAATGCCAAGAAGCCGAATTGAGGCACTGCGAGAGGGTTTGATGATTGGCTCGGCCTGTGATTCTGGTGAAGTCTTTACCGCCATGATGCAAAAGGGGTATGTTGAGGCTCGCAGTAAGGCCAAGTTCTATGACTACCTTGAAGTTCAGCCATTGGCAGCTTATAAGCCACTGATTGATTCTGGGTTGATTCAAAACCGTAAAAACCTCGAAGAGATCCTGACAAATATGGTGAAGCTGGGTGAAGAACTCGACAAGCCGGTGGTGGTCACCGGTGATACTCACTACTTAAATCCCGAAGATGCCATTTACCGAAAGATTTTAATTAACTCGCAAGGTGGCGCAAATCCACTGAACCGTCAAGAACTACCGGACGTGCATTTCCGGACGACCGATGAGCTGTTGGCTGATTACAATTTTCTTGGAGAAGACAAAGCTAAGGAAATCGTGGTGACCAACAGTAATGCCATTGCCGATCAAATTGATGATGTGCACCCGTTGAAAGATAAACTTTACACGCCACGGATGGAAGGCGCAGAGGACGAAATTCGCGAACGAACCATGAATACGGCTCACGAATGGTATGGTGATCCGTTACCAGAGCTGGTTCAGCACCGATTAGACCGCGAATTGAAGAGTATTATCGGTAATGGGTTCTCCGTGATTTATCTGATTGCCCAACGATTGGTGGCAAAAAGTAATAAAGATGGTTATTTGGTTGGTTCCCGTGGTTCTGTCGGTTCCAGTTTAGTGGCGACTATGACGGGAATCACAGAAGTTAATCCGTTACCACCACACTACCGTTGCCCAAATTGTCAGTATTCAAAGTTTTACACAAAGGGTGAATACAGTTCAGGATTTGATTTACCGGAACAGAATTGTCCAAAGTGCGGGACGTTAATGATTGGCGATGGCCACAACATTCCGTTTGAAACCTTCTTAGGCTTTACTGGGAATAAGGTTCCCGATATCGATTTAAACTTCTCCGGGGACTATCAACCAATTGCCCATAACTATACCAAAGTGCTGTTCGGCGAAAAGAATGTTTACCGAGCTGGAACGATTGGGACCGTCGCTGACAAGACGGCTTATGGGTACGTAAAAGCCTATGAACGTGATAAGGAAGAACATTTCCGAAACGCTGAGATCGATCGGCTAGCGAAGGGTGCCACTGGCGTCAAGCGGACTACCGGACAACATCCTGCCGGAATCATCGTTGTGCCAGATTATATGGATATATATGATTTCACACCGATTCAATACCCAGCAGATGATCAAAATGCCGCCTGGCAGACCACCCACTTTGATTTCCATTCAATTCATGACAACATTTTAAAAATCGATATCCTGGGACATGATGATCCCACTATGATTCGGATGCTGCAAGATTTGAGTGGTATCGATCCCAAGACCATTCCGATGGATGATCCCGGTGTCATGGCGCTGTTCTCCGGAACTGAGTCTTTGCATGTTACGCCGGAACAAATTCAATCCAAGACTGGGACACTGGGTGTGCCAGAATTCGGAACGCGGTTTGTTCGCGGCATGCTGGAAGAAACCCACCCTAAAAACTACTCAGAACTGCTGCAAATTTCCGGATTATCACACGGGACTGACGTGTGGTTGGGCAATGCTGAAGAGTTAATTAAAAACGGCACTGCAACCATTTCTAACGTTATCGGTTGTCGTGATAACATCATGACCGACTTAATCAACTGGGGAATGGATTCTGAAATTGCCTTTCAGATTATGGAACACGTTCGTAAAGGCCGTGGGATTCCAGATGAATGGCAAGCGAAGATGAAGGAAGCTGAGGTGCCGGACTGGTACATTGATTCTTGTCTAAAAATCAAGTACATGTTCCCCCGTGCCCATGCGGCTGCCTATGATTTGATGGCCTTGCGGGTTGCCTACTTCAAAGTCTACTTTCCACTGGTGTACTACTCAGCTTACTTCTCAGTTCGGGCTGACGATTTCGATGTTGTTGCGATGTCTCGTGGCAAGGACTCCGTGAAAGCCAAAATGAAGGAAATTAACGATGAAGGTATGGATGCCTCAGCGAAGGACAAGAATTTATTAACTGTCCTAGAATTAGCTAATGAGATGCTGGAGCGCGGCTTTAAGTTTAAGATGATTGATATCGATAAATCGGCCGCCAGTGAATGGTTGATTGATGGTGACACCTTAATTGCACCATTTGATGCCGCCCCCGGGCTAGGTTTGAACGTGGCCAAACAAATCGTTGCTGCCCGTGAAGACAAGCCGTTTCTATCGAAGGAAGATCTGGCTAAACGTGGTAAAGTTTCTAAAACGTTGATTGAATTTATGACTGATAATGGTGTTCTTGATGGTTTACCGGACGAAAATCAACTGAGCCTATTTGATATGATGTAGTAAAATGATGCTGAGCCAGCACTGCAACGGGCTTTCAAGTTTGCTATTGTATTGACTTTGTGCTATCATACATTTTGTAGATATTTCGGAAAGGAGTGAGCAGCGATGCTCGCTCTTTTTATTGGAAAAATGGTATTGGAGGTAAAAGATTGGATAACGTCGTAGACATTGTTTCGGCTCTAGCGAAACCGATTGTGGATGCTCATCATTTTGAACTGGTGGACGTTGAGTTTGTTCGCGAGGGTAAAAGTTGGTATTTACGGCTTTACATCGACAAACCTGGTGGCATTACGATTGATGAATGCGCATTAGTGAGCGATGAGTTAAGCGAAAAACTGGATAATATCGATCCCGATCCAATTCCCCAAGCATATTTCTTGGAAGTGTCCTCACCGGGTGCTGAACGGCCGTTGAAAAAAGAAGCTGACTATGAACGGGCGGTCGACCATTACATTCACGTTTCTCTTTATCAGAAAATGAACGGTGAAAAAGCATTCGAAGGCACGTTGACCTCGGTTAATGACGATGAGTTAGGTTTGAAAATCAACCTAAAGGGTCGCATGAAAGATTTGGTCATACCAAGAACAAACGTTGCCAAAGCAAGATTAGCAATTAAGTTTTAACAGCTAAAGGAGACTATACGTAATGAGTAAAGAACTATTAGGTGCTCTTGATACACTGGAAAAAGAAAAGGGTATCAAAAAGGAAATCGTGATCGATGCGCTTGAAGCCGCATTGACTTCTGCATACAAGCGGAACTATGGTCAAGCACAAAACGTTGAAGTTAATTTCGACGAAAAAAAGGGTGACGTGCACGTTTTCGCGGTTAAAAAGATTGTCGACCAAGTCTATGACTCCCGTTTGGAAGTTAGTCTGGATGACGCACTGCAAGTTAGTCGCGGTTATGAACTAGGCGATGACATCAAGTTTGAAGTCACCCCCAAAAACTTCGGCCGAATTGCTGCCCAAACAGCTAAACAGGTCATTATGCAACGGGTTCGTGAAGCAGAACGGTCACTGATCTTTGATCAATATAGCCAGTATGAAAACGAAATTATTACTGGTGAAGTTGAACGTCAGGATAACCGGTTTGTTTACGTTAATCTAGGTAACGTTGAAGCCGTAATGAGTCGTCAGGATCAGATGCCTAACGAAACATACCGGATGCACGACCGGATTAAAGTGTATGTGACCAGAGTTGAGAATGCCGCTAAGGGACCCCAAGTGTTCGTCAGTCGAACTGATTCAGGCCTGCTTAAACGGTTATTTGAAGAAGAAATTCCGGAAATCTACGATGGCACCGTTGAAATCATGTCGATTGCTCGTGAAGCGGGTGACCGAGCTAAAGTGGCTGTTCGTTCAAATAATCCAGATGTTGATCCAGTTGGGACCTCAGTTGGCCCCCGTGGACAACGGGTTCAGTCCATTGTGTCAGAACTTGATGGCGAGAACATGGACATTGTTGAATGGACGGATGACGAAGCTAAGTTTATTGCGAACGCTTTGAACCCAGCTGAAGTGATCGACGTCGTTTTTGATGAAAACAATGAGCGGGCATGTACCGTTATTGTGCCAGATTATCAGTTATCACTGGCAATCGGTAAGCGTGGTCAAAACGCACGGTTAGCTGCTAAGTTAACGGGTTATAAGATCGATATTAAGTCTGAAACTGAGGCTGAGACGATTTTTAACACGACTGACAGCGATGATAGTGAAGAACCGCAAGCGGAAGAATCCAGTGAACCAGTTGATGCACCTATTGAAGATGCTGATTCAGCCGCAGATTCAGAAGCCCAAGATGCCCCAGAAACTTCTGAGGATGACGGTACTGAAGACTAAGGAGGTAAGCGTACATGAAGAAACGTAAGGTACCAATGAGAAAAGACATTGTGACCGGTGAAATGGCGCCGAAAAAAGACTTGGTCCGCATCGTTCGTGATAAGGATAATAACGTGTCGGTTGATCCAACGGGAAAGAAATCAGGCCGTGGTGCCTACATTTCACTGAACGTTGAAATTGCTAAACGGGCTCAAAAGGAACGAACTTTCGATAAGGTCTTTGAAACCAAAGTCGATTCTCAATTTTACGATGATTTGGTGGCATACGTGGACCATCAACAAGCTCGTCGTGAATTATTTAAAAATGGAAAAGCCTAACCCTTTTCTACAGCTTTTAGGACTCGTTCGCCGGGCTAATCAGTTAGTGACAGGAGAAGGATTTGTTTTAAAAGCGATTCGGAATCAGAGTATTTCACTGGTGATTTTAGCCAGTGACGCTGGTCCCAGCAGCATGAAAAAGTTAAGTGATAAGGCCACGTTTTACCACGTTGACTTAATTACCGCATTTACAAAGGAACAACTAAGCCAAGCGACTGGTATGAATCGGTCAGCTTACGGCGTAAAGGATCCTGGATTTGCTAGGAAATTAAATGAACTAGTTAATACCAAAGGAGAGTGAAGATATGGGCAAAAAGCGAATTTATGAATTAGCTAAAGAACTCAACGTCTCAAGTAAGGCTATTCTTGATAAAGCTCAAGAAAAAGGCTTCGACGTAAAAAATCATATGTCATCATTAGGCAGTAACGAGGAACGACAACTGCGAGAAAGTTTCTCAAGTAAGGGTAAGGCGCCAAGTAAGAGCTCGACGAGTCAGACTAAGTCAGCTCCAAAAGCGCAACCTGCTAAACCAGCTCAGAACCGTGATCAGCATCAAAACACCAGTAACGGTCAGGCGACACACAGTCGTAATAACCAAACTAACAGTGCACATCCACGGTCACAATCGACTAGTAATGGGAACCATTCAAGTGGTCAGGCTCATTCGACAGCTAACCGCAGCCAGTCAACGACGCATAATCAGTCGACTAATCGCAGTCAGTCGAACAACCGTAACCAATCGGCTAACCACAGTCAGTCGAGCAATCGTGGACAGTCTAATAACTCAAATAACCGTTCACAATCAAGCAACAATAATCGTTCCCAGTCGAACAACCGTAGCCAAAATAGTAATCGTTCACAAGGCAATAACAACAATTCCAACCGCGGTGGATCGGGTCGTTTCGGTGGTAGCTTGAATAGTGGTAACGGTCGAAACAGCCGTAATAACCGGAATAATAACCGGCGTCGCAACAACTTCACTAAGAAGTACAGTAAGAAGAACCAACGGATCAAAGAAACCAATCATCAAAAGGGAACGCCTGAACGTAAGAATAAGGCTTTGCCAGATACGTTGATTTATCAAGTTGGGATGAACGCCCAAGACCTTGGTAAAATTCTTCACCGTGAACCATCAGAAATCGTCAAGAAGTTATTCATGCTTGGTGTAATGGCCAACCAAAACCAGTCATTGGATAAGGACACCATCGAAATCTTAGCTGCTGATTATGGTATCGAGGCTCAAGAAAAGGTTGAAGTCGATGTTGCTGATATCGATAAGACTTTTGAAGAGGAAGCCAACAATACGGATCACCTTGAATCACGGCCTCCAGTTGTGACTATCATGGGACACGTTGACCATGGTAAGACCACTTTACTTGACCACTTACGCCATTCGCATATTACTGCTGGTGAAGCTGGTGGGATTACTCAAGCAATCGGTGCTTACCAAGTAAAACATCAAGGCAAGACCATTACTTTCTTGGATACTCCAGGACATGCGGCCTTTACTGAAATGCGGGCGCGTGGTGCTGATATCACTGATATCACCATCTTAGTGGTTGCAGCTGATGATGGGGTTATGCCTCAAACCATTGAAGCTATTCACCATGCTCAAGCAGCTAAAACACCAATTATTGTGGCAGTTAACAAGATTGATAAGCCAGGTGCTAACCCGAACCACGTCATGGAACAACTGACCGAATATGGTCTGATTCCTGAAGACTGGGGCGGCGATACCATTTTTGTTCAAATCTCAGCTAAGTTTGGTAAGAACATTGATGACTTATTGGACATGATCCTGTTACAGTCCGAAGTGATGGAATTAAAGGCTAACCCACAACAACACGCTGCTGGTTCCGTTATTGAAGCTAAGTTGGATCAAGGTAAGGGTTCCGTTGCCACTTTACTGATTCAGCAAGGGACAATGCACGTTGGTGATCCAATCGTTGTTGGTAATACCTTTGGTCGGGTTCGGACAATGGAAAACGAACATGGCAAGGAAATCAAAAAGGCCTTGCCATCGACACCAGTTGAAATCACTGGTTTAAACGATGTCCCTGAAGCCGGCGACCGGTTCGTCGTCTTTGATGACGAGAAGACCGCGCGTGCTGCTGGTGAGGAACGGGCCAAGAATGCTTTAATGGAAGAACGTCGTACCAAGAACACAGTTACTCTGGATAACCTCTTTGATACAATGAAAGAAGGGGAAATGAAGGAAGTAGATGTGATCATCAAGGCTGACGTTCAAGGTTCTGTTGAAGCACTGGCTAACTCATTGAAGAAGATCGAAGTTGAAGGCGTTCGGGTTAACATCATTCATACGGCCGTTGGTGCCATTAATGAAAGTGATGTTACACTGGCAGAAGCAAGTAACGCCATCATCATCGGGTTTAACGTTCGGCCGACACCGCAAGCGAAAGCCCAAGCTGATCAAGATAACGTGGACATTCGTTTGCACCGGGTCATTTACAATGCTATCGATGAGATTGAACACGCTATGAAGGGTAAGCTTGAACCAACTTATAAAGAAGAAGTGATCGGTGAAGTTGAAGTTCGTGAGATCTTCAAAGCTTCTAAGATTGGTACCATTGCTGGTGGAATGGTGACTGAAGGTCACATTTCCAGTACCAGTGATGTTCGTTTACTTCGTGATTCAGTCGTTGTTTATGAAGGCAAATTAGGCAGTTTGAAACGCTTTAAAGATGACGTTAATGATGTTAAGCAAGGTCACGAATTAGGATTGACCATTGAGAACTACAACGATGTCAAAGTCGGTGATGTGATCGAGGCTTACATCATGAAGGAAGTTCCAATAGAATAAAGAGCTAACGAGGTGTTAGATAGATGGCACATTATCGTCAAGGACGGCTTGAACAAGAAATCCAGCGAGAAGTTAACGACATCTTGCTGAAACGCGTTCGTGATCCACGAGTACAAGATGTTACCGTGACGGGTGTTGAAGTTACGGGTGATTATCAACAAGCAACGATTTATTACAGTATCTTGTCTGATAAGGCATCTGATGGTGAAAAGACCGCTCAGGGATTAACAAAAGCAACCGGGTTGATCCGTAGTGAGTTAGGTTCTCGCTTGAATATTTTCAAGGTGCCAGAACTGACATTTGTACGTGATGAATCCGTCCAATATGGAAGTCATATCGATGAGTTGCTAAATAAGCTTCATCGTGATGATTCTAATCTGTAAGTTTAAAAAAGCCGTCTGCAGAAATTTCTGCAGACGGCTTTTTGGGGTGTCGATATCGTGGTAACACGTGATATAATAGCAAAGTTAGACAGTTTATACGAAACGGAGCGATCGTAATGGATGGCATTATTCCACTATATAAAGAGCGCGGCATGACGAGTCATGACTGTGTGAACCATGTACGTCAGATTCTCCATATGAAAAAAGTTGGTCATTCGGGTACATTGGATCCAAACGTTGACGGTGTGCTGCCAATTTGTGTGGGCAGTGCTACCAAGGTCGTTGATTATTTGATGACCCATAAAAAGGTTTACCGTGGTAGCGTGACGTTAGGATTTGCCACTGAGACCGAAGATTTAGACGGCGCTGAAGTTAAGCGAGTGATCATGCATGAGCCGGTTGTCGATGATAAGATTGACACGATCATGGCAGGCATGGAAGGTGAATTATCGCAGGTACCGCCCATGTATTCTGCGGTAAAAGTCAATGGCCGTAAACTCTATGAGTACGCTCGTGCTGGTCAAACTGTTGATCGTCCGGTTCGAACCGTGACAATCAAGTCATTTAAGCGCACCCATGCCAGTCAATTTGATGTTGAAACGGGTACTCAGCGCTTTGATTTTGAGGTGGTTTGCTCTAAAGGAACTTACGTGCGAACCTTAGCCGTCCAAATTGGAACGGAATTGGGGTTGCCAGCAGTGATGTCTTCCTTAACGCGTATTGAAAGCGGGGGCTTTACCATGGATGAAACGGTGTCTTTGGCAACGCTTAGGCAACAAGTCGACAGTGGCTCAGAAGACTTTCTTTACCCCATTGACCGAGTTTTGAGCCAATATCCCACCATCGTCATCTCAGATGAGATTTGGGCAGTGGTGAAGAATGGTGTCTGGTTGCTGCCAGATGAAGTCAACACAGACGCGCCGATTATTGCGTTAAAATATCAAAATCAAATCAAGTGTTTGTATCAACGGGTTGAAAATCGCTATAAACCGTTAAAAATGTTTAGTACTAAGTAGAAAGTTGGGGCAGTAAAATGCGAGTAATTAAAATTCATCATCCATTAACAACGGCCGACGTGGTTGACATGCCGGTTGTTTTAGCCATGGGCTTCTTTGATGGTGTCCATCTAGGCCATCAGGCGGTGATCAACCGTGCTCGCAGCATTGCAAATGAACGGGATTTGGCACTGGCAGTACTGACGTATGATCATCATCCAGCCTTGGTTTATGAAAAGTTGAGTCCAGAACGAAACCGTTATTTAACTGTTGGTGATCGAAAGATGGCACTTTTTGAGCAGCTTGGAGTAGATATTGTCTACGAAATTAATTTTGCCAGTCAATTTGCTGCACAAACACCACAGCAGTTTGTGGATCGTTATCTTATCGGGCTCCACGCCAAGGTCGTTGTGGCGGGTTATGATCATACATACGGGCCAAAAAACATTGCCACAATGGCTAACCTTCCTAAGTATGCGAAAGATCGTTTTGAGATCGTGACGGTGGGCGAGAAAGAATCACAATCACAAAAAATTGGGTCCTCAAGAATTCGTCACAACCTTAACCAAGGTGATATTAAAACGGTAAACAGCCTGTTGGGTTATCGCTATCAGACCACTGGTACGGTGATGCATGGTGAAGCGCGTGGCCGAACACTGGGATTTCCTACTGCCAATATTAGTCATGATGCAAAATACTGGTTGCCAGGAATCGGTGTTTACGTCACCCGTGTTAAAGTTAACGGGAAGTGGCATCAAGCCATGACATCGATTGGTCGTAACGTGACGTTTGGTGAGGGTCGTCCAGTGACAGTTGAAGCCTTTTTATTGGATTTTCACGAAGCTATTTATGGCGAAGTTGTCACCGTTGAATGGGATTATCGTTTGCGTGGCGAAGTAAAATTTGATACCGTTGAGGGCTTAATTCAACAATTAAATCAGGATGCAGAAGACACCAAAAACTATTTTGAAGCACATCCAATCACCAAATTAGCACTCGAATGAATTAATTGCTAAAAATGTTAGCTGAATGCTTGACTTAAAAATCTGCGTTTGATACATTATATATGTGTCTTAGCACTTGAACTGTTTGAGTGCTAAAAAGAGGTGATGATCACGTTAACGGACAGACAGAATATGATTTTAAAGGCGATTGTTCGTGATTATACGAGCAGTGGTGTCCCCGTGGGCTCCAAAGCGCTAGCAGCACAGTTGCCGATGCACGTCAGTTCCGCGACGGTGCGTAACGAAATGGCCGCTTTGGAAGAGTTGGGCTTGATTGCCAAGACCCATTCTTCATCGGGCCGGATCCCTTCAGTAAAGGGATATCGTTACTACGTGGATCATTTGGTTCAGCCAGATCCAATCAAAGCCAACGACATTGATATCATCAAATCTTCACTTGAAGGTCAATTTCTAAAAATTGACGAGATTATTGAAACATCGGCGAAAATTTTATCTAATTTAACGTCTTACACTGCCTTTTCGCTGAAGCCGGAGCATAAACAGAGCCGGCTGAGTGGCTTTAGGTTAGTACCGTTGGGAAAGCGTCAAGTGATGGCCGTACTGGTAACCGATAATGGGGATGTTGAGTCTCAGACTTTTAATATCACTCCCAAGATTACTGGTGACCAACTCGAAGCTGTTGTTCGTTTGATCAATGATCAGTTGATCGGCAAACCATTGGATGAAGTGCTCGATGCATTGAAGTCAGAGATTCCGATGCAAATTACTAACTATCTGCAACAGCCCGAGGGATTCTTAAAGGTGTTTGGCGATGTGTTGACGCAAGCCGCGCAAGAACGGTTTTACGTTGGTGGTCGTCTCAATCTGTTGAGCTTTTCTGATAGTAATGACGTTGATGAATTAAAGTCGTTGTATACCTTAATGGATCATAGTGATGATATGGCGGACGTTTTAGGCCAGCCATCTGATCACATTCAGGTGAAGATTGGTAGCGAGATGACTAACGATATCTTAAAGGACTACAGTTTAATTACTGCAACCTATGAGGCTGGTGATCATGGCAAAGGAGTTATTGCTCTGTTGGGACCGACCCGGATGCCGTATTCGCGGATGATTGGCTTGGTTGGTGCGTTTCGGCAAGAACTAGCGCAACGGCTCATCGATTATTATCGCTATTTTGATCAGTAGTAAAGGGGTGTTACAGTGGCTGAAGATAAGAAAAACAAAGCAGTAAACAACGACGCGGACAAGCAAAAAGACACGCAGCAGTCCGCTGAGCAAAACGCAAAGACTGACAAGCAACAACCAAATACTGACGCAGTTAAGTCAGCAGATCAAGCAGCTCCAGCAGGAGATCAGAAGGCTTCAGGTAAAGATGCTTTAGCAAAGGCGTTAGCACAGGTCGACAGCTTGCAAAAGCAGTTGGACAAGACTTCTGATCAATATCTACGAGCTGAAGCTGAGATTCAAAACATTCAAAATCGCAACAAGAAGGATCAGGCTGCATTGATCAAATATGATGGACAGCAATTAGCTCATGATATTTTACCGGCACTGGATAACCTGGAACGTGCATTGAGCACACCAGTTGAAGGTGAGCAGGCCGAATCCTTAAAAAAGGGAATTGAAATGGTCCAAAAGCACTTAATGGACGCACTTACCAGCAATGGTGTGACTGAAATTAAGGCTGAGGGCGAACGATTCGATCCGAATATTCATCAAGCTGTTCAAACGGTACCGGCAGAGTCGGATGATCAAAAAGATCATGTGACTAAGGTTCTCCAAAAGGGTTATCGCTTGAAGGATCGGGTTTTACGTCCAGCAATGGTAATGGTCGCGCAATAACGTCATCGCTTGAATCAAACTTAAAATAAAGAAGGTATATTATTCATGGCAAGTAATAAAATTATTGGTATTGACTTAGGGACTACAAACTCAGCAGTTGCTGTTCTTGAAGGTAAAGAACCTAAAATTATTCCAAACCCTGAAGGTGGCCGTACAACGCCTTCAGTTGTAGCGTTCAAAGACGGTAAACCATCCGTTGGTGCCGTCGCTAAGCGTCAGGCAATCACCAACCCTAACACGGTTTCATCTATTAAGAGCCACATGGGTGAAGCAGGCTACAAGGTTAACATCGAAGGCAAGGATTATACACCAGAACAAATTTCTGCTTACATTTTGCAGTACATCAAAGACTTCGCTGAAGATTACATTGGTGACAAGGTTACCCAAGCGGTTATCACCGTGCCAGCCTACTTCAATGATTCTCAGCGTCAAGCAACTAAGGATGCCGGTAAGATTGCTGGCTTGGATGTTAAGCGGATCATCAACGAACCAACCGCTTCTTCATTAGCCTATGGTCTTGACAAGCAGGATGCTGATGAAAAGATCCTGGTTTACGATCTTGGTGGTGGTACTTTTGATGTTTCCATCCTTGATTTAGGTGATGGTGTGTTTGATGTTCTTTCTACTAACGGTGATACTCACCTTGGTGGTGATGACTTCGATAAGCGCATCATGAACTGGTTGATCGAACAATTCAAAGCTGATAACGGTATCGATCTTTCTAAAGATAAGATGGCAATGCAACGTCTGAAGGAAGCTTCAGAAAAAGCCAAGATGGACTTGTCGGGTGTGACTGAGACTCAAATCAGCCTGCCATTCATCTCAGCCGGCGACAATGGCCCACTTCACTTGGAGACCACTTTGAGCCGTGCTAAGTTCAATGAATTAACATCTGACTTAGTTGAAAAGACCCGGATCCCCGTTGAAAACGCCTTGAAGGATGCTAAGTTGTCAGCTGATGACTTGGATGTTGTTATTTTAAACGGTGGTTCTACTCGAATTCCAGCCGTTCAAGAAGCTGTAAAGAAGTGGACAGGTAAGGAACCTAACCACTCAATCAACCCTGACGAAGCCGTTGCTTTGGGTGCCGCTGTTCAAGGTGGTGTCTTAACTGGTGATGTTAAGGACGTTGTTTTGCTTGATGTTACCCCACTTTCACTTGGTATTGAAACCATGGGTGGTGTCTTCACTAAGTTGATTGATCGTAACACGACCATCCCAACCAGCAAGTCACAAGTCTTCAGTACTGCCGCTGACAACCAACCAGCCGTTGATATTCACGTGCTGCAAGGTGAACGGCCAATGGCTGCTGATAACAAGACCTTGGGTAATTTCCAACTGACTGACATTCCAGCTGCACCACGTGGGGTTCCTCAGATTGAAGTTACCTTTGATATTGACCGTAACGGTATCGTTAACGTTTCTGCCAAGGATAAAGGGACTGGTAAGGAACAGAAGATTACCATCAAGAGTTCAGGTGGTCTGTCAGACGAAGAAGTCGACAAGATGATGAAGGAAGCTCAAGAAAACGAAGCTGCCGACAAGAAGCGTAAGGAAGAAGCCGACTTGAAGAACGAAGTTGACCAATTACTCTTCACGGTAGACAAGACTTTGGATGAAGTTAAGGGTAAGGTTTCTGACGATGAAATTCAAAAGGCCAAGGACGCACGCGATGCTCTGAAGAAGGCCCAAGATGATAACAACGTTGAAGAAATGAAGACTAAGAAGGACGACTTGAACAAGATTGTTCAAGACCTTTCAGTTAAACTTTATCAACAAGCTCAAGACCAACAGGGTGCTGCCGGTGCTGATGGTGCAAAAGCAACTGATGACTCAGGCAAGACCGATGACGGCAAGGGTGACGGTAAGACCTTTGACGGTGACTTCTCAGAAGTTAATGATGACGATAAAAAGTAATGATTAACTAGGATAGTAGACAGGAAGTCAAGGCTCAAACGCGGGCTTTGGCTTTTTGTTTTGGTGGAATTATGCTATTCTACTTGAGTGAACGATTTTTGGCTTGAATGGTCAATGACAGTTTAATGATCATTTCTTATAGGCCACATACATTGTAACGGCCTTGCAATGTTAAACAGACAGCAGACAGATGCAATGCTTACTTTTAGGAGGAATTACATGGCTGGTAAAGATTATTATGAAGTGCTGGGAGTTTCAAAAGATGCTTCCCAAGCTGAAATTAAAAAGGCCTACCGCCAATTATCAAAGAAGTACCATCCCGACATCAATAAAGCACCTGGTGCAGAAGAGAAATTCAAGGAAATCACTGAAGCTTATGAAGTTCTAAGCGATGAACAAAAGCGTGCCAACTATGATCAGTACGGTTCAGCTGATGGCCCTCAAGGCTTCGGCGGTGGTGCTGGCGGAGCCGGTGGTGGCTTCGGTGGTTTCGGCGATGCTGGTGGTTTTGGTGGTGGCGGTTTCGAAGATATTTTCAATTCGTTCTTCGGCGGAGCTGGCGGCGGTCGTCGTCGCAACCCCAATGCACCACAACCAGGACGTGATTTGCAGTATGAGATGACACTGAAATTTGAGGAAGCTATTTTCGGTAAGAAAACGAAAATTAAGTATAATCGTCAAGCACAATGTCATACGTGTCATGGTAGTGGTGCCAAGCCAGGCACTAGCCCAGAGACCTGCCATAACTGTGGCGGTTCTGGCTATGTGACAACTGAAACCAATACTCCACTGGGCCGGATGCGCAGCCAGCAAGTCTGCCCAGTATGTCATGGTACTGGTAAAGAAATTAAGGAAAAGTGCCCAACCTGTGGTGGCTCAGGTCACGAAGAAGAGCGGCATGAGGTTGAAGTCAACGTCCCTGCTGGGGTGGATGATGGTCAACAAATGCGGCTTCAGGGCCAGGGCGAAGCTGGTGAGAACGGCGGCTCTTACGGTGATTTGTTCATTTTGTTCCGAGTGACGCCAAGCAAGGTCTTTCAGCGTGATGGCGCAGACATTTATTTGGACAAAGATATCAGTTTTACGCAAGCTGCTCTCGGTGACGAGATTAAGGTTCAAACTGTTCATGGTGACGTCAAGTTGAAAATTCCAGCCGGTACACAGACGGGTTCAGTGTTCCGTCTGAAAGGTAAAGGCGCACCACGGCTTCGTGGCAATGGTAATGGTGACCAACGGGTGACCGTTAAAATTGTGACGCCAAAGAACCTTAATAAGAAGCAAAAGGTGGCTCTTAAAGCTTACGCTGAAGCCAGCGGTGAACAAGTTGGGAATGGCAAAGGTAATTTTTTTGACAAGATGAAAGATGCATTTGATAATTAGTTCAACGGACAAAAAAAGCCGCATGGTCGATCATTGACCAGGCGACTTTTTGATGTTGCAGAGTGAATTTCAACCAGTTTGAGTAGGGATGGTCTGTTTCTGTTATAATAGCTAATATGTTTGAAATTAAAAGGTAGGAGAATACAAATGGATCTTGAACAAATGAAGGCGCACCAACGAGATATCCGGAATTTTTCAATTGTCGCTCATATTGATCACGGTAAGTCGACTTTAGCTGACCGCATTTTGGAAATGACGGATACCGTTGCTAAGCGTGATATGCAAGACCAAATCCTCGATAATATGGACCTGGAACGAGAACGCGGGATCACGATCAAGTTGAATGCTGTTGAACTGACTTACGATGCCAAAGACGGCCGCACATATGAGTTTCACCTCATCGATACGCCAGGACACGTGGACTTTTCGTATGAAGTCTCACGGAGTCTGGCTGCCTGTGAAGGGGCAGTGCTGGTTGTTGATGCAGCTCAGGGTGTTGAAGCCCAAACGCTAGCCAACGTTTATTTGGCAATCGATGATAATCTGGAAATTTTACCAGTGATCAATAAAATTGATTTACCGTCTGCTGAACCAGAGAAAGTCCGCAAAGAAATTGAAGATGTCATCGGTATTGATGCTTCTGATGCCGTCATGGCCAGTGCCAAGAAGGGTATTGGGATTGAGGACCTTTTGGAGCAGATCGTCAACAAAGTGCCTGCACCAGATGGCGACCTTGAAGCACCATTGCGAGCATTGATCTTCGACTCAATTTACGATGATTATCGCGGAGTTGTGTTAAGTGTTCGCCTGTTCGAAGGTACCGTTAAACCTGGCGATAAGATTCGTCTGATGAACTCCGGCGCGGAATACGAAGTCACCGAAGTTGGGGTTAACTCGCCTAAACCAATCAAGCGCGATCAGCTGATTGCCGGCGAAGTTGGTTATATCACCGCTAGCATTAAAGACATTGAGGATACTCGAGTTGGTGATACAGTGACTAACGCGGCTAATCCAGCAGAAAAGGCCCTGCCTGGGTACCGGGAGATGGCGCCAATGGTTTACGCAGGACTGTATCCCACTGACAACGCCAAATATCAGGATCTACGTGAAGCCCTGGAAAAACTGAAGTTGAACGATGCCGCATTGGAGTTCGAGCCAGAAACTTCACAAGCACTGGGCTTTGGGTTTCGGTGTGGTTTCTTGGGCATGCTGCACATGGACGTGGTTCAAGAACGGCTGGAGCGTGAATTCAACCTTGATTTGATCACCACGGCGCCTTCCGTAACGTACCATGCTAATTTAGCTGATGGCACGGTCAAGGAAGTGGAGAATCCCTCAGAGATGCCTGATGTTGCTGCGATTAAAACGATTGAAGAACCGTACGTCAAGGCAACCATTATGACCCCTAACGACTATGTTGGAGCAGTCATGGAACTTTGCCAAAGAAAGCGCGGCCAGTTCGTTACAATGGAATATTTGGACGACTATCGGGTTAATGTGATCTATAAGATGCCGCTTTCTGAGATCATCTTTGATTTCTTCGATAAATTGAAGTCATCTACAAAGGGCTATGCTTCATTGGATTACGAACTGGATGGTTATCGTGAAAGTGACCTGGTTAAGATTGATATCTTACTAAATGGCGATAAAGTCGATGCGCTGAGTTTTATTTCTCACCGTCAGTTTGCTGAGAAGCGTGGTCGCGACATTGCAGTTAAACTGAAGAACATTATTCCTCGTCAAAACTTTGAAATTCCAATTCAAGCGGCCATTGGTGCTAAGATTATTGCTCGGACAACGATCAAGGCTTATCGTAAAGACGTGACTGCTAGAATCCATACTGGTGACCCTGACCGGCGTGCAAAGTTGCTGGAAAAGCAAAAGCGTGGGAAAGAGCGGATGAAGTCTGTTGGAACAGTTGACATCCCCCAAGAAGCCTTTATGGCGGTATTGCAAACGGACGAGGAAGAAAATACCGGTAAATAGGCATTTATGCAGTAGTGCCTCTGCTGTTATCCTACCAATATCCTACGTCTAAGTCAGGATGCCGAATAAATGATCTAAGCAGGCG
Source organism: Secundilactobacillus angelensis (assembly GCF_012641075.1). Taxonomy (GTDB): domain Bacteria; phylum Bacillota; class Bacilli; order Lactobacillales; family Lactobacillaceae; genus Secundilactobacillus; species Secundilactobacillus angelensis. Next base: position 72,377 of record NZ_JAAXLJ010000002.1, on the reverse strand, counting down.
AAGTAAAGAAGGCTCATTCCGTAAATGGAATGAGCCTTCTTTGAATGCATTCGTGTAATCGCTACGTCATTAAGGTTGTGCGTATTGGTTACCACGAAGGGCCTCAGTAGCACCTGAACTTTCCGCTTTGGATCTAGATTCGTAAGTATAATTTCCGGGATTAACTACCCGAGTATAAAATTTATGACTGTCCGAAACGTAGACGTATCCAGATTTGGCAACATGCCATTTGCCAGAAGTCGTGCCCTTAGTGCTAGCAGGGGCTGTCTTTTCTGGCTGAGTTGTCGTGTGTTTTGGATAACTTGTGGTGGCGGCACGGTGGTATGGCTTGGCGTTGTTATCGCCGGTACTATAGTCGATTTTAATCCCTTCAGCATCGTTAATTACGGCAATTTCGGTGTTGATTGCCCCATCTGAAGATTTAATATCTACTAGTGACCCACGGGGGATACTTTCGTTGCCCTTATAAATCGGGGTAGTTTGATACTCAACGGTGTGACGGGTGCCGGGATGACTTGCCCAGTAATCTTCCACCGTTTCTTCACCATACCGCATACCGCCGTCCTGATCAGCGCCAACGTTTTGTGGTCGGGTGCCAGTGGTGAAGTTGTTGCTCGATGTGTATGATTTGGCGCCTAACAGGCTATCGCCGATGGAGTGACTGCGGTTCCAGAGGTAACCATGATAAGTGCGACCCGTGGCGGTGTATGAAATTGCCACGATTGGGTTGTTACTTGGCCAAGCATACGGCTCTAGCGGATCACCTTGGCGGCCACCCTTTGAAGCAGCGTATTCCTGATAGGTGAGTTTCGCCCGAGCCATGGCTGGACGCTGTTGTGAATCACTGGCGAAGTGATAATCGCCAGCCTTAAGATGACTAAACCCGGTTAAACAGGCCTTCCCCACGTGCCAGTAGTAATCACCAGTGGGCCCAGCTGATTGTTTATCCGTATAGCTGACCAACTTTTTCAAGACACTGGAGTGACTTTGACTAGCCACTGGTTGTGCTTTCGGCTTAACACGATGGTGTTTGGTTTTGACGTGGTGGCTAGAAGCAGAGCTGGAATTCTTAAATTCAGATCGGCTGTTGGATTGATCATTGGCCGATTTACTGGCCGAACTATTTCCAGATGAACTAACCATCACGAAGCCGGCAATAAATAGAATTAGTGTCATGAGGCCTAAATGTTTAATGGGATGCCGTTTAAATCGGCGGATTCCCCAATAAACGAACAAGATGATGCTAAGGAGCAGTATGACAGTTCCCAGTGAAGACATAGTATGTATCCTCCCAAATAAATATACTAGAATAAGTGACGCGTTATCCTGATTCCAATATATCAAGTCTGAAGGGCCTTTACCAACATAAATTCATAGCATTTTATGTATTACGAGGAAAACACTGGGTAATAACTAAAGAGTCTAAATGATAAGGCTTAATATTTAGCTAGCTGCAACGTTGATGCGAAAAAGATAACAACCCAGAGAATTTACTATATAATGTGTGTAAATGGAGGTGAGCATCGATGGGATCAGTTAAACCAATTAAAGACACAGCTTATGCTGTAGAAACTCAGGATGGTTTGGTACTGATTGATTTTCGTTCTGATTGGTGCCCACCGTGTACGGCTGTGGATCGCACGTTAAATTATCTAGCAACTGTGACACCCTTCGCTCAGCAGGTTAAATTTATATCACTAACGGTCAACCAACAACCGTTGATTGCTCAAGCATTGGGAGTTCAAAGCACACCAACGGTTATTTTGAAAAAGAATGGCCAAATTGTCGATGCAGTGATTGGACCGCGATCAGCGACGGAATTTGAAATACTGATCAAAAAATATTTATAGGGTTGCAAAAAGAGAAGCTAGCTGCCGAATTGGCGTGCTGGTTTCTCTTTGAATGTGTCTTATAGACGGGGTAGAATTTGTTTTTGTATAAAAAGTAATAATTGCTGATACTCCGCTTGGCTTTTAGGGGTTGGCAGCTGTGAAAAATCAAAGTCAGGGTGGTCAAGATCTTGATTCAAACGGGCAATAAAATCATGCCGGGAAATATAGGTTGTGTCACCTTTGCCACCAATAGAAAAGAAGTTCATTTTGCGTGCTCCTTACTTAAACGCTGAATCCGGTAGTTGTTCCCAATCATAGTCCCAGAGTAGCGCCATGGTCCCCGCACCAACGTGAACGCCGAGCACTGGGCCAATTTCACTATGAGCGATTGATAGGTTAGGAAATTGCTGTTCCAAATCAGCTGACCATTCCCTTTGTAGTTCCGCATTGTTAGCGTCAATGATGGTTAGACGTAGAGGATAATCAGATTGCTCATAAGCTGATTGAAATTTTTGTTTAATTCGCAGATAGGCCCGGCGCATGGTTCGTTCCTTTTCAATCGCAACAATCTGAGCCTGATCATTGAAGGTTAAAATCGGTTTAATGCGTAATAGGCTGCCAACAAAGTTAGAAGCGTTGGATAAGCGCCCAGTTCGGACGAGGTGGGAGAGATCATCCACCACAAAGTAGGCCTGAATTGTTTCGCGCAGTTGAGTGAGCGCTTGAATAATTTCTTCGGGTGAGCGGCCAGCGTGGACTAATCTCGCGGCCAGCATGACTAAGTCGGCTTCGCCAGCTGAGGCAATCCGTGAGTCAAATGGGTAGACCTTGATGTTAGTCACGTTTGGCAGATAATTAACGAGGTTACTGTAAAAAGTTGTGATCCCAGATGACAAGTGAATGCTAATCACAGCATCGTAACCTTCATCAGCTAACTGATCGTACATCGTTTGCATCTGGCCAAGGGTTACTTGAGTAGTTGAGGGCATCTGAGGATCGGCTTTTAACCGCTGGTAGAATTCACTAGTGGTGATTTCGACGTTATCTAAATAGGTTTCTTTTCCAAAGATAACGGTGATGGGCACCACGTGAATATCATTATCCGCTACCTGTTCAGGCGTTAAATAACTGGCTGAGTCAGTTACAACGGCAATTTTCATTAAGTCACGCTCCTTAGCTTTTTAGACCATTAAATTGTTTTGAGCATACCAAAGACTTGTCAGCTTATCAATCATGAGGACGTTAGCCCACTATAAGCGATGATGCATCTTGAAAATCAACAATAACCAGGCGATTAAACCAGTCGACAAGGCAATCACCATGATCCACGCAAGGTTAAAGTGTTCGAATGGTAGGCTAACGTTCATCCCAAAGAATCCGGTCACAATCGTTGGTACTGCCATGGTTAGCGACCAAATCGTTAAGAACTTCATCGTGTCGTTCAAGTTATTATTGATAATACTGTCGAAAGTATCGGTGATCCGGTTGACCACCTGTTCCTCGTTTTCAATCATGTGTTGAACCTGATCAGATTCAATGGAAACGTCTTCCAGTAAATCATTTTCGACACTGGAATTATTGACACCGAAGTAAGTTCGCGGAATCCGGGTGAACAGATCGTTGTTAGATTCCACGCCGCTATTGAAGAAGGTCAGAGTTTGACCTAAATACGAAAGTGCCATCAAATTGGAATTTTTAGCGTCTTTATTTAACATTTTATCCAGTTGATTACGTTGTTTGGTGACGAACTTGACGATTGGAATGTAGCTATCCACTAAATCGAACATGGATTCCAAAATGAAAGCAGAGGTTGTTTCAATGTCAGTATCGTTTGCTGATTTTTGAAATGCTTGGTCGACAAAATTCAAGCGGCTTTCGTTAAAGGTAAATAACACGCCTTGATGGATCAAAAAACCGACTGGTCGCGTAATGTATCGTGGAGTTGCCGTATTTTTCAACTGGTAAGGGACCAAAACGATCATCAATTGCTGATTGTTGGCCGGATCATAGACATAATTGGCGGTTTCATCTTTATCAGTAACATAAGTGATGATGTCATCGGTGATGCCGTATTCTGCCATGAGTGTTTGTTGCTCGGCTTCTGTTAAGGCCGTAGTTTCAACCCAATCAAAGCCAGTTAGATGTTTGGTTGGTTTAATCATGAAATGAGTTCCTCTATGTTTTCTAATTTTAAAGCTGTTATGATTCCAGAATACTATTTCTACCTATAAAAGCAAGCGCCAGAAGTATGATGAAAATAGAACCAGACTTCTATGTGAATAATTTAATAATTGTATTGACTTTTTTATCAAAGTCCAGTAGTATATTCACTTTAAAGAGCGGAATAACCCCGTTGTCTGTTGCATGCGGGCGAAATATGATATGATATGAATAATAGTATGTTAGCGGGTTATTAAAAAAATCGTTGGGAGGTGATTACCGTGCTAAATCAAACTAAGCAGTATTTGAAGAGCCGAAATTATCAGTATGAAAAATCATACATTCGGCCACTGATGACTCCTGAGAGTGTTTATGTATTCAAGTTTGGTCGGGGGGCGTTGAATAATCGGGTAATCATCCGATACAGTCACACGTGGACTGGTCGTCGAAAGATCAATGAGATTGATCTTCGACTGCATAAACAAAAGCATCCACGGATCTTCCGAACTGAAAAAGATTTATTAGACTATCTTGAATCTCGTTTGCCGCAACGGGAACAAAAAGAGGAACAGGAACATCAGACTGATGAGGAGAACGCTAAGTAACTTTGGCGTTCTTTTTTTGAAACTTGATCTGAAAATGGAGGGCGCATCATATGGATTGGACAGCAGTGACAGTGACAACAACGAACGAAGCGGTAGAAGCCGTTAGTAATATTTTAATGGAACACGGTGCTTCAGGGGTTCAAATTGATGACGAAAAAGATTATGAGCAATTAAGTCAAGTTGATTGGGCTCAGCAGGGCGAAATTTTGAACGTGGATGAGATTCCGCACGTTCAAAGTGGCGCAAAAGTGACCGCCTATTTTCCGGCAACAATTTACGTGCCGGAGATTGTCCCAGAAATCAAACGTCAGGTCGATGGGTTAACCGCTTTTAACCTGGAAGTTGCACCAGCAGAAGTTACCACAAATAAGGTTGACGAGGCCAATTGGGCAACTGAGTGGCAGAAATACTACCATCCAGTGCAGGTTACCCGCTTTTTGACGGTGGTTCCGAGCTGGGAGGATTATCAGCCTCAAAACTCAGATGAATGCATTGTTAAGCTGGATCCGGGAATGGCTTTTGGAACTGGCACGCATCCCACAACTAAGCTGTCGATGCAGGCTTTGGAACTAGTCGTTCATGGTGGCGAACGGTTGATCGACGTTGGAACCGGGTCCGGTGTGCTAAGCATTACGGCTAAACAATTGGGGGCAGGCAGTATTCGAGCTTATGACCTGGATCAAGTGGCAGTGGATTCAGCCAAGAAAAACTTGGCGTTAAATCCAGTTGCAGCTGATGTTAAGGTTGCGGCGAACAACCTGCTTGAGGGAATTTCTGGCGAGGCAGACATCATCGTGGCTAATATTTTGGCTGAGGTTATTATCCCGTTGATTCCGCAAGCCTGGGGGTTACTACCAGTTCACGGTTACTTTATCACTTCGGGAATCATTTCAGAAAAAGTTGACCAAATTCTTGATGCCCAACGCAAGCAAGGTTTTAAGATTCGGCAAACACTAAAGATGGGCGATTGGTATGGTGTCATTGCTCAAAAGCCAGGGGACGATGAATAGATGCAACGGTATTTTATCAAATCAGTTTTAAAGACGGGCGACCAATTCCAGTTAGATAGTAATGTATCGAAACATTGGCTGCAAGTGATGCGTGGTGCTGCGGGCGATCAAGCGGAGTTTGTGGACAGTCAAGAAGCGCTTTATCTCGGTCAACTCAACGACGATCATTCAGTGACGGTGGTCAAAGCGTTGGAGTCACACGTTGAATTGCCGGTAGAGGTGACTATTTTGTCTGGTCTGCCGAAACAGGACAAGGCCGAATGGATCGTTCAAAAAGCCACCGAAATGGGCGCTAATAGCATCTGCTTTTTTGGCGCTGACTGGTCGGTGGCCAAATGGCAGCCTAATAAATTGGGTAAAAAGCTGACTCGGCTGCAAAAAATTGCCCAGGGTGCTGCTGAGCAGGCCCACCGAACCCATATTCCGACGGTGAACTACTTTAACACGTTAAAACAAGCAATAGCCGAGCTAAGCTTTGACCATTTACTGGTCGCCTACGAAGAAGCCGCTAAACAAGGCGAGCAAGCACGGTTGGTGAAATTATTGAATCAAGTGAAGCCCCATGAACGCCTAGTAGCTGTATTTGGTCCAGAGGGTGGCATCTCACCTGCCGAAATGGAATTGCTGGCACAAAATCAGGCTACAGTTGCGGGTCTTGGCCCACGAATTTTAAGAACTGAAACGGCGCCCTTGTACTTTCTTGCCGCTGTTTCGACGATATTAGAATTACAATGATTGAATGCTATCCATTGGTGTAAAATAATGCTAAAATGTAAGTCATTCATTGAATAAGAGAGTGAAGCAAATGACGACAATTTTAAAACGAATTGGCTGGCCTTATTGGGTACTCAGCATTATTTTGGGAGCGGTTTTACCGATGATTTTAAGTATCGTTCCAATTAGCGAAATGTGGCGATCCGGTGTCATCTACGGTTTGATTTATTCCGTTGCGGCGGGATTGATTGGTTCTTTTATTAAACGCCGCGACGATAACTGGTGGCAATTGTTCCTTTTCCCGGTCTTGTTTGCGTTAGGCATTCAACTATCAGGTCCCGAATATGTCATCTATTTTGCTCTGGTTTATCTATGTATTAGTTATTTAGCCTATGGTCTTAGTGCCACAGAGGGGAAGTGATCGGATGTCTAGAGATCAAACTTGGACTGCTCAAGGCGTGATCGACGCTGTATCAGAATATATGAATAAGGATCACGTTGCGATTGTTCAGCGGGCCTACAAGTTCGCGGCTGTTGCACATAAGGATCAAATTCGTCAATCGGGTGAACCCTACATTATGCACCCGATTCAAGTTGCGGGGATTTTAGCCAACTTAAAAATGGATCCGACTACGGTGGCGTCTGGTTTCCTGCACGATATCGTTGAGGATACTGGTGTCACCTTAGATGACGTACGGGAATTATTTGGTGACGATGTCGCTATGATCGTCGATGGTGTGACTAAGCTTGGCAAGATCAAGTACAAGTCTAATAAGCAGCGGTTGGCTGAAAACCACCGGAAACTACTGTTAGCTATGTCTAAGGATATCCGTGTCATGATCGTGAAGTTAGCGGATCGGCTGCACAATATGCGGACTCTGCAGCATTTACGGCCTGATAAACAACGACGCATCGCTAATGAAACGTTGGAAATATACGCGCCATTAGCTGATCGACTTGGTATTAGTGCAATTAAGTGGGAACTAGAAGATATTTCTTTACGTTATCTGAATCCACAACAGTATTACCGGATCGTTCACTTGATGAACTCTCGTCGTGATCAACGGGAAAGCTATATTGCTGAAGCGATTCAAGATATTAAAAACGCCATTGGTGATTTGCATATCGACCCTGAAATCTATGGTCGACCAAAACACATTTATTCAATCTACCGCAAGATGCGTGATCAGCATAAACAGTTTAGCCAGATTTATGATTTGTTGGCTATCCGGGTGATTGTCGATAACATTCGTGATTGTTATGCCGTGCTTGGCGCCATTCATACAAAGTGGAAGCCAATGCCCGGACGGTTTAAAGATTACATTGCGATGCCAAAGCCCAACATGTACCAATCCTTACATACGACAGTGATCGGCCCAGAAGGACGGCCGCTAGAAGTCCAAATTCGGACCGAGGAGATGCACCGGGTGGCTGAATTTGGTGTGGCCGCTCACTGGGCATATAAGGAAGGTAAGACGGATAAGGTTGAAACTACCAATACTGGCAATAAGCTGAACTGGTTCAAGCAGATCATTGAACTGCAAGAAGACACTGATGACGCCGCTGACTTTATGGACAGTGTCAAAGGCGAACTCTTTGGCGACCACGTGTATGCCTTTACACCAAAGGGCGATGTGCTGGAACTGCCAAAGGGTGCCGGACCATTGGACATGGCGTACCAAATTCACACCGAAGTTGGTAACCATACCACTGGCGCCACAGTTAATGGGAAAATTGTGCCCCTAGATTATGAAGTTAAAAACGGCGATATTGTCGATATCAAAACGTCATCTAACTCAGCTGGGCCGAACCGTGACTGGATGAAGTTGGTTTCAACAAGGCGGGCGCGCAATAAAATCAAGCAGTTTTTCCGCCAAAAAGACCGTGAGAAAAACATTGAAGCTGGTCGGCAAATTATCGCCCAGCAGTTGCGCGACTTCAAGTTTGACCCTAAGGAATTAATGACTAAGGATCAACTACAAAAAGTTGTTGATAAAATGCACTATCAGCACATCGATGATTTGTTTGCTGCTGTTGGTTTTGGTGATCTCCAACCGGTTGGGGTTGCCAACCGGTTGACTGAAGATGTTCGTCAAGAGCGCGAAGAACAACGTCAGCGACAAGAAGAACACGAACTGCTTGAAGAACATCAAACCATCGATAACACCGAGTCTGAGACCGATTCGCAGCGTAAGCGGAAGCTGAAACCGTCAGAAGGGGTCATCATTGAAGGTGTTGATAACCTGCTCGTTCGTTTAAGCCACTGTTGTGCACCAGTACCCGGTGACAAGATCGTTGGTTATATTACCAAGGGCCGGGGCGTTTCAGTCCACCGTTCAGATTGTCCGAACGTGGCACACGCCGAAGCTAATGGCGAACGGATTGTTGAAGTTTATTGGGACAATCCTAATGAAACGACGACCATGTATAACGCTGACCTTGAAATTCAAGGCTATAACCGTGAGGGCTTGTTGAATGATGTCTTACGAATCGTCAACGGCACCACCAAGCAGCTGAATCTCGTCAATGGTCGGGTCGATCATGATAAGATGGTCACCGTTTCCATTTCTCTGGGAATCAGAAATGCTGAGCAACTGGAACGGCTGATGGATAATCTGAAGAATGTTCAGGATGTTTACGTTGTTAAGCGACCATTTAGATAACAGTTTAAAAACGACACGGTCAGCCGTGTCGTTTTGATGTCAGTAGGGAGGTTTTAATTTGCGAATTGTATTACAACGGGTGACCTCAGCACAGGTCGCAATTGAAGATCAAGTAGTTGGAAAAATCAAGCAGGGGTACCTCATATTATTTGGCGCATCAGATACTGATGGCGAAGACGAGATTGATTACTACGTCCATAAGATCTCAAAGTTACGCGTGTTTTCTGACGATGCTGGGAAAATGAATCTATCCATTGAAGATATCGGTGGCGCTATTCTGTCGGTGTCCCAGTTTACCTTGTACGCGGATACCAAGAAGGGTAACCGGCCAAGTTTTACTAAAGCGGGGGCACCGGATCACGCGAAAGAAATCTACGAACGGTTTAATCAAAAATTACGGCAAGCCGGTATTCAAGTTGAAACCGGTGAATTTGGCGCTGATATGCAAGTCAGCTTGGTTAACGATGGCCCCGTGACGATTATTTTTGACAGTGCAGACTTATAAGGAGTGTAAGATGACATACCAAACATTTTTCTGGGACTTTGATGGCACAATTTTCGACACGTATCCCATTATGGTCCGAGCCTTCATGCAGGCGCTAATTCAACAACGGGTATCCGAAATTGAGCTGGACGAACAGGAAATTTACGAGACCATGCGTCAGCATTCAATGGGAACTGCTTTACAGAAATTCAGTGCGTTGTTTAGTATTGATGCAGGCCGTTTAGAAAAAGATTACCGTCAGATTGAACCACGACATATTGCCCAGGCCCAGCCTTTTGACGGGATGTTAGCATTGCTGCAACGACTGGCAGATCAAGGTGGGCAACACTACTTATTGACTCACCGTAATCAAAGTGCCATGCAGTTATTGCAGACAGCAGGTATCAAAAAGCTGTTCACTGATGCAGTCACCAGTGAACAGCCATTTCCCAGGAAGCCGGATCCGGCTTCTCTGAATGCTTTAATTGAACGCCATAATATTCAACGAGGATCTGCAATTATGATTGGTGACCGGACGTTAGACATCGATGCAGGGCACAACGCTGGTATTGCTGGCGCTTTATTTGACCCCGGTCGGTTAATTGATGCGCGTGCCAGTCACCCGAAAATTGATGTAACTAACGTAGTGGGATTACAGCAGGCGTTACTTCAGTAAGCACTGAGGATTCGGTCTACAGATCCACCATAGCTTTCGCCAAATAAATTCAGGTGAGCCATGAGATAGTAAAGTTGATACCATGGCAATCGCTGCTGAAAATCGGCTTCTAGTGGGTAAGTATCATTATATCCCTTGTAGAACTGGTCATTGAAACCACCAAAAACGGTTGTCATTGCCAGATCGAATTCTCGCTCACCGTAAAGGACGTCTGGATCGATTAACGCGGGTTTACCATCTGCGGTAAACATGACGTTGCCAAACCAGAGATCACCATGCAATAAACTTGGCATGCTTTCGTGAGTTTGATAATAATCAAGAATGATTTGGCAGAGCCGCTGTAAGTGGCCCTGTCTATTTTGATTCCACAGGCCGTGTTCAGCTGCCCGTTTCGCAAGCACTTCAAGCCGTTGATGGACGTAAAAATCACCCCAATTGGCTTGCCAAGTATTGATCTTTGGTAATTTACCTGTCACATCGTGGTCGAACCCGAACTGATCATGATGAATCTGGTGCACATGAGCAACCAGCTGACCAAGGTCATACTGGTTGCCGTTTCCAGCATCCAGCCAAGACAAAATCAGGTAAGCATCGCCATTGATTTGACCTGAGGCGATGACTTCTGGGACAAGAGCTGCTTGAGCCAATAACTTGAGGCCCTCGATTTCGTGTTGATAAAAAGTTTGTTCTCGGTTTGGTTGGACCAGTAGGAAATAGGGTTTAGAAGCTGTTTCCAGGCGATAAGCTTGATTAATGTCACCCCCGGATACTGGTGTGACGCTGGTAATTGACTTAATTGGCAATTGCTGAAGCCATGTATGATCCATATATCATCGATCCTTTCTTTAAATTATTTATTGTTAAAGTAGGCCGCTAAACCGTTTGTAACATCCTTGGCAACCTGGTTTTGATAAGCTGGATTTTCGATTTCTTTGAAGTCTTTGGCAGTATTGATGTAACCCATCTCGAGGAGTAGCGCGGGTCTTAAATTGTCACGAATGACTTCAAAATTGCCAACTTCGACACCCTTATTTTCCAGCGGCAAGCCAGTTAAATGCTGATTAATTGTGTGAGCTAGTTTTAATGAGGTATTGGCATGGTAATAGTACGTGGTGAAGCCAGAGCCTAGGTTATTGCTAGGGCTAGAGTCATAATGAAAACTGATGAAGGCATCCGCATGATTATCCGTTGCCATTTCTGGTCGAGCGCCCAGCGACACGGTTTGGTCGCCAGTACGTGTCATGATAACGTGAGCCCCACGAGCGGTGAGCTGTGCGCGGACCTTTTTTGCTAGTTGCAGAGTGTAAGTCTTCTCATCGTGATGCTGATCAATTGATAGTGCGCCAGAGTCGCTGCCACCGTGGCCAGGATCCAAAACGATGGTGGCTTCAGAAAGGTTGGTTGCCGTTTGAATTTTGCCCGATTGGTTGATCAGCCAACTGGCTACCCAGCCGAACTGATGATCATCATAGCGGACTTTGTACCAGTTATTCTTTTTTTGAACAATGTAAACGGCTTGACCTTTTTTCAAGATTGCCTTCGTTTGGTAATTAATGTTAGGGCCCGTTCGGACATTGATATTTGCAATCGGTGTCGTTAATCGGTCTTGACGCACTGTTTGAAAGACGGCAATGCCGAGGGTCAGTAGCACAGCAAACGATATTGCGATTTGTTGCCAGTGTTGTTTAAGGTAGTTCAAATTGGTTTCCTCGATTAGTTTTTTGATTTTAATTATAGGATATTTTTTGTTAAAGATACAGTCTCTAGCCAAAACGTCCTTGACTTTTGGATGTGAACTGAGTAGTCTTATTGTTAGTTAAATAAATGAAACACCGATGAAAAAGATGAGTAAATAACCCGTGACTTTCAGAAAATATCTGGTTGATGAGAAGATATAGCAGGCGGGAAGTTGAAGACACTTTTGAGGTGAATAAGTGATTATTCGTGTCCAACGTTATGGATGAGTTAATTTAAGGTGGTACCGTGCGAAGCACCCTTGTGAAAACAAGGGTGCTTTTTATTTTTTTGCACGAGAACGAAAATCGGAAAGGAAGATACTATGCGTTATCAGCGACCTAAAGGTACTGCGGATATTTTGCCCGGTGAGAGTCAGCACTGGCAATACGTGGAAACCGTTGCGCGTCAAGTATTCAAAAAATATCGGTTCGAAGAAATCCGGACACCGTTATTTGAAAATTTTGAAGTTTTTTCTAGAACTTCTGGGGACACTTCAGATATTGTCACCAAAGAAATGTATGATTTTAAAGACAAGGGTGACCGTCACATTAGCTTGCGGCCAGAAGGAACAGCTGGAGTTGTTCGGGCGTTCGTAGAAAACAAGCTCTATGGTCCGGAAGTTCAAAAGCCATTCAAGACCTACTACATGGGTCAGATGTACCGCTATGAACGGCCACAGTCTGGTCGGCAACGGGAATTTCATCAAATCGGTGTGGAGGCTTTTGGTTCGGATGAACCGGCACTCGATGTTGAAGTTATTGCTATGGGAAAGGATCTGTTTAAGCATTTCGGGATTCCTAACCTGCGTTTGGCCATTAACACGCTTGGTGATAAAGAAACTCGGGATAATTACCGTCAAGCCTTGATCGATTATTTGGAGCCACATTATGATGAGCTGAGTGAAGATTCCCAAGTTCGGCTGCACAAGAACCCGTTACGAGTATTGGACAGCAAAGATCAAAAGGATCAGCAGTTTGTGGCGGATGCACCATCGATTCTGGATTATCTGACGCCAGCGGCTAAGGATCATTTTGACCAAGTTAAAAGTCTGCTAACGGCTTTAAACATCGACTACGTGGTTGATCCAACGATGGTTCGTGGCCTGGATTACTATAACCACACCATTTTTGAATTCATGGTCGACTCCAAAGCGTTAGGCCACGGTTACACTACGGTGTGTGCCGGTGGTCGGTACAACGGTCTGGTTGAAGAGTTAGGCGGTCCGGAGGTTTCTGGCGTCGGTTTTGGTCTAGGAATGGAACGACTGATCTTACTGATGGAAGCTGAGGGTGTTGAATTTCCAGAGGAACATCATCTTGATGCTTACGTTGTCGGCATCGGTGATGAAGCCAATGCGACGACTTTACAAGTGGTTCAAGCCTTACGTGCACAGGATTATTCGGCGGACCGAGATTACCTGGCCCGTAAACCCAAGGCACAGTTTAAGACGGCCGATCGTCTAAGTGCCGCTTATACATTGACCGTTGGTGAAGCCGAGTTGGCTGCTAAGACGATTCACGTTAAGAATATGGACTCTGGTAATGAAGTTTCAGCGCCGATGGCAGACGTTATGAATAACTTTGCCAGTGTGATTTCAAATATTGAATAAGAGGAGAAAAAGATGAAGCGAACAACATACGCTGGTCTAGTGGACGAAAAATATCTTGATCAAGATGTCGTCCTCAAGGGCTGGGTTCAAAAGCGTCGTGATTTAGGTGGTTTAATTTTTATTGATTTACGGGATCGTGAAGGCATCGTTCAATTAGTATTCAGCGAGGAATTCGACAAGGATGCACTAGCTGTTGCTGATCAGTTACGAAACGAATACGTCATTGAAGTAAAGGGCCACGTGGTTCATCGTGCGGAACATGAAGTTAATGACAAGATGCGGACTGGTAAAATTGAAGTTCGGGTATCTCAAATCAACCTGTTAAACAAGGCTAAAAACCCGCCATTCTACATTCAAGACGACATCAACGTTTCCGATGATCTGCGGTTGAAGTACCGTTACTTGGATCTTCGTCGGCCCGAGATGCAGCGTGGGCTGATGATTCGTAACCGGATCACTCAGTCGGTTCACAGCTACTTTGATTCACAAGGGTTCATCGATATTGAAACCCCAGATTTGACCAAGTCAACGCCAGAAGGAGCCCGGGATTATCTGGTACCTTCACGGGTTTACCCAGGTCATTTCTACGCTTTACCACAATCCCCACAACTGTTTAAGCAATTGCTGATGGGTGCTGGTTTTGACCGATACTACCAAATCGCGCGTTGTTTCCGTGACGAAGATTTACGTGGTGACCGTCAACCTGAATTTACCCAAATCGATATGGAAACTTCTTTCTTAGATGCTGAAGAAATTCAGGATCTGACTGAAGGCTTGATTGCTAAGGTCATGAAGGAAACTTTGGGTGTTGATGTTAAATTACCATTCGATCGGTTAGACTGGGATCAATCTATGGCTCGCTTTGGTACCGACCAACCAGATGTCCGGTTTGGCATGGAACTGAAAGATTTAGGCGATTTAGTCGATAACTTAGGCTTTAACGTCTTCAATAACGTGCTTAAAGATGGTGGCCAAGTTAAAGCCATTGCCGTTCCAGGTGGTGCTGACAAGTACTCACGGAAGGATATTGATAAGTTTGTTGAACATATCGATCGTTTCGGTGCTAAGGGCTTACCTTGGTTGAAGGTTACTGAAGATAACTTTACCGGGCCAATTGCTAAGTTCTTCAAGGATAATGCCGAATTATACAAGGCAATTACCGAACGAACTGGTGCCAAACCAGGTGATATGCTGTTATTTGCTTGTGATTCTAGCCGAGTAGTCGCACAGACTTTGGATTACCTGCGTCGGACGATTGCTGAAGAGCTCGGTTTAATCGACGAATCCAAGTTTGCCTTTCTCTGGGTCGTTAACTGGCCACTGTTTGACTACGATGTGGATTTGAAGCGTTGGGTGCCAGCCCATCATCCATTCACCATGCCAAAGGCCGGCGACGAGCATTACTTGGACGAAGGTGAAGATCCTCATAAAGCCTATGCTCAAAGCTATGATATTATCTTGAACGGTTTGGAATTAGGTGGCGGATCGATTCGTATCCACACCCGTGACCTCCAAATGAAGATGTTTAAGGCATTAGGCTTCACTAAAGAACGGGCAGAAGACCAATTTGGTTACCTGCTAAATGCTTTAGATTACGGTTTTCCGCCTCATGGTGGTCTGGCAATCGGCTTGGATCGCTTTGCCCGCTTGCTTGCTAAGCGTGGCAACATCCGAGACGTAATTGCCTTCCCTAAGAACTCCAAGGCAATCGAACCATTAACTTCAGCACCAACCACGGTTTCAGACAGACAATTGCAAGATTTAAGCCTGTTTGTTACTAAGGATGACGATGAAGGTAAGGATGAGAAATAACCCTTTACTTTAAATCAAAAAAGCTGCATTTCCGATTGAAGGAAATGCAGCTTTTTGAGTGTTATTTAATCGCTTTTTGATCTGTTTCAGGACCAAAGGCCGCGATGATGATGGCAGCAACAACGGCGATTGCTGCAATGCCGTAGTACAGGAACGAGGGTGATGAAGTGGTGATGATAAAAGCCACTAAGGTTGGCATCAAAACGTTTAATAATTTTGAGATACCATTAGCGATACCGGCGCCGCGGAAACGGTGACTGGTCTCGAATAATTCGTTGGTATAAATACTAACCACAGTAGCAACCAGAATGTACAACGTCACTGTCAGCAAGAACCCGTTAATGATAATACCAAGGGTTGTGGTCTCGTACGCATAAGCGATACCGAGGATTGCTACAGCAATGAAGCCGGGGATGATGACCTTTTTGCGGCCGGCACGGTCAACCAAACCAGCACCGATAGCCGAGCCGATTGGGGCACCAATCATCATGATGGCTGAGAAACCAATGGAGCTAACGATACTGATACCACGTTTGAGCAGTAAGGTTGGTACCCAAGTGGTGAAGGTGTATTGACAAAGCAGGGTGGCACTAACCGCGATAATAGCAATAAACAAACCTTTGCCAAAACTAATGTGGCTGATGGCTTCGTTTTTATCTTGAAGTTCGCCTTCTTCGTACAAACCGCGAGTGGTAAGTTGTTTGATGATGGCATTAGCTTCTTCGTTACGTCCCTTAGAGAGCAGCCAACGAGGTGATTCGGGGAAATGACGACGGGCGAACCACAAGATGAGTGCCAGAATACCGATTAATAGGAACATTGAGCGCCAGCCAAACTTGGGAATCATGAAGGTGGCAATCAACAGCGTAAATGGTGCGCCACTGTTGGCAACTATCGCCGTCATACCAGACCAGTGACCACGACGTTTGATCGGTGCAAACTCATTGACAATGGCGTAGCTGGTAACAATTTCTGCGCCTAGACCAGTTGCCGCTAGTAAACGGAAAATCGTTAGGATAATGATATTCGGTGCGAAGGCTGACAGTAGCGTGAAGGCACCGAATAAGAGTAAGTTATACTGATAGGATTTCTTGCGGCCATAAAAGTCGCCGATGTAACCAGCGAGCAATGAGCCAATGAAGAGGCCTAAAAAGCCACTGGATAGGAACATTGATCCTTGCTGAATACTCGCAAATCCCGAACTAGTGATGGCACCGTTGATTGCGCCAGCTATGTAAACGTCAGCGGCATCTAACATGATGCCGGCACCCGCTAAGCCGAAAACTTTATAAAATAGTGGGGTCTCCTTTGCTGTGTTGAGTTGAGTTTCTAGATTCATTGCAGATGCTTCCATTGGCGTTGCCTCCTATGATTTTAAATGCTGGGTTAGTCAGTCATGAATTGGGCCATTTTTTCTGGTGCGTACATCGCGTCTCGAGCATTGACTTTATCTAAGCCGACAAATTCATTGAACTTTGGAAAAGTGATCATGTGATCTTTATAAGCTTTGGTGGTGCCGTCGCGTTGCAGTGTTTTAACCAGCTGTTCTTCAGCGTAGGTTTGCGTGTAAGTCATGGCGTTCGGATGAACCACGATGTTGAAACCTAGACGCTCCAGGTCCTCTGTCTTCGTCAAGGGAGTCTTACCGTCTTCAATCATATTGGCCATCATAGGTGTATCGGGGAAAGCTTCATGGATTTTTTCTAGTTCCTCGCTGCTTTGGGGTGCTTCAATGAAGATGAGGTCTGCACCAGCTGCCTTGTAACGCTTACTGCGTTCAATGGCATCGTCCAACCCGTAAACGGCTCGGGCATCCGTTCGTGACATAATCAGGAAATCGTCATGCTTGCGCGCTGCCTTAGCTGCCTTGATCTTTGCTTCAAGGACTTCAGTAGGTTCAACTTTTTTACCATCCATATGGCCGCAACGTTTTGGCCAAACCTGGTCTTCGATGAAGATTCCGGTGGCACCGATGGCTTCGTAACATTCAACGGTTCGTTTAACGTTGTCTAGGTCACCATAGCCGGTATCGGCATCGGCGAATACGGGGATATCGACGGCGTTAATGATTTCTCGGCAGCGTTCTAGTGCAAAACCAAAATCGCTGATGCCCCGGTCTGGCATGGCTAGCGCGGATGCGCTGGTGGCGTAACCGGCGCTAAAGACTGCTTTGGCGCCACAAGATTGAGCAATTTTAGCGGCTAGGGCATCTGGTGCAACCATCATTCGAACAATGTGGCCGCTCATGACATCGGTTTTAAATTGGTGACGCATGCGATCATTTTTCAGCATATTCAATTGCTCCTTTCTTGAGTTCAGTCAGAGCCTGTTGTCGAGCCTGTTGAGCTTGACGGGCCAGATAACCCGTATCTAACCAAGCGGTGATGCCTGATTTATGTGGGGTATTAGGCGTCCAAGTTGCGATAATAGGCAGTTCTGGCGTTGAGGCGATAATGGCGTTTAATTGATCATCGGTGTAGTGGTCGATGATAATTGCATCCGCACCGATATTAGCGAGGTAATGCAGTCGCTGTTGGAAGCCCTCGGTGCCATAATCCCAAATACCCTCCAACTTGATCCATAATTCGGTGGCATCGTTTTCTAAGCCATCCTGTGCTGCTTTGGTTTTTCCAAGTAAATCAGCCGGCGTGGTCGTTGTTGGTCGGTTAAGTGAATGGGATGGATAAGTTTGATCATTTAAAATGATAGTATCTGCGCCTGACCGTTCCAGCTCTTGAGCTGCGTAGTAGGTATTCAGTGGGCTACCAAAGCCGGATTGGAGATCACCAATCAGTGGGGTCGTTTTCTTAAGGGCCATGTCACGGCAAAACTTGGCGTATTCTGATAAGGTCAGTAAGCCCTGATTGTTCTCGTCCAATAATGTTTGGGTAGTTAACGTACCATCCAAAAAAAGAGCGGGAAACGTTGATTGACTTAATAAAGTCATGGTTTGGCCATCGCCAGCCGCTGGAATAATGGGCTGGTCCATGGAAGCTAGTTTGTGAATCAAAGATGCTGTCATATATCATTCCTCCTGATCAAATAGTAAAATTAAAATAAAATGAGAAAAGCGCCCTTCGAAGTTAAATCTTCGAAGGGCGCTTTACAATGCGCGGTACCACCTTGTCTTCGTTACATACGTAACCTTAACGAGCACGATTAAATCGTATTCGCTGGCCTTGATAACGGGGGCACCCAGTAGACACTCAGACATCGCATCTACAGCTCAGAGCCTACTTTCAACCTTAATCACTGTCTGTTTGCACCAGCCACAGACTCTCTAAAAGTGATAAAAAATTTACTCTTGCTCATCATTGCTTTAATCATTTTTTAATTTAAAGCAATCTTACTGGTTAATTTATCATTTGTAAAGTCCTTTTTTTAAAAAAGTTTGTGCTTGCTAAGTTAATAACGTGCGACTTGCTTGTTTCCTACTACTGATTGCACTATACTAGTTTCATTAAATTTAGAGGTGAAATAAATGAGCGAACAAACAAAACACTTTGAAACGGCCATTTTTGCCGGTGGCTGTTTTTGGTGCATGGTCAAGCCATTTGATACTCAGCCCGGAATCGAAAAGGTGGTTTCTGGTTATACTGGTGGGCACGTTGCCAACCCAACGTACGAACAGGTTAAAAGCCATACTACAGGGCATACGGAAGCCGTCAAGATTACTTTTGATCCTAAAGTAATGTCCTATAAAAAACTGGTTTCGATTTACTGGCAGCAGACTGACCCGACGGATGCTATGGGGCAATTCCAAGACCGCGGGGATAATTACCGTCCCGTGATTTTTGTCAAGGATGACTATCAGCGAAAAATTGCGGAAAAATCACGTCAAGATCTGATTAACAGTGGTCAATTTGACGAACCAATTGTGACTCAAATTGAGGACGCCCAGCCATTCTATGAAGCCGAAGAAGAGCACCAAGATTTTTACCGGAAGAACCCTGAACGATATGAGGAGCAAGAAGCTGGCGGTCGAGAAAAATTTGTTGGCAAACATTGGCGTAAATCCACAGCTAAATGAACAATCACTTAGAATGTAAAAGGAAGACTGTACGACAGTCAAAGATATGCTATGCTAAGATACTGGATAGTAACCTACGATTGGATAAGAGGGTTTGTTATGGATGATGTACAGCGGTTAGTCAAACGCCATCAATCAATTGGCAAAATTTCCACTGCTTTCATATATGGTATTTTAGTTTCTGTGGCCATGAATTTTTTCTGGACTCCAGGGCACATTTATTCGTCTGGAATTACCGGCTTGGCTCAAATTGTGACAACCTTGACGGAACGACACCTCACCTTTGTCGTCTCGACTGCCTTAGGTTTATTCCTACTCAACGTGCCGCTGTTTGTGTTGGCTTGGCGGCAGATCAGTCGTAATTTCACGGTATACACGGTCATCACGGTTTTTCTAGCCAGTTTGATGATCAAGATGTTGCATCCAGTGCATTTGACGACTGATCCGATTATTTGTGCACTCTTTGGCGGGGCGGTTAATGGTTTTGGGACTGGTTTGGCCCTTAAAAATGGGATTTCCACTGGTGGTCTCGACATTCTTGGTATCGTCATTCGCCGGAAAACGGGACGTTCCATTGGCACCATTAACATTGCGTTTAATTCGTTAATTATTTTGGCTGCCGGTTTTCTTTACGGTTGGCCGCACGCGTTCTACTCCGCCATTGGGTTAGTGGTCAACGCACGAGTCATGGACATGACTTACACACGCCAGCAGTTGATGCAGGTTATGATCATTACTGACCGGCCTAAAACGGTGATTGATTCGATTCAAAATCATATCCGGCGGGGGATTACCATCGTTCACGATGCGGAAGGTGCGTATCATCATGATACGAAAACCATTTTGTTCACGGTTATCTCACGCTATGAAATGGCCGATTTAGAAGAAGCTATGGATGAAGCCGACTCTAGTGCTTTCGTGAGTGTTTCAGAGATTTATAAAGTGTTAGGTCATTTTTATGAGCCGAAGCTGTGAAAGTCTAACACAACTGAGTAACTTTCAGAGAATAACTCCAAATAGCGTCATTCCGATAATCATCGGGGTGGCGTTGTTTAGTATTACGGACGAGAATTTGAGTTCTGGAACAAATTAAGACAGTGAACGAACACCAATTATTGGTTGTCTTTCGCTCAAGAAACAATTACCAGTATCGATTTACAGCACAAGCTCTTTCGGGACAAATTCTTAAATTCTCATAAAAGCCAGTTACTTGAAATTTGAATGTGGTATAATACCATGATGTGCGTTGCGACACTGGTTGAATGGTGGCGGAACACGGGAGAATAATAGAATTGGTGGTTTGCTGTGAAAGTCATATATATCTGGCTGGTCCGGTTGATATCTGTGCTGAACTTTTTTAAGCGAAGCAAGGTTCATTCAGTTATTTACCTGATGAGTTTTGGCAATAATTTGAAGTTTATACTTGCTCTGGCTGATAGATTACCTGAAAATCAGCAACTGGTCGTTTTTTATCGGCCTGATGTTGAGGTGGAAGCAACTCAACTTGCCGCTTATGGTGTAAAAGTTATTCCATTTCAGGATAACTTGCATTTTGTCCTTTGGGACATTCCAGTTATCATGAGTTCACACCTGATTTTCTGTGATAACTACTATGCCTTTTTGGGTGGCTTAATACATCCGCGCCATGCTAAAATCGTTCAGTTATGGCATGCTAATGGTGCTATTAAGCGCTTTGGGTGGGGAGATCCCACAACCAGTCGGCGGTCGAAAGCTGATCAGCGACGTTTTCAGCGGGTTTATAATCAGTTTGACGATTATGTGGTGGCTTCTGATGCCATGGGAACCGTTTTTCAAGATAGTTACCACGTGCCACGCTCGCGGATGAAGCTTATGGGCTATCCGCGTTCTGACCGCTTCTTTTCAGATAAGTGGCAAAAAGGGGCTTTGAATCGAATTAACCGGTTAGCTCCTGGCTTAACTAAGCACCGCGTGATTTTATACGCGCCAACTTATCGAGATTCCATGACTTTTGAGCTGACACCAGAACTAAAAGACGCGCTGGTGGCTGACCCTAATGCGGTAGTAGTGATTAAACTTCACCCGTTGCTTCAAAAGTACGAACAGCGATTTAGTCGGTCAACTACTCACCAAGTCAGGTTTTATCCGCAACTTTCAACAACGGATCTACTCATGGTGACGGAGACTTTGATTACAGATTATTCATCAATTGCGTTTGATTATAGTTTATTATCACACGCGCATAGTTTGCTTTTTTACATGTCTGATTTAGAAGAATACCAGCAAAATCCTGGTATTCAACCCCACTTTTTAAAGTGGTTGCCTTCAGCACCCTTGCGAACACCATCGGAATTAAAGCAAGCAATATTGGCGGACAGCCAAACTGATTTTACTAGGTTTAACCATCATTGGAATACCTATAATGATGGTCATGCGACCCACCGGGTTGTGGAATATTACTGTCACTATTTAGCAAAATAGTTGGCGTAAAGGAGTGTTACCTTTGAAAGAGGTCGTTACCTTATTTAAAGAACAATTTGAGAGTTTAGGTATGATTTTCCGAATTTCAAAATACGAAGATCGTGCCAGTTATCAAAGTCATTATTTAGGGCTGGTTTGGGAATACTTATACCCGCTGATTCAAATCAGTATTTACTGGTTAGTCTTTGGTGTTGGTTTAAAGCACGGTCAAAGTAGTGGTATCGATTACCTGCCGTGGATGGTGATTGGGATCACCCCTTGGTTCTTCATGAACCGGGCAACGCTAGACGCGTCTAAGAGTATTTATCAGCGTGTCAGCATGGTTTCTAAGATGAAGTTTCCGGTCTCGGCCTTACCTTCAATTAAAATTGTGTCGAATCTAAGTTCGTTTTGGACGATGTTGGTTGTATCAATCGTTGTGGGATTAATATATGGCATTCGCCCTAGCATCTATTGGATTGAGTGGATCTACTACTTTTTCTGCATGATTATGTTCTTGCTGGCCTTTGGGATCTTTAACTCTGCGGTATCGATTTTAATTCGGGATTATCACGTTTTATTGCAGTCACTGATGCGGATGTTGTTTTACATTTCCGGTGTGCTGTTTAACTTTGAAACCGGTAGTTTCCCGCCAGTTGCAACCCGTCTCTTACAGCTAAACCCATTTTTCTACGTGGTCTCTGGCTTCCGAGAAGCAATGTTGGGACAAGGCTGGTTCTGGCAACGGCCAACGTTGACCATTGAATTCTGGTTGATTGTGCTGTTCTTCTTGCTAGTGGGTTCACACTTGCATTATAAGTTCCGTTCACGGTTTGTTGATTTAATTTAGTAAATAAACAAGGAGGAATTACGATGAAATTGACTGGACTTAAAAACCAAGTCATAAAAGGTCTAAAAATCGTGATTCGCTATGGACTCATCGTTTTAAACGATGGGTTTATTTGTATCCCGGCAAAAAAAGATCTGATCATGTTTGAAAGCTTTAACGGCAATGATATCAACGATAATCCGGCAGCGATTTACCGTCAATTGGTTGCTGAACAACCAGAGTTTCAAACTTCTGCATACTTCGGCGTTAAACCCCGGCGATATCGTGAGCTACATGCCAAGTATCCAGACATTCAGCTCGTTAAACGCTTTTCGTTTAAGTGGGTCTGGTTGATGGCTCATGCCGGTTTTTGGGTCTTAAATTCTAGGTTACCAAATTGGTGGCGAAAGAATAAGGGGACAGTTTACATTCAGACTTGGCATGGGACACCCTTGAAACATTTGGGTGTTGATATTGAACACGTGGCGATTCCGGGAACCCAAACTGCTGATTACTACTGTCAGTTTATTAGGGAAGCTGCCAGATGGGATTATTTAATTGCGCCGAATGACTATTCCAAACAAATTTTTCGATCAGCCTTTCAATTTCACAATCAGTTTTTAGATATTGGCTACCCGAGAAACGATGTGCTTTACCATGAAAATAATTCAGCGGTGATTCGCCTGTTGAAGCAGCGTTTGGTTGGCTCTTCCGATGCAACAGTGATCA
Source organism: Secundilactobacillus angelensis (assembly GCF_012641075.1). Classification (GTDB taxonomy): domain Bacteria; phylum Bacillota; class Bacilli; order Lactobacillales; family Lactobacillaceae; genus Secundilactobacillus; species Secundilactobacillus angelensis. Next base: position 49,048 of record NZ_JAAXLJ010000002.1, on the reverse strand, counting down.
CCTATGCGCCAACTTGGCGCGATGATGATGCGATTAAAACAGGCCAGTATCATTTTGAACTGCCGTTTGACCTGCATCGCTTTTTTGAGCAAGTAAGTGCAGAAACCATCCTAGTTTTGAGACCGCATTATTTGGTGAAGGATCACATTGATATTACCGGGTTCGAAGATCGGGTAAAAATCATCGCAGACGAAGACATCGCTAATCTGTATTTGATCACCGATTTATTGGTAACCGATTATTCATCAGTGATGTTTGATTTTGCCAATCTTAATCGGCCAATGTTATTTTATGCTTATGATTTAGAACACTATCGAGACCAATTGCGAGGGTTTTACTTTGACTATCAAGCAGAAATTCCGGGGCCGTTAGCCACCACCGAAGCTGAGTTGGATGGGTATTTAAAACAGTTTACTCAGCAAGGCGGTTTTTCTGGCTACCAGTCTCAGTTGGCAGGATTCAACCAAAAGTATTGTGAGTGGGAAGATGGATCAGCCTCGACCAAAGTTGTTCAGGTTATTATAGGGGGAAAGAAATAATGACTTTTTTAATCGGGTCACACGTTAGCATGAAGGGTAAGGATATGTTGCTGGGGTCAGCTAAAGAAGCTGCCAGCTATGGTGAAAATGTCTTCATGGTTTATACAGGCGCACCGCAAAATACCAGAAGAAAGCCAATCGATGAGTTAAACATTGACGCGGGACATGCGTTCATGAAGGACCATCATTTACAGCAAATTGTGGTTCACGCACCTTATGTAGTGAACCTGGGTAACACGGTTAAGCCTGAAAATTATCCCTTTGCGGTTCAATTCTTGCGAGAAGAAGTTAAGCGAGCTGAAGCAATTGGCGCTACTCAAATTGTCCTGCATCCTGGAGCTCACGTGGGTGCCGGTCCAGAAGCCGCAATTGCGCAAATTGCTAAAGGCTTAAACGAAATCATTGAGCCAGATCAACACGTTAAAATTGCGTTGGAGACCATGGCTGGCAAAGGGACTGAAGTGGGAATCACCTTTGAGCAGTTGGCCGCCATTATTGATCAGGTCACCGATAATGATAAATTATCAGTCTGTTTTGATACTTGCCATACCAGTGACGCTGGTTATGCGATTAAAGATGACTTTGATGGTGTATTGAAGCAGTTCGATGATGTCATTGGTCTTGATCGTTTGCAGGTGATTCATTTAAACGACTCGAAAAATCCTCAAGGTAGTCATAAAGACCGGCATGAATTACTGGGTAACGGGACAATCGGCTTTGATGCCTTAAACGCGGTTGCTCATCATCCAAGTTTGATCAATGTGCCTAAAGTCATGGAAACGCCATGGGTGGTAGTTGACAAAAAGCATAAATTTGCTCCTTATGGCTACGAAGTTGAAATGCTCAAACAGCAAACCTTCAATCCAAATATCGAAGCGGATGTACTGGCTCAAAAGCCTTTCGACGCTAGTCTTGGGTTTGACGATTAATCTAAAAAAGCAGCGTGAAATTGCTCACGCTGTTTTTATTAATCAATTGGTAGTAAAGAGGTGCTGATATTCCGGGTGTTTATCAGCAAAGCGTTGTGCATACGTACATTCCGGTATGATAGTCAGTTGATGAAGCTGTGCGAAGCGAATGACTCTTAACGTCAGTTGTTTAGCAATCCCTTGGCCACGCAGTAGTTCGTTAACCCGGGTGTCGGTAATCTTAATTCGTTTATTCTGCTGATCACGGAAAATAATTTCTGCCAACAGCTGGCCGGTTTCATCATTAATATAAAAACGACCTGGCTCATACCTGGTTAATGGAGAAGTTGGCGCTTCTGTTTCCCCAATTTGAAACTTAGCCTGCAATTTAACGAAAGCGTTGATTGCGGTCTGCAGAAATGCAATCGTGTCAGGGTTGGTAATTAAGTTTTGATCGTCGAATAAATGATCAACGTGACCTAAGTAGATTTCGGGTCGTTGCACTGGAGTGACATTCAAAGTGACCAGAGACTGTCTAATTTGTTGATTTGCGCCAAAACCGCCAGTTGCTTCGGGTGAGGTAGAAACCACTAGGGCTGGTTTGTGTTTCCAGTGGTTGTGGCGTTTAGAACCGATGTCTAAGGCGTTTTTCAACGCCCCTGTGGTACCTCGATTATATTCTGGTGTGACAATGATGAAACCAGCTACGTTGTCCAACTGCCGACGATAAGTTTCCCAAGCGGGAACCGCGACTGACTCATCTAAATCGGCGTTATATAGCGGTAATTGGCTGATATCAATAAAAACGGGTTCGAACTGAACTGGTAGTAAATTTGTCAGTTCGGTTGCCACTTTTTTAGAATAAGCCGCCTTGCGAAGACTGCCAGCAATGATTCCAATCTGAGTCAAGACAATCACTCCTTTGTGTGAACCGTGAGTTTTGACAAACATGTTTTTTTAGTTGAAAACTGTGGGAGCTAATCTTTGATCGTATCAATTTCAGTTGGTTGCAAATTCAGATTTTCCAGGATTAGTGTCGCAGTTTCTTCAATCGACTTGTTAGAAACATTGATCACCAAACAGCCAATCTTTTTATAGATTTCGTCTGCGTATTGAAGTTCTGCCTTAATTTTCTCAGCGTCTGAGTAGGCACTCTCTGCAGGTAAACCATAGGAAATCATTCGTTGTTGACGAATCCGCCGTAATACCTTGGGACTGTTAGTTAAACCAATGATTTTTGCCGGGTCAACTTTCCAGAGTTCATCAGGAAGTTGTGATTGTGGTGATAGTGGCAGGTTAGCCACTTTGATGCCACGGTTTGCAAGAAACAGTGATAAGGGTGTTTTCGAGGTTCGAGAAACTCCAAGGATGACAATGTCAGCTTTCAACAGCCCGGTGGGATCCTTACCATCGTCATAGGCTACGGCAAACTCCATGGCACCAATCCGGTCAAAGTAAGTATCCGTGAGACTATGGTTGATGCTTGGGATGGAAGCGGGCTGGACACCAGTTCGGTTAGTTAGCGCTTTGATTGCTGGTTGAAGGCAGTCGAAAGCTTGAAGTTGGTTTTCATCTGTAAAATGGTTGACCAGTTCGCTCAACGAAGGTGTAACTAGGGTATAATATAGAACGGCATTTTTACGGGCAGCCATTTTTAAAATGCCTGCTAGAATTGACTCCGTCTGAATGAAAGGAAAACGTTGGTACTTCACTTGAATATCAGGGAATTGCGCCACCGCAGTTTGAGCTACCGTTAATGCAGTTTCACCAGATGAATCTGAGATAATAAAGATGTCGATATCTGAATTTTCAGGCATAATAAGACCTCCGTTATTCAATAGTTAGTCTAATTTTAGCACAGGTCAGAACCACCAGCGGATATTTGAATTTATATGGTAAAAGTTAATTGAAATGATTGACGTGTGGGCGTTAGGTAGGTATAATTAAAAGGAACTATTGGAAAGGGCTTCTTTTGTTGTTCATTTCAACGGTTACTACTAGAGCTCGGAGGGAGGGATTTACATGACAAAGACAGTCGTTCGCAAAAACGAGTCTCTTGACGATGCTCTTCGGCGCTTCAAACGAACCGTTTCAAAAAGCGGTACTTTACAAGAATACCGTAAACGTGAGTTTTATGAAAAGCCAAGCGTTAAAAAGAAATTAAAATCAGAAGCAGCAAGAAAGCGCAAGAACAAGAAGCGTTTCTAAGTTGCATCGAGGCTCCTGCTTGACAGGGGTCTTTTTTTGAGGATTCAGAACCAATTAATCATTATTAGGAGGTTTTTCACATGTCATTATCAGACACGCTTACTGAAGATTTAAAAACAGCTATGAAGGCTCGCGACAAGGTTGCGTTAAGTGTCATTCGAATGATCAAGGCAGCCCTGACCAACGAACGGGTCAAATTAGGTCATGATTTAAGCGATGACGAGGAATTAACGGTGCTGTCTCGTGAACTTAAGCAACGCAAGGAATCTCGCCAAGAATTTGCGGATGCAGGTCGTCAGGATTTAGTGGATGGCTTGGATGCTGAAATTAAATTGGTGGAGAAATATGCCCCAAAGCAGTTGAGCGAAGATGAAGTTAAGCAAATCGTCGCAGATACTGTTAGCGAAGTTGGTGCCAGTTCAATGGGCGACTTCGGTAAAGTGATGGGTGCTGTGATGCCTAAACTTAAGGGTAAGGCCGATGGCAGTCTAGTGAATCAGACCGTTAAGTCATTATTAAGTAAATAAGCGATACTAAAAAGGGACCGAGTGGTTGTTAAGCACAACTACTTGGTCCCTTTTTAATTAATCGGAAAGTGTTTTAATCACTAGTATGCCTGGGCTTGCAGACTAGCCATTAGTACTTCAATGCCAGCCTTTAAATCGGCTGAACAGGTATATTCATTAGGTGCGTGACTGATCCCGCCTTCACTAGGTACGAAAATCATCGTCGTAGGTGACACTTGATTCATAACGTAACTATCATGGCCAGCACCTGAAACCATGACCTGTGATGTGAGTCCTAATCGTTGAACGATTTGCTCATTTTGTGAAAGCAGGGTTGCGTCAAAGGTTGCCGGTTCATCCTTGACATATTGTTCAGTAGTCACTGTAATCTGGCCATCTTCAAGCTGGTCACTTGTTTTGTTAATAGCTTGTTCAAATTGGTCTAAGACTTGATTGTCAGCATGGCGAGCATCGATGGTAAACTGAGTTTTGCCAGGGATAACGTTGGCGGCATTGGGTATCACGTTTAATTGGCCAACTGTAAAGGTTAAACCATCGCCGATCTGCTGTGCAAACTCAGCTAATTTCGAAATCATCGTCACAGTGGTTTGCAGAGCATCGTGGCGATTGTTCATCGGTGTGGTTCCCGCGTGATTAGACTCACCTTGAATCGTTATCAGCCAACGTCGCTGACCGACGATACCGGCAACTAAGCCAATTTGTGCATGATTGTTAATGAGTCTTGGACCTTGTTCAATGTGCAGTTCGGTAAAGCTTTTCGGAAGCGATGGGTGTTTGATAAGGACATTTTTGAGAGATTGCAGCCTGGTAACGGCCTGTTGTCTAGCATCATCAAAGGTCCAACCAGTACCATCTTCCAATGAACCCGCCGATTCATGCAATGCGTAGAATTTGGAACCAGTGAAGGTCGCGTTGAAACGGCTGCCTTCTTCCTCGCTAAAAGAAATGAGACGAAGGGTGTGTTGCGGCGTTCCTAATTGTTTTTTTAGTGTCCTGATTGCTTGCAGACCACCAAGAACACCGTATAAGCCATCATATTTGCCACCATTAACCACGGTGTCCATGTGTGAACCGGCAGCAATTACTTGGTCATCCTTGCCAGGAAGATCCAGGTAGACATTTCCGTAGGTGTCAACCATCGACGTGAGGCCAATTTGCTGACCAAATCCAATGAGTTCCGACTGTGCAGCAATCCAATTTGGAGAATAGACCAAGCGATTTTGCCCCTCTGTACCATCAGAAAGTTGAATAATTTGCAGAAACTGGTGTTTAAACGTCAGCCAGTCGTTGGTTTCGCGAATCATTTGCTGAGGCCGGTAAGTGGGGATGAGGCAACGGCTCCGCGTTCAATAATCCGGCCAGGACCCGCCAAATAAGCTTTACGGCCAGCTTCAACACCAAGGCGAAAGGCTTCTGCCATCAGCGGAATGTTTTCCGCAGTCGCCATGGAAGTATTAGCCATAATCGCAGCAGCTCCCATCTCCATCGCTTCAGCCGCTTCACTTGGTCGACCGATTCCCGCATCGATGATCACTGGAACGTCTATTTCGTCAATCAAAATTTGAATCAAGTCTTTAGTAGCCAGCCCCTTGTTCGTGCCGATTGGGGCCGCCAAAGGCATTACCGTAGCAGCACCCGCGTCAACTAACTGTCTAGCAATGTTCAAGTCAGGTAAGACATATGGCATCACAATGAAGCCCTCGTTAGCTAATACTTCGGTGGCTTTAACGGTTTCATGGTTGTCAGGCATCAAATATTTTTTATCTGGAACAACTTCTAATTTTATAAAATTGCTGCCGCTAAGCTCTCGAGCTAATCGAGCCGTCCGAATGGCTTCTTCAGCATTAGTTGATCCTGAGGTGTTGGGTAAAATGGTGATCCCATCAGGAATATAGTTGAGGATGTTCTCCTCTGCTGAGTCTGTCCGGCGTAGGGCCATTGTAATGATTTGCGCCTTAGCTTGGTTAATGGCGGAATCAATCAAATCGTAGGAATACTTACCGGATCCAAGGATAAAACGTGAGGTGAACGTGTGCCCACCAATGGTGAGTAAATCTGCTTCTTCTGACATGTGTTTTCCTCCTAAATATTTGTTTCGCCTAAAATCAAACGGGTAATCATATTGGCTTCATGACCAGCAGCAATCATGACCCGTGGTGCCATGAGACCTTCAGCACCAGTAGTCGTACCGTCGCCTGTGATGTACAGGTTGGGGCGAACTTGCTTAGTTGTAATTGTATTGGAACTATGGGTACCAGCCATTCCAGTAGCCATCACCATCGGCTTGTCGGGGAAAAATTCACTGGCTGAATCTAACAGCATCGCTTTAGCACCGGGATTATCAAAGGCTTCACAGATAATGTCTGCGTCGGAAAAGAGCTCAGCAACGTTATCATGAGTGACCTCTTTTACCAGTGCGTTGATGGTGACAAATGGGTTAAACTCCTGCAAGTTTTGTTTAAGGGCGGTGACTTTATCCATACCGACCTGGCTAAGCTTAAATTGCTGGCGGTTTAAGTTGCTGAGTTCGACCTGATCAAAATCGATCAGGGTCAAATGGCCAACACCAATTCGAGCCAGTGCAATGGCGATGTTGGAACCTAAACCACCAGCACCGGCAATGGTAACGTGAGCTGCGGTTAAGCGGTCCGTGGAATCTGCGACGTTGCGGTCCTTCATCCCTTGATAAACGCTATCGATGGACATTCCTTGAATAGTTGGCTGCATGCACATCACTCCTTTAACGACCGCCGCCGACAAACGAAATGAGTTCCAGTTTGTCGTTCGGCTGAATTAGTGTTTGCTCGTACTCTGGACGATGAATAATCGTCCCATTCAACTCCACAACAACGTTATCTACCGGTGTCTGACGTTGTTGTAAAAAGGTGAGTAGGTTTTGGCCAGCAGCGTCCGCTAATGGCTCGCCGTTTACAGTAACCATAAAAAAGCCCCTTTCCGTTTGTCTACGAGGAAGGGGGTTCATCAATTTAGGCTCATGGTCCGTTCCTGCACGAAAAAAGACCTTTCGCACAGGAAGATCTTTGGACTGATAAGTCAGTAAAAGTTGTCTTCCTTCGGTAGTACAAACTACATCAGGTTCGATGGGTATATTCTCAGCCAATTGGCACCCCAGACGAACTAACGTTATTTAATTTTAAGTTTTGAGCCGGATTGCGACCCGTTGGTTATATTTATAAGCTAGAACGTTGTGGAAGTCAAGCAAGAAATATTCACGTGACAAGCACGTAACTTTTGGTTAGACTGTTTGCGAGTATTCGAAATTCAGTCAATCAGGAGGACATCATGACAATTAATAATCGACCGTTGTATTTAGTCACAGATGCATTGAACTATTCGGAGAGTGATTTTTTAAAGCGAATTGAAGCAGCCTGTCAGGGTGGCGTGGATCTTGTCCAACTGCGTGAAAAAGACTTAACCAGTTTGCAATATTTTCAGCGAGCATATGCTGTCAAACAGATTACCGACAAATATCACATTCCTTTACTCATCGATGATCGATTAGATATTGCACAGGCAGTCAAGGCGGCAGGTGTGCACCTTGGTCAACAGGATTTGCCGGTGGCAATAGCTCGACAGATCTTGGGACCGGATGCCATTATCGGCGCTACAGCAAAGACGCTCGATCAGGCCTATGCAGCAGTTGAACAGGGGGCTGATTATCTGGGAGTCGGTGCCATTTTTCCAACGACTACTCACGTCGAAACCGTTCGAACGAGTGTTACTATGCTGGCAGCAATCAAACAAGCGGTCGACATTCCGGTTTACGCCATTGGCGGGTTAAACGTAAACAACGTAGAAGCGGTAAAGCCAGCTAGTGTTGACGGAGTGGCGGTTGTTTCGGCAATCATGAAGGCTGATGATCCATTGACTGCCACTCAACAGTTACGACAAAAAGTAACCGCAATTACACATTAAAAAATAGTCACTCAACTAGTATAATGAGTGACTATTTGCTATATACAAACGTATAATTGCTAGATACAATAATCCTTAGCGGCGGCGATGTTTAACAACCGTAAAGAAGTGTAAAATACTGGCTAACAACACAAAGAAAATCAGGACAAAGCTAGCATAGACGACCCAAAACTCACTGGCGGAGACCAAGTGGAATAAAAACTGGATACCCATTGTTAAAAAGGCCATTACGGCAATCATGCAGAAAAGTTCAATATAACGTTTCAATGTATTATCATCTCGTTTCGGTTTAGTGATTAGTTTGCTGCCCAAACGCTTACATTCTGCTAACTTAGTAGCTGGAATTTGTTTCATAAACAGAGTACCTGGTAGAACCAACTCTTTAATTTTGATTAGACCTGCAGCAGACATAATTTTGTCTATGGTCCGAAAGCTATTATCGGTAATGCCAGAGACAAAATTTTCAAATGTTCCGGCATAACAGCTGGTAATGCTCATATAGTGCTTATTTTCGAATCGATCAGGATGAGTGCCACCTTTGTGATCAAAACGGACTAGGCGCCCCCGCATGCAATCTAGAAAATCTTTCATTCTACCCGACAGGCCACCCCAATAAGTGGGCGCTGCTAAGATCCAGACGTCACTTTCCAGAAGCTTGTCAGTCAGTTGATCCAATATGGGATCGCGGTGATTAATTTGATCAGGGTGAAAATCGTAGTCCTCCAAGTAAATGGTTTCGGTTGTGTGGGGTGCGGGCACACCCTCTAAAACGGCCGACAGCATTTGAGCAGTTAAGCCGGTTTGCTTGTGAGCCCCAAGAATCCCAAGTATTTTCAAAATAGTCCCTCCTATCTAGGCAATATCATAACTCAAAAATGTTATATTTGGTGTGATAATTTTGTTATATGGTGATAAGTGAAATAGTGCTTATCAAGAAGTTAACAGCGGTCCAATCGCTTATGTAACACTTGTTCGAGCTTTTCTGGTTGCTTTGTCGTATAATGGTCTAAGAAATCTATTTTAATGTAAAGGGGTCAATAGTTTTTGGCTGACAATACGCAAACTGAAAAAGAATATATCCTAGCCAATCCGGAACAGGGAGTCGCCATTTTGGGTGCGCAAGATCACTTCGTTTCACTCTTAGAAGAAGGGTTAAACGTGACGATTCATCCATTTGGTAATTCCATTAAAGTTACCGGCGAGCCGTTTCAGGTTCAAAAGGCCATGGCCATTTTAAAAAATATGGATCAGCTCATCCAGCAAGGCATTCAGCTGAATAGTGCCGATGTGGTTAGTGCTATGAAAATGGCTGATAATGGTACTTTGGAGTACTTTTTAGATTTATACACCGAAACGCTGATCAAAGATGCTAAAGGTCGGGCAGTTCGGGTCAAAAACTACGGTCAACGACAGTATATTGATGCCATCAAACACAATGATGTGACTTTTGGCGTCGGCCCAGCCGGTACCGGTAAAACTTATTTAGCGGTGGTGATGGCAATTGCTGCGTTGAAACGCGGTGATGTGGAAAAGATCATTTTAACCCGTCCGGCCGTTGAAGCAGGCGAGAGCTTAGGCTTTTTGCCAGGCGATTTGAAGGAAAAGGTTGACCCTTACTTGCGGCCAATCTATGATGCCTTGTATGCAATTCTTGGTGCTGAACACACTAATCGTTTGATGGAACGTGGTGTCATTGAAATCGCACCGCTGGCCTACATGCGTGGCCGAACTTTGGACGGCGCGTTTGTGATTTTGGATGAGGCTCAAAACACGACGAATATGCAGATGAAGATGTTTTTGACCCGACTTGGTTTTGGCTCAAAAATGATTGTTAATGGTGATATTACCCAAATTGATTTACCACGTCATAGTCAAAGCGGACTGGTTCAAGCAATGGGGATATTGAAGAACGTTAACCATATCAACTTTGTCACATTTACCTCGGATGATGTTGTTCGTCACCCAGTTGTTGCTGCAATCATTAACGCTTATGAAGCCGTGGAAAATAAATAAGGACGAGTAGATAAAATATGGATTTAGAAATTTATGATGAGACTAAAAATGGGGTTCCCGAAGAACACGTTCAGTTAGTGAAAAATATTCTCGAATATGCCGGTAAGTATATTAAGTTAAAAGAAAACACCGAAATGTCAGTTACGTTCGTCAATAACGACCGAATTCAAGAAATTAATCGTGAATATCGTGGCGTTGACCGGGCTACCGATGTGATCAGTTTTGCCATTGAGGATAGTGCGGAAGATGATGAATTTCCAATTGTCATGGACGAAGCATTAGAAGAAGAAATTCCCGAAAACATTGGTGATATTTTTGTTTCTGTTGATAAAGTTGGCGAACAGGCAGAATACCTTGAACATTCCTATGAACGGGAACTAGGCTTTTTGGTTGTGCATGGCTTTCTGCACCTTAACGGCTATGACCATATGGAGCCAGAAGACGAAAAAGTGATGTTCAAACTACAAAGGGATATACTCGACGCTTATGGGCTTAAACGATAAACAAGTGAATAAAAATCGCAATTTTTTTCAGTCACTCATGCATGCTTTAGGTGGGGTCTATAGTTTAGTGTCCACCGAGCGGAATTTCCGCAAGCATATTACTTTAGCTGTTATTGCAATTATCATGGGTATTTGGCTCCAATTAACCATTAACGAATGGCTGTGGATTACCCTAGCTATTTTCGTCGTAGTCGTTGCCGAAGTCTTAAATACCGTGGTGGAGTCTATCGTTGATTTAATTGTTGGTCATCATTATCATGATGAAGCAAAGAAAGCTAAAGACGTTGCTGCTGGTGGCGTATTGATTGCAGCCATCTTTGCCTTGGTGATCGGCTGTTTGATTTTTATTCCGGAACTGATGCACGAATTTCATATTCACTTATAGGAGGAACGAAAATTTTGGATAATCCAAATTACCGTAGTGGTTTTGTGGCCATTGTTGGTCGCCCTAACGTTGGTAAATCAACTTTGCTGAATCGGGTGGTGGGGCAAAAAGTGGCCATCATGTCAGATAAACCACAAACAACACGTAACAAAATTCAAGGTATCTACACGACTGACGATGCTCAGATTGTGTTCATTGATACACCAGGAATTCACAAGCCCAAGAGCGAATTAGGTGACTATATGATGAAGTCTGCTTTATCTTCCTTGAATGAGGTTGATGCAGTCATCATGATGGTCAACGCTGAGCAACGGCGTGGTGCGGGTGATAACTTTATTATTGATCGGTTGAAGACCGTTAAAAAACCGGTCTATTTAGTGGTTAATAAGATTGATCAGATTACACCAGACGATTTGTTAGTGGTCATTGATCAGTACAAAGATGCTTTAAACTGGCAAGAAGTGCTACCAATTTCAGCCTTAGAAGGCAACAACGTTGAAGAACTTCTTAGCGAATTGACTGGTAAGCTACCAAAAGGGCCTCAATATTATCCTGAAGACCAGGTGACCGATCACCCAGAACGATTTATTGTTTCTGAATTGATCCGCGAAAAAATCTTTCAGCTGACCCGTCAGGAAATTCCTCACTCAGTTGCGGTTGTCATCGATAAGATGAGTCGGCAAAACGAACAGAAGATTCACGTCCAAGCGACGATTATCGTAGACCGACCAACGCAAAAGGGTATTTTGATTGGTAAGGGCGGCTCGATGCTGAAAAAGATTGGTACGTTAGCTCGGCAAGACATTGAAAACCTGCTAGGTGATAAAGTTTACCTGGAACTTTGGGTCAAGGTTGTGCCAGACTGGCAGGATAAGTCGTCAGCTTTACAATCTTACGGTTACCGTAAAGACGATTATTAGAATGTGGTGATCCAATGGCTGGACAACTCATGAACTTTCATGGCATTGTCATGTATCAAAAAGCGTACCGCGAGAGAGATATGCTGATCAAATTTTTCACTGAAGAAGCCGGTAAGCGGATGTTCTTTATTCGCGGTGCCAAGAAGCGCGGCTTTAAAATGACGGCTGACTTGCTGCCGTTTACGTATGGGGTGTACGCGGGGGATATTCGTCAACCGGGACTGTCCTTCATCAATGCGGCCAAGGATACTGCTAACTTTACTCACATTGGCCAGGATATCTCTAAGAACGCCTACGCCACATACATCATGTCACTGTTAGATATGGCAATCCCTGATGATCAGTTACTTGGTGGCTGGTATCAGCGCTTATTCCATGCGCTGTCGTTGATTAACGACGGCTTAGATGAAGCCATTATTTGCAACATTTTTGAGGTTCAAATCATGGGTTTATTCGGCGTTCAGCCTAATTTACGGCAATGCGTGATTTGTGGTCGGACAGACTTGCCCTTTGATTACTCTGAGTCTTATGGCGGTTTGCTGTGTCAAGCTCATTGGCATTTAGACCCTAATCGCTTGGATTTGGATCAGCGGACGATTTACTATTTGCGCCAATTTTCAGCAATTGATCTAACCAAGTTAAAGAACATTAGTGTCCATGAGGAAACTAAGCAGCATTTACGCCGTGCGTTGGACATGATTTATTCTGATACCATTGGTGTTTATCCCAAGTCTAAACGGTTTATTGATCAAATGATGAAGTGGAAACCGCTAGATAACTCGAAAAATGAATAAAGTAAAACGCCTGCAATTTTTCAACTGCAGGCGTTTTTTAATGGCAAAATACTTTTTTAAGCTGGGTCAGTTGCAACTAACCCACCAGCGACGTTGTCCATATTAGGCTTGTCGGTCTTAACAATCAGTTGCTCGTTGACGAAGGCCATTTCACCGATGTGACTCATTTCGCGGCCGTAACCAGATAGTTTAACACCACCAAATGGTAATTCTGGGAGCGTCACCATGAAGTTGTTAACAAAGACCATTCCAGTTTCGATTTGGGCGGCAACTTCTGCACCGTGGTCAGCATCGCCAGCAAAGACGATTCCACCCAGACCATAAGGGTTGTCGTTAGCCAATTCAATGGCTTCTTCTTCTGAATGAACTTTGTAAACGGCAGCAACCGGACCAAACATTTCTTCTGAGTAAGCAGGATTATTCTTGTCGATGTCGGTCAAAATGGTTGGCATGAAGAATTGGCCTGGTAAGTCGATTGGTTCGTTACCATAAACCAGTGTCGCACCAGCAGCGATGGCGTCGTCAACTTGTTTCTGTAGTTTAACTCTCGCCTTTTCGCGGTTCATTGGGGCCAGTGAAGTTGCGGGGTCTAGTGGATCACCAGGAACCACTTTACTAAATTTCTCTTTTAAGCCGTCCACGAACTGGTCGTAAACGTTGTCCATCACAATAAACCGTTTGGATGACGTACATACTTGACCGGTGTTATAAAGACGGGCGCGCCATGCAATATCAATGACATCATCCATGTTAGCATCACCTAGAACGATAAATGGATCCATCCCGCCAAGTTCCATGGTATTCTTTTTCAAGTTCTTACCAGCTGCTTCCGCAACGGCAGTACCGCCACGTTCTGAACCAGTCAAAGCAACACCTTGAACCCGTGGATCTTCAATAGCTTCAGTAACTTGATCATATGACAGAAACAGGTTAGTCAATGAACCTGCTGGTGCGCCAGCTTCAGCCACAATATCAGCAAACATTTGAGCACTAGTTGGTGTGTTAGCAGCGTGCTTTAAAATCATTGGGTTACCTACGATAAAGTTTGGCGCGAAGACCCGCATGATTTGGTAGTATGGGAAGTTCCACGGTTCTACCATCATGACGATACCGGTTGCTGAATGGCGAATTTCAGCTTGACCAGTAGCGATAGTCTCGATTTTTTCAGGTGTCAGGATTGCCTCACCGTGATCAGCAAACCAGTCGGCGATAATGGCAACCAGTTCAACTTCACCTTCGGATTCGCGAAGCAGTTTACCCATGTCGATCGTGCAGGCGCGTGCCAATTCTGCGGAATGCTCACGTAACTTAGCGGCAACGTTGTGTAAAATAGCGGCTCGCTCTGCGACTGGCTGTTTCCGGTTTTGCTTATAAAGCGCGTGGCCAGTTGCTAACGCAGCCTGTAATTCGTCTTCAGTAGCATAAGGATATTCTTTGACGACTTCATTGTTGTAAGGATTAATAGTTGCATAAGCCATTTGAAAATTCCTCCTTCTAGTTCGTAAGAAAACTAGTCATAAATAAAATTGGTTATCCATGGATAAGGCCTTTGATACGATTTAAAAATACGCTTTATTGTAGTCGCTTACAATTCTTTAGCTTGTGATTTTAAATACAAAATGGCTTTATGACAATTAAAACACACTAAAAATATTTCACAATATAACTAATCAACGTTAAATGGTTTACTCAAGCAATAGATAGAATGAAATTAATTGGTATAGTTCATACGAAGATGTCGGTCTCAAGGTGAGCTTTAATTCACCCTCAACCTCAAATACCAGTTATAATCAACGCAATAAGAGTAGATTGGGGGTTGTTAAAATGAGTGACACTCAGCCACGCCGGTGGTGGATACTGCTTTCAATTGGAATCTTTGCCTTTATGAGCAATTTGGATTCCAGTATCGTTAACGTTGCCATGCCGGTGATGGCAAAACAGCTGGTCATTCCCATGAATAAAATTGAATGGGTAGTGTCCATTTATTTGATCGTGGTAAGCGCATTATTGCTATTTTTCGGTAAATTAGGTGATATGTACGGCAAAATTAAAATCTTTCGTATTGGGACTGCCATTTTTATTCTCGGTTCCTTCATCTCAGGACTTCAGTGGACCTTCGAGTTCCTGATTTTAGGTCGGGTGATCCAAGGAATCGGCTCCGCAATGACTTTATCAAACACTTATGGCATTACCACCGCGACCTTTAATTTGAAGGAGCGGGGCAAAGCGATGGGGTTGATTGGAACTTTCGTGTCCTTTGGTGCAGTTGCTGGTCCAGGTGTTGGTGGATTAGTCCTGTCACATTTTAGTTGGGGCTATATCTTTTGGATCAACGTTCCACTGGGAATCTTTGCGATTATTCTGGGTCAAATTGTACTGCCCAAATCCACACCGGAATCAGCAGATAAAAAAATTGATTGGCCGGGTTCGGTTTCCTTTGCACTACTGATCGTCAGTTTATTTCTAGCAATTTTTTGGGGCCAAGAGGTGGGCTACTTCAAGCCCGTACCACTGGCCGGTTACGTGATTGCGTTGCTTTCAATCATCTGGTTCATTCGGGCGGAGCGTCGCAGCACGACACCATTGATGCCGTTGAGTATTTTCAAAATTAAACCATTCTCCTATGGCGTTGGTGCTGCTGTTTTAATTTTCTTATCCAATTTTTTCACCGTAGTACTCATGCCATTTTATCTTGAGGACGCGCGTGGATTAAGTGCTGGTCAGGCAGGATTACTCATGATTATTTTCCCAGTTGTCACGATGATTGCTGGACCGATCGGCGGCGTGCTAGCTGACCGGTTTAATCCAGCAAAAATTGTCACGCTGGGACTCAGTACCGTGGCGCTGTCACAGCTTGGATACTGGTTTTTGGACCTCCACAGTTCGCTGTGGGTTTACGGAATCATTACGGTGATCATGGCGACGGGGACCGGTTTATTCCAGTCACCAAACAGTGATATTGTCATGTCAGTGGTGGATAAGGATCAGCTGGGCAGCGCTGGTAGTATTAATGCGCTGGCGCGAAACGTCGGCATGGTTTCGGGGACCGCGCTGTCGACCACGGTGCTGTTCAGCGTGATGAGCTTCATTGCTCACACTAAGGTCACCACGTATCTGCCGAGTCAGCCACAACTATTTATTACCGGGATGCACGTGGCGTTTACCGGATCGTTCATTTTTATTGTGCTGGCCATCTTGCTTTCGCTAAAGCAGGGCGAATTAGACTTAAAGTAATTCTGCAATCCCGATTGACTTTTATTTTGTAGACGCTTAGAATAATGAGGAATTGAATAGTGATCGGCAATGAAAAAAGAGGGTTGGTTCAACGGTTAAACAGCGACTTCGGGATAGGTGAAAGCCGGAGTAATCGTGAACCAATTGGCACTTTTAGAGCTGGCGCAAACGAAGCTGCTGGGAGATTCCCAGAAGTAGGGTGGAACCGCGAAAATAAACTTTCGTCCCTATGTAGGTCTACAAGACTACATTGGGACGTTTTTTTGTGCCGTTTGTCCCTCGTCATTGCCATCACACAATAGGAGGATATTCATTTTGACCAAGAAATTGTCAATGCAACAAATTATCTTGACCTTGCAGCAATATTGGTCCGCACAGGGCTGCATGCTGATGCAGGCTTACGATACCGAAAAGGGTGCCGGGACCATGAGCCCTTACACCTTTTTGCGGGCAATCGGCCCAGAACCTTGGAACGCGGCTTATGTAGAACCATCACGGCGGCCAGCGGATGGCCGGTACGCTGAAAACCCTAACCGGTTGTACCAACACCACCAGTTCCAAGTGGTCATGAAGCCGTCACCAGAAAACATTCAGGACTTATATTTAAACAGTTTAAAGGAATTGGGTATTGATCCCTTGGAACACGATATTCGCTTCGTTGAAGATAACTGGGAAAACCCATCAATGGGCTGTGCCGGTGTTGGTTGGGAAGTATGGCTTGATGGGATGGAAGTCTCACAATTCACTTACTTCCAAATAGTTGGTGGTCTAGAAGTAGATCCCGTCACTTCAGAAATCACCTATGGTCTCGAACGGCTAGCTTCATACATCCAAGACGTTGACAGTGTCTTCGACTTGGAATGGGGCGACGGTGTCATGTACGGCGATATTTTCCGTGAACCCGAAATCGAACATTCAACTTACAGTTTTGAAAAGAGCAACCAAGAAATGCTGCTGCAGATGTTTGACGACTACGAAGCTGAAGCTAAAAAGCAGATTGCGAATGGTCTGGTTCACCCAGCATACGACTACATCTTGAAGTGTTCACACACCTTTAACCTGTTAGATGCCCGGGGTGCCGTTTCCGTTACTGAACGGGCCGGTTACCTTTCTCGGATTCGTCGGATGGCGCACAGTGTTGCCAGAGCCTTTGTCGCTAAACGGAAGGAATTTGGCTTCCCGTTGATCAAGGATGAAGAAAAACGGCAAGCATTATTAGCAGACGGGGAGGACAAGAAGTAATGGCACATACATTTTTACTTGAAATTGGTTTGGAAGAGATGCCCGCTCACGTTGTGACGCCAAGCATCCAGCAATTAGTTCAAAAAACCAAGAAGTACCTCAAAGAACAACGGATTAGCTTTGATGACATCAAGTCGTTTTCAACGCCACGCCGGTTAGCCGTTCAAATTAGCGGTTTAGCTAACAAGCAGCCTGATATCGATGAAGAAGTCAAGGGACCAGCTAAGAAAATTGCCTTGGATAAAGAGGGTAATTGGTCGAAAGCTGCTCAAGGATTTACTCGTGGCCAAGGGGTCACGGTGGACGACATTACCTTTAAGGAATTAAAGGGAACCGAATACGTCTACGTTCAAAAACACATTGCTGGTCAGCCCGTGGAATCAGTCTTAGCTGGTTTGAAGGACGTCATTACCGGCATGACTTTCCCAACGATGATGAAGTGGGGCAGTTATCACTTTGAATATATCCGTCCCATCAAGTGGCTGGTTGCACTGTTAGATGACAAAGTCATTCCATTTAAGATCTTGGACGTGACGACTGACCGGGAAACTCGCGGTCACCGGTTCTTGGGTAAGACCATTACATTAGCGCAAGCTGCCGATTACGAAGCCGCTTTAACCAGCGAATTTGTGATTGCCGACGCTAAGAAGCGTAAGGCAGAGATTCAAAAGCAAATCGAAAAGCTGGCTGCGGATCATAACTGGGTGATCAAATTAAATCCAGATCTGCTGGAAGAAGTGACTAACCTAGTTGAATGGCCAACTGCTTTTGCTGGCGGTTTTGATGAAAAGTACCTCAAGATTCCAGACGAAGTGCTGATTACTTCAATGCGTGATCACCAACGGTTCTTCTACGTGCTGGATCAAAACGGTAAATTATTGCCGCACTTTGTTTCCGTTCGTAACGGGAACGCTGATCACATTCAAAACGTGATTGCTGGTAACGAACGTGTGCTGGCTGCCCGTTTGTCTGATGCGATGTTCTTCTATGAAGAAGATCAAAAGCAGACGATTGACGACTACGTTGAACGACTGAAGACAGTTAGCTTCCACGATAAGATCAGCACCATGTATGACAAGATGCAGCGGGTCGCTGTGATCGCCGCTAATCTAGGTCAAAAGCTTGGCTTGAATGATACCCAGATCAAAGATCTCGTCCGGGCAGCGCACATCTACAAGTTCGACTTAGTGACCGGGATGGTCGGCGAATTTGCGGAATTACAAGGGGTCATGGGTGAGAAGTACGCCTTATTAAACGGCGAAAACCCAGTGGTTGCTCAAGCAATCCGCGAACATTACATGCCAATTTCAGCCGATGGTGATTTACCAGAATCAACCGTTGGTGCGGTTTTAGCCATTGCTGATAAGATCGACAGTATTCTGACGTTCTTCGCAGCTGAGATGATTCCAAGCGGTTCTAACGATCCTTACGCACTGCGTCGTCAGGCTACCGGTATCGTGCGGATTATCCGCACCAACAAGTGGCACTTCAATCAGGAAATGGTGGCAGACGCTATTGACGCTGAAGTGAGCGCTAACGTGGCCCCTGATTTGGATCAAAAGGCTCAAATCAAAGCGGTTGGTGACTTCTTGCGTGACCGGATCAAAGTGACGTTGCTCGGTGAGAAGGTTAAACATGATATTGTGGACGCCGTTATTGGCGGACCCAACACCGACTTACTGGATAACTTCACGGTTGCTCAAGTGCTGACTGATCACCAAAACGATGATGATTTCAAGGGCACCATCGAAGCATTGACTCGGGTTCTGCGGATTGCTCAAAAGGCAGATAAGGCCAAAGTAACAGCGGTTGATACCAGCTTGTTTGATAATGATAGTGAACCCAAGCTTCACGATGCTGTGGATCAAGTTGCAAAGCAAGCCTCAGAATTAGATATTCCGGCTTACTACAACGCCTTAGCAGCCCTGAAGCCAGTGATCAATGATTACTTTGAAGCAACCATGGTCATGGCGGATGATGAAGCCGTTAAGAATAACCGTCTTAGCCAGTTAAGCCAGCTGTCTGACTTGATCTTACGCCTTGGCGATCTTAACCAATTAATCGTTAAGTAGTTGATGCTCAATTGGTCTAAGGCCCGGCTAGCCCAGTCTGGCCGTGTTACTCGACAATAAGGTCAAAAGTGATATAATTAAGATACGCTATTAATGAAACTGAAATCAAATACCAGCTTGAGCGGCGGAGGCTCAGGCTGGTTTTTTGTTGTGGAAATTTTGGCTTTGGTTCCATAAAGGTAAAGTTACTGATCTGGCGTACGCTAAAATTAAAACACTTGCATAGATAAATAGTTATAGTTTAAACACATTTAAGATTGACCCCAACATATCATGACTTGTATAATTAATCAGTTACTAATTTAATAATAACGGATTATTACTCGTCTGTTTGGGAGAAGATAAAATGTCGAAAGTGTTCAAGACGGTACTGTCATTGATTGTGGCCGTCACAATTTTAGCAGTACCAGTAAGCGTTACTGGAGAACCAAGCAATGCCAATGCAGCCACGATGGTTTACGTCACAAGGACAGGTAAGCATTATTTTTATCATCGGCATAACCGTGGACTAAACCGAGCCCGAAAAGTATTTAAGGTTAGTTTGCAAACCGCTAAACGTAGGGGCTTGACGCTAGCTGCAACGGATCAAGCCACTGCTCACCATAAGTCGACGCATCATCGTCACGTTAAGCGTCGGCCAGTTGTTAAACGAGTATCCGTTAAACATATCAAGCAGGCTAAAGCCAGTGCTTCAGGACTGCAAAAGCTCAACTATCACGGGCAGCAGATCGTGATCATTAACCATAATCAGCCAAAGTTAAACCGATTGAGCATTAAGAAGGGTGCTTGGCAACATTATGGTAATTTGGATCGGTTAAACAGGGTGACTACGGCGGATGCGATGTTGAACAAACGGCTGATGCCACATACTGAACGGCAACCGTTATACGTTAACCCTACCGGCTGGCACAATAAACATGGTCATGGTGGTTGGCTTTACAACCGAAGTCACTTAATTGGCTATCAACTCACGGGTCAAAATAACAATCTGAAAAATCTCATGACGGGGACCCGATCACTGAACGCTCCCGGTATGGAAAAGTATGAAAATCAGGTGGCTAGCTATTTACGAAGCAGCCGGTCACATTACGTCCGCTACGAAGTTAAACCGGTATTTGCTGGTAATAACTTGTTAGCAAACGGGGTAGAGATGCAAGCTGAATCAATTGGTAGCCGTGCGATTCGGTTCAACGTCTATATCTTTAACGTTCAACCAGGTTTTCGGCTGAATTATCGGACGGGTACCAGTAAGGCTGCCTGAACCTTTAATCAATAGGCTCCAATTTTGGGTTGAGTAGTTCGCTTAGAAAAGTATCAGGTTCATAACGAGATTTTACGTAAAATGGCATCCAGAATTTTCAACATTCTGGATGCTTTTTTGTATCCTTTGTCCCAAATTATTGTTTTTTGTCCCAGACCGTGTTACTCTTTTAGAGAGGTGATGGAGATGAAGAAAAGGGACATAATCAAATTAATCCAGTATCACTATGACAAGGACGAAATTCAGTTTCGGGCAACTGCCAATGATATTGCTAGAAGCTTTGATGAAAATGGCGATCATCAACTAGCTGAATATGTCATGTCATTTCTGTCTGATGTGAATACTTTTGTGCCTCAATCGGTTACGTTTGAAAGTCAGTTTGTTAACGCGGTGGATGTTGGGACTTCTTCCTTACCATTGCCGACTTTAATTGCTGAGGACATTAAGGGGATTATCAATGCTGTAAATCATCGTGTTGGAATTAATAAATTTCTCTTTGAAGGTGAACCAGGTACTGGTAAGACTGAGTCTGCCAAACAGGTTGCGAGATTGCTGAACCGTTCACTTTACTTGGTTGATTTCAATCAATTGATCGATAGCAAGATGGGACAGACAGCTAAAAATATCGCAATTGTCTTTAATGAAATCAATCGGATGCCTAACCCTTCAAATGCCGTAATTCTGTTTGATGAAATTGATGCAATCGCATTGGATCGAGTAAATAATAACGATATCCGGGAAATGGGCCGGGCAACTTCCAGCATGTTGAAAGCCTTGGATAACGTCAATAGTGACGTGGTCATTATCGCCACCACTAACTTGTACAATAAGCTGGATAGGGCGTTTAGACGCCGTTTTGATACAGTCATCAGTTTTGATCGTTACTCAAAATCAGATTTGCTAGAGGTGGCAGAGGTATTACTCACAAATGATCTTAAGAGCTTTAAGGAAGCTGGCAGAGATACAAAACTGTTCAGAAAGATACTTGATACAGCTAAAAAGCTTCCCAATCCAGGTGAATTAAAAAATATCATTAAAGTGGCACTAGCATTTAGTGATCCTAGCAAGCCGTTTGATTATCTTATCAGAATATACAAGGACACTCATCAGGTTGATCAAATTAGCATGGTTGACTTAAAAGATGAAGGTTTTACTGTGAGAGAAATTGGAGTATTGACTGGCACTTCAAAAAGCCAAGTTGCTAGAGAATTAAGAGGAACAGAAAATGAATGATGTTTTAACTCTAAAGGGAAAATTTAAGCAGCGTAAAAATAATAGTCGTCCTGGAGCCTCACAATTACCGGCGAAACAGTCAGTCGACACGAAACGCATTTTATCACTCATTAACGACTTGGAGCAGATGAAGGAATATTGGGCAAAACAAGATGTTCTACCGAAGATGCTGATCAGTGCCTACTATACTAAAATAGCTGCCAAATCAAATAGGCTTCAAGCTTTTTTTGGCCAAGGGATATCAGCTAACTCTAAGATTGTCGGTGCTAAGTTTGGTAAAAATACCGATGGAAATAAAAGACACATCATCACATACTTTGTATCTGCTGAAGATGTTAATCAGACTATTGATTACGCCCGTGAAACAGTGAAAGTTTTGGATGATCACTTTGCCGGGAAAGCTACTGCAGACGTTTTTAATAAAGATGATACCTACAAACAGATTGATTTTAGTCGGTACGATATCTCCAAATCGAAGTTTCGGGACTATGTTGTAGACGCCTATTATGTTGAACGCTTTGACGTAGAAGAAGCCGATATTTCAACTGAACAAAGTGCAATTATTACATTGTACGACACAGGTAAAAATGCTATTTCACTGCTAGGGGAATTAGGAATCAAGGTTTACAACAGTCGTATGTTGGATGACCAAACCGTGCTCTTAGATCGAGATTCACTAAGTGTTTTGATGCAGCAGGCACCTTATTTAATTTCGATGTCCACTGAGGATATGTCTGAACTAGCTCCTAGTGATTTTAGTGATACAAATGAACAGCCAACGGCTCAGATTCCGGCACCAAGTGATGAACCAACAATTGGTGTTATCGACACATTATTCGATGAAAATGTCTACTTTAATCAGTGGGTTAGTTATAAGGACTTGTTAGATCCTAGTATTCCTCGTGAGCCAGATGATTATCGACATGGTACGGAAGTCAGTTCGATTATTGTTGATGGTCCGACTTTAAACCCAGAGCTGGATGATGGTTGCGGCCGATTTAAAGTTAAGCATTTCGGGGTTTCAACCCACCGTCAATTCAGCTCGTTTTCGGTAGTCAAAGCCATTCAAAGCGCAGTAATTGAGAATCCCGAAATTCACGTTTGGAATTTGTCGTTAGGGTCCAATGCCGAGGTCAATCAAAACTTTATTTCAGCTGAAGGAGCTATTCTGGATAAAATCCAGTACGAACATAACGTGATTTTCGTCATTGCAGGAACCAATAAAAATCCAGAAGAAGAGATGCGACGAATTGGTGCACCAGCTGATTCAATCAACTCAGTAGTGGTTAATTCAGTAGGTATGGATAAGTTACCTGAAAAATATTCCCGAGAAGGCATTGTATTGTCGTTCTTTACCAAGCCGGATGCCAGTTATTACGGTGGTGATCAGATAAACCCAATGCGGACAGTCAACTCTTATGGTGAGGCCTTGGTTTCTGGAACTTCTTTCTCAGCACCGTGGATTGCCAGAAAGATGGCCTATATGATCGATATATTAGGTCTTAGCCGGGAAGTTGCTAAAGCACTGTTGATTGACGCAGCAATCGGCTGGGAAAATGAAACGGATTTTGAGACACTCAGCCTACGCGGTAATGGCGTGGTTCCAGTCAGAATTGAGGATGTCCTGCATAGTAAAGACGATGAAATCAAATTTGTCATCGAAGGTGTTTCGGAAATGTGGGATACCTATACGTATGATTTACCTGTGCCTGTCGTTAACGATAAACAACCGTTTAATGCGAAAGCCACACTTTGTTACTTTCCAAAGTGCTCTCGCAATCAAGGTGTAGATTATACCAATACCGAGTTTGATTTCAAATTTGGCCGAATTAATAACAAATCTACAATCAACGACATCAATCAAAACACCCAAACTGAAATTAATAGTCGTATTAAAGAAGAAGATGCCCGTAAACTCTTCAGAAAATGGGATAACGTCAAACATGTCAGTGAAACATTGAAGTCAAATCCACGGCCCAAGAAAGTTTATGACAACCCAATGTGGGCAATTAGTGTAAAAACTAAGGAACGTTTGGATAATCGCGATGGTGAACACACTCGATTCGGCATTGTTATCACACTTAAGGAAATGAATGGGGTAAACCGCATTGACGATTTTATTCAGCAAGCCAGCTTAAAAGGCTGGCTGGTTAATCGCATCGATGTTGAGAACCGGGTTGAAGTTTATAACCAGGCGGAAGAGGATATTGATTTGGAGTAACAGTTTTGAGCATATATAGTTGCTAAATTTACTGGATAGGAGAATTAAATGGAAAAAGAAAATGTAGTTGAACCAGCTAAACAAGCATATCCTCGAAAAAAGGTGTTTATTTC
Organism: Secundilactobacillus angelensis; assembly: GCF_012641075.1. GTDB lineage: Bacteria > Bacillota > Bacilli > Lactobacillales > Lactobacillaceae > Secundilactobacillus > Secundilactobacillus angelensis. The sequence continues at coordinate 24,939 of NZ_JAAXLJ010000002.1, read as the reverse complement.
CTATTCTTGGTCAAGTAAAGCATGGGTCAATGCTCTTGCCAAAGAACTGGTAAATAACGGAATTGATGTAGCCGTTGACTTCTGGGATTTACAGAAAGGCGATGATATGTATGTATATATGGAGAAGGAGGTTAATGATAAATCCATAGACAAAGTGTTAATTGTGTGTGATAAACAGTACAAAGAAAAAGCTAATAATCGTCAAGGTGGTGTGGGCACAGAGACGCAAATATTAACCCCCGAGATATATAAGCGAACTTCCCCAAGAAAGTATATTCCAATCTTAAAGGAGCTCGATGAGAATCAACAAGCTTGCATTCCAACTTTTCTGAGTTCAAAATTTTACCTCGATTTTTCCAATCCCCAGAAACATGCAGAAATGTTCGAGGAGCTAGTCAATGTTATCTATGATCAAACGGTAATCGAAAAGCCCATGCTTGGACCGGTACCAGAAAAAATTCTTAACCATGAAGCAAATGACTATCCACTTAGAAGGGCCGCAACGTTAATCAACAGTTACGTTGACACACCGCACCGTTTGGCCAACTTATTTGAGAATGAATTTATTTCAGAACTGCTTAAGCTGGTAAAACAGTGTGATATTACTAAGGAATGGCACTCAAAAGAAGAAATTTACCAGATGGTGATGGATAAGTTAGCCAGTTTTGATTCGGTAGAAGAAAAGTTTAAGGAATGCGTGCGGCTATATATCAGAAGTGGTGAAGCGGATATTGCCTATCTGGCTGAATATTTTAGCAAGGTAAATGAATTCATTGATAAACCTCATAACCCAGAAGAAAGATTTGACGCTATTAAGTTTATCTTATTAGAGCAATTCTTGATTGTTTGCGGTGAATTGATAAAACAGCGTCAATGGGACAAGCTGAAGTATTTAGTTGAAATCAAGTATAAGAGCTCGAATTATAAGGTTAATTTTGAAGCCTTAAACAAACCGTCGATGAGTATCTATGATCATAACTCGAGTCTCAAACAGCCATTTCTAAGTCCTGAGGGCGAACTACTGTCCCAAAGAAATAAATCGGATAATAATCAATTGTGGTCAGCAGATATCTTACTATTTTATATTGGAAGGTTACGCTTTCACCGTGATGATTCGGTTTCGAGGACATGGATTCCTAAAATTCAAATTGGGGATGTGTGGGTACCAGTTCCGGACTTCCCACTGCTCGATAACTTAGACATGTCAGAAAATATGAATATATTGTTATCACTCACTGGTTTAAGTAAAGAAGAGTTAGAAGCAGCTAAGGAGTATAACGAATTTACTCGCTTCGGTAATTTTACTGGAGTTCCAGCGCTTAGTGAATATGACAGTAATAAAATGTATTAACAGTTACAAAGTAAAAGTTACTTCAGCAAATCGTACTGGGTGAATTCTCATGTTCTTTTGAAGTTGAAAGTCGCTAAGAAAACTGAATTTATTGAAATTTCTCATTATCCGTTCAACGTAGAGTGACTTTTTTAAGAAAGGAAAATAAAGATGAATAATTTATTGAACTATTTTATTACTGGGGGTATTTCATTCACAGTAGCACTAGCTGTTACTGGGCTTTTTGCACCATGGATGAATAATAAACTTGCGGAAAAAAGGAATAAAAAAGAAAAGTTTGATAACAAAATTGATAAAGTTACAGACGTCGTGCAAGCGATAGAAACTATTCGTGGACAACTGAATCTTAGAATAAGAGAAGCCTGTATAAGACAAAATTTTGATACTAGGGAAATGATAATTGATAGGCAATTTGTGACTGAACAATCTGAAAGTGTATTTTTGTTACGAAAATATTTGTTTACGTTAAATTATCTTCGAATAAGAAATCAAAAGCATTTTGAAAAACCAATTTGGGATCAATCAATTAGCTACCAAAAAGTTGCTGATAATTCGGTGAATTCGCTTGATGAAAGCATTAATGAGCTAAAAACAAATGACAAACAGACTGTCTCAAGAACTAATTGGGAATTTGATGGCGACATGGGGCTAGACTTGATAGAATCACTGGAAAAAGTACGATCACAAATATAATAAAATCATTGATTGTAATTCCGTAATTTCTTAAGTTAAAAACAGCACTTCAGATTGTAAAGTGTTGTTTTTTTGTAATTAGCATTAAATTATGAGAACTTAACACCTGAATGTATTACCCATACCAACAACCATCTCAAAATCTTTGATGAAATTAAAGTTATCATATTACCCGTTTTCCCATGGATTTGAAATTTTAACTTATTTTAATTATTCTTGATCATATAAGAGACTCCTTTGTATTTTTAAATTAAGTATTCATCATCTATCCAGAATCACTGCAAATTAACTTAGTTTCTGAAATTTATGTCACCAGTAATTTGCTTATATTATGTATAGTAAGCGCACATATACTAAAATAATCCATGAGGTGCTGACATGTTCAAACCAAAGAATAAGAATGCTCGGATAGACGTACGAGTGGATAAGCAAACAAAAGAAGAAGCTCAGAAAATCTATGCTGCGCTGGGGCTTGATCTGAGCACGGCAGTTAATATGTTCTTAGCGCAAACGGTCATCAACAACTCATGGCCACTCGACAAGTCGACTCTGATTCCAGACGATGTTGATGAAGCCCGTACTGATGCACTGCATATCCGTAATTTGACTCAATTTGACGCCATTAAACAGTTGGAAGATCATATTTAATGTAGACCGTGACGACCACTAAATCTCTGAAAGCCGATGACGAATAATGAAAACTGCAAAGGTATGGATTGCCCCATACGACAAATGGAACAAAATTAATGACAGATTTAATTCTGTTGCGTTTATTCTAATGATGATCACCATCTTTTTTCACCCGCTTTGGCTATCGCTGATAACGGGTATTGCTTGGGGCATCAGCAGTGGAATATTCTTCATTTTGCTTTGGCTGAATGAGCGCAAGAAGCACCAGCTTGCTAAAGCTGCAGTGAGGGAAAAGTCACATATTAAAGTATAATCTGATAATGAAGTCTTCTGACCTACATAGGTTAGAAGACTTTTTGTTTTTCAGCACGAAAAGATCAACAAATGTAAAATACTTTTCAGGCTTTTTAATTATGGGTAAATTAAAAGACCAGCCAACGTATAAATACGTCAGCTAGCCTTTTCAATAACTAACGTTCAGCAGTACCTTAGTTAGCAAACGGTCGAACCGTCTTTTCCTTAATTCACATGTTACTAGTTGCAATCAATGTAGTCAACCAAAACGGTAAGTATTTTAATAAAAGTTGTGATATTGACATTGTCTGCATACCAATCACTATGTCGATGGAATCTGTTTATCAGTCGTTTTCCTTGGTGAACACGGTGTTTACCTAAAGCAGGACTTTGTAATGTTTGATGTAAATAGAATAAAGAAACTAAGTCATTAACCTTTAAATCATTCAAATATTGTGAAGAGATTCCTATTGTATTTGAAGCACTTTTAACTGGAGCCGATGGCTGTCTGAGAAATTCACGTTCACTGAATAAATTGACTAAAAGGGGGTTGTTATGTGCGCACGCATTACGGATGTTTTTGGTGAATTTCAGAAATTTATGAATCCTTTTAACAGCTTTTACAGGGGAACGTTTTACGTAGAAATCAACGAACATAGACAACGTTCCCAAGGTCATAACTTCAAAAAAAACCCAAATAGACGGTTCGGCATGATGCTTTTCATATAAATCGTGAAGATACCGATTCTTTTTTAAGTAGCTAATAGTTTTTTGGTAGCTCTGCTCGTTTGCTGCTTTAAAATCTTGAACGATTGAGTAACCGTCCTCTGAGGGATCATTTGAAATTAATGACATTAATTTAACTTTAATGCCGTGTTCAATATCTAGTGAAAGATTTAGTAGGTATTCGCGTAATTGCATATCAATTGAAGCAAGATCAGTTAAATAGGCAAAGTCCAAGTTTTGATATTGATCATCGATTTTAGGGAAGTTTTTACGGTACGAAGTGAGCTTAAAGTAATAATTCTTTTGTTCAAGCATTAAGCGAGCATCATCTTCACTTGCAATGTTGAACTTAATTCCTTTTTGTTTCATGTGTGCAATGAGCATGGTGGTTGAATACATAGGCTTTATTTCTTTTAATGTCAATGTAAGTTTCCTTTCAGACCCAGAAAATATGCGGATCACGATTGAATTGAGTCGAGCTATTTACTTTTTTAGCAGCTTAATTATCTTTCAACCAAAAGGTTTCCGAGAAGTACAGGTGTAGCGTTCCCGCTTTTGTAAACTTCTTACTGAATTATTTGCAATGATGTACAGGCTAATTGTAATACAAGGTGGAGGTAGTTCATCTACTTTGTCGTTGTAATAGTAATTTGAATCAATGGGTTACCTAAACGGACTGCTGTGAGTGAATTCCTAATCTAGGAATGTGATTTTTTGTAGTCACGAGCTTTCTGCGCTCGAACTTTGTAAGTAATAAAAGCCACCACAGCCTCAAGGTAGTTCTTTTCATCGCTTATAGTCAGCTCAGGATTCTTCTGTACATAATGCGTGCCATCATTGCCTATCCATGATGCAATAGTGGCAGTTATTTCTAGGTCTTTAGAATCTAATTTTTTTATGCATGCTCCCAAAGGGAGATCCCCAATATTCTCATCTGTTTCATGAGTGTATTTTATTAAATAATCCTTTACAAGAAATTCAAGTGCCTTTCTATAACCAAACTCATCGATTTCGGAAAGGTCCTTTTGTTCAGCCATTTCAGTTTGTAAATAAATACTTTTAAACCTTGGGGATACGTCTGCAATTAATTCATCGAAGTTGTATTCATAATGGCCGAAATCATAATCATACGGTGCAATGTTCGTTGTCACAGAACTATCTAAACTATTGAAAAAGTAGTCTAATACAAAAAATGCATGACACGAATTACATTCATATAGTATAGGGAAGTGATATGTTGATTGACTATAGTTATCGACAAATTCCTCAATTGTACCGTGGTGTATGTCGGAAAAATTACTAGGAAGATTTTCAAATGCACAGTAATTAGGAACTTCAATTGAACAGTCAATTTGACCATAATTGGGTGATTTAATTTCAACGATGCTAGTTTTGGGGTAATTAGTAATGAATGGTGTTTGTGACAAAATAAACTCTCCTTACATATTGAAATAGTTTTCCGATGGAAGATTCTTTTGAGTATTAATAAAAGAACTTTCAAGTAATATTATGATTTAGTGATTTATGTGGTAAAATTTCCGCTTTTGGAGACTTTATAAGAATGTTTTCCCAAGTAAGTAAATAAAAGTGTAATGTAGTACTTTAGTTCGTAAGTTACATACGCTCTTCACCCAAATTGTTTACTCTTATAGATTAGGTTGAATTTAAGTTACTACTCTTGGTTGGAGTATATCCTCAACCTTGTATTATTCCAGCTATCATTCTAGCACATATGTTCCCCTGAAATACCCCAATCACCAAATAGGGACAAAGATAGTGAATTGTTTAAATATAACCGTAAACACTAAAAAACGGCCTCATTCCTATCAAAGGAGTGAGGTCGTTTTCACCATCGGCATTTTGGCGACATTAAAGCTTAGAAAGTTCTCGTAGTATGTCCCGTACGACGGGTTGCCCAAATATCTCAGCCGCTGATGCGTCAATAATACGTTGCTTTTCCTCCTCCGAAAGATGAGTAGGTTGGATATTTAAATCTGCGTGCTCAATACTAAATGTAATGTTTGTATTCTCCACAATAATTACCCCCATTGTGTCAATTTCCCCTCAAATCTTGTATCAGCCACCCAAGTTCTATAGACTACTACGCTTGCCCGACTTTCAAAGCAATGCACATCTGATTACGGAGAAGGGGGGTGTTATTAATGACAGCGTTTATTCTAACGATCCTTGCTAGTGTGATATCTGGCATCCTTGTAGCGTTATTCGCTAATTGGCTGGGCCGAAAACACTAGCAGGCAACGGGCGATGAAAACCAGCGAAAGGCACCAAAAAAGAGAGCCAGCACCGGCTCTCTTTTCTTGTGTCATCAATGACAACGTTTATTCATCTCTTATTCTACCAGAGAAATAAACCAAGTCAAGCAACAGCCCAGACGAAACGTACTCATCAATGGCCAATGGTTTCAGTCAAACACCGCGTCAAATTGGCAGCATGATGGCCGTCCAATTTCAGTCGATCGACGAAAGCCACCAGACTTTCAATGCCAGTCATCCTAGGTGACAAGTGAGGGGAAACGCCCTGACGGTCGTAGGATAGACGCAACGAGCACTAAATGAGCCCACTAAAAAAACGCCTCGGTGAGATGGACCGAAGTGCTTTCGTATCTAGCAAGCACTAGAACGACGTCAAACAGAGGTTGTCTTTCGACAATCAACGAGTAGTAGTCTTTCGACTACGCAGGCAGTATAGCATGTGACCAATAATATCCCAAGTTATATCACTCGGAAGCCGCAAAATATCTCATCAAGGAAAATAAAGGGGCATCTGCCACGATCCAGTCCCAAACATTAAAAAGTTAAAAAAACTTTTAACAAATTACAGCCAAAATAAGCCTACCAAAAGACCCAAGTCGTAAAATGTGAGTCTTTAAATGGCAACTAACCAGTAAGCAAAAGGGCGAACAGGCACACCATGTGGTCTAGTCCAATACTAACTAGCCAACCATAACCAAGGGTATAAACCACCGCCCAATCTGCCATACCGCACACCTTATAAATGCCGACGTAACAGGGTACCCAGCGTCCAACTCACCCGATTCGTTTCACTTACAATTCAGGCAAATGTGGGTTACTATGCACGAGTAACAAATATAAAACTTCCGTAGGAGGAAACAACACAGATGCACTATATGGACCTTACGCCGGAATGCCGCGCAAAAGTCGAAGAGCAAGGGTACCTGGTACCAGAGAAGCTGGAACTTGCAGACGTGGTCGTCAGCAATGAAGACCTGATCTTCGTACCAGACTGGCACCACGTGGTCGCCCTGATCAACAAGATCGAAACCCAAGACATTCATAACACGATCGTCATCTATGATAATCAGCGCATCATCAAGGCCAGGACAACCACTTGCCAGATGATGAAGCGCCTGCGAGAAACCTTCGCTGTCGACTTCTATAACGATATCAGGCGCACCGCCGGCCGGGCACTGGGGATCAAAAAGTCGGTACCGTTCATCTGCCAAGACTTTTGGCTCATGCCGATGAATCAGCGCATATCCGAGAATCGGAGCTGGTTTCGCTGGCATCACCGCCGCGACTTTTGGTACCACTTCGATAATGTCAGCAGGGTGGTAGTCGCTAATCAGATGGTGCTGGAATGGCAACTATCCGAATTTGCCATTCGACACCGGCAAAAGAGGTGCAAGCAGATCGCCAGTTACTTCAGGCAGAAGCTAATCCTCATGTGTCCCATCCTAGACGACAAGGAGTTCCGACTCAGCCCAGCAGACTTGAAGAAAGCCATCGTGGAAGAAGATCGGCTGAAGCGGGCACAAGTGTTACAAAAAGTCGGTTTCCTGGAGTTCCACGAGCAGGTCGATAAGGAACTCAACAAGCAACAATATGATCAGATTCCGGAAACCGAGTTCTGATTAATGTATATCTCTGGGCAAGTCATTATCAACAGTCAAATTTTACCTGTCTAGTAATTGACATCCACAGCGAAATTACTGACGTATAAGCCGGGAGAACTCTACAAATCCCAAAAATTTAGTAAAAATTGAAAAAAATGGTGAAACTTTTTTCGATTGTATAAATATTAAGATTTGATTAAGGGCAAAATAAGCGCATAACTTTTTAGGGTACACCCATAAACATACAAAAACTTCTTTGCAAGTTGTTCAGTAAACTAGCAGTTTTCCTAGCAATTTCTTCCTCCCCCGAGATAGAATTTCTAGTTCGCTAAACTCAATAGCAATATAGCACCGGATACATAAATGTACAACCCGCGCCAGATGGGACACATCTGAAAATATGATTATTTATAAAGCAAAGTGGATATTTAAAACACTTATATAAACATAATTACAAATATGAATCATAGAAAGATTAACCCCATAAACAATATTTATAATTTTTTAACTCTTACAAAGCGAATTACAACTCTCTCTTGATGCGCTGAATCAGGGTGATACTTCTTCCCGTGAGCTGTTGAATCCTGCGGACGGGGGTGTCAGCTTTTAATAAACGTTTGATTTCAAAGTAAGTTTTCCTTCTATCCGAGTTTGAGACGTTTGGCCCATAAAGAATAGGCCGTCCTTGATAGACGCCCCTTAGCTTAGCGAGTGCGATACCTTGACGTTGGCGCTCAAGGATCTTTTTGCGCTCCTCAGCTGCCAGGTATTTCTGCAGTTCAATGGTAATTGAACTGAGTAAGTTGCGGGTGTTTTCATCTCGAACATCTTCGTATGATGGGATGTCCAGAAAGTCAATGTTGGCGCCTTTACTTCGGATTTCGATGATCACATTGGTCACGTCATTTGCATTGCGGCCTAGTCGATCCAGACTAAGGACTTTGATCACATCATCTGGCTTTAATAACGCTAGCAGTTTCTTTAAGATTGGCCGGGATAGATTAGACCCTGAAGCCTTTTCTTTGAATATTCTATCAACGCCCAAATCGGACAATGCTTGGATCTGCCGAGCAAGGTTTTGGTCTTTAGTACTGACGCGCGCATAACCGTATATCATGAAAAATCCTCCTACAAAAAATGAAGTGAGACCCAATGGCCTCACTTCAAATTTTATACTTTTTGGGGTGTACCCGAAAAGGTACATCGAAAATTTACGAGGGGGGAAATTTCATTGGAAAAATATAAGTTCAACAGGCAGAAGTTGCAACGTGATTCCGCTGATCGAAAAGTACATTACAAGCTCTATAAAGCGGGAACACGTTGGCTAGTTGCTGGAATGGCAACACTGACTTTTGGAATCTCTGCGTTTGCTTTACCGCAAGAAGTTAAAGCGGACACAGTAGCTACGGATGGTAGTAACAGCAACACTACTACCATCGATCAATCAGCGACCGCGCTTAAGCAGGTCACGTTACACAATACAAGTACTGCGACCAGTACTCCAGCTACAACCCAGACTCAACAGGGGACAGCCGTAAAGAGTACTTCAGCTGACAGTACCGCTCAAGCAACAACGACTCAAGGTACTGCAACTCCTACTACTGATAGTAAGACTGCAACGCAGACAACGACTAAGGCGGCTACAACAGACAGTTCAAAGACTGCTGCACCAGCAGCAACTGATACTAAGGTCGCTGCCCAAACTGCCGCTAAGACGGACGCAATGCAGACACCTACTACCGACAGTAGCAAGACTGCTGACGCAAGCGCACAGCAATCCGCAACGGATACCAAGACGGATGCTTCAGCCAAGAGTGCGGATATCCAAAAGACTGACTTAGGCAGTACAGACACGCAACTTATTGATGCGGTTAAGACTGCTGCAGCTGCTGAGTTTGCTAAAACCGGTAAAGCCCAAGAGATTACGGCTTTAGATCCAGCTGAATCAGGTTCGACGGATACTTCAGAGTTTAATCTGGATAACCAATTTGGGATACCACAGGCGGTTTATGATAAGACTGACCCAACTAAGGTAGACACTCCTGCTAAAGGATCTGTTACCTATGATCAAGCAACTAATACGTTGACTATTAATCTGGCTAACGACTATGAGTTAACACAAAGCCAAGTTGCTGCAATCAAACAATTTGCCGGCTGGTCAGGGACTGGCAGTAATACCACCGCTCCAATGACAATTACCGGGCAATCGTTCTTCATTTCGAATAGTAAGGATGGTTTGGGTAACAGAATCTCTATTTCGAGTGATCCTCTAGTGTATAACCATATTGATATGGAAAATATAGGTGGTGACTTTCCAGACGGTGACAACGGCAATGCCTTCGGATTATTCTTGACATCCTCGGTTAGAATCGGTACAGATAACCAAGCATATCCCGATACAGAGGTTTGGGTCGCTTTGCCTAAACCCAATGAACACTTCTATGTTGCCATAAGTGATCCCAATAAGCCGCTAACTGACGCTGATAAGTCAACAGCAACAATGACGGGGCAAGTAAGTGCAACGACCGCACCGCTATATGGTAATAATACTGGTAGGGAATCAGTTTATACGTATCACTTTACTGATGCTCAACGTGATATGCTGTTGAATATGCTTGCTGACGCTAAAACAAACGGGAAGACAGTTGGTTTTACTGATGATTCCACTACGGGAATTACCGGTCACCAAGTCACTTGGAATAGTTTGTTGGCTCAAAATACAACTTCAGCTAATGTGCAAGTATCAATCGTTAATCAGAATAATCAAACGGTGTACTCACAAGAGGGTACGGGAAATGTAACGTATACTTCTCAAGCACCTTATGATAAGACGTTAACAGCAGAAACAGCTGATATTCCCAGTATTGACGTTTCACAAGCTTTGAACGCTCTTTTGAGTGGGCAATCATACTCGTACACCGTTCCAGACCCAGATGATGCAACAAAGACGATTACTAAGACAATCAATGCTGCGAAGACCACATACACTTGGGCAAATCCGAATAAGCAGCCGATAATTGGTTTCCCGTCTGCTGGTAATCCAGAAGCTGCTGATCCTAATAAACTAATCACACCTTCAGTCTATGACGAAGGTGTGGGTGGTCAGCCGGCATCAATTGACATTGCAAAGGATAGTTCAGGTGCGGCAACTGGTGTAGTTACTGCCAAGATTAACTATAAGTTGGATAAAGCAACTGATACAGTTGATGTTACTTTCCAGCTGAATGACCCAACGTTGAATGCTGGTGAAGTCAGTTATGTTGATGTGACTGATTCTGGTAAAACATCAGGATTTACTCCAGATGATATTAAAAAAGATTCATCAACAGGTAAAACAAATGTATTAACAACTGATCCAGTGCCAATTGGTAACGTTGACGATCCAATCACCTATACAGATGAACCTACTGTTTTAGCGAAGTATCCTGACTACTTTGTTGTTCAGGAAAACCTGCCAAGTGGCAAGTTCACACAGGATCAGCTTGATCATAAGAGTGCTAATGGTTATGTATACCTGGTTAAGAAGACTGCATTTGATACTACTGATCCTAGCGATGCAGAACACCAGTCTACACGTTCATTTACCTTTACAGGTGATGGTTCAACTGGGCTTAAATTGGATAACCAAACCCTTTACTGGGTAAAGCAAACAACGAACAAGGCTACGACAGATGCTAGTGGTAAGGTCACAGGCATTACGCCAAGCAGCACGTGGTTAGCATTTGCCAGCGAAGATAACGCTAAGACCTACGTTACTGATATGTCTGATACCAATCCAGACAACGATACTGATGCTGCGAAACTACTTGCCGCTGGTTACGGTGATTCAGGTACATTTGCAATTCCAGAAAACCACCAGGCAACTGCGAATAACGGTGCTACCTTAAGTGCTTCAAAGGCCGGCGCAACGCCAGTTGATGCTACTGTTGGTGCCAGTGACGTTACTGTTGATGGTAGCGTTGACGTTAAAGACATCGCAAGCAAAGCAAATCAAACAGTAACCATCACGTTGAGTGCGACTAAGTCAGCCGGTGCTGAAATTCACTATATTGATGTTTCCAACACCAAGAAGACGTCAGGCTTTGCACCTAACGATGGTAATCAGGTTGCTTCAGTTGTTCTGGATGGTGACACTGGTGCCAAGATTTCAACTGATGGTGCCAAGCTGTATGATTACGCTAAAGACGGTTACGTTGCTGTACAAAAAGCTGATCTTACTGATAAAACATATGACGCTACGACACCTGCAGAATTCTACACTTATCTGCGCAAGGCTAACACGACGTATACTCCAGACAATCCTGGCGATACGGATCAAACTAATCACGATGCGCTGACTAAGGCAGTCACCGAATACGTCACATATGGCGCTCCAGTTGGTGATGGGACGACTAAGGAAGAATTGAAGGATTACGACCTTTATCGGACGGCAACGGTTACCTATACAGAGGGTAAGACAGATCCAACCATCACTTACAGTCCATGGACAACCAACACTAACGGTGATGTAAAGCTTGATGCTGACGGTAACGTTTCTGATGGGACTGATACGATCAACGTCGCAAAGCTCACCACGAACGAACTGCAAAAGCAGCCCGGCTACACGGAATCCTTCGCGAACACTGCAACCGGCGCTACGCTGACGGATGATCAGAAGGCAGCTAACGTTGATGTTTCGCTGAAGATTGCTAAGGACGCGAATAACTCGCCGATTGAGATTGATCGGGCGGTTAACTACACGAAAGAAAAGGCAGCCGGAACCGTTCACTACGTTTACCAGAATGTTGACGGTCCAGAAGTCGCACCTGATAAGCCTATCAGCGGTGATGTTGGTGATGACTACACTAGTCAAATCACCGTACCGCCGACCATTAAAACAACAGATGGCAAAGGCACTGACGGTACCGCGCTGGATAACGGCAACGGTACATTAGATACCAGTACCCTGTACTACTATGCAACTGCTGATGTTAACGGCGGTCAGTTCAACGCTTTGCCTGATAATATTGGTCCAGATTCTCAGTACAAAACGGATGGTCAAGATATCTGGGTAATCTACACAGCTAAGCCAGGTATTGATAACTCCAAGGTAGAGGATGGCACGCCAGTTACAGTTAAGCGGACGATTCACTATGTGAAGAATGAAGTACAGTCGGATGGTAATCCTAAGGCCGTTAGTGTGGCTCCTGATGCTGTTCAAACTTTGACGTTAACGCCAAAGGTCATTAAGGATGAAAAAGGTAATGTTATTAAGACTGTATCTTATGTTGTTACCGGTTCTTCCGAAGATGGCAAAGGGACTGCTGATACTACAGTCAAGAAGATCTTCACATCACTTGCATCACCTACAGTCGCTGACTTAACACCAGACAACGCAATGGTTGATGACCAAAATGTACCTTTGGATGTCGAAGGTAACCCTGAAGATTTGGAGACTACGGTAACGTACACACCAAGTGCAAGTGCTATTCAATCATTGACGGTTCCTGACAAAGATGATCAGGGTAATGAAACTGGCACTGGCAACACGGTATACTTCTACAAGGGTCCTAAAGTCACAGATCTTAAGGACATTCCAGCAGACGATATGATTGGTCAAGTTATTGTTAAGAATGGTGAAACGCCAAAACTTGATTTGAATGTCAAGAATACCGATACTGACCCTAAAGATAATAAGACCACTTACACTATCTATAACGGTACAACCGAGGTTGGTACTTTCGATGCTCAGAATGGTGAAGATGGTAAAGCACCAAATATCTACTCATTTACTGTGGACACACCAGCTACTAAAGGCCAAGACGGTACAATCACCCAAGCAGCAAGTCACACAACTTATTTCTACACTGGTGACAAGATTCCAGATCCCGCTCAAGGTACTCAGCTGACACAAGCTGATATCGAAAAGAATAAGGATACAGAAATCGGCCATGTTACTGTTGATGATCCGCTGATTGGCGCTCAGGATAACCATGACGGGACCTTTACACTCACTGTTAACGGTCAACCGAGTGGTACTGCGGTCGCAATGCCAAAGGGAAATATTCCAGCGTTTGTAGCTGGTGACCACGTTGACAAGACTGACACAGCCAATGGTTACACGCCAATCTATATCTTTGCTGATGGTGATACGACGAACACTGCTGGTGGCAATAGAACAGAAGTTGATATTCCGGATGCACCAGCCGGTAATTTACCAGATCTGGATCTTCAAGATAATCATGACGGTACATTTGAACTTACAATTAACGGGGTAGGTACTGGTACACCGATCACTCTTCCAACCAAAGCCCCAACCATTCACTCCGTCACTGTTAATGATACTGATAAGGGTACCCACACCACTTACTTCTACACGGGTGATGTGCCAGCAACTCATACAGACGGTACAGCGATTACGCCTGAATCGCCATTAACCTATGAAGATGTTCAAAATGCTAAGAACCCAATCATTGGGGATGTGGAGACTCATGATGGTGAAGACGGTCAGACACCGCAAGTTGAAACGATTCCGGATCCTGACGATCCAAGCAAGAACGTTTATAACTTCTATATTCCTGGCCCTAATAATTCACACCAGTCAATCGGTACGGTTGAAGAACCAACACCGGAAGCTATTCACTCATTTACAGTCGATAAGTTAGGCGATGCTACTACTGGTACACCAACTCAGCACACGACTTACTTCTACACCGGTGATGTACTCAAACCTGCAGAAGGTGAAGATGCGCTGACACCAGCTGATATTCCAGCAGGAGCTAAAGTAGGTGAAGTGACTGTTTCTGATGGGGTTTCACCACAAATCGAAACGATTCCGGATCCTGATGATTCAACCAAGAACGTTTACAGCTTCTATGTCACTGGACCTGATGGCCACCATCAATCAGTTGGGACGATTCCAATTCCTAAGGATGGTCAAACACCAACGATTCAGACGGCTGATAAGTATGCCAAGGATGGTACGACTGTTATTGGTAAGACGATTACAGTTAACTCATTTAAGGATGATGGGACACCAGATGTTCAAACCTTCGTTGTGTTGAATCCACCGATTATCACTCACGCTGATGTCAAAGATGATCCAACCAACAAGGACAAAGTTACTGGCGAAGAGATCACCATTACCAGTTACGACAATGATGGTAATCCAACGAAAGAAAACTTCACGATTAAGAATGGTACGGATGGCAGCAGCAACACCAACGGCGACCCTCATATCAAAGAAGAGGGTGGCAACTTAATCCTGTTTATCCCTGCTGGTAAAGATGCTGATGGCAACGATGTTCCTGAAAAAGACCTTGGCACAGTTCCACTACCTGGTGCCGGTGACACGATTACTGCCGAACGGGTCAAGGATACTGATAAGCCAGGTATCGGTGGTGTTAAGATCACGGTTACCCACGCTACAGGCGACCCAACCATCACTTATCTCTACGATGGTGAAAATGGGAAGAATGCCCAAACGCCAAGTGTCAAGCCTGGGACGGATGAAAAAGGTAATAAAGTTTTGACCTTCTTTATTCCAGCTAACGGCGACACACCTGAACAAGACTTAGGCAACATTCCTGCACCAAAGGATGGCGACACGATCACCACAAGTGCAATTGATGGCGATGCTGACCATCCAAACGGCGGCATTTTGATCACGATCAAACACGGTGATGGCAGCAAAGATACCACCGAGACCATTTGGAATGGTAACGACGGTGCTACACCAGTCGTTGATCCAAAGGGGACGGATAACGGTGATGGCACGACCACGTACCAGTTCACTGTTAACGGCAAACCAACTGGTTCATTCACCGTTAAGGATGGTAAAGATGGTGCTGATGGACAAGCGGTTCAAGCTAAGACTGGGATGGATATTAATGGTAACCCAGTCATCATCTTCTTTACGCCTGCTCATGATGATATACCTGAAAACGATATGGTTACGATTCCTCAACCAAAAGATGGTGACACCATCACAGCAACACCAATCGATGGCGACGCTGATCATCCAAACGGCGGTACGCTGTTGACCATCAAACATGGTGATGGCAGTGATGATACGACCCAAACCATCTGGAATGGTAACGATGGTGCTTCACCAGTTGTTGATCCAAAGGGGATTGATAACGGCGACGGCACAACCACTTACAACATGACTGTCAACGGTCAGCCAGCCGGTTCATTTACCGTCAAGAACGGTAATGATGGCAAGGATGGTACGCCACTTTCAGTTAAACCTGGTACGGATAAAGATGGGAAACCAACGTTGGTCTTCTACATTCCAGGTCCAAAGGGCGATGGCACGGATGATACTGATATCAGCACTTTGCCAGTTCCAAATACGGGTGACACGATCACCAGCGAACGGGTAACCGATACTGATAAGCCAGGTGTAAGCGGTGTTAAGATTACGGTTACCCATGCCAATGGCGATCCGGATACCATTTCCTACATCTATGACGGTGCTACACCAGAGATTACACCATCTCAAGACGGTAAGAGCTTTACCATTTCAATCGGTGGCAAAGATGTGGCGACAATCAAGAATGGTGAAGATGGTAAGACACCAGAGATTACCGTAACGCCTAACAAAGATGACGCGGGTAACGTCATTAGCAACACACTAACGATCACTACTCCAGGTTCAACTGACGCACCACAAACTGTAACCATTTCTAACGGTGCAACACCAACATTTACCAAGACTGAAACTGGCTACGATATCATGCTGAATGGTACCAAGGTCGGTGAACTTAAGGATGGTGAAGACGGTAAGACGCCAACGGTTACAACTAAGCCAGCTACTGATGAAAATGGCAAGCCAATCGGAACCACACTGGTTATCAATGGTCAGGACTCCGGTACGATCTTGAACGGTCCTAAGGGTGACACGGGTGATTCACCAGTCATCACGCCAGAACTTGATGACAGTGGCAACCCAACTGGCAACTTCGTCATTAAAGTTGGCGACAAGACGGTTGGTACCCTGCAAAACGGTAAAGACGGTAAGACACCTGAATTTACTGAAAACAAGGATACTGATGGTAAAGTTCTCGGTTACACCATTACGATTGATGGCAAGACGGTCGGTACCATTACCAATGGTAAAGATGGTTCAGTTGTAACCACTAAGCCATTAATGGATGGCGATAAACAAATCGGCGTTACGCTGGTCATTGATGGTAAAGACTCCGGTACCATCTTGAATGGTCCCCAAGGTGAAAAAGGTGATAAGGGTGATCCAGGTTCTTCACCAGTCATCACACCAGAAGTTGATGAAAATGGTCAACCAACTGGCAACTTTACCATTACGGTAGGCGAGCAAACGGTTGGAACCTTGCGCAGTGGTAAAGATGGTGCAACACCACAGTTCAACCCAGTCAAGGACAATGACGGCAACGTCACTGGCTACGACATTCTGGTTAACAACACCAAGGTTGGCTCTATCACCAATGGTAAAGATGGTGCTACACCAGTCATTACCCAGACGCCGACAACGGATGGCGATGGCAACGTTACTGGGACCACAATTACCATTACCACGCCAGGTTCTGATAAGACTCAAACCATCAACGTTACTAATGGTAAAGACGGCTCAACGCCTGTACTGACGCCTGAAAAAGACGATAATGGCAACATTATTGGTTACGCAATTACCATCAACGGCAACCCAGCCGGTGAGCTTAAGAATGGTAAGGATGGTTCTGTTGTCACGACTAAGCCAGCGCTTGACAAGGACGGCAACCAAATTGGTGTCACCATTGTGATCGATGGCAAAGACGGCGATACGATCCTGAATGGTAAAGATGGTGCTTCACCAGTTATCACGCCTGAAAAAGATCCTAACGGCAACCCAACTGGGACGCTTGATATCGTTATCGATGGTAAGACTGTCGGCACACTGCACAATGGTGTAGATGGTAAGACCCCTGACTTCACGCCAGTTAAAGACGATCAGGGCAATATCATCAGCTACAACATTACCATTGACGGCAAGACGGTCGGCAGCATCAAGAACGGTGTTGATGGTAAGACACCAGTGATTACCCAGACGCCTGAAAAGGATACTGACGGCAAGACTATTGGCACAACCATCACCATTACCACGCCAGGTTCTGATCAACCAGCTCAAACCATTAACATTTCTAACGGTAAAGATGGTACCGATGGTAAGACACCACAGGTTAAAGCCGTTCCGGGCGCTGATGGCAAGACATCGTACGTCTTCTACACGATTGACCCGGATGGTACGGAACACGACTTTGGTACCATTGACGCACCTAAGGATGGGAAGTCAATCACCGTTACCGACACTTCGAAAGATGATCAAGGTAACACGGTTGTCACCTTCTCTGATGGTACTAAAGCAACGATCGATAAGGGTGCTGATGGTAAGGATGCTCAGACGCCTAGAGTTAAGGAAGTTACCGATGGTGATGGTAACAAGACGCTGGTCTTCTACATTCCAGGTCAAAACGGTTCTGACGACCAGGTCGTTGGCAACGTTCCTGCTCCTAAAGACGGGCACACACCATTGGTTGAACCACTCAAGGATGATAATGGCAACGTTACAAATTACCAGTTCTACTACACTAACGACCAGGGTGAAAAGGTTTCAACTGGTATTGTTCCGGCACCTAAGGACGGTTCTACGCCAACGGTTAAACCTTACACTGGTACTGATGGTAAGACTGGCTACACCTTCACGCTGAACGGCGTTGATTACAACGTTACTAACGGTGTTGATGGTCAAGATGGTGAAGACGGTACCGATGGTAAAGACTTAACCGTCACCGGCTCAACCATTGATCAGGATGGCAACACCATTGTTACCTTCTCCGATGGCCATAACGTCAAGATTCCTGCCGGCGCTGCTGGTAAGGATGGTCAAACACCACGGGTTAAGGAAGTTCCTAACCCTGATGGGACTAAGTCACTGGTATTCTACATTCCAGGTCCTGCAGGTGATGGTTCCGATGATACAGTTCTCGGCAAGGTTGATGCACCTAAGGATGGGACTAACGGTACGGATGGTAAAGATGGTCAGACGCCAACAGTTAAACCAATTAAGGATGCTGACGGCAACACCATTTCATACGAATTCTACATTCCAGGTCCTACTGGTGATGGTTCTGACGACAAGATCATGGGCATCGTTCCGGCACCTAAGGATGGTAAAGACGGCGCAGCATTAACCGTTAAGAGCCAACTTATCAATTCCGACGGCAACACGGTCGTTACCTTCAGCGATGGTTCACAAATCATTGTTAACAAAGGTAAAGATGGCACTAACGGTACTGATGGTAAGGATGCGCCAACACCTCAAGTTAGAACTGTGAAGGGTGAAGACGGCACGAATGCTTACGAGTTCTACGTTGTTAACCCAGACGGTTCAACCACGACAATTGGTACAGTTAAGGCACCTAAAGATGGTATCAACGGGACTAACGGTGTCGATGGTAAGGATGCTCAAACACCTCAGGTTAAGGAAGTAACGAACTCAGATGGCTCGAAGTCATACGAGTTCTACATCACCAACCCAGATGGTTCTACCACCGATATGGGTAACGTTCCAGCGCCTAAGGATGGTAAAGATGGTGAAACGCCTACAGTAACACCACACACTGACGGCGAAGGCAATGTTGATGGTTACACATTTACTATCGACGGTCACGACTACACCGTTAAGAATGGTGAAGACGGTAAAGATTTGACGATCAAGAGTTCAACTACTGATAAGGATGGCAACACTGTCATTATCTTCAGCGATGGCTCAACCGTCACAGTTGATAAAGGTGCTAAGGGTGATAAAGGCGACAAAGGTGATCAAGGTGAACCAGGTGAGACGCCTCAAGTGAAAGCGGTTGTTGGCCAAGACGGCAAGACTTCATACGTCTTCTACACCATTGGTGAAGATGGCAAGGAAGTTGACGTCGGTACGGTTGACGCACCTAAAGACGGTCAAGATGCACAAACACCACAGGTTAAGGAAGTCACGAATAATGATGGTTCGAAGTCATACGTCTTCTACATCACTAATCCAGATGGCTCCGAAAAGACGGTTGGTAATGTACCGGCACCTAAGGACGGTCAAGATGGCGAGACGCCAACGGTTACACCATACGATAAAGATGGTCAAACCGGCTTTACCTTCACGATCGGCGGTAAGGACTACACCGTTTTGAATGGTAAAGATGGTGTGGATGGTAAAGATGGTCTCACGCCTCAAATGAAAGTGGTTAAGGGCGAAGACGGCACGACTTCATACGAGTTCTACGTCAACAACCCAGATGGCTCTGAGACGCCGGTTGGCTTGATCACCGCACCTAAGGATGGTCAAGATGGCAAGACCCCATCAGTCGAACCAATCACTGACGCTAACGGCAATACAGTTAGCTACAACTTCTACTACACCAACGATAAGGGCGAGAAAGTCACACTTGGGATGGTTCCTGCACCTAAGGATGGCCAAACCCCAACAGTTACACCGCACACTGATGGTGATGGCAACGTTGACGGCTGGACCTTTACCTTGAATGGTAAGGATTACACCGTTAAGAATGGTCAAGACGGTGCAGATGGTCAAAGCATCACCGTTGTTAGCCAAGCACCTGATGCAGATGGTAATACGGTTGTTACCTTCAGCGATGGCAGTCAAGTTAAGATTCCTAACGGCAAAGACGGTAAGAACGGTCAAACGCCTCAAGTCAAAGCCGTTGAGAACACTGACGGCACGACTTCATACGAGTTCTACGTCCTTAACCCAGACGGCTCAACCACTACTGTTGGTAAGGTTAACGCACCAAAAGATGGTGTGGATGGTAAGACACCGCACGTTGAAGCTATCAAAGATGGCGACGGTAACATCGTTGCTTACAACTTCTACTACACTAACGCTGACGGCGACAAGGTTTCCGTTGGTCGCGTAGACGCACCGAAGAATGGTGTGGATGGTAAAGATGGTCAAACGCCAACGGTTGCGCCACACTACGATGCTGACGGCAATGTCGATGGGTGGACCTTCACCCTGAACGGTATTGATTACACCCTTAAGGATGGTAAAGACGGCAAAGATGGTGCTGACGGTAAAGATGGTCAAACACCACAAATCGATCCTTCCAAGACGGTAGTCAATAAAGAAGCCGGCACAACCACTTACTACTTCACTTACCCAGACGGCAGCAATGCTGGTTCAATCACGGTGCCAAACGGTGGTGGCAGCACCACTGGTGATGGTACGGGTACTGGTAACGGTGGCATTAACATTACCAACAACAATATCAACAACGGCGGCGGTAGTGATGGTCAAGGAACCGATAGTTCGACGACTTCGAATACGTCGACGACCACCAACACCACGACTAATCCTGATGGTTCAAAGACCGTTAAGACCGTTGAGATTATTATTAATCCAGATGGCTCGAAGACGACTAAGACAACCACCACGACGACGCCAGGTGAAGATGGTGCCGATTCTACGACCACGATCAACATCGTAACGACACCTGCTGATAACACGAAGCCAAGTGATAACAATGGCGGCAATACTGGTACTGACGGGTCTTCAACGAACACCACTAAGACGGTGACGATCACTAATAACACGGATGGTTCAACGACCACCAAGACGGTTATTGTCACGATCGTTACGGATCCTAGCGGCAATAAGACCACGACGACCACGACCGAAATTGTGACGACTCCGGGTAAAGACAACACGGATAACAATGGTGGCAATAACTCTAACACCACCACGAATAAGACGGTCACGATCACCAATGGCCCAGATGGTTCGAAGACGACTGAGACGGTTATCATTACCACGATTACCAACCCAGACGGTTCTAAGTCAACGACCACCACGGACACGATTGAAAAGGTTCCTGGCGGTGTAACACCAAATGGCAATACCCCAGATGGCAACACACCGGATGGTAACAAGCCAGGTGGTAATACACCAGACGGCAACGTACCAAATGGCAATGTACCAGATGGTAATACCCCAACTGGTAACACACCAACAGGTAACAATACCCCAGGCGGTAACACCCCAACGGGCAACACACCAACAGGTGACAATACCACGACGACAACTGGTGACAATACGGTTGTTCCAGGCGGCGATAACGGTCAAACCACGACGACTGATGGCGATTCTACCGGTGTCGATGGTGACAGCCTGATCGGCGACAACGGTACTGATACCGACAACGGCGGTGTGGTGACTGAAACGGGTTACGATACTGAAGGCGGCAAGGCTGCCCCAACCGCCACCACGCAAGTTCTCTCTGGCACCAGCAACACTAAGCAGGCTAGTGTAGCTGCTAAGACGTTGCCACAAACCAGCGAGACCAACGATGGCGAAGCAGCAGTCATGTTAGGTATCGGCGCAAGTGTTCTGGAGGCCGCAATGGTCTACGGTGCATTGAAGCGTAAGAAACGTCACGATGATGACGAGGATGCTCTGTATTAATTGAAACCGGTTAATTCATTCTCCGAAAGTCACGAATTGAACCAAGATTTCCCATAGCTGATTCTTCCTCATAGCGGTCACGGCGGCCCCCAACGTTTCTTGACTGCTAATCATAATCAGCACTCATCGAGATGAGTTCATCTCGATTCCCCGGCGGAGCCTGACCGCTGGGGATACATAGCAACACTAATATTTTAGGAGGTAGGCGCAATGGAAAAGCAGATCAGTATTATCATCCCAGTTAACAACGCACAGGAGAGCGATTTGGCAGTCCCGTTATCATCCATTAACAATCAAATCGGGGTGGATTTAGCCCAGATCGAAGTGATCTTGGTGGATAACGGCACGTACAAGCTGAAGCAGCCCAAACTACTGGAACTGTTTGCCAATATTGAAATGACCTACCTCAAAACGAATCAAGCTTTGGATTGGGTGGCAGCGTTGCAGTTTGGCTTGGGCCAGGCCACAGGCACATACGTGATGTTTATGGGGGTCAATGGTCAGCTGAACCAGACCGATATTTTGCAGACCTTCCTGCGGCAGATGAAGGCGCATGCGGGAGCCGATGTCATTTCACCGTTACTGCTGGAACAGGCGTTTTCACCTGATCTGCAGTTTGATTATAAAGTTGGCCAAAACACGCGAACGGTTCGTGGCCGACTGTTTCGACGGGGCTTTCTCAGTGAACAGCAGATTAATTTCCCCGTTGGCGTACCTGAACACGCAGAAGAATATTTCTGCAACCTCGTTCATCTATTTGCTAACGAAGATGTGGCGGTCAACGAAATCGGCTACACTAAGTTCACGAACCGCCACTTACCAGCCGGTGTCTTAGCTGGCTTCAAGCGGCCGGTCGACCCCCAATGGCTGACCATGAAGGAACAATATTTTGAGAAACTCAAGAACTTGAATCAGCAGACCTACGCGAATGAATTTGCCCGCTTCGTGGTTCGTTTCTACAGCCAGATCAAACAGCTGCCAGAAACGGCTAAGGGAACCATGCAGCAGCTGATGCAGTCGCTAGTAGGGAAGAACGCGCTGACTTGGGGGTACGTCCTTGGGTTTATCGGTGATTTGAAGCGTCAAGACCAGTCACCAAAGGCACCCTGGAACGCTGAGACCGCTCAGTTCAATCAGTATCTGGACGGCTTCACGGTTTATTTGAAACAGTTGGGCTTTTCCTTTAACGTCGCGCAAAATTAAGGGGGATATGGACGATGAGTAAGCTAGTATCAATTATTATCCCGTATCACAACGAGACGTTAAACCAGCTCAGACGGGTATTATCGTCGATCAACAATCAAACGGGGATCGATTTTACCCAGGTGGAAGTCATCCTTATTGGTGATGGGGCTGAAGCCATCGATGGGGACGCGCTGTTTGAGGAATTTGAAAACTTAGACGCCCGCTATTACGGCTATGAAGACAGCCTAGGTGCTGGCGTGGCTCGGCAGGTCGGTATGGACATATCTAGTGGGGATTACTATATGTTCGTGGACGCCGACGATGAGCTGCAAAATACCCAAGCACTGTGGTCGTTCTTCAACGCAGTCAAAGCGGGGGACCATCAAGTCATTATCGCGCGCTATGTAGAGGAAATCCGCGATGCTGACGGCACGTACCAGTACGTCACTCATCCTGAGCATAACTGGCAGACGGTTGCCGCTAAATGGTTTAACCGGAAGTATATTTCCAGCCTGTCGCTCACGTGGCGGGAAGATCTGCAATTCAATGAAGACACCTACTTTGTGGGGCTGGCGTGTGCCATGGCCACCGATATTTCGTACCTGGATAAAGTGGTCTATATCTGGCTGTGGCACGAGGATGCCATTAAACGGGCGCTTGCTGGTCAGCTTGATCAGTGGGTCGAAGTCAACCGTTATCTGTTAGAGAAGATTCGTGATCAGCGGCCTGAACAGCTGGTGCCTCGCGCGGTGGCGTATTTCGCCGACATTTACCTTCGCGCGCAACGCTTTCCTGCAGCGGACCAGGAAACTTTTCAGCGGGAACACGCCCAGCTAGTTCGGGAGTTTGCCAGCATCTGGCCCAACGTCAGTGCTTTGGTGGGGAATCAGATCGATCATTTACTCGCCACTGAGCCAGCCTATAAGGGATTGACGAAAGCTAGTCTGATGGCCTTCTTGGTGGATCAGATCAAGCTCTTGCAAGTGGCGGCGAAGTGATCAGACAGTAACTAACGCTTTATATTCAGCCGGCAAAAAAACGATTATCTTTAATCGCTTTTTTGTTCTGGAGGGAAGGATCTGCTACCAATAACACCAGACCCGTTCATTACTATCTTGAGGGGACTTGATTGGCATGAGTAAAGTGATTAATATGGTAAACCAAAAATTTGGTCGTTTGTTAGTGGTTACCCGGGCTTACGACAAGGGGGCGAATGGTAACGCTCGTTGGAACTGCGTATGCGATTGCGGTAAACACATTGTTGCGGATGGTTACTCCCTGCGCCACGGCATTACTCGAAGTTGCGGCTGCTTACGGCGAGAAATGTCCAGTCAAGCCGCGAAGTGTAATGAAGCTTTTGTGGCCAATCAGGGCAATCCTATGTACAACGAAGATGGCATTGCCTATTCCAGCTTGTATAAGGGGAAGCGGAATCGAACGGGCGTGATCGGCGTATCATTTGATAACAACGCTCAGCGGTTCGTCGCCCGGCTCATGTTTCATGGTAGATACGTGCTGAACCATATGACGCCCGACTTTGAAGAAGCGGTGCGGTTGCGTAAGGAAGCCGAAGAACGGTACTTTAAGCATCCGGTAAAGTAGCATGTGGCTGCTTGCTATAGTTGGGAAAGATGATATAATTAATATTGTAAAAAGTTGAACACTGTGAACACCAATAGCCTTAGCAGATGCGACTGCTAAGGCTATTTTTTACGCTAAAAG
>NZ_JAAXLJ010000019.1 GCF_012641075.1 Secundilactobacillus angelensis | reverse complement strand
CGGTAAGAAAATTGATATTAGCTAGTTTTGAGAGCACCAGTTCTCAATAGTGTGGTGGCGATAGCCTGAAGGATACACCTGTTCCCATGCCGAACACAGCAGTTAAGCTTCAGCACGCCAAGAGTAGTTGGGGGATCGCCCCCTGCAAGGGTAGGACGTTGCCACGCGATATATCCGGCAAACTTTGTTGTTGGGATAACTCTTGAATTATAAGTTTGTCCTCGACAGGTTTGTCTTGGATTAATTGGAGAGTTGTCCGAGTTGGCCGAAGGAGCACCACTGGAAATGGTGTAAACGAGTAAAAGCTTGTTTCGAGGGTTCGAATCCCTCACTCTCCGTTCAACAACTTTAGTATGACCCGTTGGTCAAGTGGTTAAGACACCGCCCTTTCACGGCAGTAACATGGGTTCGAATCCCGTACGGGTCATTAGTCAATTAATTGATTATCATTTTTCACACATCTTGGAGGATTAGCTCAGTTGGGAGAGCGTCTGCCTTACAAGCAGAGGGTCACAGGTTCGAGCCCTGTATCCTCCATAGAAGATGGTCCGTTGGTCTAGCTGGTTAGGACGCCTGCCTGTCACGCAGGAGATCACGAGTTCGAGTCTCGTACGGACCGTTGTTAATATTAACAAATAGATTGACATTACATGGCTCGGTAGCTCAGTTGGTAGAGCAACGGATTGAAGCTCCGTGTGTCGGCGGTTCGATTCCGTCCCGCGCCATATATGGATGGGTAGCGAAGTCTGGCTAAACGCGGCGGACTGTAAATCCGCTCCTTCGGGTTCGGTGGTTCGAATCCACTCCCATCCACCATAGGGATATAGTATAACGGTAGTACATCGGTCTCCAAAACCGCTAGTGCGGGTTCGATTCCTGCTATCCCTGTTTTAGTATAATGGCGGTATTGGTGAAGTTTGGTTAACACACCGGATTGTGGTTCCGGCACGCGTGGGTTCGAGTCCCACATACCGCCCTTGATGATTGGGTTATAGCCAAGTGGTAAGGCAACGGACTTTGACTTCGTCATGCGCTGGTTCGAATCCAGCTAACCCAGTTGGGGAGCCCATTGTATCATCTGATTATGGCGGTATAGCCAAGTGGTAAGGCAAAGGTCTGCAAAACCTCTATCGTCGGTTCGAATCCGATTACCGCCTTTCCCGTCAAGTGGGATTGGCTATTCAGCTGAGGTCATCATATATTTATGCCGGAGTGGCGGAACTGGCAGACGCGCTGGACTCAAAATCCAGTGTCCGTTGAGGACGTGTGGGTTCGAACCCCACCTCCGGTATCTTAAAATTACCAAGCAAATAATGCTTGGTAATTTTTTTACGCCTTTTAGTTGTCTATACCAATGTAACGTGTTATACTTTGCGTGCAATCAAATTGTATGATTGCGAAAATTGTTAGACAACAATTTAGGAGGTAACCGGATGCTCTTCGGTGAAACGACACTGAAAGAACTGATCAGTTCATATCTTGATCTATTACACAATAGTCAAATGTTTTTGAAAGCAAGTAACCAAATCGAAGTCATATTACATCTAAGGGACGAAATTCATCAACATCAATTTGACGTTCGTAATAATCAGCTTAAACAAGTCGAACGGTTGCAGATTACTAAAGGGGTTGCAACAATAGAGGTTTTTTATCGAGGAACGCAGTTAAAAACTTATCAATCCTTTGAAATTGCTAATCAACGTTACCGGCCGAAATATTTTGTGGGCTGGATCGGTAATAAGAAGGTAGAAAAGGACTACTTTATCGATCATCTTGAGCCAGAATTAAGACAGATAGCCAAACCGTATGTTCATTGCGTTATTTTTCCTGGTCTTTTCGTCTGAAAATTAGCAAGGGGTTAGGTACAAAACAGTAGATGTTTTGTACCTAACCCCTTTTTGTTTGTTGTAATTTCAAGCCGGTTTTTAACCGGGCTAAAACTGATTGGCAGATGTCCATGGGATCGCCATGCAAAAAATTTTGGTGCTTTATTGTTAGAAAATTAATTCGTCTTAAGGCGTCTTTAGGAAATGCGTTGAGAATATTGGAATCAATCAAATAGAGTGTCCCATCGCTTACAGCAGTTTCTAGACAAAAATCGTGTTCAATTTTCACCGGTAATTTAATGTTTTGACCGGAAAGCCAGTCTGCAAGTTTCGAGCAAAATTGAGTTAATAGGGCTGTGTCCACAATCCGGTTGCCCGTTAGTGCAGGCTGAAACTTTCCGGACCATATATCACCAACAATTTTAATTTGTGTCACTATAAAGCCCCCAGTATCATGCTATTGTACAGTCTATCTTATGACAAAATAGTGCCAATCATGAAATTTAACTGGAAGCTTTAGAAAGTTTTAATTAACGACTGATGACTAAAATGATGGTTTGTAATAATGCTGCAATCAGTAACCCTCGTGACGGAGATGGTTGTCGTATCGTTTGGACACCTAGCCAGATTAATAGCACGATGACTGAGAGCATAATAACAGATACAGTCAAATGAGAGAAAAGTAACCATGCCAGAATTAAAATGATTAGTCCAATCGGAAGGAGAATTAAGTGGAACGCTTTTTGAGGGAGAAAAAAATACATGAATAGCAAAAACGGTAGGATCATCGTTGTTAAATAGGCGGTGGATAAATAGTTGTGGGTCAACAAAAAATTACCTGCAGCTAGGCTGGATAAGATTAGTGATAACAGCATGATGCCCAATTCATTATTGAACCACTTCGGTAAATACCGAATTAGTAGGAGTACAACAATGGCCAGTCCGTTGATGATATTAACGAAAGTTGGCAGTTTAAAGATGCTTAATATGATGAAAGCGATGGTCAGTAAAAGCACTATTGGAGCTGTTTTACTGGCTGATGAAGTTGTTTTTAGAACATAAAGGGAAATGAAAATTAAAATGGTTGTTAATGCAAGAACCAGTAAGGGGAGTTGCTGCGGTTGGGTATAGGATTGAAATGAATTAGCGTTTGCATAGAGTAATAAGCCGCTCATTTCGATGAACCCGAAGAATAACCCTTGAATCAATCGTCGATGATGAACGATAAACGCTTCGATCTTTTCTAACATAGTCGATAGTTCCTTTTTTGTGATATAGAATAGCTTACCATTTTCAGGTCTTGGGTCAACTCTCAAAAGTTTTCAGTAAGTTATAAGGTAACTTTCGAAGCTGAAATAATTGTGTTAAAATAATACAGTTATGAGTCTTCATTCCCGATAGGATTCACTAGCCTGACTTAGTGAAGATGCCTTGTAACCGAAAAATAATATTGGGGGAATTTTTACAATGCAAGAAAGACATTTATTTACGTCAGAATCTGTCTCTGAAGGACATCCTGATAAGATTGCTGACCAAATTAGCGATGCTATTTTGGATGCAATGCTGACCCAAGATCCAGATGCCCGGGTTGCCTGTGAGACTTCAGTAACTACCGGCTTAGTTCTGGTATTTGGTGAAATTTCGACTAGTGCCTACGTTGACATCCAGCATATCGTTCGTGAAACCATCAAGGAAATTGGTTATACCGATGGCAAGTACGGATTTGACGGCGACAATTGCGCTGTTTTAGTGGCAATCGACGAACAATCACCAGACATCGCCCAAGGGGTTGATGACGCCCTCGAAAAGCGTGATGGTGAAACAGATCCACTCGATCAGATTGGTGCTGGCGACCAAGGGCTCATGTTTGGTTATGCGATTGATGAAACACCTGAGCTAATGCCCTTAGCCATTTCATTGGCACATCAGTTGATGCAGCGCATTGCCAAGGTTCGGAAGGAAAGCATACTTGACTATCTTGGTCCTGATGCAAAATCCGAAGTGACAGTTGAATATGATGATGACGGAAAGCCTGCTCGGGTTGATACTATCGTCTTAAGTACTCAGCACGCTGAGTCGGCAACATTAGATCAGATTCGCAAGGATGTCATCGAAAAGGTAATCAAGCCGGTTATTCCAGCCAATCTATTGGATGCAGATACCCGTTACTTGATTAACCCAACTGGTCGATTTGTTATTGGTGGTCCCCAAGGAGACGCCGGTTTAACTGGTCGGAAAGTGATTGTTGATACTTACGGCGGTTATGCCCATCATGGTGGCGGTGCCTTTTCTGGTAAGGACGCAACAAAGGTTGACCGCTCAGCTAGTTATGCAGCGCGTTATATTGCTAAGAATATCGTTGCTGCTGGCTTAGCTCACCAAGTGGAAGTCCAGTTAGCATACGCTATTGGTGTGGCTCAACCGGTATCAGTTTCGCTAAATACTTTTGGTACTGGGAAAGTTTCAGAAGTTGAATTAACCAAGGCCGTTCGTCAGATTTTTGATCTGCGACCTGCTGGTATTATTCAAATGCTGGACTTGAAGCGGCCAATCTATAAGCAAACTGCAGCTTATGGTCACTTTGGCCGGACCGATATTGACTTACCTTGGGAACATACAGATAAAGTCGATGAATTGAAAAACGTGCTTAAGCAGAATCAGGCAGTAAGCAAATAAATTCAATTTTTATTACAGATAACGACTAACTTTCGGGCTGGTCGTTATTTTTGTGGCGAGAGTATTTGACTCTTAAATTGCGTTAGGGGTGTGGGCTAACGCTAAGTGAGGAAAAACTATGAGTTCAAGCAAAACCAATGTCCCGTTAGTGACGGGCGCCATCTTTATTGCAACGTTTATGAGTGCTATCGAAGGGACGATTGTTTCAACTGCAATGCCCACGATCGTTGGTGATTTGAGTGGCGTCGCGTTAATGAATTGGGTCTTTTCAATCTTCTTATTGACCAATGCCATGGCAACACCCATTTATGGAAAATTATCCGATATGTTTGGCCGTAAAAGGTTATTTCTTTTTGGGCTAGCAATCTTCATTATTGGTTCGACACTATCGGGTATGTCGAACAGTATGACAGAGCTGATCATTTGGCGAGCAGTTCAGGGAATTGGTGCTGGTTCTATTATGCCAATTTCATTTACAATTATTGCTGATATTTACCCGTTTGAAAAACGAGCGAAAGTGATGGGCTTTAACGGGTCAGCATGGGGGATAGCTTCAATCGTCGCACCGCTGTTAGGCGGGTTTATTGTGGATCAAATGTCCTGGCATTGGATCTTTTTCATTAATATCCCAGTGGGATTGCTTGCAATGTTGGGGATTTGGATATTCTTAAAAGAGAAACCACGAAAAACGACCCAGTCGCTGGATATCCTAGGAAGCATTTGGCTTTCGGTGGCACTCCTGGCCCTGATGTTTGGTTTCCAAGTGTTGGGAGACGTTCAAATTAATTGGCTAAGTTTAGCTATCAGTCTGCTGATTTCTGCATTCAGTTTCTATGGCTTTATTCGCCAAGAAAATCGAGTGGAAAACCCGATTATTCCACTCAAGCTCTTTAAAATTCGCACGTTTGTAACTCAAAATATGGTGGCCGCTTTAATTAGTGGTTTTTTGATGGGCTTTGAGGTATACCTGCCCACTTGGACACAAGGACTTCTGGGATTACCAGCGTCTTTAGCTGGGTTTGCCATCACACCGAGTTCACTCATGTGGATTGTGGGTTCGTTTATTGCTGGTAAGCTATTGCTGAATCGTTCACCAAAACAAATCATTAATTTCAGTTTGACCTTTATTTTGGTTGGTGGTTTAGCCATGGCCATGGCACCTCAGGCAACACCATTCTGGACCTTTTTCGTGATTGCAGCGATTTGCGGGACTGGTTTTGGAATCACTATCACGACTACAACTGTTACGGTCCAAAATCAAGTACCTAAGGAAGATGTTGGGGTAGCAACGTCTCTGAATACACTTGCGAGAACGTTAGGCCAAACACTGATGATTTCAGTCTTCGGTATTATTATGAACGTCAAAATGGCAGGCGGCGTGGCAGCGCATCAGGGGACTAATTTGAACATGATGAATCGTCTGATCAATCCTCAGACAGCTAAATATTTAAGTCACACGTTGTTAAAACCACTGCGGCAGATACTTTATAGTGGATTACACTGGATTTTTATTGTGGCACTTGGCCTTGTTGTTTTAAGCTACCTCATCAACCAACTGGATCGTTTGGATAAGCCTGAAGCCTGATATTTTTGGATAAATGAAGTATAATTATTACCAGATCTAAACAGAAAGTGAGACGATCTACTTGTTTGAAAACAATCGTCCTAGATATGCCAGTTTTGGAATTGTCAATTCTTTACCTGGCGAAATTATTGATCAAATTTGGTACATTATTGATAATAATTTACAAGGTATGTTTCAATTAGGCGAAATCATTGGGTTTAATTTAACAAACCATAATAATCATTTAACCTTTGATTTCACACAACACGATGAGGTGGTTGCCAGCTTTGATACACCGTTTCCTTACGCCGAAAGTTTTCCTGGCGCACTATGGGTTTACGATGATGGTAGTAGCCAGATCGTGATGTTACCTAAGGAAGAAATGTAATTAAAAGGCTTTGGAGCCGTTACCCAGTGGGTGCAGATTCAAAGCCTTTTGTGATATCAGCGTTTCTGAATTGCCAGCAAAAACGGTGGTTCATGAATCTGGTTGATAAAACCATACTGTAGGACTGAATAGGTATGCTGATCCAATCTTTTAACATATTCGAGTACCATTTCTTTTTCCTGTTCACCACCAGGATGACCGTAATACACGACTAGAGCGGCAATCCCGCCCCGCCGTAAGTGGGTTAAACAAGCTGTCAGTGCGCTCAGGGTTTTATCTCCGTGAGTGATCACCCGCTTGTCGCCCCCTGGTAAGTAACCAAGATTAAAGATGGCGGCAGCAAGCTGTTGCTGCGGTGCTAGATATTGTTCAAGGTGTTCATGACCATCATGAATCAACTGAACTTGGTTTGTCATTCCGGTGAGCGTTAGTTGGGTGGCAGTTTCGTCTAACGCCTGTTGTTGGATGTCAAAGCCCAATACGTGGCCGGCTTTACCTACAAGGCTGGCGAGAAAAATAGTATCATTGCCGTTACCCACAGTAGCATCCACAACGGTATCACCAGGAGCGATAATCGGTTTTAGCAGTGTATGGCTATATTTGACGGCGGGTTCAAGATTCATATTAGAGGTTCCTTTCGTAAGTGAGATTAATTTTATTATAGTCGTTTAATTTAAATGATTCATCACCCCACCATCCACAGCTTATTGATTGATGATGTCCCCGGTTCTTGTGAAATGGACTTGCTTCTCAAACTTAAATTTGGTACCATGAAATCACTGAACAAAAATTAAAGACTGATGAGGACTATTAGGTGTATGACGTCGTTCAGAAAGCGGATGGCTGTTGCGAATTCGTCGACTGTGCACCGAACTCGTCTCTGAGTTTTTCAACTGAACTGAAGTAAGTTGAGACGTGATTTTCGCGTTACGAAATAATGAGAGCCCGTGTTTGCGGGAATGTTAGGTGGTACCGCGGAAATTCCGTCCTACAAGAAACGTTGTTTTCTTGTAGGCTTTTTTAGTTTTCAGCTGTACATAAGAGAAAGGGAGCGTATTTGTTTGGCTTACAATCACAGTATTATTGAACGAAAATGGCAGCATTATTGGAAGGAACATAAAACTTTTAAAACTTCTGATGAACAATCAAAGCCAAAGTTTTATGCACTAGATATGTTTCCGTATCCATCTGGTCAGGGACTTCACGTGGGACACCCTGAAGGCTATACGGCTACTGATATCGTATCTCGGATGAAGCGGATGCAGGGTTACAATGTTTTGCATCCAATGGGTTGGGATGCTTTTGGGTTACCGGCGGAGCAGTATGCGTTGAAGACGGGTCACAATCCTAAGGACTTCACGGCTCAAAACATTAAGACCTTCAAGCGTCAAATTAAGTCATTGGGCTTTTCATACGACTGGGATCGCGAAGTTAACACTACTGATCCAGGTTATTACAAATGGACTCAGTGGATCTTTGAACAATTATATAAAAAGGGTCTCGCTTATGAAGATAAGATCATGGTGAACTGGGCTCCTGATTTCATGGGTGGTACCGTGGTTGCCAATGAAGAAGTTGTTGATGGCAAGACTGAACGTGGCGGTTACCCTGTATACCGGGTACCAATGACACAATGGGTTTTGCGGATCACTAAGTATGCGGACCGTTTGCTTAAGGACTTAGATGACCTTGACTGGCCTGAAAGCATCAAGGAGCAGCAACGTAACTGGATTGGCCGTTCTGAAGGGGCCAGTGTCTTCTTTAAGGTTGCTGGCGACGAAGATAAGCAGATTGAAGTTTATACAACGCGACCAGATACGTTATTTGGTGCCTCATACATGGTCTTGGCACCAGAACATGATCTGGTTGATCAAATTACGACGCCAGAACACGCTGATGAAGTGGCTGCCTATAAGGAAGAAATCGAAAGTCGTTCTGATTTGGAACGGACTGATTTAAACAAGAACAAGACTGGTGTGTTCACTGGTGCTTATGGCATCAACCCAATCAACGGCGAAAAATTGCCGATCTGGATCGGTGACTATGTCTTGGCCTCATACGGAACTGGTGCAATCATGGCCGTTCCTGCTCATGATGACCGTGACTACGAGTTCGCACACAAGTTCAACTTGCCCATTAAGCCAGTTATTGAAGGCGGCAACGTCGAAGAAGCCGCTTATACCGGTGATGGTCAGCATATCAATTCCGGTTTCTTAAACGGGATGGATAAGAAGACGGCCATTAAGGCTGCCATCGACTGGCTAGAAGAGCACGATGCAGGTAAGAAGAAGGTCAATTACCGTTTGCGTGATTGGATTTTCTCACGTCAACGTTACTGGGGTGAACCAATTCCAGTGATTCACTGGGAAGATGGTGAAACCACATTAGTGCCTGAAGACGAGTTACCATTGCGCCTGCCTGCTACTAAGCAGTTGGAGCCCTCGGGTACCGGTGAAAGCCCATTGGCTAACGTAGATGACTGGGTCAACGTTGTGGATGAGAATGGTCGCAAGGGGAAACGTGAGACGAACACCATGCCTCAATGGGCTGGTAGTTCGTGGTACTTCCTGCGCTATATTGATCCAAAGAACGATAAGATGATTGCTGATCCTGAGAAATTGAAGTACTGGATGCCCGTAGATTTATACATTGGTGGTGCTGAACATGCTGTGCTGCATTTGCTGTACGCCCGGTTCTGGCACAAGTTCCTGTATGATATCGGCGTCGTTCCAACTAAGGAACCTTTCCAGAAACTGGTTAACCAAGGTATGATTCTTGGTACCAACCACGAAAAGATGTCTAAGTCCAAGGGCAACGTTGTCAACCCAGATGAAATTGTAGACAAGTACGGTGCTGACACACTGCGAGTTTACGAAATGTTTATGGGTCCTTTGGAAGGCTCAAAACCTTGGAGTACTGAAGGAATTGCTGGAGCTTACCGTTGGCTTGATCGGGTTTGGCGTTTAATCATTGATGATAATAACCATTTGCGTGACCGGGTAACCACCATTAATGACGGTAAGTTAGATTTAATTTACAACCAGACTGTCAAGACGGTTACAGAGGACATGAAAGAACTGCGGTTTAACGTGGCTATTTCTCAAATGATGGTCTTTGTTAACGAAGCTTATAAAGCTGATAGTCTGCCACTGGTATACATGGAAGGCTTAGTGAAGATGCTGGCACCGATTGCGCCTCACATTACCGAAGAGCTTTGGTCAATTATGGGTCATGATAATACGATTGCTTATGCTAAATGGCCAACTTATGATGAATCAAAATTGGTTGTTGATGAACTTGAATTAGCCGTTCAAGTAAACGGTAAAGTTCGCGGTCACATCAAGGTTGCAACTGATGCTGATAACGAAGCCGTTCAAAAGACGGCATTAGCTGACGATTCAGTGAAAGCTTTCACGGATGGTCATGATATTAAGAAAGTCATCGTTGTACCAAAGAAAATCGTGAATATTGTTATCGGAAAGTAACCTCAAATTAAAATTAAAGGACTTAGTAACAGTCAAAATCAGGGACTGTTACTAGGTCCTTTTTTGGTGACCTAGTTGTGGCATCCACTGCATGTTGGGTGGAATCAACAACATAAAACGATTTAATAACGAACATTAAATATACAAGTAATGATATAGTTCGATTTTTGTGTTGACACTTACGATAACACTTGTTAATCTATGGGTATAAAAGGCAAAGGAGATTTTGATGATGCAAGTTGCACTTGTAATGGGATCAATTTCCGATTGGCCACAGGTTAAAGCTACGGCCAATCTGCTTACCGAGTTACACGTTAGTTACGACAGCCATGTCATATCCGCTCATCGGATGCCACGTGAACTGCAGCATTTTGGTGAAACGGCAAAAGACGAACATTATCAAGTAATCATAGCAGCAGCGGGTGGGGCGGCTCATTTGCCCGGTATGTTAGCAGCTAACACGACATTGCCAGTGATCGGTATTCCAATCCAATCTAAAGCACTGAATGGGATGGATTCGTTGCTTTCAATCGTTCAAATGCCGTCCGGAGTACCGGTTGCAACGGTTGCTATCGGTAGTGCGGGCGCAAAGAACGCTGCCTTATTAGCGGCAGAGATTATTGCATTGCAAGATTCAGACGTTGATGCACAACTTCAGGTATTTCGAACTCGTCAAACAAAGGAGGCTACTGAAAGTAATGACCAATTACAGTAGTCCCGTTTTGCCACCAGCCACTATTGGGATCATTGGTGGAGGCCAACTTGGCCAGATGATGGCCTTATCAGCTAAGTCGATGGGCTATAAAGTTGGCGTACTAGATCCAACGGATAAAGCCCCAGCTGGTCAGGTCGCGGATTTTCAAGTTGTTGCTGACTATGATGATTTAGAAGCGCTGACAGAACTCGCAAATCAAAGTGATGTTATAACTTATGAATTTGAGAACGTTGACCAAGTCGCGTTAAAGAAAGTTAAAAACTTAACTCGAATTCCACAGGGGATTGAGTTATTAACCATTACTAGTCATCGTTTAAGAGAGAAAACTTTTTGTCGGCACCATGGCTTGCCAGTCACCCCTTTCGCCTCAGTAAAAACGATGGAAGATCTTGAAGCGGCCGTCAAAAAAATTGGCCAGCCAGGATTATTGAAGACAGTTGAGGGCGGCTATGATGGTCACGGTCAATTTGATATTGATGATCAGACTGACTGGACGATGATTGAAAACGAAATCAACCAAACTGAATGGATTTACGAATTGAAGCAAAACTTCGTTCGTGAGTTATCCATCATGGTCACCCGAGATGGTCGGGGCCGGGTAATCGCCTTCCCCGTTAGCGAAAACCGGCATCAACACCATATCTTACACACCAGTATCATACCAGCTCAGACAAGTGATGAAGTCAAACGGAAAGCCCAAAGTATTGCCAGTCATACAGCGGAAGCATTGGATTTACGAGGTGTTCTGGGAATTGAACTGTTTGAATTGGCTTCAGGGGAATTGATGATTAATGAATTGGCACCACGACCTCATAATTCGGGGCATTATTCCATTGAAGCATGCAACATTTCCCAGTTTGATGCTCATATCCGAAGTATCTGTGGGCTGTCAATTCCACCGATTCGCCAGTTTGAACCAGCTGTTATGGTGAATTTGCTAGGGGATAACCTGTTGGTAGCCCGTGCTGATTGGCCATCTCATCCAGAATGGCACCTCCATGATTACGGTAAAGCCGAAGTTAGAGATAGTCGCAAGATGGGCCACATCACTGTTACAGGCCCATCGATTGAATCATTGTTAGCATCTGTGAGTCAGTTTAGATAACCAGAAAGGATCTGAATAGATTGGCAAGATTGATTAATGAAGGTAAGGCAAAGCAGTTATTTACGACGGATGATCCTAACGTAATTCAGGTGCACTATATGAATCAGGCAACCGCATTAAATGGTAAACGTAAAGAACATATTGATGACAAGGGTGAGGTCAATAATCAAATCGACAGCTTGATTTTCGAATATCTGAACCATCTTGGCATATCCACCCACTTTATTAAACGACTGTCAGATAGTGATCAACTGGTGAAAAAAATGAAAATGATTCCGTTAGAGGTGGTCATCAGAAACTACGCCTCGGGTAGTTTTCAGCGCAAGTTTGATACGGAGTACCTGCAAAAATTTGAACAACCCGTTCAGGAATTTTACTACAAGAGCGATCGCCTGGATGATCCTTTCATCAACGACTCACAGATTCATGCGTTAAAGATTGCTACCCCGGATCAATTGGGTATCATGCGCGAACAAGTCTACAAGATTAATTCTGCTTTAAGTAAGTTGTTTGCAGCCGCTGGTATTACCCTAGTTGACTTTAAAGTTGAATTTGGTTTTGATGCCGACGGGAACCTGATCTTAGGCGACGAGATTTCACCAGATTCTTGCCGGTTAGTCGATGCCAGCACTCATGAATCATTAGATAAAGACGTCTTTAGAAAACATACTGGTGATGTTATGGATGGTTACCGCACCGTTCTTTCACGTCTGGAAGCCACAGCCAAATAGGAGGCCTAAAACATGTTCTTAGCCCAAGTTCACGTGACCTACAAACCTTCAATTCTAGATCCTCAGGCAGAGGCGATTAAAAATGCCATGCACCGTCTTGAATTCAATCAGGTAACTGCCGTACAACAAGGCAAGTATTTCGAAATTACTTTAGATGTACCAACCGTCCAACAGGCCGAAAAGCAGATTGATGCTATCTGTGATCAACTTTTGGCTAATCCTAATATGGAGACTTACCGGTATCAAGTAAAGGAGCTGGCTAATCAATGATGAAGTTTGCTGTTGTTAGTTTTCCTGGTTCCAATTGTGACGAAGATTTGTATTACGCAATCACTGATGGTTTACACGAAGCAGCGACTGTTGTGCCACATACCACCACTGATTTATCGGATTTTGACGTCGTGTTGATTCCTGGCGGCTTCTCCTATGGTGACTATTTACGCAGTGGTGCGATTGCCAAGTTTGCACCAGTGATGCCGGCAGTCAAGGACTTTGCCAACACTGGTAAGCCAGTTCTAGGCATCTGCAATGGGTTCCAGATTCTCACTGAAGCCGGTTTACTGCCAGGCACTTTACAGCATAATCAGCAAATGCAATTCATCTGTGAACCAGAACCATTGCAAGTTGAAAACAATCAGACCATGTTTACTTCAGCCTTTCAGGATCAACAGCGAATTACATTGCCCATTGCTCATGGTGAGGGTAATTATTACTGCGACGAAGCCACATTAGCCAGTCTACGCGAAAACCATCAAATCGCTTTTACTTATCGACGTAATCCAAATGGTAGCGTGTCAGATATTGCTGGCATCACTAATCAAGCGGGTAACGTTTTGGGCATGATGCCTCACCCAGAAAGGGCGGTTGAGGACATTCAGGGTGGAACGGACGGTTTGCTGGTATTTAAATCACTGGTACAAGCTCATTTAAGGACGGTGTAAGCGGAATGCAGCAACTAAAGAGTGAACCAACGCCAGAAGAAATTCGTGATCAAAAACCGTACGAAGCTTGGGGGTTATCCCAGCGAGAGTATGATTATATTTCGCAGAAACTGATTGGCCGATTACCAAATTATACGGAAACCGGCTTGTTTGCAGTCATGTGGAGTGAACACTGTTCTTACAAGAATTCAAAGCCAATTCTACGAAAGTTTTGGAATGACGGTTCCAGAGTGATTCAAGGTCCTGGTGAAGGTGCTGGTGTTTTGGATATTGGTGACGGGCAAGCGGTGGTCTTTAAAGCAGAAAGTCACAATCATCCGAGTTTTGTGGAGCCTTTCGAAGGCGCGGCCACCGGTGTCGGCGGGATCATCCGCGATATCTTCTCCATGGGTGCTAAACCAATTGCCTCGCTTGACAGTCTCCGGTTTGGTGAACTGGACAATCCGAAAAACCGCTACTTATTAACCGAAATTGTTGCGGGTATTGCAGCATATGGCAACTGTATTGGCATTCCAACGGTCGGCGGTGAAATCAGTTTTGATTCAGTATACGATGGCAACCCGTTAGTCAATGTCATGTGCGTTGGCTTGATGGACCAGGCTGATTTGAAACGAGGCCGTGCAAGCGGAACTGGTAACAGCATCATTTACGTTGGTGCTAAGACGGGCCGAGATGGTATCCACGGTGCGACCTTTGCGTCAAACGAATTTAGTGAAGAAAAAGAAGCCAATCGTTCAGCTGTTCAAGTTGGGGATCCGTTTATGGAAAAATTATTGACGGATGCTTGCCTGGAAATTATACATGACCACGCTGATATTTTAATGGGCATTCAGGATATGGGTGCAGCGGGCTTGGTGTCATCGTCAGCCGAAATGGCGTCAAAAGCAAAGTCTGGTGTGACGATGGATCTGGATTTGGTACCGCAACGTGAGCCAGGAATGAGCGCTTATGAGATTATGCTTTCAGAATCTCAGGAGCGGATGTTACTTTGTGTAAAAAAGGGTCAAGAGCAAACTGTGTTAGATATCTTTGCTCGCTATGACTTGGATGCAGTGGTCGTTGGTTCTGTAACTGATGACCGGCAATACCGGCTTTATCAGCACGGCCAGTTAGTGACTGACGTTCCTGTGACGAGTTTGGTTGATGATGTCGTTGAACAAGAGCAACCCAGTGCTAAACCCGCTCGTTTGGCACATGTTAAATCCGTTGAAACAACACCCATAAAAGATCCTGCAGCAACCTTGAAAAAGTTACTGGGACAACCAACGATTGCTTCTAAACAGTCGGTGTTCAAACAGTACGATTCTCAAGTTCAGGCCAACACAGCGGTAACGCCAGGTAGTGATGCGGCGGTTGTGCGGGTACGGCACACTAAAAAGGCGCTTGCCATGACCACTGATTGTAATGCTCGGTATATCTATCTCGACCCGTTTGTTGGCGGGCAAATTGCCGTCAGTGAAGCTGCTCGCAACATCGTGGCCAGTGGTGGGATTCCTATTGGAATTACCGACTGCTTGAATTTTGGGAGTCCTAACGACCCTGAAAGTTACTGGGAGTTGGACCAATCAGTACAGGGAATAGCCTTAGCCTGTGAACGATTTGATACACCGGTAATCTCTGGCAATGTCTCAATGTATAACGAGACGGACGGCCATTCAATTTATCCGACGCCAATGATTGGAATGGTTGGTTTGATTGAGGACACGGCGTATATTACCACTCAATCGTTTAAATCGGCTGGTGATGCGGTGTATCTTATCGGTAATACTGCTGATGATTTTGCGGGTTCCGAACTTCAGAAGTTGCAAGGACAGTCCACACCAATCGGAAAGCTGAACTTTGATTTGAATACTGAAACAGCCAATCAACAACTGGTTCAAAGGGCTATTCGACAACATTTACTTCAAAGTGCCCATGACTTAAGTGAGGGTGGCTTAGGTGTGGCACTTGCTGAGGCGTTGT
This sequence comes from Secundilactobacillus angelensis, assembly GCF_012641075.1. GTDB lineage: Bacteria > Bacillota > Bacilli > Lactobacillales > Lactobacillaceae > Secundilactobacillus > Secundilactobacillus angelensis. Next base: position 29,891 of record NZ_JAAXLJ010000019.1, on the reverse strand, counting down.
TCGAGGCCAACTTAGGTTTTGAGGGTCAAACAAGTTTGACCAACGCCAAACTATTCAGTGAAACGCAGTCACGTTTTATTGTCAGCATTCGTCCAGAAGACAAAGTTGAATTCGAAGCTCTAGCAGCCGGTCAAGCAGTTTTGCTGGGTGAAACCACGGCTCAAGATCAGATTCGACTTCAAACTGCTGATGGTGAATTAAACACAACTGTTTCGGCACTTAAAGCCACTTTCGGAGGTGCACTTGAATGCCTAATGAAATAAAAGGACTCAACGAAGAATGCGGACTCTTTGGAATTTGGGGACATGATGACGCCGCTCAGTTAACCTATGACGGGTTGCATAGTCTGCAACACCGCGGCCAAGAAGGTGCCGGCATTGTGAGTAACCAAGACGGTCAGTTTCAGCGGCAGCGCGGTTTGGGGCTATTGGCTGAAGTGTTTGCTGACCCGACCAAGATGCATTCCCTGGTGGGCAACGCAGCGATTGGCCATGTTCGGTACGCCACGGCTGGTAATCACGGTATTGCAAATATCCAACCGATGTTTTTTGATCATTCAGTTGAAGGTCAATTTGCTCTGGCGCATAACGGTAATTTAACCAATGCAACGCAATTGCGGCAGACTTTAAAGCAAAAGGGTGTCCAATTTCAGGCAACTTCTGACAGTGAATTATTGGGCGAGTTAATCCAAACCAGTTCTAAGACAACTTTTCTTGATCAGCTGAAAGATGCTTTAAATCGGATTCACGGAGGCTTTGCCTACTTACTGATGACGCCACATATGATGGTCGCTGCCCTAGATCCCAATGGGTTTCGACCATTAGTCATCGGCAAAATGAATGACGGTGCTTTGGTGATTTGCAGCGAAACATGCGCTTTGGATCAAGTCGGCGCCACTTTCATTCGGGATGTTGAACCAGGTGAAATTGTGATTATAAATGACGATGGCATGCAAATTGATCATTTCACAACTGATACACATTTATCAATTTGTTCGATGGAGTATATTTACTTTGCCAGACCAGATTCCGTTATTCGTGGAATAAGTGTACATGAGGCTAGAAAGCGGATGGGAGCCGCAATCGCTAATGAAGCACCTGTCAAAGCGGATGTGGTGATTGGTGTTCCCAATTCGTCTTTATCAGCTGCAATTGGTTACGCCCAAGCAAGTGGTATTCACTACGATATGGGCATGATTAAGAACCAGTACGTGGCGCGAACGTTTATCGAGCCGACACAGGCTAAACGAGTCCGCGGTGTTTCTATGAAGTTATCCGTTGTTCGGTCAGTGGTAGCAGGTAAGGACATCGTATTAGTGGATGATTCCATAGTTCGTGGGACGACCAGTGGCTATATTGTGAGATTGCTAAAACGGGCTGGTGCTAAGTCGGTTCACGTGCGCATCGCTTCACCCGTGCTTAAATTTCCTTGTTACTATGGCATTGACATTCAGACGACTAAGGAACTGATTGGTGCCAATCATACCGTGCCTGAGATTTGTCAGATGATTGGGGCTGATTCACTGGCTTACCTAAGTGTAGACGGATTAGTTCGATCGATTGGTGATTTGAATGACGCACCCAACCACGGTCTATGTACTGCTTATTTTGATGGTAAATATCCAACCCCACTCTATGATTATCAGGCTGGGTTTGATGCTGAAGTTGCACGCTTAGGCTTATACGAAGGAGCGAACAAAAGTTGACCAGTCAATATGAACAAGCAGGTGTCAATATTCATGCTGGCGAGGACGCAGTTGACGATATCAAGTCGATCGTCAAACAAACCCACGATAGTAATGTGTTGAGTGGTATTGGCGGATTTGGTGCCGAATATGAACTCACTTCAGAGTTGACCAAGCTCAAAGAACCGGTGTTGATTTCCGGAACGGACGGGGTTGGTACCAAGTTGATGCTGGCGATTGAAGCAAATAATCACGCCACGATTGGCATCGATCTCGTTGCCATGTGTGCCAATGATGTGCTGGCTCAGGGGGCAAAACCGTTATTTTTCCTTGACTACATTGGCCTAGGGAAATTGGAGCCAGAAAAGGTCACAGCGATTGTGAAGGGGATTGCTGTTGGTTGTCAACATGCAGGCTTATCCTTAATTGGTGGCGAAATGGCAGAAATGCCAGGCATTTACCACTCGGAAGATTACGATCTAAGCGGTTTCGCGGTTGGAATTGCCGATAAGTCGCATTTGCTGGGTGCTATGAAGGTGCAGGAAAACGATATTCTGGTTGGCTTAAATTCCAGTGGTGTCCACTCCAACGGCTATTCACTGGTCCGTAAAATCATTCAGGACGCACATTTAGACTTGAATAAGGTTTATCCGGGTTTGAAGCAGCCACTGATTGATGCACTTTTGACGCCTACTCAGTTGTACTTTCACCAAGTTTATCCGTTAGTTCAGAGTGGTAAACTGCATGCCATTGCACATATTACCGGTGGTGGTTTAGCGGATAATCTTGGCCGGATGGTTCCAGAAGGATTAACGGCTGAAATTGACCCCGATAGCTGGCAAGTACCAAGTATCTTTAAAGTCTTACAGGACGCAGGAAATGTTTCAACTACCGAAATGCGGCAAGTTTTCAACATGGGGCTTGGTATGGTGTTAGTTGTTTCTCCACGTGATATTGAAGCAGTTGAGGCAACCTTAGCCCAACAAAAAACAGGATACCAATTGATTGGTAAGGTGGTGAAGCGACTTGAGCAACCAGTCCAATACCGAGAGTGAATCTCGCATCGCCGTTTTTGCATCAGGGAACGGAACGAATTTTGAGGCACTAGTCAACGCCAATTTGCCAGCAAAAATCTGTGTACTTGTTTGTGACAATCCGGACGTCCCAGTTATTCAACGGGCTAAACACCATCATATTCCAGTCATCTTGTCTGTACCTGAGAAGGGTGTTAGTAAAGCTGCTCGAGAGCAATCTCTTCTGGAAAATTTGACACCTTATCGCGTGACTGGATTAGTGTTGGCTGGTTATATGCGAATCGTTGGTCCAACCCTGCTTAGTGCATTTCCACGGCGGATCATTAATATTCATCCCGCACTGTTACCTTCATTCCCCGGCCGGCATGGTATAGAAGATGCCTATAAAGCCGGTGTACGAGTCACTGGCGTAACCATTCACTATGTCGATGGTGGTGTGGATACAGGCGAGATTATCGCCCAAGAACCGGTATATCGCACCGACCAAGACACGTTAACAAGTTTAGAGGCAAAAATTCATTCTGTTGAACATCAGTTATATCCCAAAACAGTACGTCAACTAATCCAAAAAGGAGTGCTTTAATTTGGCTAAATTAGCATTATTGAGTGTGTCTGATAAAACTGGCATTGTAGAATTTGGTTCCGAACTGACAAAGCGCGGTTACGAAATTATTTCTACGGGCGGAACCCTAAAAACGTTGGTTGATGGCGGTGTTCAAGCAACCCCCGTTGAGGACGTGACGGGCTTTCCGGAAATGCTGGATGGCCGCGTTAAAACGCTGCATCCGCGCATTCACGCTGGTATTTTAGCAAAACGCGATAATCCTCAGCACATGGCTAAATTAAAAGAAAACGGCATTGACCCAATTGATCTCATCTGTGTGAACCTATACCCCTTCAAAGAAACCATTCAAAAAGACGGCGTAACCGACGCAGAAGCAATTGAACAGATCGATATTGGGGGTCCTTCAATGCTTCGAGCAGCTGCTAAAAATTTTCAAGATGTCACTGTCATTACTGACCAGGCTGATTATTCGGAATTTTTGGAACGGTACGATGGTAATCAATTAGATGTCGCTTATCGACGCCATCTTGCAGCTAAAGTCTTTCGTCAGACTGCAGCTTATGACGCCTTGATTGCCAAGTATATGACGGAAGAGTCCTTCCCTGAGAAACTAACGGTAACCTACGAAAAAGTCGAAGACATGCGTTATGGTGAGAATAGTCATCAGGCCGCAGCTTATTATAAGGAACCAATTCCAGATCAGTATTCATTGGCCAACGCTAAACAATTGCACGGTAAAACACTCTCATACAATAACACTCGTGACGCAGATGCCGCACTTCGAATTATTGCCGATTTTGACAAGCCAACTGTGGTGGCATTAAAACACATGAATCCTTGTGGGATTGGTGTCAGCGATGATCTGCTATCAGCTTGGAATTTAGCCTATGAATCAGATCCAATTTCCATTTTTGGTGGCATCATTGCTTTGAATCGTAAAGTTAATCTCGCAACAGCAGAAAAAATGCACGCTTTATTCCTGGAGATCATCATTGCACCTGCCTTTGATGATGATGCATACGCAGTGTTAGCTAAGAAGAAGAATTTGCGGATCTTGACGCTCGACTTTGGTCAGGTGAACCCAAATCAAAAAGATATCGTCACCGTGCTTGGTGGCGCACTTTATCAAGATGCAGATACGGTTCATGAAACGGTGAACGACTTTAAGGTAGTCTCTAAAACCCAACCAACTGAAGCACAATTAAAAGCTTTGGAATTTGGTCAAACTGTTGTAAAACACGTGAAGAGCAACGCAATTGTTGTGACGACTGCAAACCAAACTTTAGGGGTTGGTGCAGGCCAGATGAACCGGATTGATTCTTTAAAAATTGCCGTCGATAAAGCAGAGGAAAAGCGGGCTTACGATGAAGCTATCGTTGCCTCAGATGCCTTCTTCCCAATGGATGATTGTGTTGAATACGCAGCTAAGCATGGGATCAAAGCAATTGTGGAACCAGGTGGCAGTATTAAAGATCAAGCTTCAATCGATAAAGCGGATGAATATGGTATTGCACTCGTATTTACAGGCGTGCGTCATTTTAAACACTAATTTTAAGTGGGGGCTAAGATAATGGAAAACTGGTTAGTCGTCGGTGGCGGCGGTCGCGAATACGTCTTAGCACAGACGCTGGCCAAAGCACCCAGTCGTCAGGTATACGTTGCACCTGGCAACGTCATGATGAACAAAATACCGAGAGTTCAGACCGTACCAATTGATGAAATGGCTTTTGATGAGCTCGCTGAATTTGCAAGTCAGCATCACGTTCAGTGTACGGTTGTGGGACCTGAACAACCGTTATCAGCAGGCATTGTGGATTATTTTGAGAGCAAAGATCTGCTAATCTTTGGACCGAGTAAACAAGCAGCGCAACTGGAATCATCCAAAACGTTTGCCAAGCAAATGATGCAACAAAGTGGGGTGCCAACGGCTAATTACCGTGAGTTTACCGACTTGGCTGTGGCACTGTCGTACGTTCATTTACAAGAACCGCCACTGGTGATTAAGGCTGACGGATTGGCTGCTGGCAAGGGGGTTATCATTGCTAATTCATCAACTGAAGCAATGGCTGCCGTTGAACAATTGGCGACAAATGGCTCTAAAAAGCTGCTTGTAGAAGAATATTTGCAGGGTGAGGAATTTTCGCTATTTGCCATGGTTAATGGAACAACCTTCGTTACCATGCCGGTTGCTCAGGACCATAAACGGCTGGCAGACGGTGATCAAGGCCCCAATACTGGAGGTATGGGCGCTTATAGTCCTGTGCCGCACATCGACGACAAAGTAAAAGAAGCGGCCGTCAACGACATTATCAAACCAATTTTGAACGGGATGGCTGAAGCAGGCACGCCATTTAACGGCTTTTTGTATGCCGGCTTAATCAAAACCGATAGTGGAATCAAAGTCATCGAATTTAACGTTCGAATGGGTGATCCTGAAACTCAAGTGGTTTTACCACAGCTTGAAAGTGATTTAGGTGATCTCATTTTGCAGTTGAAGCAGGGTAGACAGCCGCAAGCACAGTGGCAACAAGGTGAATTTTACTTGGGAACGGTGGTTGCTTCCCGTGACTATCCCCGCGCTGTTGTGAATGGTCGGCAGTTACCCACGATAACGGATGCCGACGTGGCTGTGAGTTATGCGGGCGTCATCGAAGACAATCAGCACATCGTCAGTCATGGTGGTCGGGTGTTAATGGTCACCACCAAAGCTGCTGATTTGAAGACGGCTCAAACCAGGGTCAATTCGGTGTTAGGGGCTACCGTTGATCAAAATGACTACACATTTCGGCATGATATCGGGTTTCATGCAATTGGCGAGTAATCTTGTACTTTGGCCATACACAAAATGAGAATTTGATTCATAAAAAACACTATGACTGAAAATCATAGTGTTTTTGGTATGTTAGGTTCAGATAAATGTTTAAGGAAGTTTAAAGAACAGCCTCAAAGTCTGCAAAACTGGTATTATTAAAGCTTATGGTAAAGTAGTTTGAATGACTTCTACATAAAGCATTGCTGAAAGCTCAAAAAAATATTAAAATTATGTGTAATTTGTAAAGAATGGACGAATGAAAGCAGGTATTTTTTAATGACTGAGACGTCAAATCACAAGGAATCTGGCAATTCAGTGCCGGACTCAAAGGACCAAATGGTGACAGGGTCTGCCTGGATGACCGCGGGTAGCATTTTTTCGAGAATACTTGGTGCCATCTATATTATTCCATGGCGCGTCTGGTTTGGTACTTATTTCTTCCTAGGAAATGCCCTTTATGGAAAGGGCTATAATATCTATAGCTTCTTTCTGATTGCAGCAATCGCCGGAATACCTTCAGCGATTGCTAAACAAGTGGCACACTATAATGCCATGAATGAGTATGGTGTTGGCTTTCGGCTGTATAAGCATGGTTTTGTTCTCGCGGCCATAACTGGTCTCGTTTCTGCAGGATTGCTTTACTTTGGCGCACCACTTTTTGATGGTGGTGATCCTCACGTTATTCCCGTATTGCATTCTCTTGCTTGGGCAGTGTTAATCATTCCAATCATGAGCTTGTCCCGTGGTTTCTTCCAAGGATACCAACAAATGGCACCATCGGCAATTTCACAATTTGTGGAGCAGCTTGCCCGAGTTTTGTATATGCTTGGTTCGGCATTTGTGATTATGCAGGTCCTTCATGGTAGTTGGATTACTGCTGTTTCCCAGTCAACATTTGCAGCCTTTATTGGTGCACTTGCAGGGACCCTAACATTGGGTTGGTACTATTTAAAGAATCGATCAAACTTCAACTACTTGGTTGAAAACAGTAATAATGAAATTGTGGTTCCTGCCAAGCAACTTTATCAAGAGATCCTACAGCAGGCTTTACCATTTATTGTGCTTGGAGCTGGTATCACTATTTTTCAATTGATTGATCAATATACGTTCTTTAATTTTATGCGTGGGACAGGAATCACGTCCTCAGTCATGCTTAACAATTTATTTGCGATGTTTAGTGTTAATGCTAACAAATTAATCATGATTATTGTTTCATTGTCTTCTGCATTAGCAATTACCGTGGTTCCGTTGTTGTCTGAAGCATACACTCGAAACGACCGCAAGGATATTAGTAGCCAACTGACTAACTCTGTTTTGCTGTTTGAATTTGTAATGATTCCTAGTTCACTGGGGATGGCGGCAGTTGCGCATCCTCTAAATATTATGTTTTATGGGACATCTCACAAAGAATTAGCCATTTCAATACTGGCCTTTTCAGCCTTTGTAGCAATTATGTTAGGTTTGTTTAGCGTGACTTCTGCCATCATGCAAGGTGTCTCTCAGAATAAACGGGCGGTCCGTTATTTTGCGGTGGGTACGATTATAAAACTAGTATTACAGTGGCCATGCATTCATTACCTGGGTGTTTTTGGCCCACTAGTATCAACTACGCTTGGTTTTCTCGTTGCCAACTTTTTGATTATTCATTGGCTCAACCAGTCCTTTGGCATTGATTTTCCTAGTATCGCTAAGAAAACTAACGGGATTTTGGCGTTTTCACTCATAATGTGCGGGGTTGCTTACGTATTGGTGAAATTATTGAGTCGAATATTCGGAATGTTTATGGTAGTTGATTCATTCTGGGGCAGTTTCGTCGTGTTGCTTTTTGCGGTTGGTATCGCGGGTTACGTGTACGTTTATCTTGTCTTACACACTCGTTTAGCCGATACCGTACTTGGCGACCGAACCAGTCGTTTGAGAACGATGTTGCATATTAAGTAAATCCATTGAAAAATAACGCCTTATTCCCAAAACGGGGATAAGGCGTTATTTTAGTCACGATTATGATTGATGTTCATGCATGTAACGAGGGAGCTGGTGGATAATTTGCGTGGGTAATACCACGTACTGATTCTCGGCTAGCTCATCAGCGATGGCGCTGTGGGCGTAGACCGCAGCTAGGACAGCGTTGGTTTGATTAGCAAACTGTGCTGTAAAGCCACCAATCATTCCGGCTAGGGTGTCACCCATGCCACCGGTTGCTTGAGCGGGTGTGCCTGCTTTATTTAGGAAGCCGCCAGCAGGTGTATAGATTTTGGTTTGGTGGGATTTGAGAACGACGATGCCACCTAACTGTTGGCGAACGACTTCGTTAGCTTCGTCAGTTTGATCTGCAATCTTGATGCCGGACAATCGCTGCCACTCCATTTGATGGGGGGTGAAGACTAACTTCGCCTGAGGGAGTTTAACATTTTTTTCAGATAGCAGGGTGATGGCTGAGCCATCTACAATCAGTGTCTGCTTGGGGGTAACAGTGCCAAAAACCGCTTGGAGTACTGATAAACTTTGGGGAGTTGTTCCCAATCCTGGGCCAACGACAACCGTATTTGCAGCCGAAACCAACTCAGTTAGTTCATCCTGATGAGTAAAATCAGCCACCATTGCCTCTGGCATCCGGGAATGTAGACTAACAAAATTACTAGGATCAGTCAGCGTGGTATTCAATCCAGCACCACTGTAAACGCTAGCTTCGGTGGCCATTAGAATTGCACCGCCAAAATGATCATTGCCACCGATAAGGCACACCCGACCATAGGTACCCTTGTGACTTTCCTGTGGCCGAACGCGAATCGTTTGCGTTAAAATTTCGTCTGTGAGTGTTTCCACAATTATCGCCTTCCTGTAGTTAAGTCTTTAACTCGAGTATAGCATGTTGTGTTAAATCTGTGACGGATTTTAGTGATCGGGTAGTGGATGCTTGCAGGGGAAAAAGATAAATTTAAAGGTCTGTTCAGCAGTCTGCTCACTCTCGAAAGCGGTTGTATGCTAGAATAGTATTGAGAAATCATATTGGGAGGCAACCAAATGTCAATTGATTGGAAAGCAGCTGCAAAGCAACATCAAGCAGCTTATGTAGATGATTTAACCAAGTTGATCGCCATCGAAAGTGTTCGTGACGATACTAAGAAAACTGCTGATGCACCGTTGGGACCAGGACCCGCACAAGCGCTTCAAGCCTTTTTGCAAATGGCTGAGCGTGATGGGTTCAAGACGACTAATTTAGATAATTTAGCCGGCTTCGTGGAATATGGTGAAGGTGATGAGACTATTGCCATTCTGGCTCACGTTGACGTGATGCCAGCTGGTGAGGGATGGTCAACTGAACCATTTACCTTGACTGAAAAAGATGGCAACTTGTATGGCCGGGGTACTTCTGATGATAAGGGACCAGCGCTTGCTTGTTATTATGGTTTGAAAATTCTGAAGGAACAAGGCATCAAGTTGAACAAGAAAGTCCGCTTCATTTTGGGTACTGATGAAGAAAGCAATTGGACAGGGATGACCCACTACTTCAAAACGCAGCCAGAACCAACCATGGGTTTTTCACCAGACGCAGAATTCCCGTTGATTAACGGTGAGAAGGGGAACGTAAGCTTCACTCTGACAACTCAGGGATCAAACGGCAGTCAGTATCGCTTAAATCATTTCAGTGCTGGCTTACGCGAAAACATGGTACCACGTGATGCCCAAGCAGTTGTTGAAACTGACGATAACGAGGCGTTGGTTAGTGCCTTCACCGCATTTCTTGATGAGGCCCCAGTAACCGGTGATGTTCACATTGATACTGATGGTGTTCATTTCCATGTGATCGGCAAAGCGGCTCATGGTATGGAACCGAAAAACGGAATCAATGCCGGAACTTATCTTGCGTCCTTCTTAAAAACCTTGTCATTTGGCGGGGATGCTCGTGCATTCGTTGAACTCCTCGGCGGTGACCTCCACGATGATTCCCGTGTTCACAAATTAGGTTTAGCCTTCACCGACAAAATCATGGGTGATTTAACCATGAACGTTGGGGTGATGGATTTTGATGCCGGCAAACCAGGGAAAATCGTATTAAACTTCCGTTATCCAAAGGGAATGACCGCAGATGATATCCAAGCTAAGCTCACTGAAGTTGCTCAACAAAATCAGTTTGAACTAAGTAAGGGTCGAGAAATGGTACCGCACTATGTCGACCCTAAGGATCCGATTGTGACCACGTTGATGGGTGCTTACCGTGAGATGACGGGTAATGACGCAGCCAAACCAGAAGTGGTCGGCGGCGGGACGTACGGTCGGTTAATGAAACGTGGTGTGGCGTTTGGTGCACTTTTCATGGATCATACACCGGATACCATGCACCAAGTGGATGAGTTCCAACCAATTTCTGATTTGATGATGGCAATGGCAATTTATGGCCGTTCAATCGAAGCATTGGCAAACGAATTGCCGGAATAAGGAGTGATGGCATTGGCACAGCTGAGTAATTATCAAAACGTTATGGTCGGCGTCGACGGGTCGAAGCAAGCAAAACGAGCGGTTCAAAAAGCAATCGCGATTGCTAAGCGTAACCAGTCAAAACTCTACATTGTGAGTGTCCTAAACGTGAGCAAGCTGACGAATCTTGGCAAGGCTCAATTCGGGTTTGGCGCGGTGGATCCAGACGTACTTGATGAATTTAAGCTTAAGATGGATCGGCTGGTTGCGGGTTACCGTGATCAGGCAACAAAGGCGGGAATCAACCAAGTTGAAATTCACGTCACTTTTGGACATTCCAAAACGGAACTGGCCAAGAATTTGCCACAATTGTTGGGAATTGACCTAATTGTTATCGGGGCCACAGGTGTTAATGTGGTTGAACGAATGATGATGGGTTCCACTGCTACTTACGTTGTGGCCAATGCTCAAGCTGATGTCTTAATTGTTCGCACTGATTTAGACAATCAGCCACTTGATCAATTATAATGACTGACAAGAAAACCGGCTTCAGTACACGTTTGAGTGTGCTGAAACCGGTTTTTGATTACATTGCGTTTGAGATCGACTGTGAATTTGTACTTCTGATTTTGCTCAGTGCCTCGTCAACTTGGTTCAAGACAACTTGAACGTTTTGAGGATCTTCAAGGTTGTATTTTTGCAGGTCGATTTTGATCTTAGGACTGACATCAAATTCGTCATACCACTTCTGATAGGCAGACCACATCTTGTAGTAGTATGCTTCTCGTTCAGGATGGCCTTCAATTTGTTCGTAATCCCGACCGCGTTTTTTAATCCGGTAAAGGATCGTTTCAAAATCGCTGCTAGCATAAACGAGTAGATCAGGTGCCTTCTTTGGCAGGCTATCTAGTTCATTCATCATGTTGTCTAACAACTTCAGGTAAACGGACAGTTCAGTGTCGCTAATGTTACCTTCGGCGTTGTTTTCCTTTGTAAAAAGAGCATCTTCATAGATGGAACGGTCTAGGATGTTGTTATCATCAGCCAAGGCCTGTTTGATCATTGAAAAGCGCTTGTTTAAGAAGTAGATCTGTAACAAGAACCCGTATTGTTTTGGATCCGAATAGTATAAAGGTAGTACTGGGTTTTCGCCCACTGGTTCGAAGAATGCCTTGGTTCCTAAATGATCCGCAAGCATTCCCGTTAAAGTTGTTTTTCCAACACCAATCATTCCGGCTGTAATAATCACCATAATAGCCCCTCTTTTAATAAAATATGCAACATATAGTGTACCATAGATTACGTAGATACTACATGTTCTTTTTAATTTTTTTAGGATTAAGCGCTTTAATTACCAATATATCAGACTTTCAAAGAATAATTTAACCATAAGGCGTCTAGGGCTAATGACAAAATAACTAGTAGTATAATCAAAGGTAAAGGGACAAAGGAGCGTGGATGGATAATGTATGATGCAATCGTATTTTTTGATTTGGATGGTACCTTGTTTGACGACCAAAAGAACGTTTTGCCAAGCAGTATTGCCGCAATCAAAGAAATGACAAAGAACAATATTTTGTCAGTGATTTCTACGGGCCGTAATGTTTTTGAAGTGCAATATGTACTGGATGAAACGGGTCTTGATACAATCGTCAGTGCCAATGGGAGCTACGTTCAGTATCAGGGGAAGAAACTTCATCAAGAAGTGATTCCAGAAGACGTATTGGATGAATTCACCGATTACGCTAATCAGCAAGGAGATCCAGTAGGTTACTTCAATAACCGCGGCTTTCGCTTGAATCAAGCAAATGAGGCGACCAAGGAAAACTTTAAACTGTTACGTCTTGATGCCAAAGTAGACCCTGATTTTTACCACCACGAACAGATTAATTTCATGAACGTTTTTAATGAAGATAAGGAAGAACAATATCAAGAACGTTTCAAGGGTGTTCTGTCCTTAGTCCGTAACAATCCTAGAGCCCTGGATACCATGAACGCGGGCGTTTCTAAGCGAACCGGCATTCAAATTCTGTTGGAGGCCGCTCACCTAGAAAATATTCATACCTATGCGTTTGGCGATCAGCTGAATGATTTACAAATGTTTGAAATGGTTGATACACCAATTGCCATGGCCAATGGTCACAAACTCGCCAAAGAGAAGGCGGCATACGTGACGACCTCTAATATGGATGATGGCATCGTTAATGGCTTGAGGCATTTCAATTTAATTAAATAGTCGAACCATAACAACCCAGCTTGGATGTTCACTTAAATGGACGTTCAAGCTATTTTTTTGGTCAGGAATAATATTCCAGTAATATTCTGACGAAAAATTCCTACTTGTTTACCTATAAAATCAATAATTTGATATGCTATTGAAACCGTTCCCAGTCCGGGTTTACTCTAAGTGAGTAGTCACTTTACTTTTTAAAAAGTAAAGGTAACCGGGTGATAATTTTTGTGAAGCGGATTAATTTCACAGTTGATTATTAGATTTACAAGTAGAGGTGAGTGAAATGACAGAAACGAAATATTTTGGCGGTATCGATGTTGGCTCCACCACGGTGAAACTCGTGATTATGGATCAGGACAACCAAACCGTTTTTTCACGCTATGAACGACATTATTCAGATGTCAAAACAGCCACTGAAAAAATCTTTCGCGAAGCAATTTCTGAATTAGGGGCAGACGTTAAAATTGCTTGCACGATCACGGGTTCAGGCGGTATTGGGTTGGCAAATCTGCTTCAGTTAAAGTTTATTCAAGAAGTGATTGCTTGCACCAAAACGGTTGAAACCTTGATCCCTCAAACTAATGTGGCCATTGAACTTGGTGGGGAGGATGCCAAGATTACCTTCTTTGGCGATTCGTTGGAACAGCGGATGAATGGTAGCTGTGCCGGTGGTACGGGTGCATTTATTGACCAGATGGCAACCTTGCTTAAAACTGATGCTAACGGTCTGAATATCATGGCTAAGGATGCTGAGACCATTTATCCCATTGCCAGTCGTTGCGGGGTGTTCGCCAAAACTGACGTGCAACCACTGATCAATGATGGTGCTAAGAAGGCCGACATTGCAGCGTCAATTTTCCAGGCCGTTGTTAACCAAACAATCTCCGGCTTGGCCGCTGGGCATAAAATTCGGGGCAACGTCGCTTTCTTGGGTGGCCCACTGTACTTTATGGATCAGCTCAGATACCGGTTTATTGAAACGTTAAAATTAACTCCAGAACAAGTGGTCTTTCCAGAGGATCCCCAATTGTTTGTCGCAAAAGGGGCAGCTTTATATGCTTCTGACCAGCCAGAAACCACTTTAAATCATTTACTGGATCAGTTGCTCAACGGCGACGATTCAGGCATGCATCCAAGCCATTCGCTGGAACCGTTATTCGAGGATGATAATGAGTTACAGGAGTTCCGGAAACGGCATGCGCAAGCTAAGGTTGAAACTCGTGACTTAGCCAGCTATCAGGGTGTTGCTTTCTTAGGGATTGATGCCGGATCGACTACAACTAAGGTTGCGTTAATGAGTGACGATAACAAGATTCTCTACACTTACTATGACAGCAATGATGGTGATCCGCTGGAAAAAACTAAGACGATCTTACGGGATATGTACAGTAAAATTCCGGCTGGTGTCACCATTGGCAAGACAGCTGTGACTGGCTATGGCGAACACCTCATTAAAAACGCCCTGATGGTTGATATTGGTGAAGTGGAAACTGTCGCCCACTACCGGGCTGCACACTATTTCGATCCGAAAGTTGATTTCATTTTGGATATTGGTGGTCAGGATATGAAAGCCATGACCATTAAGAAAGACGCGTTATCAACGATTAAATTAAATGAGGCTTGTTCTTCTGGTTGCGGATCATTCCTGGAAACCTTTGCAACCTCGCTCAATTATAAAATTCAGGACTTTGCTCAAGCAGCATTGCTGGCAAAGAATCCATCAGATTTAGGTTCTCGTTGCACCGTCTTCATGAACTCAAAGGTTAAGCAGGTTCAAAAAGAGGGCGCTACAATTGGTGATATTGCAGCAGGACTGTCAGTTTCGATTATCAAGAACGCCTTGTTTAAGGTGATTAAAATGCGTCGGGTAGAAGACATGGGGCACCATATCGTCTGCCAAGGCGGGACCTTTTATAACGAAGCCGTTTTAAGAGCGTTTGAAAAGATTGCCGGTACTAAAGTTGTTCGGCCCAACATTGCTGGCTTGATGGGGGCCTATGGAGCCGCATTGATTGCTGAAGATGATTACAAGAAAGGCGACCAAACGACTCTACTATCAGTAGATCAAATGGACAATTTAAGCTTCAATAAAGAGTACATGCATTGCGGTGCCTGTGAAAACAACTGTGCGTTGACCATTACCGTTTTCAATGATGGTCGTCGATTCGTTACGGGAAACCGTTGTGAACGCGGTGAAGCCCGTGGCATGAAACAGCGGGTGCCAAAGGATAACGGGAAGGTTAATTTGGTTGCTGAAAAGTATAAGTTGTTGTTCAGCTACCGGCCACTTCGCAAGAAGCAAGCATATCGCGGTACGATTGGAATTCCGCGGGTACTGAACATGTACGAAAACTACCCGTTGTGGCAAACCTTCTTCCGGCACCTCGGCATTCGTGCTCAGCTATCGCCGAAAGGGACTGCTGAACAATACGAAAAAGGCATGGAAACGATCCCATCGGACACGGTTTGCTACCCAGCCAAACAAGTGCATGGACACATTCAGGCCTTGATTGACCGTGGATATGAAACAATCTTTTACCCAGCCGTTGTTTACGAAGTAGCTGAAAATAAGGACTCGGATAATCATTTTAACTGCCCAATCGTGCAGTCATATCCTAATGTGATCCGCAATAACGTGGATGAAATCACCTCGGGCCAAGTTGACTTGATTTCTCCTTATCTGAACTTAGCTGACAAAAAGGGAACTGCCAACAACCTGGTGGATGCCTTGAGCAAGTTTAATATCAGCCGCGCTGAGATCAAGGAAGCCCTTGAAGCAGGATATAAAGCCCTGGAAGACTTCAAGCTGCAAATTCGTAACCGTGGTGAAGACACGATGCGGATGCTGATGACCACTGGTGAGCACGGTATCGTTCTTGCTGGTCGGCCATATCACTTGGACCCGCAAGTTAACCATGGGATTTCACAAATTATGACTGCAGAAGGATTCCACGTGCTCACCGAAGACTCAATTGCCCATCTTGGTGACGTTAAAGGTCTTCGAGTGGTCAATCAGTGGGTATACCACTCACGGCTTTATGCCGCTGCGAGAGTTGCTGCTAAGACGCCTCAATTGGAATTCGTTCAGTTGAATTCCTTTGGCTGTGGGATCGATGCCATTGACACTGACCAAGTTGAAGAAATTATGAGCCAGTATAATCGGCTCTACACTTCTTTGAAGATTGATGAAGGCACCAACATGGGTGCCATCCGGATTAGATTACGGTCACTGAAAGCTGCTGTTAAGGAACGTCAGAACCGCAAGATTTTACCAATGAAACTGCATGAA
Organism: Secundilactobacillus angelensis; assembly: GCF_012641075.1. Lineage (GTDB taxonomy): Bacteria > Bacillota > Bacilli > Lactobacillales > Lactobacillaceae > Secundilactobacillus > Secundilactobacillus angelensis. The sequence continues at coordinate 13,855 of NZ_JAAXLJ010000019.1, read as the reverse complement.
AACGAAAAACCTGTTGACTTTACACCGGAAATGCACAAAAAGGGATACACACTGCTGCTACCAATGATGTCCCCAATTCACCAGCACGGACTGGTTGACGTGGCGTTACGTGCTTCGGGCTATAATGTCGTTAACTTGCCAATGAACGACCGGAAATCAGTTGATGTGGGTCAGAAGTTCGTCAACAACGATGCCTGCTACCCAGCTATCATATCCATTGGTCAAATGGTTGAGGCATTCCAAAGTGGTAAGTACGACGTCAATAATACCGCCGTGATGATGACTCAAACCGGTGGTGGTTGTCGGGCAACCAACTACATTCCTTTGATTCGCAAAGCCTTGAAGGATGCTGGTTTCGGCCAAGTACCCGTCGTGTCGCTTTCTCTGGGAAATCAAGGGGTTGAGGAAACGCCTGGCTTCAAGATGTCCTTGCCATTGTTGCGTCGGGTTGCGATTGCCTTCTTATACGGCGATTTGTTTGAAAAGGTGGTTTACCGGACTCGGCCATATGAGTCTGAACCTGGCCAAATCGATAAGATGCACGAAGACTGGTTGAGACTAGTACGACCTTCGATTGAAAATGGCAGCTTTAAGGAATTCAAGCGTAACGTCAATGAAATTGTTCAAGACTTTGATACAGTCAAGCTCAATGAAGTTCGCAAGCCTAAGGTCGGATTAGTTGGTGAAATTCTGGTCAAGTACTCACCGATTGCCAACAACGACATTGTTCATTTGCTGGAAAAAGAGGGCGCCGAAGCGGTTGTCCCAGACATTGTTGGCTTCATGAACTACTCGCTCTACAACCAAATTTACAAGTATCAGCATTTAGGTGCTTCCGCCAAGGCCAAGTGGTTTGCTGAGTTTGCCATGCAAGTGATTAAGTGGTGCGAACAGCCAATGCAAAAAGCATTGAGCGCTTCGAAACGGTTTGAACCAAGCGAAGCCATTAAAGAAGTTGCTGATGACGCCAGCAAGATCTTGTCGCTGGGTAATCAGACTGGTGAAGGCTGGTTCCTCACTGGTGAAATGATTGAATTGTTGAAGAGTGGTGTGCCAAACATCATCTGCATGCAACCATTTGGCTGTCTACCAAACCACATTGTTGGTAAGGGAATGGTCAAAGAAATTAGACGACAGTTCAAGGGTGCAAACATTGCTCCAATCGATTATGATCCCGGTACTTCAGTGGTTAACCAACTGAATCGGATTCGGTTGATGTTAGCCACTGCCAACAAGAACTTAGCAGCTCAAAAGGCTGAGACAACTGAAAATCAGCATCCTGCCAAAGCACAACTGGCTAGAATCGGTACCACAGTCAATGGCAGGTAAAAATGAACGATTAAATTGGAGAAATTGCCATGAAACATACTGATGTGGAAACATTATTTGCCGATAATATCAAAACAACTGATTTATCTGAGAAGCAGCAAAGGGTTTTGCAAGCGAGTTTGACGCTGTTTGCAAAAAAGGGCTATGAGAATACCAGTACTTTGGATATTGCCCATTTAGCGGGTGTTTCTGAAGGCACGGTGTTTAAACATTTCAAAACTAAGGACGGCTTGCTCCAAGCGATTTTGAATCCCTTCTTGCACGATATATTTCCGCGGGTGGCCGGTGAATTCTTGATGAGTTTGCACGAAAATCCCTTTGATAGTTTTGAGTCCTTTATGAGATATGCGGTTAAAGATCGAATGACTTACGCGATGGATAACCGTCCGGAGATGAAGATTTTTATTCAAGAAATGGTGAAGGATCCTTCAATCATGACCAGCCTGACACAGCGCTTGAGCAAGCTACTTCAAGGCGGTGTGGATAGTCTATTTCATGAGTACAAGGAGAAGGGCGAGCTAGTTGATTGGGATTCTATGCGTATTATCCGGATGGCTAGCGGTGTGATTGTGGGCTATTTGATTCCCAATATCATCATGAGTGACACGCCATTGGATATTGATAAGACCACGGATGAGGTCTGTGAGTTCTTGTTGGATGGATTGAGGCCTAGAGATTGAAAAGAGTGAGTGGCAAAACTCGGTAGATTCCAGAATGTAAGACAAATAAGGTTAATTCCGGCGTACTTTGTCGGAATTAACCTTATTTGTTTTACATGGCCGGAATCTGAGTTTTGACGCTCGATTAGGCTATATTGAAGTAATGATCAAAAGGAGACAGGCTTATCCCATCGCCTTTTCGATGTTTGCTAACGTCATCTGTGACGTATCATCAAACCGGACGTCGGCAGCTGCAAGGGTCTTTGCATCACCAATGCCAACTGAGGTTTCGTTGGCGGCATTGATTGCCTGAATGCCAGCCTTAGCATCTTCAACGCCGATGCATTCCTCTGGTGCCAGATTAAGTAATTCAGCACCCTTGATGTAAATTTCTGGATCAGGTTTACCCTTTGAAAGGCTGGCCGGATCAACGACTTTCGGAAAGTAATCGGTCAACTGTAACTGTTTTAAAACGGTTGGGCCGTTTTTGGAAGCGGAAGCCAACGAAATCAGATAGCCTTTGTCGCGCAAGTCGTCTAGAAATTCTTTGATTCCTGGTAGGATATTGGCTGGTGTCATTTGTTTAATTTCGTTGACGTAGTTGGTGTTTTTTTCGGTGGCTAAAGCGACTTTTTCATCTTCTGAATAGTCGTTTTCCTTCCCACCAGTCTTTAAAATAAGTTCCAGTGAGTCCATCCGAGAAATCCCCTTCAGACCTTCCTCGAGTTCTTTATTCCACGTGACACCTAATTTTTCGGCTAATTGCCGCCATGCTTTCGTGTGGTACAGTGACGTATCAGTGATTACGCCATCCAAGTCGAAAACGAAACCTTTGATCTGTTTGAACGTTGTCATAAAAAACACCCCTTAAGTTAAATTAGTAGTCAATGACTTTTTCCTGGTTAGCTTTCAGTTCAACTGGCTTACCCTGAAATTGAACAGTGGAATCGCCGTCAGCAGTGACGTGAATCTGCGACTGAGTAATTGTAAAATCATACCAGTGCCCACGAATGAATTGTTTAAATGAAATTGAGTCCCATTCGGCAGGGAGGTTAGGGTGTAAATCAATCTCACGACCTAAGCTGTCAACACCGCCGTAGTTCCGGGTTTCAATCATCAAGGTTGCGCCCATGACACCTAGGTGAATCCCTTCAGCCGTGGTACCGCCTTGAATATCGTAATAATCAGAGAACAATGCTTGGCTGAATAGCGACCATGATTGATCCATGTTGTCGTCCATTTCTGTAAGAACTGAGTAGACAATCCGTGAAAGCGTTGAGCCGTGGGTCGTTCGATTCAGATAGTACTGAATGTTCTTGGTGAGATATTCCTTTGGCATGTGATAGCCGAGTTGATTTAAAATGTGGTCAACTTCTTTAATGTTCAAAACATAGTAGGCCATTAGAGTGTCAGCTTGTTTGGCAACTTGGTAAGCATCTGGCGTTTTGTCTTCGGCCTTCAAAATACGATCCATCCGCGAAATATCCCCATACTTACGCCGGTAAGCATCGAAATCAAGGGTTGGCAGATTGAAGTAACCTTCGAACTGAGCCATGATGCCATTTTTATTAATATCGAGTTTGAGTTTGTGAGAAATATCCGTCATTTTATCAAACAGAGAATCGTCAAATTCACTCTTCTTTTGAACGGCCTTAAAGGTACTCTTAGGTACTTCTGGTTGTAGTTCAACTAAGTAGTTGAATAGCCAAGCCACCATGATGTTAGTGTAGGTATTATTGGTCAGGCCTGGTTCGTCAGCGTTAGGGTAGTTTTCGTGGAATTCGTCTGGTCCCATGACGTGAGAAATGCTGTAGCGTTTTTCTTTAGGATCATAAGTGGTGGCACTGATCCAGAATTTAGCAATCGACAACAGCATTTCCAAACCATACTTATCCATGAATTCATGATCACCAGAGACTTGTGTGTAGTTGATAACGTTGTAGGCGATTGCTAGGGAAACGTGTCGTTGTAGACGACTGTTGTCGGGATCCCACTGATGAGTGATTGGGTTCAAATGCAGAAATTGCGATTGTTCATCACCAGTTTGCCCGGATTGCCAAGGGTACATGGCACCGTCGTAATCTTCCTGTTTAGCGTAGGCCCGGGCGGCGTCTAAGCGACGATAACGGTACATCAATAATTGCTTCGTTAATTCTGGATAATGCAGTGTGTAGAAAGGCAACACGAACATTTCGTCCCAGAACACATGACCACGGTAGGCTTCACCATGAAGGCCGCGGGCGCCCACTGATGCGTCCAATTTACCGGAACCGACTGCCGCCGCGGAGACCATGGTGTGGAATAGGTTGACTCGAGACAACTTTTGACTAGTAATATCCGTGTTAATTTTCACGTCAAAGTTGTTCCACGCTTTTTTCCAGTAATCTTGACTTTGTTGAGCAGTTTGATCGTATGAAGCGGTTGCAATATCGTGATTAGCTGTCTCCATTAATGAGTCAGCTGCGGTTTCGCGGTCGGTGTAAATGGTAACGTTCTTTTCAAACTCATACGTCTTACCCACACTGACGTCCGTTGTCAGGATCTGTTGAAGTCGATTATCCTGATTGCTAACTTCAATTTGTGGTTGCTTTTTAGCTTCCACGAGACGCAAATTGCTCCCAACAACAAACTGAATGTGGGAGTTTTTGGTTTCACCGGTCATGTACATCTCGTTTTCTCGAGAACTCATACCAGTTATCTGTAGGTGATGCTGGTCAAAGTCCTGGTACCGGTCAACGTTGCCATTGATGATGGTACCGTCGATTTCTGAGTAAATCTGCAAGGTACCACTGAAATTTAACGGTGTAATCGCGTAGTGGATGGCGTAATCGTGCCAGTTGGTCATGTTAGCGACCTTGGTGGTCACGATGGATAAATCGTGTCCGGTGGATAATTGCACGTGCATGGCAGTTCTTAATACCCCATGCTTCAAATCCAGACTGCGGTAGATATCTTGAATATCTTTTTTATTGATCTTAAAGGGCGGTTGACCGTCCACACCAAAAGTCATGAATTGCGCGTTAGGCATGTTGACCAGATCTTCATTAGTCACGTCACGGTCACCGATTTTAGTCGTTAACTGGTTGTAGACGCCAGCAACGTAGGTTCCAGGATAGTTGTCTTCATCTGCGTGAGCTTCGACGTAGGCGCCGCGCAGACCAAAGTAACCGTTACCAATAGTCAGCATGGCTTCTTGACCATAGTTGCGTTTCTTTTCATATTCGCCAAAGTAGTCCAAATGCCATTCGTTGTAGCGCTGTTTATGTTTAACGGCCTTATCAAGCCCGTTTTTTTCAACGTCACTTTGTGAAACGACCGGAATATTTAACATATTAGTAATGGCTAATCCAATGTCAATCCGATTGTGATTAATGCCGATAATCGTGTCGGAAAATTCATACTCTAAAGAGTTCAACAAAACCGCGGCGTCGATTTTTAAACCAGCCAGCGCCACCTTGATCTTTTCCAGGTTATCGCCAATTGTTTGCTCAGTATTGTAGGTGATAATGAACTTTCTGAAAGGTTCTTGATTATCATTTTCTGAATACAGCAATTCTATCGAGTCTCGTTGGACTCGTAGTGCAATTGTTCTCATAATCAGTCCTCTTTTCTATGAGTAATTCGTCATGCCTCATAACTTAATGATAAGGGGTTGTCACAAATATCGCAAACAACAGGGCTCGCGAAAATGAATCGAGCCTTAATTCTTAGGTGTTTTTAACCATTTCGATTATCATTAGCCAATAGTGAATTAGTACAAAAAGAAAGATTGTCTCATGAAAATTGCGTGTTGATGATGTTGAATTACTTTAAAAATTGATTCACAAGTTGCGTCTTTGTTAACTGCAAGGGTTTATGTTTCAAGTAAAACTGTAAGGGATCACCTGACAGTAATTTGACGGTGATTGCTGACTGGGTGATAGTGGTTTCAATCTGTCGGCCGTGAAACCAGATTCGAAACCGGAGACTGCTCCAAGCTTCTGGCAGTTCCGGTGACAAATTGAAACTTTCTTTTTCCAAACCAAGTCCCGCAAAGCCGTAAATTAAACTCAGCCAAGTACTACCCATGTTAGCCGCGTGAATGCCATCACCGGTGTTCCCTTGAGAATCACTCAGATCCATCATGACAGTCTGCATAAAGTATCGATAGGCGTCGTCAGCATGATGCAAGCGGTGCGCGAGAATCCCAAAAATAGCTCTGGACAAAGAAGAATCGTGGACAGTGATGGCTTCGTAATAGTCAAAATCACGTTTTAACTGCGCGCTGTCCTGATCCTTTGGAAACAGAAAATCGGTCATGACGGTGTCTGCTTGTTTATTAACTTGGTAGTGGTAGATGGTCATCGGATGATAGTGCAGGAGTAGCGGAAACTGGTCTCGTGGTGTTTCTTTAATCGGCCAAACCGGTTTGCTGGTAGAGAGGTCGTCTTGCTTCTTAATTTTTAATTCGTCATCATATGGCAGATACATCTCGTCAGCAGCATGATTAAATGCTTCAACTTCTTTGTCAGTGACGTTTAGAGCCACCAATTTTTCTGGATGACTAATTTGTAACTGCTTAGAATATTTAACAGCGATACTCAAATTATTTTGTGCCATTCGGTTAGTAAAATAGTTGTTGCTGACCATGGCTGTATACTCATCGGGACCGGTCACGTCATCAATCACGAACTTACCGGCATGCAGCTCATCGGTTGCCCAATGCCCATACGCTAGCCAAAAGCGAGCTGTTTTCACAATGATTTCATAGCCGTAGTCGAAGAGAAAGTCATCGTCACCGGTGACCCGAACGTAGGTATCCACAGCGTAGGCAATATCAGCATTAATATGAACTTGGGCGGTTCCAGCCGGGTAGTAACTGCTGGATTCTTCACCGTTAATCGTGCGCCAGGGGAACATGACACCATTGTCCACCGCCATTTCCCGAGCGCGATGCTGGGCTTGTGGCAGCGTATGGTACCGGTAGAGCAACAGTTGTCTGGCGGTGGCCGGTTCGGTATAAGTAAAGAAGGGCAACATGAACATTTCAGCATCCCAGAAGTAGTGTCCCTCATAGCCGGGACCCGTGAGCCCTTTAGCTGGAATGCTAGTCAGACCGTTACTGCCAGCAGCTTGGTATAGGTGAAAGAGGTTGAATCGAATCCCCTTATTAAGCCCTGCATCGCCGGTAAGTTCAATGTCGCTATTTTCCCAAAATTGGTCAATTTTGGCCACTGATTCATCCAGTAACTGTTTAAAGGACTTATCTGCTAGCCGTTTCTCAGCTGTGGCAGCGAAAGATGATTGGGATAGCGTGGTCTTCAAGAGGGGCTGTGGTGCGCTGATGGCATAGACAAAACTAAAGCTTTGTGACATCCCCTGAGTTAAATCAAAGGTTTTACTGTAACTAGGTAAATCGTCGATCATGGTCACCTGCATCTGGTTATCATCTAACGCTTGTTGTGCGATGATCAGTGCTAACTGACTCTTCCTGGTGCTGATCATCATGATAGGCAATTTGCTTTGAATAAAGGTACGGTCTAAGCCGGTTTCCGGTTGTGAAGCACGCATGTCTTCAACGTGGGACTGAATCTGTTGGTTAATGTAGGGATGCTGCTTGATTACGGTGAGTGCACCGGTGAAATTTAAAGCGGAAACACTGTATTTGATGACGAATAAGTGATTATTAGCGTGGGACGCGAAGGATTGCAGGGTCAGTCGAAACTGTTTATTAGTTGGGCTTTGAATGTCAAAAATTTCGATTAATACGCCATTGCGCATGTCTAAGTTCTTATCCACTAATTTGACGTCATAGGGGGTTTCGTCGGAACGGATGCCGTCCAATTCAAAAATGATGAACCGTGGATCAGGCAGTTGGCAGATGGTTTGGGAATTCTGTGCGTACCCCGAGTAATTTTCACCATAGGAAAGTTCGGTCAAATCGTAAAAACCGTTCACAAACATGCCAGGCTGGCCGTTAAAATGACTACTGTTGCCTTGCAGCGGGTTAGAAGCACGGACGCCGAAGTGCCCATTTGCCAAGGTATAAATAGTTTCAAAGGTTTTTTCGTCTTGAGGCGGAAGCTTTTGTAAGTGAATCTGAAATGCATCGTTTACGTCCATTTGAATTGTCCCCCAATGAGTTGATAATTTACGCCCATTATAAGGCAAAAGTTAGGGAAGTTAACCCTTAACGCAAAATTTGTATTGGTGATTGAAACGAGCTGGTAAAGACAAAAAATAGTTTGCTTCCAGTCACTTTGACTGAAGGCAAACTACCTTAATGACACGTTATTTTTCTTTGAGTAAGTCCCTGATTTCCTTCAAATAAACTTCTGAAGCGGTGGGTGCCGCTTTTTTTGTCTCAGCATTGGTCATGATGCGATTAATGAATTTGACCATCAAAAAGACGACAAAGGCAATAATCACAAAATTGATGATGGAATTGATAAATAGGCCGTAACGAAAATGGGCGCTGCCAACGCTAAAAACCAGGCCAGACAGGTCGATTTTACCAATAAATAGGCCAATGAGTGGATTAATCAGATTTTTCGTCAGTGAAGTCACGATTGACGTGAAGGCGGCACCAATAATGACCCCGACAGCCAAGTCCACTACGTTACCACGAGCAATGAATGCCTTAAATTCTTTTAACATATACTCACCTCATATTAATTGATTAGTTTCATCATATCTAATTTGACGTGAGGTGCGCAATAAAAATGCAGAATGGCAACAATATGCTTGAACTATTGATTTAAACTTGCTACCTTTAAAACACGGAATAAATTTATGACTAGTGGATGCGGACCTGATCGATGTTTTACACGGAGGCAGACAATGGAAACAGTTCGAGAACAGCTATCAGCTGCCCAGAAAAAGGGCAGACTGGTAGAAATTTTTCGCTATGGTGATGAAGCACATTTTCTGGCAGGTAACGTCGTGGCGGTGGATAATAAGTTTTTGTTACTGAAACGCGTCAATCAAAATGGTGCTACGGATGGCGCAATCGTTATCCGAATCAACACGATTTCCAAAGTTGCGACGCAGTCTGATTACTTAAAGTCGTTGATTGCAATCGTTGCGTTGGCTCGAGAACGCCATTATGTTGACATTTGGCACGTGGAAAAACTGTTAAGTGAGCTTGATTTTAGTCATCGGTCAATTTTAAAAGCAACGTTAAAGTGGGCGTTCAAGGCTGATCAGGTCGTTAGCCTTGGCATACATCCTGGTCGATCCGAGAAGACCTATACCGGCTTTATTGCGTCTTTGAAGCATGAAAAGCTGCACTTGAACGTGGTTGACCCCACTGATCTGGAAGCTCGTTGGCAAGTTAAACTGGCCTATGCTGATCTGAATTATGTTGAAGTTGGTAGTTTTAATACCTTTGGGATTACAGCTGTGCTGGAACGTTATATGCCTAAGGATTATCATTAAACAAGTAAATGAGGTTATCGCTTGAAAGGATTAGCATACTTTTTAATTGTGTTGTTTCCAGCATTGATTATTGGAACCACCGTGTATTTAACCCGTAGTTGGCCACCGACTGGCAGTTTGACCATTGTGACCTGGACGATTGCTTGGTTGATTTCCATGATTATTGTAACGGTTCTGTATCTGTTATTGATTCATCGACCGAACATGAAAAGGCTACAAAATTCCAAAAAACCAAATACTGGGGAAAGCAAGCAGCATTAATTTTGCTGTCTTCCCTTACATATTGAATAGGGGGTGGCGACATGCAACAACTTAAACAACCGACTGATCCAACCAAGCCATCGATATTCACACGGCTTTTATTATTTGTCACGTATTTCGTCGCTATCGAAGCAGTGCCAGTGGTGCTGGTTGGGATTCGAAATGCTGCACAGAGCCAATTATTAATCCGTAGTGCTCTGGCATTGGTTTACCTTGGTGGCTTCGTTGTCATCATTTTTGCGTTAATGCATAGTATGAAACACGTTGCAACTCGACCTTTTTGGCAATGGCCAAAGTTAAGAGATGTGCGGCTTATCTTGCTTACATATGTCACGGCGATTGTTGTTGAGTTGGGTTTAGATTTAATTAACCGTAGTGTCTTCCATCAATCGCAAACAGCTAATAATGAAGCAATTAAGACGCTATTGTCCAGTGACCACTGGATCTTTTATTTATTGATGTTCTCGGGCGTTTTTCTGTCTCCTTTTGCCGAAGAATTATTGTTCCGGGGCTATTTGATGAACGCTTTCTTTAAACCGGACAGCTTTTGGCTACCAATTATCGTCAGTGCCGCCTTGTTCTCCTTGGCTCATGCCAGTACCACAATCGTGAGTTTCCTGATTTACATGGCGTTGGGCTTATTTTTAGCGTACACGTATCGACGCACGAAAAACTTGGGCGTATCCATTGGGTTGCATATGTTGAATAATCTGATTGCCATGATTGGAATGGCAGTGTTGATACAATAATCGATACAACTCGTTATATGCCTAAATTTAACAAAAACACGTATTCCGATTATGCTCGCCGGAATACGTGTTTTTATGAAATAAATGGAGCCTGTCTATATCTGCGTAACATCAGGCTTCTTGAATCAAATCTTTGTCACTGATATCATCAAGTTCACTCATGACTTGGTGAATCTGGTCAATTAACTGATGATAGTCAACTCCGTTAAATGACATTAAGTTAATGCAGTCATTGACGCGTTCATAAACTTCATCACGTTTTTCAACGGCGTATTCAGTAACTGAAACGTTCACTTGGCGTTCATCTTGATCACTGCGTTCCCTGGAAATCCAGCCTTGTTTTTCTAACCGCTTTAATAGTGGGGTTAAGGTACCACTATCTAAGTTTAAATGACTGCCGAGTTCACGAACAGTCATTGGCGAAGTTTCCCAAAGGGCCAAGAGGGTGATGTATTGCGGGTAAGTTAGATGAAATGGTTTTAATGCATCTTGATAAAAGTGGTTGAATTTTTTGCTGGCGCTATAAAAGGCGAAACAAAGTTGATCGTCTAGTCGGCGTGGCGTGGTATTTGACATGAAAGAACCTTCCTTCCGAAGTATTATTAGATAAATCGTGTGCAACTAAATTGTTCTGTTGCTGTCATTTTATCCTGTTGTTACTAATTTGTCTATAATGTTGAAATAATTATTATAATATTTATGCTATTAATTGCCTTCCCGTCCCAAGGGCAAGGATACGCGTTGTTGAATTAATTGGACAACGGCAACTACCATGATGATTTTAATCACCGCGGGGATGAGGAACGGGACGAAGCCAGTTAAAAAAGCCGCAGGAATACTTAATTGGTTGCTGACTGTAAGCCAGAGACTACCCATTATTAATTGTAAAATTGCGCCAACTAGATTAGCAACAAAAAGCACTAACACACCCTTTTTTCGATTGTTCAGCAACCAGGCGGTAGCGGTCACGTATACGAAAAATCCCCATAAATAACCAGCAGTTGGGCCGAAAAGGGCAGCTAAGCTAGTGGAACTACCAGCAAAGACTGGCAGTCCAAGCAGCCCTAGGAGCAGATACAGAAAAATTGCTTTTTGCCCCGTTCGTACGGTCAGCAGTGAGGCAATAGTGCCTACCGCTAGGGTTTGACCGGTTAACGGAATCGGACCCAATGGAATGGTGAGTTTGGAACAGACAACTAAAATAGCGGCAAATTGACTGGCGAGGATCCAGCTGAGCAAGGATTGATTTGAATTCATGATTGGCCTCCAACATAGGTTATGTTAGAAAATATCGCATAAGCTGGATATAGTCAAGTATTTAATCTGTGATTCCCGATAAAATAATGCGCGAACTAGTTGGAATGAGTATAATTGAGTCCTAAGGGGGGCGGTAGAATGTTCATGTCAACTGGCGGGTTTAATCAAGCCCATGTTATTAAAGGTGTTATTACAGTAACGGTTTCTACCATGCTGACTTCTGAAAAGCCGGATGAGTTCTCAAAGTTTGATGGTCTTTTTGATCAGGCTAAGCAGAAGCTGTTTGAACAAGCAAAGCAAAAGCAAGGCGACGGTATTGTGGATGTTTCTTTCGACACCGAAGTCGTCCGGATGAGTGTGGCGCCAAAGTTTTTAGTGGTACACGGGTATGGTACTGTGATTTCTTTGCCAACGAAGAATAACAATACAGATATTGAGGATCATAAATAAGTTCCAGCATCAGGCAGCTAACAATCGCATGGTTTCAGTTGGGCGGGAGTGAGTTGCTTTTTTCGTCAAAAAAGACATCGTTAAACTCACGTTTAACGGTGTCCAGGTGTTCTTCATGATGATACGTACCAATAATAGCAGTGATAATTTCGATGAATTAGTATTGATTTTGATCTTGATTATTATTTGTTGAATTAGGATTGCCCATTGGTTGTCCATTAACATTGGATGTATAGGCTTGATTTGCATATGGACCAGCTTGTCCGGCAAAGTTATTATTAGGCATACCTCTACGGCTCAAGACTTCCTTGGCAGCTTCTTCTTCGACACTGTTTTGATCCTCCTGAAGCCAACCAGCGATTAAAAATAGGTCAACGATGGTCCAGATACCGGTGACAATCAGTCCAAAACCGAATGTCAGGACACTAATCAATGTCATAGCAATTGCTGAACCGATTTTGTTCATGTAATAGCGGTGACCACCAAGAGTTCCTAAAAGCACACATAAGATATAGGCTACTGCGGCAGATTTCTTCCGCTTTTGAACTTCAGAATTGACCAACATCAATTCATCGTTTGTAAGTTGACTCAAATAATATTGATTGTTCATGTTGACTTCCCCTGTAATCATTTCAGCTTTTAAAGTCGTCCGTATCTGGACTGGAAACTCTAAGACTAAATCTACCACAAATTGTATATCTTAAACAGTGTCCCAATCGAGTTTATGGGGCCTGTCCTGATGAAAATTTCACTTCGTAGCCGAAATTGATAAACGAGAAAATTGGAACTTACGATTTGAAAGTTGTTTCGAATGGTAAGGCAGGTAAATAATCTTTGTTCATTAACCAGAGATGAAGGATACGTAAGTGATTTTAGTATCCCGCTGGACGATATGTCGCTATCAAACCGGTTGTTTGATGATGGTTTTTAACGAATTTATTATAGCTAATCAGTTTTAACGTTTTGCCGTTACGTGCGATCAGATAATCTAGTTTGACTTCAGGATGAAATTCGGTCCCTGGGTAGATTCCTTGAACACGATAGTAATGAGCATTGTATTTATAGTATCTTATTTTAGTTTCTTTTCGAGTGGCCCAAGGACCGTTACCATTCCAAATGACAGATTTACCGATATTATGAGTATACTGTCCATTTTTTGTCGTATAATGCCGCCAGTTGCCACGAATGGCTTTAGGGGTACCTTTGTGCCACGTAGCAGCTTGAACATTAGGAGATATTATCATGGTCCCACTAACTAAGCCGATTGCAATTGCAATTTGAGTTGTAATAAATTTATTCATAAGAACGTCTCCAAATCTATAATTATTTGTTAGGGGTAGCGGTCTTCGTGGTTGCTGTCCCAGATAGAAGCAATAATTTACGTGAAGCTTTGCATCTAGTATCACATGCGTTGTAATGGTAGCCATCTGAACTTCTGGCCAAGTAAGCTTTAACCGTGAATACTGCAACAAAAGAATAACTCTGATTATTTTTCTCTAACGAAGTTTATGTTACTCTAGTCAGCTTATTAGTTAAAGAATTGCAACAAATTAATAGAGTGGGCGCTAATGGTTGAAAAATTGGGATTTCACTGAAAACTAATTCACGCTCTTGTATCAATTTCACCTGAGTAATGTTCATTTTGTATCATTTCTATTCATTTTATGCAAAATAAAAACGCCCATTTCTAGGCGTTTTCAGTCGTTATAACATGATTTAATCACGTTTATTATG
>NZ_JAAXLJ010000018.1 GCF_012641075.1 Secundilactobacillus angelensis | reverse complement strand
GACCACTTTCTAAAAATACTGTAAACTAAAAAAGTACTTAGACCAATTAAGGTCCAAGTACTCTTATAAAGCTAAATCAACTCTACTTGACGAAGAGCCTTATTAAGAGGGCTGGTCAATGTACTTGTACGTTGGCTGGCCTTTTTCGTATTGTAAACAAAAAGTCTTCCAACCAATGTAGGTCAGAAGACTTTACTTTCACAATTATGCATTACTATATTATTTTTCCCTCATAGCGGCTTCAGCAAGCTGATGTTTCTTGCGCTCATTCAGCCAAAGCAGAATGAAGAATATTCCACTGCTGATACCCCAAGCAATACCCGTTATCAGCGACAGCCAAAGTGGGTGGAAAAAGATGGTGATCATCATTAGAATGAACGCAACAGAATTAAACCTGTCATTAATTCTGTTCCATTTGTCGTATGGGGCAATCCATACTTTTGCAGTTTTCATTAGTCGTCATCAGCTTTCAGAGATTTAGTGGGTGTCGCGGTCGGTATTAATATGATCTTTCAACTGTTGAATTGAGTCGAATTGAGTCAAATTACGGTTATGCAGTGCATCGGTACGGGCTTCATCAACATCGTCTGGAATCAGAGTCGGCTTATCGAGTGGCCATGAATTGTTGATGACCGTTTGCGCTAAGAACATATTGACTGCCGTGCTCAGATTGAGCCCAAGTGCAGCATAGATTCTCTGAGCTTCTTCTTTAGTTTTCTTATCCACTTGTACGTTTATCCGCGCACTTTTATTTTTCGGTTTGAACATGTCAGCCACCTCATGGGTTATTTTAGTACATCTACAGTTACTATACACTAATATATGTCCAAGTTACTGATAACAGAAATTTCAAAGAACACGTTAATTTGCCTTTAAAATTTAAAAAAAATGAGGAAAAATCACAACATGCTTTTTGCATAATCTGAAACCTTCAATCAACAGTGCTGCACTCCACTTTAAAACAACATGTAAAAGAGCTCCCCGCTTTAAAGGGAGCTCTTTTACTTTTCCTTACGTGCTTTATCTTTTTCAACCCGTTCTTTTCGGGATGACCTCGTGCCATAAACAAACACACCAATTAAACCAGTCGCACCAGCTAAAGTTAGCCAAGGACCATAACTATCACCCTTAATCGCTAAGAAAATTCCGCCGCCAATTATCATAACGCCTAAAATGAAGCCAAAAATCACTCCTAATAAACTGTCACGCGAATTTGACTTCACAACTGTTGTTTCCAAGTTTTGTCTGTGAAGTGCCTGATTCTCAGCCATCTTTAAAATCCTATCAGCAGAACCAGGTAAAATTTCTTCATACTGGCTTAATTGCGAAGGTGGTGGTAGTGGTCCAGAAAAAGTTGATCGTTGTATTGTCATTTTTAAATTACTCAGTTGGCCTACTAAACGCTGTCTTTCTTTTACATCAGAGGTTTCTGATATCTCACGAAGTAGTTTTTCCGCAGTTTGATTCTGGTCAGACTTTAAGTCAAGGTTTGCGTCATTTCCTGGTTTTTTCCTTATGAGTGTCACTCTTGCTCATGCTTGTAGTCATCTAACGCTCCATATAAGTCAGCACCAACACTCATCCAATCTTGCTTTAGGGCCTCATAGTCTGACTCTAGGTCATTATCAGAAGTATTATAACTATCCATGGTTGAACCTAAGTCCAAAACGCGTGCAGCCCCTCTTATAAGTGAGGGCATTGCAAACAATGTATTTCCATATTCCATACTGACCCCTCCATTCAAAAACGTTCTATATAATTAACTACGATAAGTATAGATACTTGTTTTAAATCAAGTCAACAATTTGACTGAAAATTATTGACTATAGATAAAAGATTAATTCTTTTTCAAGATCAATTATACCATTGTAATATCAATCTCGCTTACTTGCAAAGCCATGACGATGTCCTACAGAAAACATCAATACAACCGCATCTTTGGAAATTTCAGCCTATAGGTCTCCTCCAAATTGACGGAAAACTTCTTCCATTGAATGTGTTTCTTTGTCACTTGCTTGATAGCGCTTATACGCGACCTTTGCAACCTGCCTTTCGTATTTGTCTTCAAGTTGTTCCATCGAGTATTTCTTAATCAAGTCTGACAGTGTGATGCCGTAGAAATCAGCCATGTCCTGCAGCCATTCCTTTTCTGAATGACTGACATGAACAGTAATCATTGCCATGGTTAGTCGCCCCTCTCTGTGTTTTATCGTATAACATGATGGTGGAATTTCAAAGGGATGTGGTTCAAGTTGACCTGCAGTAAACTAAAGACTATATTATTGGAAATTGTCGAATCAACGCCCGCCATGTGCGATGACGTACTCTGCAACTGTTTCAATCAGATCCGATGATACCAACACACTGGGGTAATTATGATGGAGAATACGAACGTGAGATTTAGTATTGAACATGCAGATTTAAATATCCAGCCCATCCATCTTTCAGCGACAGAGAAGAAACAAATTATTGACGCATTAGCAGCTGAGGTGTTTGAAAATCCAACGGTACAGGAAATACTACGAAAACTTTCTAAGCTTTAATTATGCCACGGCCTTTTGCTGATTTGACGCACTTAGGCAGCCATGCTAAACTACCATCATTAGTGCTAACCAGGCTTCGAGAAATCGGGGCAGACTTGGTTGGCCTTTTTTTGTGGGGTCGTTTTTGTGAAAAAAGCATTTTCCACCTTATAACGTAAAAACTTTATCTAATTTAAATGACACCCCCAATTGCAGTTTGGAGGTGTCATTGTCATTCCAACACTTTAAGTGAATCAATCACACAATTTTTATTGGTAAGTCGCTTAAACCCAGTTGATTTCTCAAGAACCGACCATGGATTTGCTTTTGTGATCAGTTTTTGATCTTCAAGAAAGTCTATGAAGTTTGTCACCGTTGGATGCTGATTTAAGAACGCATCAATGACATCGAGCTTTGCTTCTTGATCATATTTGATTTCTCCACTTAAAACATGCTCTGAAGTAATAGAGAAAAAGATTAGGCTATAAGGAATAGACCAGATTTCTGTTCGAGTTGACAGCGTCCTCAAACGACCATGTTTAAGTTGCCACGACTTACGGTTATTTTCCTTCATATCACTACTTTCGGAGTATACCAGTTCATCTTCAACCGCGTATTCATGGCTTCTATTAAGCTGCTTTAATTGTTCGTTTACTAAGAAGTGTCCGTGTTTGATGAAACTACCATCTACATCTACTACGTGGAACACTGCAGCAACATCAGATTTCTTGTATTTCTGAGTATTCATTACTTCTTTAATTTTGGTTAGGACAATATTCTCGGCATTAGCCCAGTGCTGATTGTTTCCTAAGACATCACCAACAGTGACCTCAAAGTGATAATCAGTTTGCTTATTTTGCAGTATCTCATCAATATATTGCTCTAGTAAAATTTCGTCATTTTCGCCTTCGACCATTAAGATAACAACTTTAGCTGTATGATTACTCACCATTGTATGATTCCTCTTCTACTTTTCTAGCACTGCGAAATGCACGCTTAATCTTGGTTGGATTGACTTTTTCAAAGACAGACTCATCCATCCCGCCTAGCTGAATGGCACGAATGTACGTGTCACGAAGATTGTTCGTTGGTTTAATATTTTTAATCGTGATATAACGATTTGCAGGATTAGTTGATGTAAAGACGATTTTCTTATAATCTAACACTTCAAGCGGGCGCAGATTGTGAGAAGTAAAAATCAGCAACCCCTTTGCATTTTCAGCAATAACATCGACGATTTCTCCTAGTAAATATTCAAAAATACCGGCATCTAGTTCATCGATGATGGCAATTGCCCGCGGTGTATTATAAACATTGATCAGTGTACTCAATATAGAAATGATTTTCTTAATACCATCGGACTCATAACGTAATGGATATTCTTTCCCGTCACGCTCTGCCATCAACTCCACCACGTTCATTTCCTTCTGATCTTTGGTGACAACCGTATCCTTTTTGACCAGCGAGATGGTGAGCTGCGGAATCAATACTGGTAGCATTTGATTAATTTGCTCGAAGATTTTCTGACTAAATTTATACGTGCTTGGTTCAATTTCGTGTTTACCATCCATTGGAATCTCCGTCATGCCAAAGCCGCCTTCAACAGAGAAGCTGAGTGGCAGGCTAATATCTGAATAGATTTGGCCGGAAATTTTGCTTGAGTAAATGGATAGATTCAACGCAAACGTATTAAATATTTCCTGTACATAGTGTAATTCAGGGCCAAATATCTTTTCATCCTGAACAATTGTGACCATCTGATCATTGAAAAACAGTGAGCTGCCTTTAGGTTGCGCTATTCCGCTAACAATTCCAAGTTTGATTTGATTCTTTGGCTTAGCAACTGTGCTTTGAACACTCTTAGTCAAATCAAGTAATGGCAAATCAATAGCAGCGCTTAATTTAGCACCCTGTTTGTAGTGAAACAGAAGTCGAGTTTTAGCCCGGAGAACATTGCGCTTATAGTAAATCCTTTCTTCGTCAATCCATAACCTTGACTGTTTTGTGCTAAAGGTCACCTGATACGTTACGTCCGCTTCTTCACCAGCAATCACAACGGAAATAACTGAGGAACTCCCTTCATCAAGTGGCACTAAGTCAACTAAACTATGGTATACGTCCTCAGATTGCGGAACTACTGATGACTCAATAATTGCTTTTACCAACGTCATTGCGTCCACAAAGGTCGTTTTACCAGAGCCATTAGCGCCGTAAATACCAACCGTATTAAGTGGCTGGTCTTTATTCGTGAAGTTAATTTTGCCATATTTCACATTCTTAACATTTTCAATCGTCACTTCTTGGAGATGATAAGGAAAATCGAAATAGCTAACTTGTTTTCTCATTTTAACTCCCCATTTAGTATATTTTATGCTGATTGTTGGCTTTAGTATACAAAATGTAACGATTGATTACAAGGATTGTGCAACAAGTTGATGAAGTTATATCGTTTCCCGCTGTCTAATAATTACGAGTTTATTGTCTGTTACTTTTAATCCGTACTCAGTGCCCGGACAATCAGATCTTCAGCTAACTGTAAATCAGCATCTTCATCGGCAGTAACATCCGGCAGCAAGACTTCCCGCTGGATAAAGTAACTGAGTACTTGACCAGCAATGGTGCGTAACACTGCAGCCGGTGTTAAGTCATCTCGTAATTGACCAGTTTTTTTCAGTGTCCCGTAGATATAATCAATGAACATCGGTGCGGTCTCACCCATAAAAGTTCGAAACATGTTGCGCGTATCTGCGTTGGTCAACACTTGTGTCAGAAAAATCAGCGCAACTTCCTTATTCTTTTTAAGAAAGGCATAACGATCAGTCAAAAGAAAATGCACCGCTTGTCGTAAGGTTGTTGCTTCTGGAATATTCGACAAGAAATCCTCCCGATACTCAGGTAATAAATGATTGATCATTGGTTTTAAAATTGCTCGTAGCAAGTCATCCTTAGTCTTGAAATACTTAAAAATCGTTGCTTGACTGATTCCTGCATTTTTTGCAATAGCCATGGTCGAAGTGCCATCGTATCCTTGTTTGGAGAATAATTCCAACGCAGACAGCATCGCCGAGCGCTTACCTTTTGGCATTTCTTGCTCATTTAACCAGTCACGGTAACTGGCAGAAATTTTCTTTTTCAAGCCGCTTCCCTCCTAAACTTTACGATAGCGTCTGAGACCACGTACATTTAAAATGGTTAGCACAACCAAGAAGATAAGCAACACACCAATGTCAAGGCCAAACGAGAACAGGCCCTTACCCTGCATCATGATGCCAGATACCGCGTCACCGGAATACTTAATCGGAATGATGTAAGAAATATCTTGAATCCAACTGGCCATGGAATCCATCGGAATGATCCCAGAGAAAAAGATTTGCGGGATGATTAAAACCGGGATGAATTGCATCATTTGGAATTCAGAATTCGCAAAGGTTGAGATTAGAATGCCAAATGCCAGAGCAACCAGCGCTAAAATCAAATTGATTACAATGATGCTGAGAACGTTGCCCACCACTTCAACTCCCAACAACCAAATTGTCGCCATAACAATCAGAATCGTTTGGAAGATTGCTAAAATACCATAGCTGGCCATATACCCAAAGACGATTTCTGAACGTCTGACTGGTGTTGCTAACAACCGCGATAGTGTCCCACTGGTTCGTTCCTTTAGGAGCGCCATTCCAGAAATCAGGAATACAAAGAAGAATACGAAGAAACCCATTAGAATCGGTAGCATTTTATCAAAAAAGCCCGTGCTTGAGTCACCATAAACATAGTGATTAGTGATTTGCGGGGTAGCCGCCTTCTTCTGTGTCGGCATTTGGCTTCGTAGTTGCTTTTGAACCGGTACCGGCAATGTTGCTTGTAGTTTCTTGATGGTGGTCTGTGCAGCGCCCAATTGGTTCTTCATTTGATTAACATTTGTTTGTGTTAAAGCTGATTTAAAAGCCATTTTTACCGCTGCTGTTTTACTGGAGTCAGTGTTGGCATAGGTTAGGCTATAGTCATTGCCTTTTTGATGAATAACGGCATCGATTTTGTCTGCCTTCATCGCTTTTTTGGCATCGGCTTGACTTGTGTAGTGATGGACCGCAACGTGTTTAATTTGATCTAAATTATTAGAAACGCTAGAAGTGACACCTACTGTCCCTACCTCAACATTAGTCGTTGAATTCGCAGTAAAAATCACACTCATCAACCATAAAACTAAGATTGGTGCCAGAAACATCAAGGCTAATGATCGCTTATCACGAATCATTTCAGTTAAGACGCGTTTCGTAATCGCAAATGTTCTCATTGTAGTTCACCTTCTGCCTTTAAGAATACATCTTCAATTGAATTCACTTGGTATTGGGCTTTAAGTACCACCGGTTCATCGAAAGCAATCACTTTCCCACCCAGTAATAACGCGACCTGATCCGTTAACTCTGCTTCATCCATCACATGAGTGGTGATTAGGATACTCCGACCTTCGTCACGGATTCGGCCAAGCTCTTGCCAAATTTGTCGACGTAACGCTGGATCAATACCCACGGTGGGCTCGTCTAACACTAAGAGTTCAGGACTGCCTAGCAGCGCAATTGACAGCGATAAACGCCGCATCATACCGCCAGAATAGCCACTGACTCGCTTATCCAAATCGTCTTGCAAGTCAACCACTCTTGACACATGGTCAATGGAGGAGGCAATTTCAGTATTCTTGATCCCTTTCATTTGCGCAAAAAACTTAAGATTTTCCCGCCCTGATAGCGAATCATAAAGGGCATCAGTCTGTGCCATATAGCCAATCCGCGACAACAGTTCTCGGTTAGGCATAACCTGACCGAAAATTGTGGCACTGCCGCCATCGGCTACTTCCATTCCTAATGCCGTTTTGATAACAGTGGATTTACCTGCACCAGAAGGTCCAATCAAGCCAACGATTTGCTTAGGTAACACCGTTAAATTGACGTCTTTTAAAACCGTTTGCTTGCCAAATTTTTTGACTAAGTGTTTTAAATCAATAATTGCTTCCGTCATTTTGAATCCTCCATTCACGGTAAGTGATTGATTACTCACTAGTGAGTATATACTCACCTTTATAGAAAAGCAATAAAAAACGAACTCCGATTACACCGAAGTTCGTCGTCAACCTATTCTTTTGAGCGTGAATCGTATGCTCGTTTAGACTTATAACCCGCTTTAAAAACTGTCTTCATCACTTCAATATGCCGGTTCTTCGTCGCTTCAGCTTTAGCACCGAAAATAAACCGTGCCCACTCTCTTTGATAACCGGGCGTTAGATCGTTAAAGAATTGTTGCATTTTTGGTGT
The DNA here is from genome assembly GCF_012641075.1 of Secundilactobacillus angelensis. Classification (GTDB taxonomy): domain Bacteria; phylum Bacillota; class Bacilli; order Lactobacillales; family Lactobacillaceae; genus Secundilactobacillus; species Secundilactobacillus angelensis. The sequence goes on along the minus strand of NZ_JAAXLJ010000018.1, from coordinate 41,535 downwards.
TTCTGCCAATAATTCGGCCACTGCCGGAATGTCTTTTTCGAAGTCTGCTAATGTTTTTTGAGCCAAATTCACTCCTCCTTCGCATAATTTGTATTTTTAGTATAGCATTTTGAGACTGGATGCTGACAGTCACAGACACAAAAAAAGGACTCGCCTATCGAGTCCCTTGAACTGCAACTTACCAGTCGCAATTTCGTCACCGCTATTTAGTAAATGGTGCTTGGGTCGACCAATGCCTGAACTGATCGTGTTTCAAACGGTGATTTAAACAGCCGATCACCTGCACCATTAGCAATCACGTCTTTGTTGGCTGTGGTTGAAGTCGTTGCTGGTAAGTTAATGAAGTACTGACTTGCTGGAATACTATACAGGTCTTTAGCGTTCTTGACATCAATCGGCTGAATGCTCACATACCGCGTGGTTTTATACATCACGCTTTGTTTGCTGGGATTGTGAGCCAGGCCCATTGCATGACCCAATTCGTGCTCAGCTACATTCACCCGCTGGCTGGTCGTATAACCATTGCTCTTTAGCAAGGAATTGACCAAATGCAGTTGAACGCTAGTAATGCGTTTTGTATTATCGTGATTAACGTACGCCACGCCCACAAAGTTCTGTTTGATGAGTGACGCCTCATTGCTTTGAGCTGGTAAGATCGTAATTTGAGCAGGTCCCTTTACAATCTTAAACGTGAAAACCTTTTTTGAATTCCAAGCATTGATTGCCCGAGTCCACACTTGTGAATAATACGTGCCAACTTTGATTTGTACCGTAGCTTGATTAGTTTCAAACCGCCATGGATTGACGACAGGGAGACGCCCCGAGGGCAACCCTGCTAAAACTCAATACTGACAGCATCAACACAACGATTGTGATAAATATTTTTTTAAGCATAATTTTCACTTTCTCTCTGAAGTTGCCAGATAGTTTTGAGTACATCACTGTATATCTCTGGCAAATCATATTGTACTTTGTTTTCAAGAGAAGTCCAAAAATTTGCTTGATAAATTCAAGTGCTTTTATTTGTAGTTCGAATTAAAAGTTGATAAAATGCAAGCGTAATCAATTCAGCGGATTGGTTACTTAGAGACAGCTCTTGCCTGCTGCTTCTCTAATCATTCTCGCTAATCTGTGTTACTCCCCCCAGCAGTGACCTCTAACGTTAAACTGTTTCTAGCACAGATTGGCTAGTTGACGTTTCCAAGCTACTGTCCCAGTTTGGAGCATTGACTGAATCGTGATCTTTCAGCATTCTCGCTGAGACGATATAAAAGTAGCCCGCCTCCCTATCCCTAAGACGAGCTGCTTTTTGGTGTGAAAATGTATTTCAATCATTACTTGGCAGATTTACGATAACTAACCAGCATCAAACCTAACAGACTAATAATGAAGAGAACCAACACAATCACCGTCAAAATTGCTGGGAAAAACAGGCTTAACAGCGTCAAAACGCCAAACAGCACCAGACAGTACCCGATTGACCGTAAGTCGCTCTGGGAACTGGACTTACTCAAATGAAAACCACTCTTGTTCACACTTTCGGGTGGAACTGTCGGCAGATAATTGCCAATAAAAATCAGAATAGCGGCCACCATGATCACCGTCCACAAACGAATGTCAACAGCCTCTCCTAATCCATACCGGATCGTGATCGTGTACGCAACGATTGTAATGACGGGGAAAATCCAAGCAACGACCCGCTCCATCCGTGGTGCCGGCCGCCCCTTTGCACCAGCGTAGTATGTTGCACCCACCGCCACCAAATGAATCAGCAGCATTAAACAAGGCAACCCAAAGACCAACAATGGTTTTACCATCCATCCGTTAGGCTGATTATTGAATCCCCAGTGCGTCACCATTCTGGCTGGTAGCCGATTGTAGACACTCACACCGTATATAATTGGTGCCAGAATCACCAAACTCGTCACTAATAACGTCTTCCATTTACCTTTCATCGTCGTTACCCCCTTTGCCTAAGCTGTAGATCCACGTCAGCACATCTTCGAAAACACTAGCGTTCAAGTCGTAGTAGATATAGTTTTTCTCTTTTCGTTCCGTAATCAACCCTGCCTGTTTAAGTAACTTTAAATGGTAGGAAACCGTGGCCTGCTTTAAATCAAAATGAGCCGCAATTTCACCTGCCGCATACGGCTTCGTCTTCAACAATTCCAAAATTTGTCGGCGTACCGGATCTGAAATTGCCTTTAGCGTGTCACTCATTGCCATGCGCATCACTCCAATCTATTTTGATTGTTTTCTAAATAGATTATATCACAGTATTGTACATAAGTGTTAAACTATTTAGATTATTTTCTAAATAGGAACAGATAAAAAATGACCCCAATCACTTTCGATTGGAGTCATGCTCATTTCAATCATTCATTATAATCCATCCGGATAATAACTGGGTCAGCCGTCAGAAAATCACCAACGCCACTCAAAAACGCCTGAAAGTGTGGTGTATCATTGTGAAAAGCAACCGCATCCGCATCCTGCCAATGCTCGATAATTTCATAATCCGTATCGCTGCCAAGTTTCTTAAAGTGATCGTAGCTGACGTTGCCAGCTTCATGGCGTGAACCTTGAACCAACTTGTCGATAAAGGCTTCGTAAGCTGCCTGCTGCCCCGGTTTAACTGCTAACTCAACGTTAATGACTTTCATGATGTGACCTCTTTTCGTTTTGATAACCTCATTATTGACGATCTCATAGCTGATTTCAATCAAAAGACTTCATTAAATAGTAAATGGCTGTGATCCCGAAAGACCACAGCCACTTACTGCTTGATAAATTACTATCAATATTAATATACCACTAATTGGCGATGGTACAACTCTTTTAAGTCAAAAGTACTTTGAAATTACAGCCTGTTTACTCATTTTTACGCTTTAATTTAATGCCAACCAGCCCCATTACCATCGTTAGCAAACCGATCCCCATGACCGCATCAGACCTGCTATTTTCATCCGTTTGCGGCAGAGTGACATGCTGATTTTCCAGTCCCTGTTTCTCCGACTGCCCATCGCTGTTTACTTGTGCTTTAGGAACGGTCACTTTCTGACTGGTAACAGACGCGTCGTTACTCGAGGTCGTTGAATCGCCCTCAGTATCATTATTGTTCATGGTTGGTACGGTGTCACCCACCGGATTGCTTGGCGTCGTCGTTGGCGGCGTTGGATTGCTGGTATTTGGTCCTTCTGGGATATTAGTCTCGCTGCCAATTGGTCCTGTTGGCGGTGTCACACTACCTTCACCAGGGCCTCCAGGATTGTCGATACCACCATTTGGTCCCTCAGGGGTTGTACCGCCCCCACCAATGGGCTGTCCAGGTGTTGAAGTGTCTGTCTGCGGTTTATCTGCGATTTTATCAAATGAAACAGTAAACATCTGATTCTCATTTGGATCGCTATCAAATAGCGCACCCACGCTACCATCATGTGCCAGATTAAAGCCTTGGTTCAGAATTTGTTGAATGACCGTCGCAATATTATGGTGATCAATGCCCGACCCGCTGTCACCTGTCATAATGAGTGTCCCAAAGTTATTAGGTTCGTCACTCACAAACTTGATTGTCGCAGTTTGTGTGGTCTGCACATCAGCCAATTTGGCAAGCTTAACGGTGAATATCTGATCGGTGGTGCCGTCAAAACTGCCACCGACCGTACCGTCACTAATCAAGTTATACCCTTGTTTGAGAATCTGTTGTGTTACCGTTGCGACGTTAGCGTGATCCAGCAACCCATTCTTAATGCCACTCACCGAAAGATTGGCCAGTTGGCTGCCATTCTCATCAACAAACTGCACGTTAGCGAACAGATTATTGGCAACGTAATACACTTTGGTGACGTCGTTGTTGATTTGTGGGAATCGCAACGTTTGATCTGGTATGGCCGTGTAACCATCAACATCAGGAATTGTTGTTATATCAGCACCAGGCTGACCGGTAATCGCAACAGCCGTTGCACCTTCGATTGGCTGCCCGTCAATGCCAGTAGGTGTTATCAAAGTCGAAATTGGTTTCAAGGCAACTACGACCTTAAAATTCTGAACGGAATCAGATAGTTTATCGTAAGTTGCCCCTGCTGTGGTCGCATCTGTCTTAATCTCATACGCACTCAAATTTTGCGCCACATAATCACTTGTATCAAAGGCAATTTCACTGCCGGAATCGCCGTTAAACGTTTCGAGAGCAACCGTGGTACCCGATTCGGTTTGATAAGTCACCGTGGCCAATTGATTCGTGATCTCCGGTGTCACCTTAATTGTCAATGCTGTGACATCTGGACCAAACGTGATCGTCACTTTATTATTCACAATTTCGTCTTGTCCGGGAACCAAGACATAACCACTAGGTGCAATTGCTGGGTAGACCAACTGTGTGCCATAGTCACCACGGAGTTTTTCAACCGTGCCAACCGTTTGACCCGTCGTCTGATCAACGTATTGAATCGCAATTGGATATTGATTGATTCGGTAGGAATTATGCAGCGTCACCGTGGCACTACCAGGAGACTGAGCAGCAAAATCAGCTAGAATTTGATTAATTGTCCGAGTTTCATCCCACTGTGTCTCTAAATCAACAACGAAGGCCAATGGCGAATAGCCTTCAACTTCTGCTGAAACCACCGGTGTCAGTTTTTGGTTTGTGTACCAATTTCCATAACTCGTGTATTCGCTGGCCGGTGCTCCAGCCGCCTTTTTAGCCTCATCAATCACCACATCACGGACATATATCAATGTTTGCGTTGTGTCGCCTTCTGGTTTGACTTGCTCAGGTGTAAGTGGTGTCCCAATAGTTGATTCATCGATAATGACTGAAATTGCCTTTTGCTGATTGGCTGTGGCTGTTGAATCCGTCCCTTTTACCGTAGTGAGTTTATGTTTCACATGAACCGTGTACGAGGCTGTTTGTGCGTTAAAGCTCAGTCCTCCATCAGGCAGATCATCACTCACATATTCATAGCCCTTTTGCTCCAGTGCGGCGAGATCCGTTGCCGAATCATAATCGCTTACCGTGCCTAATTGACCACTCTGCTCTGCGGTTTGAACAACTGTATCCTGCGCATCGTCATCAACGAAGTTAACCGTAATCTTTGGATCAACAACAACGTAAACATCAATTGCGGCATCATTTTTACCAATCGTCGGTGCCACTGGCTGAGTGTACGTACCTAGTTCAGAACCCGTTGCGTAGTGATAGCCAACCGGCAGTGACGTGCTAAGATCAAGTGACGCACCATACTCGCCACTCACCGTGGTGGTGTCAAGCTTTTGTCCATTGGTGGCATCAATCAGATTGATGGTATTGTTTAAATCTTGTGCCCAGACATACGTCTCTGTCGGTGCCGTACCGTCGCCATTATACTTTTTAATCAAATCAGCGGCAGATAGCCGTTCACCTTCAGGCGCATTGACGGTCCCGCCACCAACTGCCTGCCAGAGTGGGGCTGCCGTGGTATAAGTGTTGTCACCGTCAACTATTTTGGTACCCGCAGCTGGTGCATCCACCAACCCAGTACCCGTTAAATTAACTTTTGGTCCCAGTTTAATTTGCCAAAGGTTGGTGGTACCTTGCAGCATATCGGTAATATTGGTCGCCTTAGACATATCAAATTTGCTCAGATCAATTGTTCGAATGCCCGAACTTTGAAACATGCTATGCATATCAACCGCGTTACTGGTATCAAAACTGCTCAGATCAACACCGTTCAAAGCTTGATTATTAAAAAACATGTTGGCAAACACAGTTGAATGACTAGTGTCCCAGCCCGTAACGTTAATCTGCTGTAATTTAGTATTATTTGTAAACCAGCCGCCAAAACCGGTTGCACCACTAATATCTAAGTTATGAACATCAATGGCAGTGACATTCGGCAGATTACCAAAGAGTGCACCATATGCCCCATCCAATTTTGCGATAACGTCATCGCCAACACTGATGGTCTGAATGGAATTAACGTTATCTGAACCAATGGTATAGACGCCCTGAGTAAGCTCCCCAGCCTGGATAGTCAGGGCACCATCATCACTAAGTTGATATGGGCTGGTTCCAATCGTTCCAGTCGCTTCGGCAGCAACTGCCGTAATTTGTTGCGCTTTACCAGTTTGCTGATAGATTTTCGAAGCCGTTTCTTTTGCATTGCTTATGGTTTCGGCATCCGCATTCCCCAAATTAATTGAATCCGTGGTTGCGGAGCTGTCAGCTTTTGTCACCCCAATGTTTGTACCAACAGTACCTCCTGTAGAGTCAGTGTCGGTGTTTTGAACCTGACCACTTTTGTCAGAATTCACGGCATTAACAGTACTCGATTGTTCAGACTGTGGTGCAGTTTCTGCCTGAGATTTTAACGGCGCACCTGTCGTTTGATCCTCATTCGTTGAAGTCCCTAGCGTCACCGTTTTACCTTGAATCTCTGAATCTGCTTGGGTTTGCGTATGACTGACTGGTTCAGCAGTGTCGGCATTCGCTGACAATTCACTGCCAATCATCGTTGCTCCCAATACTGCAGAAGCTAAACTAGCTGCCAGCCAGATTTTGCCGGATTTATAGAGTTTTCTTCGCACCTTAATTTCCCGTTCATCCCACTGCAGCTTTTGTGCTGCCTTTTTCGCCTTCTCTGTCATAGTTGAATATCCTCCCCTCAGGAGTCCAAGTTATCAACACATTAGGAACAAATTACAAGCTAAATTTACCATACCTTTTAAGAAATAACCATCAAAATTGCTTCAATTTGTCAACAATATTTTGAGATGTAAAATCTTTATCTTTACATCCCTCATGATGCCAATTTCAATGTATTTTCAAACTGTTGTCATTAATAATGGTTGAGATTAGTTAGATGAATGACGGCGAATTTAAACGATATTGTTGCTTATTTGCCGAGTAATCATAGCCTGATGATGTCAATAGATAATACCGGGCCGCTTGGCACCAGATCATCGTTTTCTTGATGCCGCTCGCCTACTATATATCAGCAAAATTCAACTTTACATCGCTGTTGTATAAAGCTGGAAAGAAATTCCAATAATTTTAGTCCTTTTTTAGTTACTTTCTATAAGTTACATGATATTATAAAAGTTGGAGGGTAAGTATTATCTATTTGTTATCGTAACTAGGGATTATGTAAAAAGGAGTGGGCTATTTACCATGTCAAAAAATAACTTAAAATCACCATTTATCGAAAAAAAACATCGTGTAAAACTCTACAAGAAAGGTACAGAGTGGGTTGCAATGGGTATGACGCTCGCAACTCTGGCCGGAATCTCATTTGCAACCAGCACTACTGCTCATGCGGCTGGAACAGATAGTGATCCAGTCTCAACAACTAGTCAAACTGTGCCAACAACTCAGTCGAACGGAACAACGGACTCTTCAGATTCCAACGCTGGAAATTCGTCGACAAGTACCCCAACTACAGCTACTGAGCAACCACAATCCACCAGTACAACTGCTCAAACAGCCGCATTAGCAGAACCAACACCTGAACCTGCGCCAGAAGTAGCTACGCAAACGACAAATTCAATCGTCACAACTACCGATCAATCAAATACAGCTTCTACTGATCCTGCCAACACAGGACATACTAATACCTCGCCTAGTGTGGTCACTGGCGATAAAGTTTCCACCAGTTTTGTCACGGGCGGTAGTGATGGTAAAATTCTGCCAACAATTAGCAGTGATACCACAGACTTGACTGACCCGACTACCAAAAATCACGTTAATAACGGCGCGGTTGTAGCTAAGGATGCTGTCGATTTCAATACCGATTTTAGTTTGAACGCTACCGTCAATATTAAATGGGATGCTGCTACTATGGGCAACTGGCTCGGCGGTGATGGTACAGCGGTGTCATTTCAACCTGTCTCTACCTCTGATGCATTAACCAAGGGGCAGACGGGTGGCAAGATGGGCTTAGTTCAAAATGTTCCAGGGACTACTAGCTATATTATCTCAACTGACGCTATCGGCGCCTCACCATCTACTTCGGACGGTATCAAGTATCAGAATCCACACAACGATTGGGTCATTTATCAAGCCGGATCCGACAGTAGTCAAGCCACTGGTGGCGTATACGACACCGGAATCGTTCGACCTGCCGGCACTTCAACTGGGAGTTTAACCTACACTTTCGATGTTAAATACACCGTTGATAACAAACAGTTAGTAACGAATGTTCGTGAAGGCGGCGCTGACGGCACGATTGTCAAAACCTTCACCAAGACAATTGGCGATGATCAAATTGGTCAAAACTACGTCCTTGGTGTCACCGCTGCAACGGCTTCTTCAAAAGCTGCCTACAGTGTCACGATCAATAACTACACCTATGTCCCTGCTGACGCCAAGTTGAACATCACCAGCAACATGCCTGATGTTGCGCAATCAGGCATCAACGGCACAACGGGTCAGGTTATTGCATTTTATCAACCTGGTACAACTGCACCAACCACTGACAATGCAGGTAACGCCGTCTCCGTTGCGTATGCAGTACCAGTTGTACAGGGCTACCACCTTTCCACTTCACAATTCATTACACTGGCTTCAGGTGGTGAAAATAACATTGCCTTAAATTATGTTGGTGACTCAGTGAAAGCTGCTGTTACAATCCCCACTAATAAGGGTGATAAAATTGTTGCCAATGTCTCCGGAACAGTTGGTAAAACAGTCACAGTTTCCGTGCCAAGTATGCAAGGTTACACTTCAGACAAATCAACGGTAACGGCAAATGTCAATTCTGATGGTTCAATCACCGTTGTTACGCCTGATGCTCAAACTGGTGATGCTGGATATGTCACATATACTGGCAATCCAGTTACCGCCGATGTTTCCGTACCTTCTAATAAAGGTGCTCAAACAGTAAAAGGTGTTACTGGTAAGGTCGGCGATACTGTTCAGGTAACCGTCCCTACTTTGGACGGTTACACGCCTGACAAGACCACAGTGGTTGCTACAATCAATCCAAATGGTACGATTACGGTCAATACACCTGATGCTCAGACTGATGATGCCAACTTTGTTACCTACAAGGCAGACACCCAAACATTGAACGTTAAAGTCGGCAATCAAGTTTGGACAACTACTGGACCATCAGACAGTGCAGTTAACTATGATGAAGCGAAAATTACCGCACTGATTCCTAAGGGCTATACCATTGAAGGATCATATACAAAACTGAGCGACCTGTTGAAAGCATATGCCCCAGCTAATTTTGATCATGACACAACTAAGGATCAAAGTTACACTATCTTACTGACACATGCGCTAACCTATCAATCAGAAAATACAACTCGAACCATTCATTTCGTCAATCAAAATGGTGATACAGTTTCGCCGGACGTTGTTCAAACCGTAACCTGGGTTCAGCCGGTAGATGCGGTAACTGGTGAACCCATTGATTCATACTCACCAATGGGTTGGTACACTAGTTTAACTGCACCAACAGTTAGCGGTTACACTGCAGACAACCCAAATGTCACAGAATTGAAGCTGACTAATTCTGATGCACCAGCAAATACTGATGATGTCACTGTCACTTACACCGGTGACCAGCAAACAGTGATCGTTAAAGTTGGTGATAAAACGTGGACTACCACCGGACAATCAGGTGATCCAGTCAACTATGATGTGCCAGCGATTTTAGCCTTGATCCCTGATGGGTACGCAATCGATGGTCAATACGGTCAAACCACATTTGATAACCTTATTGGTGTTGCAAACCATCATTTTGATACGGATACTACCAAGGATCAAACAATCACGGTGCCGTTAGCCGAAAAGCAAATCATTCAAACAGTACAAACAACTCGGACCATCCATTTTGTCGATAGTCATGGCAACACAGTATCACCTGATGTTGTTCAAACTGTGACTTGGACACGACCAGTTGGTGCGGTAACTGGTGACCCAACTGACGCTTACACACCAATGGACTGGTACACAGCGCTTGAATCACCAACAGTCACAGGCTACACACCTAACATCGCTAGTGTAGCTGCCGATTCACCGATGATCACTGATGTTAAACCTGCAAATGCAAAGGATATTACCGTAGTTTATACAGGTAATCAAATTACCGGCAACGTTTCGATTCCAAGCAACCTAGGCCCTCAAACGGTTGACAACGTCACAGGTCAAGTCGGTGAAACAGTCACTGTAAACGTGCCACCAATTGATGGTTACACTGCTGATAAATCAACGGTAGTTGCTACTGTTAATCCAGATGGCACCATTACCGTTAACGCTCCTAAGGCAAAGCCTGGTGATGCCGGTTACGTGACCTATACTGCTAATAGCACTAACGGTGGTAGTACTGGTCAGCCTGGTAACAACGATAATACCGGCGATGCGGACAACATTCCTCAGACTGGTAACGAAACCTTGCCTACTGACAGCACAACACAGCCGGAAAACGTACCAGCAGAAGGTTCAGATAACGGTACAGCCACGACGCCACAAAATGAAACTGGTACAACTCAGGTTGGGAACCAGGCAACCGGCCACAATATGACGGCCACTAACTCGACCGTTTCTACCGGTGCATCATCTGCAACGGGTCAGGCAACAACTACTCAGTTGTCAGAATCAACTACCACTTCTGGCCAATCAACTGCTGAAAACACAGCAAGTGGTCAATTGCCACAAACTAATGAACAATCACAAGAAGTTGCAACGACGAGTCTTCTTGGTTTGATGATGCTTAGTTTACTGGGCTTGTTTGGAATTAGAAGAAAACGAACTGACGAAAAATAACGCAGTAAAGTAAATGCCCACTCCCTCCAGAATTATTTTGTTAACTTGATTAGCTAAAAACTCGAAAGAAGACCAATTCATAAATGAATTGGTCTTCTTTTTGCTGTAAATAGCATCACTGATTATTCACCATTGATTACACACGCCTATGCATCAAGTTGTGCAATTTGCTTCAGAATTGCAAGATACGGTTTTCGATTACCACACGAACAGGCCGACGAAGCCAGCTGATAATAGTGATACGAGAATACCTGAAAGTAACATGTAACCAACATTTTTGGCAACTAAATCGTTCTTTTCCTTGTCCACTAATCCCTTGAAGGCACCGATGATCATACCGGTGGTCCCAAAGTTAGCAAAGGAAGTCAAGAAGACGGTCAACACGGCACGTAAATGAGGCGTGTAGCCATTAATCACGTTCCCAGCGACTTTACCCATGACAACGAATTCGTTAGTCACTAACTTCAAGCCCATGTCTTGGGATAAGATCCAAGCATCGTGAACTGGGAAACCGAGCAGCCAAGCAAACGGGAACATGATAACACCCACGATATGCTCTAAGGAAAGCGGCGCCCAGATCAAGCCTAAAATCTTATCTGCCAAGGCAGCTAGTGCAACGAAGGCAATAACATTAGCCGTAATGATCAAAATCAAGCGGCCGGCACCAAGGATTGAATCACCCAGGTAAGAGAAGAACGGTTCCTTTTTACCCTCGTCTTCGGAACCAACGGTGGCAATAATATCCTCTTCTGGCGCGACCTTCACTGGATTCAGTAAGTTAGTCACAATGATCGCGTTGATAACGTTGATTGGCACGGCGGTCAATACGAACTGACCGGGAACCATCTGCGTGTAGGCCCCAAGGATCGAAGCAGTCACGCAGCTCATGGACATCATGGCTAACGTAACGTTCCGGGTGGCACGCATTTGGCGTAATTGACGACCCGAAATAGCCAGGACTTCGGTGTTACCCAAGAACATCATTTCAATGGCGAAAAATGATTCGAATCTTGGTTGACCAGTGACGTAGGATAAGCCACGGCCGACCCATTTGATGATCCAAGGCAAAACGCCAAAGTAGGTTAAAATATCAAACACTGGAACGATCATCAATACGGGCAGTAAGGCACTGGTAACAAAGTTCATCGACTTTGCTGAACCGCCAAAGGCTGGGGTGACCCAGTTTGGCAGTGCGAAGACGATTCCTTGGTAGGAAACTTCCACCAGCCAGTTGAAACCATCCGCCGCTGCTTTAACGGCGTCTCGGCCAGCTGCGAAACTAGTGAAGAACCAGGATAAAGCTAAGTTTATCAGTAACATAATGGCAATTGAACGCCAGCGAATATCGCTTTTCTTCTTTGAAAATAGGAAGCCGATCACTAAGAAAACAACCAGCCCTACCAGGTTAATCAGGACATACATCTTAATGTACCCCTCTCGATTATTTGTAAGTTTTGATACATTCAGCAACTAAGTCGAAGAACCCTTTACGGTCGATTCCCTTACCTACCTTGGCGTTTGGCGTTTGCTTCAAAACGTTTAATTCATCGCAAACTGTCCGGCCGTAACATGGTCCACGGTTGATATCAACGGTGACGTACATGTCCTGCATCTCAAACAGTGATGGATCAATTAAGTAACCAACAGTGGTAGCGTCATGGATTGGACCGGCTTCAAGACCAAATTCTTCAAACTGGGTCTTCAAGGTAAAACGCATCAAATCACCGAATAACTTACCGGCTTTGTTGCCAATGGCTTCCATCCGTTCGATCACGTCAGGGGTACAAATGGTTTGGTTCGTTAAGTCTAAGCCCATCATGACGATTGGACGACCTGACTTGAAGACCACGTGAGCAGCTTCTGGATCAGCGAAGATGTTAAATTCAGCTGAAGGCGTGAAGTTACCAGTACCGTATGCGCCACCCATTAAGACGATTTCTTTAATCTTAGGGATGATCAGCGGTTCCATCCGCATAGCAGTTGCGATGTTAGTCAATGGACCAGTAGGAACCAAGGTAATATCACCGGCGCTAGCTAATAAGGTATCGATGATGAATTGAACACCGTTTTCCTTTTCAGCACTCCGCTTTAATTCTTCAAAAGTTGGACCATCTAAACCGGTCTTACCATGGACATTACCGGCAACGACTTGTTCGCGGACAAGTGGCTGAGGCATCCCTGGGTAAAGTTTAACGTCCATATCTAATAATTGAGCGACGTTTAAACCGTTATGAACGGTCTTCTTCAAAGTTTGGTTACCGGCAACAATCGTAATACCTAATAAATCGATATCTGGATGTGCGTACGCCATCATCATGGTAATGGCGTCATCGTGACCTGGATCACAGTCGAGAATAATCTTTCTTGCAGTCATGGTAAAAATTCCTCCTAGAGTTTAAATGTAAGGGTCTTGATGTAAGCCCTTACTTACGGATTGAATTATGGCCTGTGAATTGATACACTAAGTATGAGAAATCTCACACTAGGAGAAAAAATGGAAAAAATTGTTGACGATGACTTGAAACAGCAGTTCATGACCCAGTGCCATTATGAGTCCCTATTCGGCTCTGACCTGGCGCAGCACGCGGAATTACTGCACTTCAAAACTCAGGAATACATCGTGAAAAATGGCATTCAACCAGCATATTTATTTTATTTAGTCAAGGGGAAAGCCAAGCTTTATGATTCGCTGGCTAATGGTAAGGACACCCTCATCGACTTCTTCACCCCGCCATGTTTTATCGGGGAAATGGAAATGCTGGACGCCAAAAACGAGCCCTTCGGCGTCCAAGTGATCGATGACTGTTACTGCCTGGCATTGCCCATGGAAAAATACCGTGCCCAACTATTAGCCGACCCCACCTTTTTACAACACGTCTGCATTTACCTGTCGCATAAAAATGCCCGCAATATTAAGACGGCGTCGAGGAATCAGGGTTTCACCCTGTCACAGCGACTGGGGGCCTTCATTTTGCTTACCGAACACAACGGCTACTACAACGAAAAGCACACCCAGGTCGCTGAGTACCTGGGTGTGTCATACCGCCATTTACTGTTCGTCATCGCCGACTTTGTGAAAGCTGGCTACCTCCAAAAAGATCGGCGGGGGTACCGGATTGCGAATCAAAAAGCACTGCAGCGGTTAGCTTGGGAAGTTAATTCTTCGGATAATTAGGCAATATGTTGAGTTGACGCAATATATCACGATTTATATAATCTGTCGCCATAATTTTAGACAAATAAAAAACAGCATATCTTATGATATACTGTTAGGGCAAAGAGTTTCATGGGTGGTGGCGTCAATACGAAAGTAGATGATGCCTATGATTTACAAAATCTACGAAAGATTCAGACTGTGTCAGTTTTTGACGCATTATCGTTGATGATTGCTTTTGCAACGTTAACGATACTGATCGACCGGAGAAACCGTAAATAAGAAGCCACCCCTGTTAACTTTGGCGAGTTGATAGCTGACTTCTTATAGTTGTCTGTCACTAGCCACCGCCTTTGAAGCGGTTTGCAAGGGGATTGGTGCTACAACGCCAGTCCTCTTTTTTATGCTTATATTATAGCATAAGGCGCCCAAATCAGCGAGAGTTTGACTATTTCTATTCTGCCTACCCTTTACGTTGCTGAAAACTTTAGACAAAATCACCAATATGTAACGCTTTTCTCTTAAACCACATAATCCCCAAGTTACCTGTTATAATAACAGTGAAGTTAGTTAACCCCCTATGCCATTTAAAACTTTGAAGGTGAACGTTATGACTCACAAAGCTTCTGGTGCCGACCTCGCTCAGCAGGTCGCTCTTCTGAACATGGTGATTACCAACCAAGTGACCGAAAAGCTGGCACCCTATGAAGTTAACGCGTCGAATTACTTCTATGTGATGAAAGTTGCTGAAAACCCAGGAATCAGTAAAAGTGATTTCAATCATTTAGTCCATTTAAACCACAGCACGATTACTCGGGCGATCAATCAGCTGACCAAAAAAGGCTTGATCAAACAATCCATCGACCCGAAGGATAAACGGGTGACCCAGCTCTATTTAACTGAAAAAGGGATACGGCTCAATCGCGGTATCAAACAGTATATGCAACAGCTTAACACTGAATTAATGACGCGCCTTGCGCCAGATAGCGACACGGTCTTCAATCATATCGTGAAGTTACGTCAATCAATTGAAGCACAACACCCTGAAAAGCTGTAGCAAGCCACTCAAACAAACTTCAAGATTCAAGTGAAAAGTAGTACAAATTAGGTGCAATTGCACTTAGCTTGTGCTACTATTTTGTTGATTGAAATACTTATTTATTTGCATTCACCCAGCGCTTACCAATGATCGACATAGAGGAAAGGCTCATGACAAATAATCGTATTCGCAAAAAGCAACAGAAAAAAGCCATTGAAGCTGCTCGAAAAGGATCACCGCAATCAGTTGGTGAAGCCCTCTCAGGTTATGTAGACAAGAAAACATTTGATTATAAGGATGACTTGACCACTTACTATAACTCATTGACAACAGATTCTAAATAATTGAAAGTTGGATTTGGGAGGTTGGAATATGTTAAAACGATTTGCACTTCCTCATTATTATCACGAAGTAGCTGCCGTAGATTCTCTTCATGACGTGCTGCCCTTCTACCAGATCAGCTCGGAAAAGATTGCGCAGCAACTAGGCATCAGTACGCCGCAGATTTTGAAGCTGCTAGCGCACAAGAATAGTCTCGCACCTAAAGAGATACAGCAGATTGAAAATCTCTGCGGAATGTCTGCGGACTTATTGTTGAAAATTGACGCCGATTATCAGCGAAATTATTTCTAGTGTGATAAAACTCGTTAGATTCCAGAACTTAACGTAAATAATGCCAGCTCCCAAGGACTGTTTCGGGAGTTGGCATTATTTATGTTAAATGACTGGAATCTGAATGGTGGATCATAGTTAAACTAGGCTGAAGTATTGAATAAATGTCCAATTATTAGCGAAATTTTGATTCAGATACTTACTAAATCGGCATCATCCACAACCTCTTTTAGATTACTTAGCAGCTAAGAACGTTTTCGCTGCTGCTAAAGCCTTACCACCGTAAATCACACCAGGACCGCCACTCATCATCATGGCAACTTTGACCGTTTCGTTGATTTCCTCCTCGGTTGCGCCTGCTTTCACTGCATTGTAGACGTGGTCGGTAATGCAGCCTTCGCAGCGAATCGATATTGCAACGGCCACCGCCATCAGTTCTTTGGTTTTAGAATCTAACACGCCATCAGCTACAGCGTCCGCGTGTAACTGACGGAAGCCGGTACCAGCCTCTCCCACTGAAGAAAAAACCTGTTTGTACGACGCGTTAAGTGCGTTCATTTCATCATTGTAATTAACTGTCATTTTAGATACCTCCTATTCCCTACCATTCTACCATAAAACGCTTTCAGACAGATATCGGCAGACCACTAGACATGATTCCGTTAGATTCAAAACCGCGTAACTTTGGTATACTGTATCTAAAGAGATATCCATATTAGAGAATTGAAGGTGTTTTCAGTGACCCAGGGCAATTTATCAGAAATTGATCTTGTTCAACAAATTGCACAATTAAACTTAGCAATTACCAACCATATCAACAATGTATTGGCACCCTTTGAAGTCAATTCATCCAATTATTTCTATGTCATGAAGATCGGTGCCAACCCGGGTATTTCCCAACATGATTTTAACCAACTTGTTCATCTCAATCCTAGTTCGATCACTCGGGCGGTAAACCAACTCATCAAAAAAGGACTCGTTAGAAAATCAACCAGTCCAGTGGATAAACGAGTGACCCAATTATTTTTAACCGAGGAAGGATCAACTATCAACCGTGGTATTGAACGGCATATCAATCACTTGAACGCCTCATTATTAACAGAACTAGAGCCTGATCAAAAAAGGGCCTATCAGACCGTCATCCAGTTACGACAACTGATTGAGCATAAACCTGAGTGACTTTAAAATTTGAGATTATTTCTTAATCGAGCATATTCAGTCCAAGAAGTATCAAAAGTGATCTCGGGATAACCATCCTCAAGCTGATCCATCACTGCTGAGACAAAATTGTCTAACTCACTGCCGAAAGTCTGATCACTACGACTGCCGATATCGTTATCAAAAGACGGCGGCAAAATTTCAAACACACTGGTATTAGAATTTTCTAGCTGAAGCCGCAGACTCTGGGTAAATCCATGCACGGCTTTTTTTGATGCCGTAAAAATAGGTGTGCGGGCACCGGTTGTCATTGTCAAACCAGATGACACATTCATGATAGCGCTTTCTTTATGTCTGGTAATTAGCGCTAATAGAAGTAACGTTAAGTGCAACGGTGCCTCAAAATTCATTGCTAACTCGTGATGGTACCAGTCCCATGACTGCAGATTTTCAAATCTTTTAAGATCTATCCCCCGCTGAATTCCTGCGTTATTAATCAACACATCTAATTGCCAGAAGTTTGACTGAACCCACTTCGCCAGTCGTCGGCGCTCATCAGCATCACTTAAGTCAGCTCTAAACGTTACCAAATCCGGTAATATACTTTTAACTTCATCAAGTTTTTCCTCATTGCTATCCACAACTAATACGGTATTACCTAGTTCAACAAACTTTTGGGACAACGCAAAACCGATACCCGCAGTGCCACCAGTAATTAAAATATGATGATTCGCAAGTTTCATGATCTTAGCCCCCCTTGAAGCTTTTAATATCAAGTGAATGGTAACACAAATTAGGTGCTATTGCACTTAATTCTACTCATTATTTTTTAATTATCTTAATAGTTTGGCGATTTGTAACTTGCTAATAAAATACCCCTAACACTTGTGAATTATACGTTCATTAATGTACAGCTGTGACCTTAACAGATTAAAAGAGTCATTATTACAGCTTTCAACAAACCCACTCTTTAACATGGTTCGACATTATGGAAAATGACATTAGGGAGTGATATTATGATGGCAATAAAATTATTGCAGTCGTACCATACTATAATCTTTTATTTAGATGAGAATTCGTGCCATATTCAAAGGAGGCTCAGAACATGTTAAACCGAATCAACCTAACACGCTATTATCATGAAACTGCGCACTCTGACTCATTACAAGCAATAATGCCCTTCTATCAAATTGGCTTTGACAAAATGGCACAACAGCTTGGTATCAGTACGCAACGGATGTTAGAATTGCTCTCCCATAAACGGCATTTAACCACGATGATGGCTCAGCAAATTGAATGTAGCTCTGGGTTATCCGCTGAGTTGTTATTAAAACTAGATGCTGATTATCAACGAAGTGCAACAAAATTCAGTAGGTGCCAGTAGAGACAAACACAGCGCCATTCCAATGAGAGTGTACGAGTACATTCTTATTGGAATGGCGCTTTTCTAGCTTAATTAACCTCATTAGCCCTACAATTCATTTACCCAAATCATCAACGTTAACTTCACGGCTTAACCATTTTCTTCTTTGTCAAATACCCATCCCTTATCTCATACAGATGATCAGCTGAATCCAGCAATCGCTCATCATGAGTTACCACCACAACGGCTTTATGATGTTGCACGGCCAGGTCTTTCAGCAGACCACCAACGATTGCAACTCGTGGACTATCCAACGCCGCCGTGGGTTCGTCAGCCAAGATAATGGCTGGGTTGGGATAAAGTGCTCGGGCAATAGCCACTCGTTGCTGCTGGCCACCTGACAATTCCCCAGGATATTTATTTAATAATTTTTTGATACCTAATGTATCAAGGACACTATCCAGCTCAGCTTTAGATAAATTTTCTTTAGGTTTCACCTTGTCAACTAGCTTAAACTGATCGGCCACGGTGAGGTAAGGCAGCAAGTGGTAGGCTTGTAAAACGAACCCAATGGAATCAAGCCTCAATGCATCACGTTCCTTTTTAGAACGATCAGTATAGCTGATACCATTGACCTCCACCGTTCCTGAAGTTGGGGTCAATAGCCCACCCGCAATCGTCAAAAAAGTGCTTTTTCCAGATCCAGAAGGTCCCATAATTAAGCTTAAAGTACCCGGTTCGGCTTCAAAGTTCACATCATGTAAAGCCTGAACTTGAGCAGTACCTGTGCCAAAAATTTGATTGACATTTTTTACGGAAAATGAACTCATTACTTTAACCTCCTATCACGGACACTGGGTCAACATTAAGTACGGACTTGATTGGAATCAAGCTACCGATCATCGCCATCACAATTAAACCGATACCCACCCCACTCAAAGCTGGGACGTCAAAAGCAATCGGAACACAACTAGGGATAACCCATGCAGTCACCACGGTCAGTGCGGTTGCAACCACCAAACCGCCAATCACAAGCAAAACTGACTGTGACAACGTAGCTCCTACCAACATTTTGCTTGGTACTCCCTGTGCACGTAACACGGCGTAATTAGGAAGTTTCTGTAATGTCAAAATATACAGAAATACGGCAATAATTATGAGTGAGATCACCATCAAAAAGCCAATCATCATTAGAAACGTCATGTTCTGTGCTTGATAGCCAGGCAGTTTGTCAATAACGTGTTGCTTGGAGTAAGTTTTGGCGCCACTGGTATCGTTGTTATAGTTCGCATTTTGAGAAATGACTGCTGAACCGATTGGCCCTGCGGTGATATTTCGGAGAGTTCGCCAATCACTCATTTGACCATAGACTACTGGCGCGATATTTAACTTCGCATTTTGAGTGAAACCAACAATCTTATAATTTCGGTTATCATCATTAAGTTTAAAAGTGCTGCCCAGTTTGTAGCCTTCAGTTTTAAAAGCTGTATCGACCACTACTTCATGATTATCGTGGACTTTACGGCCAGCAGTCACATCCAGATTTTGATAAATAAATTGACTGGCATTCAGTCCAATAAATATCGCTGACAATTGCTTATGCGAGTCAGCCTTGGCCACTGCCGAAGTTTCCCCAATTAAAGCTTCCTGCTTACTGAGATTACCGACCTGCTTTTTAGTCAAAAACGACTGTCGCATATCCACATTAGCGTTACTGTTTAACGTGATTCGCTTAGCATCCCATGAATTGATGGCATCCGTATTTTGCTGGGCCAAGCCGAGAGCTAAACTCGTCAGCATAAAAATTAAATACCCAATCAAGACAATCATGGAGATGATCAATGCCGACCTGACCTTTTCTTTTTTGATTTCTTTGAGTGCTAAAAACATTGAGTAATGCCCCTTCACTAGTTTACTTTTTTTAGAATCGTGCGCAACTGTTCAATCCGCGGATCCATACTGGTTGGATCCAAGACAATATCTCGGACTGTTTGGTGATAAAGGACTGTCATTGCCCACTGTATTGGACCGCTCCCATCTTCGTGTATCACCGTTGGCCTACTGCCCAAAAATCCTTCATTGTATTGATAATGCAGTTTAACCAATTGACGATATCCCCTCTCCTCCGTTTCGCTAATGAATCTTCGGATTGAGTCCACGTATGCGTTGATATTATCAGCTGTTGGCTGCTCTGGCATCGTCCGATGAATATCGATCATCGCAATCCCAAACTCATAATTGTAAGCATCCGTTAAATCTTCGAAATACTTGTAAAAAGCACCGCGAGCGATATTTGCATTCTTCACGATCCGCGCAACTTGAGCTT
This sequence comes from Secundilactobacillus angelensis, assembly GCF_012641075.1. Taxonomy (GTDB): domain Bacteria; phylum Bacillota; class Bacilli; order Lactobacillales; family Lactobacillaceae; genus Secundilactobacillus; species Secundilactobacillus angelensis. The sequence goes on along the minus strand of NZ_JAAXLJ010000018.1, from coordinate 21,136 downwards.
CAGCTAAGGGATACTGCGAAAATTCAGTCAGCAAAGCCTGGCGAATCCGACTTTGCTTTTCTGCTGGTAAATTTTTAAAAGTTGATGAAACCATGAATTAATCCCACTTTCTAACGCAAGTGACACCGTGTCACTTAATTTGTAAGATTAGTATAACAGATAGTGACACGATGTCAACATTAATCCAGCGCAATGCTGTTCTTATAGTTAGCAGATTACTTCTTTTTCATCCCGCTAATTACACGTATAAAAAAAACACAGCCGAATACCAGCTGTGTCAAAGATTTCTCAGTAAAATGATGACTCTATTCGTGTCGTTTCCGAAGCTTAATTCCAAATGCGCCAAGGATGCTGACCATCAACATACCGACCAAACTAGCAAAGGTACTTTGTGTATCGTTGGTTTGCGGCAATGCTGCGGTGGTTTTGGCATTATTAGTTTGACTTTCGGTACCTGTCTTTTGGAAGGTTTCGGTAGTCTTCGCTTCACCCTCAGAAACTTCCTGCTTTGGCGTTACCTTCTGGGTCTCTTCCGGTACTACTCCTGGTTGACCAGGTTCCTCCGTATTTTGTGGCGTTTCTGGGGTAGTTGTCGGTGGCGTCTCTGGTGTCGTGGTTGGTGGAGTTTCTGGCGTATTAGTTGGTGGCGTATCATTGCCAGGGTTACCTGGGTTTTCAGGATTCTCTGGTTTGTCACCTAACGTCTTGATTTCCACGAGCTGCGGTTCAGTGGCGCTCAGCTGATTAGCACTCATATAGAAAGTGTTATAAGCAACTAATCCCTTCTCAGTTTTGGATGGAACAGCCAGCTTGTAGGTAATCACCTGTTGACCACCCGGTACAGTGATGCCAGCTGATGGATCTAGATAAATCCAGAAGCCGCTAACCTTTGACCAATCACTAATTTGATCAGCATTCTGCCAGGTTGCAACACTTGGATCAACTCCATTTGCAAGGTCAGTTGAATATTTAACCGTGACTTTATCGTTCCAACCACTCGGTAGAGTAATTGGTCCAGTCAAGCTTGGCGTAAATGTGGACCCCCGCGAATCACTCGTGGTTAGCCCAGTGTCACCCGGTGTTGGTAACCAGTCTACTAGACTGAGATTTTGCAAATCAGCATCGGTATCTGGCTTAGTCAATAGTGAAACCGTGACCGTGTCACCAGAGTATGCATCCGTGGTAATCCCCATCGTGCTTCCATTCGTGACCGTCCCAATAACGTGAACTGTACTTGACTTCAATAGTTTATAAACGGCATTTGCGGAAACCGTTGCCTGCGTTGTATCACCATTTCCATCAAAGTCATAAGCATCCGTTCCAAGCACTGCGAGTTCATTTTGCTCGTTAACTGATGTTGGGACTTGAATGTCCTTTTCAGGTGACATAAAGGTGACACCAAAGGTCAGGGTTGGATCCGCCGTACTACTGATATCGACGTTAAAGCCGACACTGACCGTACTACCAGGGTTCAAATAGCCTTGTTCAGAACTTACTAATTTAACCAGTTGTTGGCCTGTTCCTTGATAATCAGGGTCAACCAACGTAGCGTTAATAAAGCCATTGGCATCTTGAGTGCCTAATGTGACCCCTTTAGGCAATAGCGTATACGACGTGAATGCATCTGAAGTCACCAATCGACTTTGAGAATCTGATGTTAATTGCGCATTAATCGTGACTTGATGTTCCCCTGCAATTAGTTGTGAGCCAACTGGTTTCCCATCCAGCAGCACACTTGCCGTCACAATCTGTGCAGTCCCCTTCGGCTCTGAAGTGACTTCAACGGTACTTGCTAAAAAGCCAAACCGGTCATTTGTTTCGATTCGGCCTGAGTCCTTATCAGCGGTCTGAAGGAAATAGAATTGTGCTGGATAATCTTCTTCCGCAGCATTCTTTTTCAGAACAATAAACTGTGGTAAGAAATCATGTGACAACGTCCCCGTGAAATCCGGCTTAACCGTTGTGGTGAAGTGAACCGGTTCATAAATTCCCAGTGGCGCATATGAACCTGCTGGTAAATTTGAAGTTTGGGTACCATCCGCATTGGTCGTCCAAGCATTATCGCCAGTCAAATCTTCAGCGTTGATGGTTGGCAACTCGCCCTGACCGTCTTTATGATAGTACAGCCAAACCCGCTGAATATCCTTATCTGGATCAAGCCCCATCTGAATCATTTCCGCTCGGGTCACGTTCTCTGATCCATCTATCGCTAAGTTATCGGCAAGTGATTGGTAACTGGTTTCACCTGCATATTGAACCGCCAATGTTACCGTTGGTGCCACTTTAAGATCCTGCATACCATAGTCACTGTAGTAAGTCATGTTCGGCAGGTACTTCGCAGGACTTAGATAAATCGACTGCAGTACTTCGCCCTTATTAATATTCTGTACAATAGCATAGTAGTTATAATCGCCATACAGTTCATGTAGTGTGTCTTGATTCAGTATTCCCAAATAGCCTTCATTGGCCATGTCAAGCCATTTCAGAACAGGGTTGTCTTCAGCAACAACCACCGGATCTAAATTAGTTGTAACATTTTGAGTCGTATCGTAACCACCATTCCCATCGGCAGTTGAAATTTGCCCCATCATGAAGATACTACCCACCTTGGTATAACTTTCAGGGTTATTGTTCGTCACCAATACCGAAGCGGCAGGCAGATTAGCTTTTTTATCCACCTTAGTGCCAGTAATGGTTGTATAGCTAAGTTCAGGAACGTTTGTGACGGTCGTAAAACTCAATGTATCAGGCTTGACTTGAGTGCTAACTTTGACACCATACTTAATGTTTTGTGCCGCCTGTTCCGCGAGCGTCCCCGGTTTAAACGTCCAGGTTAAAGTGGTACTGCCGTCAGCGTTGGTGACTATGTTCGGTGCTGGTAGTTCAATACCACTGCCATTGGTGACGTCTTTGAAAATTAAATTTTTGTCGACGGTATACGTCAAAGTCAATGGTGTGTCAGGATCAAGCAACTCAACCCCCGCTTGAGCGGTGTAAACTTGACCAGCAATTGACCAGTCAATATTATCGCCACTGGCAGCGTATTTTTTAACGGTCCCATCTGGCCCGGTGATGGTTGAGGCAATCGAAGTTTCAGAAGTGGCATCCGTTGCCGTGATCTTCGTCGCTGCCTCACCAGTAACGGTCGTTTGATCATCTGCGGTTAAGACCGTGGTAAATTTTAGTTCATCATCTTTCTTCAGAATCGTTTTATCAGTATTGAGGTTATAAATCACAATCTGATGAATACCAGAGTTGATCGTGCCAAAATCATACGTTAACGAATTTGTGTCCACATCCGCAACCGGTGTAACATCATTGATGGCATAATGGTCTAAGGTATCGGCTGGTTTTGTGCCAGTCGGTAAGCCCACTACGAGTTTGGCATTGTTCAATTCTGTTTTAATTCCAGTAATGTTAACATCCACTGAGAAGACGGCATTACCACCAATTTGCGTTTCACTCTGTGCAGCCTCCGTTTTGACTGAAACCGGAGCCGTGTCCGTAACATCAACTGGATGTTCTGACGCAGCTGCAACGGCTTGTTTTGCTTCCGTTGCGGGTTGTGAAGCGCTTTCATTTTCAGACGTTTCAATTGCCGAATTTTGACTTAATGTGACTGCCTTATTAGCCTCCGCGGTATTCGAACTGGCTGCTTGTTGTGTTGCCGAAGTCGAAACATCGGAATCACTTTCAACGGCACTGCTATTCGTTGCATCCTGGTTAGTACCCTCGGTAGCGGTTTGACTCACTTCCTGTGAAGTCTGTGGAATAGAGTCAGCCTTTGCCAATGTTGGTTGAGTGATAACCATTGCCCCTATAATAGAAACACTCATGAGTGCTGCAGACACCCAAAATTTTCCTGCCTTATAAAGCTTATAATGAATTTTTTTATCCATCGTATCCCTCCTACAAACCCAAAAGACGGACATATAGACCTGAGGATAGTGACCTCTACCCCTTTAGTTTAACATGAGAACACACTTTGTTCAATAAATACTTAACCATTGATAAGCTGAAACTAATGAAAAGACCAATTGATTACGAATTGGTCTTTAAACAATATTTAAGAATTCAAATTTGCCCGATTTAACTTTGCGATGGCAGAAACATAATATCCGATATTTTGCGAACCAAATCTGGATTATAATAAATAATATTACGAAAAAGTAGGTGCTCACCCATGAACTACAACTTAATGCCTGTTAAATACTTCATCGATGTTGTTCAAACTGGCGGTTTCATCTCCGCCGCAAAACGTAATTATGTCTCAGAAACAGCTGTCAGCTCGGCTATTCGTAAACTAGAAGACGAACTGGGACATAAACTGCTGAACCGGAAAGCTGGACAGAATTCTTTGACGCCAGTTGGTGAACTGTTTTACGCACGTGCGGTAGGCGTGATCAACGCCTATAACGAAATTTGGTATCACCCTGATATTCACCCCGAGAAATTGGTCCGTATTCACTTTCTACAAGGACTGGCTGCCGATGCCGTTGAATTTGTTGAACAGTTGCCTAAGTCAACCCACTACAGCTTTGACGAAGAACTCTTAGATACCAGTATCAATCGATTAATCAAGGGTTACTACGATATTTTGATTGGCTTTCAGCTGGCCTTTGCAAATAATGATAAGGTGAAAATTTTTCCGTTAAAAACAATTAATTTCGACTTAATTTTTAACAAGGAAGAAGTCACCCAGAATAAGAATAATTTAAAACGTTTGGCTCAAAATTCAAAACTCTATTTGCAGAATTGGCAATCCACGGGTATTTCAGATATTCAAACCGCCATGATCAACGCCTACGCCAAAGATGGTTGGAACTATTCAGAGACAGTTAACATTAATAGTTTTGCGGCAGCTTGCTTGAATGTTAACTTTAAGGGTGGCTTTGCCATGGTCCCAGAAAATTTTCATATGCCCGAAAATTGTGAAAATATCTACAGATACACCCCTGCTCATTTGAAACAGGCATTCCAAGTTGTCATTGCCACCGAATCACATGCTCCACAGGCATTATTAAAGCTAATTGTGAAATCAATAACTTAAGGTTGTTACTGAAAACTTTTTAATATTAGCGCCTTCTTGTGAATCATATTACAATTAAAGCTGTAAGGAACTTAAATTTATTTGAGAAGGTGCAAAATTATGAAAGCGTTATCAACGAGTGTTGTAGTTGTTGGTTCAGGTTCTGCTGGAATTTCAGCTAGTTTTGAGCTTTACAAGCAAAAGATCCCCTTTATTTTGCTCGAACGGGGAGACAAAGTCGGTGGTGCAGGTAAATTTGGTGCACATGGTGTTTTCGCCATCAACTCCAAACAACAAATTGCCAAAGGCGTCACTTATGATTATCAGCAAGCTTTCGAGGGCTTAACCGAGTACAATCATTATTTTGTTAACGGTGAATTGTTATCCCGATTTCTCAAAAAGTCTGGTGCAAACATTGATCGCATGACAGAAATGGGACTCTCCGTTACGGTTGAACAAAGTGAACAAGAAGCGCATTTAAACGATCCGCTGGTTTATCATAAATTCAACAATTTCAAAGACAAGATGAATAATTGGGATCAATTGCCAGCTAAGTTTGTTGAAGCAGGTAACACAGTCTTAACTGAAACCGCTGCCGTTGATCTTGATTATGAAAATGGGTTAAAAGCGGTTATTGTGGAAGATAAAAATGGTGAAAGGACTCGCATTAGCACCCAAAAAGTGATCTTTGCTGATGGTGGCTATTGTGGTGATCCAAACATGATGGCTGAAAAGTATGCGGACTCGAAAAACTTACTAAACTTGGGTGAACGAAAAGCTGATGGTACCGGAATTAAGTTGGCTAAGAAACTTGGTGCTGACACTAATCACACACCAGTCTTATTCGCTCACGGATGTGCCCCAAGTCTCCAAATCAACCCAATGAGGCGAGACAGCAGTGTTGAGACACTCACTAACCTCCCCTTATTCTGGTTAGACCAAACCGCCAATCGATTTGTGAATGAAGATATCGTATACGACTTCGCAATGTGGGCAAATGCAGCACACAACGTTGGTGGTAAATACTATGTGCTGGTTGATCAAAAAACAATCGATACTTTTAAAACTCAACAGGTCAATCTGAAAGATACATTCGAACGCCAGTTCTGTGAAGTTGGTGAAACTCCTCGAACCACTGTCGGTCCTTTACCGAATATCCAGCAAGATTTCGATGATGCTGAAAAGACCGGTGAAGTGGTTAAGGCCAACTCATTATCAGAACTTTCGGAAAAACTTAACCTATCATTACCCGCTCTGCAACGGAGTGTTGATGCTTACAACCACGCTATTGACGTTCAAGATGACGATGTATTCTTGAAACCAACCGATGAGCTTCTATTCAATGTTGAAAGCGGTCCCTTCTACGCAATCGTTGAACACTGTGCAATTTTAGGGACTTTGGATGGTGTTAATGTCAACCGAAACTGTGAACCTGTCAGAGAAGACGGTACCCCAATAAAGGATCTCTATATTGTCGGCAACAACGTTAACGGCCTATATTCTGATGGTTATCCAAGTTATGAAGGCATCGCTAACGGCTTCGCATTTGTATCTGGTTGGATTGCTGGTGAAGAATCAATTAAGAGCTTAAAACAAACAAAAATGGAGGCATTATAATGTTAAATTTAAAAGGTAAAACTGCTTTAGTTACTGGCGCTGCACAAGGGATTGGCTACGCAATCAGTGAATCATTTGCTGAGCATGACGCTGACGTTATTTTAACTGACTACAATCCAAAGGTCGTTGACGCTGCAACTGAATTAAATCAAAAATACAGCGGCAACATCTCCGGTTTAGTAATGAATGTCATGGATGACGAAAGTATTCAAAAAGGACTCGACCAGGTCATTACTCAATATGGCAAATTAGACTACGTGATTAATAATGCTGGTGGCGGTGTTCTTAAACCATTTGCGGAATTAACGGATGACGATTTCGACAAAACGATCAACCTCGATTTGCGTGGGACCTTCCTTTGCATGCGCGCAGAAATTCAACTGTTCCTGAAACAAGGATACGGTTCAATCGTCAATACTGGTGCCTTGGGCAGTGTCTATAATCCAGGTGGAATGGGCGCCTATAATGCAGCTAAAAACGGCATTATGGGAATGACTCAAGCTGCTGCTGTTGACTATGCTGACAAGAAGATTCGGGTCAATTGCGTCGCTCCTGGATTGACGAAGACCCCACTCAATGACGGCGGCTTTCTCGATAAGATTTTGCCAACTGTTCCAATGAAACGTTACGAAACTGCTGATGAAGTGGCAAAATTATTTGTCTTTGTTGCAAGTGAAGCAACCTTCATGACTGGTCAAACAATCTTAAGTGATGGCGGCGTTTCAGTTGGCTTGAAATAGCAGGAGGTCAATTATGTTCCCTAAACAAACAAAATACGATCTTGTTATTGTTGGCGCGGGTCTATCAGGTTTAGCAGCTGCTGTTACGGCCGCTGAAAATAGCCTAGATACTCTGGTGATTGAAAAAGGTCGAAGCATTGGCGGTGATGGTAACTATGTTGAGGGCGCCATGGGCGTTGATAGTTACTTGCAAAAACAAGCTGGTATCACTATTGACAAGACTGAGCTCTTACAAGATGAGCTTAACTATTCTCATTATGAAGCGAGCGCCCCACACCTCAAAAAGTTAATTGATAACAGTGGTCCAACAATCGACTGGCTGCATGAGCAGGGTGTTGAATTTTCCAAGGTTGGTGTCCAAGGAAAAAGTTGGCCAACTATCCATACCTTTACCGGTGGAGGTCACGCTGCAGTTCAAACGTTGTATCAAAAAGCGGTTGACGCGAATATTGAATTTGCCATGAGTATCAAAGCAGATCAGATTTTACAAAAAAACGGTCATGTAGCCGGTTTATCAGTTCAAAATCAAGCTACTGGTCAGTTTCGCGACATCGAAACGGCTAATATCTTGCTGGCAACCGGTGGCTACGTTGATAACCCTGAATTAGTTAAATTACGCACACCATTTTCCGACCGTCTCTTTGCCGTCAGCGATGGCAAATCTACTGGTGATGGTATGCAGATGGCATGGAAAGCTGGTGCTGAGCACTATCAAATTGGGGCGATTCAGTATGGTGGCGGTGCGATTTATGATAAGCAAAATCCCCCATTCACTCACATGGCATCACAACTGGCCGCTGCTGCGACTCAAGAAGCAATTCTCTGGGTAAATGAACGTGGTGAACGCTTTGTTAATGAAGATGTTAACGATAATATGTGCCATGCTGGGAGCGCGATTCTGACTCAGTCACGAACTTTCTCAATTTTGGACCAAGGCACAGTTGACCATTTGACTAACCAGGGACTCTACAAGGAAATTGGTAACTCCCCCGTTTCTCCGGATAAATTGGATCAGCTTAAAGTCGAAATTGATAGAGACTTGAACGCTCACCGAAAGTACTTAACGAAAGCAGACACAGTCGAACAGCTTGCTGAAATGCTGAATCTTCCAGACCTTGCCGAAACTGTTCAACGGTATAACAGCCTGGTTAACAATCAAGCTGACACTGATTTCGGTAAGGATAAGCAATATCTCACTCCCTTAAAACAAGGCCCGTACTACGCAGTGGAACTTGGTGTCGGTATGGCCTGTGCTCTAGGTGGCATTCGGGTCAATAACGACAACGAAGTGCTGAATGATCATGGCTATCCACTAACGGGACTTTACGCCGCTGGTAACGACGCTGCGGGCATGCTTGTTGGTGATACGTACGCCGTAACATTACCCGGTAGTACAGCAGGATACGCCACCTTTTCAGGAAGAAATGCTGTTTTAACAATAACTAAAAGGAGAGGTTCATAATGGATACTCCGAGTAAAACATATATTTCAAAAACTAGAATTGGTGTTCTAACCGTTGCAACAATGGGAATGGCATCACTTGCCATCACCCCTTCCTATGCAGCAATTGCAAAATTTTTCACACTGAACAACACCAGTGTTCAAATGCTAACTTCATTACCTAATTTGTTTATGATGCTAGCTGGTCTATTGGTGGGCCGCCTAACTGCTACGAAGTTGAATTTAAAGACGCTCACCTTAAGTGCTATTATTTTCATCGTGATTGGCGGCTTCTTACCATTAGCCTTTCATGATAGTTTCACCTTTCTGCTAATTTGTTCATGTTTGGTAGGTCTCGGACAAGGGATGTGTACTAACTTGGCACAAGTCTTAATTTCCACCATGTTACCAGAAACTGAACGTCAATCCACCATGGGTCTATCCACCACTTTTACTAACATTGGTGGCATCATCTTCATCATGGGTGGCGGTCAATTAGCCGCTTCAAGCACTTGGGTCAGCAACTACTGGATTTATATTTTCTCATTGCTAGTTTTGATTGTTGTCGTCCTCATGGTGCCCCTTCATCCGCTACCAGTTAATAACGGTGAAGTTGATACTGGCGAAGGCAAAATCAAGCTGAATAAATACGTATTCTACTGTGCCTTCTGGTCATTTTGTATCATGTTATTGAACAACGTCCTCAATAACAACATCGCACTATTCGTTGTTAAACAACATTTGGGTGCCACATCTCAAGCAGCGTTGACTTCAACTGTTTCATTGATTGGTGGGATGATCTGCGGGTTCTTTGTTGGAATGATTGGGAAACATTTCAAATATTCTTCGATTGCTCTTTCATTCATCCTCTACGGTTTTTCCTACTTCTTGATTGGCTATGGTCATTCATTACTTATTGCATTCATTGGCAGCTTCGTCGTTGGTGCCGCGATGAGTATCGCAATGGGTCAGTTCCCTTATCTGATTTCAATTGCGGTCGGAAAAACTAGTGTTTCCATGGCGTTAGGTGTCTACGTTGCCATCTACTCAATTGGCGGTGTTGTCAGTCCATTCGTTGTAAATCCGCTAACTAGTCTATTTAGCAAGATGGGCTTGAACGTCTTCTCAGTCAGTGGTGTGCTGGCATTAGTACTCGGCATTATCTGCCTAATCGTTAAATTTCAAAAGAACCTGGTGGATAACTCACTAGTTGCAGAAAATTAAAGCTATTTCAAATGAAAAACCGATATTGGTCAAACACTATCGGCTTTTTTGTTACCTCAACCATCATATTTATATATTCACAATCTTTTTAAATTAAATAATTGAAACCCGTTTTTATAGCATATCATTACCCCTTTTATATGTTATAATAATCACAAATGAATGGAGGGATTAATAATGGCATATTCATTTTTGAACACTTTTACGTTTCCAAACAAGGACATCACATTGAAGAACCGCGTGGTCATTCCACCTTTAACTGAGTGCATGGCGTTCCATGACGGCCATGTTACTAGCGATGAGGTTAACTACTACCGTAAGCATACCGGTGGCGTTGGTCTTTATATCACGGCCGTCGCTTACATTAACGAAGAAGGTAAAGGATTTGAAGGTCAGCTGAGTGTCGATGATGACAAGTTCATTCCGGACCTACACCGGCTTGCTTCGGCCATCCAACAAAACGGGACTAAAGCTGTGCTACAGATTTTCAGTGCCGGTCGGATGAGTTCAACGGCCATCCTTCGAGGTAAACGACCTGTCAGTGCCAGTGCGATTGCAGCCGCACGTGCCGGATCCGAACAGCCTCGGGAACTTTCAGCAGATGAAGTTAAACAAACCATTGTTGATTTTGGTGAAGCGACTCGTCGGGCTATTCAAGCAGGATTTGATGGCGTAGAAATTCATGGTGCTAACACTTATTTGATTCAACAATTCTTCTCCCCTAACTCAAATCAGCGGACCGACGAATGGGGTGGCACGCTGGAAAAGCGGATGAAGTTCCCGCTAGCAGTCATCAAAACAGTTAATGAAGCGGTCGATAAATACGCCGATAAACCATTTATCGTGGGCTACAGAATTTCCCCTGAAGAAATTGAAAAACCAGGCATCACCTTTGAGGATACTTTGAAGTTTGTCGATGTCTTAAAGGATCAGCCAATTGACTACCTCCATGTTTCAATGAGCGACGTTTGGCGGAAGTCTTTGACGGATAAAACCATCACGACACCATTAAATGAAACCATCAAAGACCATTTGCAGGGAAAGATTCCAATGATCGTCGTCGGAGACGTTCAAACGCCCGCTGATGCCGCCAAAGCCACAGATTCGGGCTTTGACCTAGTTGCATTAGGCCGTGAAAACATTCGTGAGCCTCACTGGGTACAAAAGGTTGAACACAACGACGAAGCTTCAATCCGTTATACCATTTCACTGGATGATTTGGATGAATTGGGGATCAAACCACCGTTCTTCGATATCCTACTTGCCTTGAGTGGTGAAGCCGGAATCCCAATTTCAACAGTCAAACAGACTGATCGACATTCAGCCAACGAAGCCATTGACCATTTTCTAAGTGGTGGCAAGTAACTTTCAATTGCGTTACCGTGGCTACCGTCATTTTCTTAATGGCGCAGCATAATTAAAAATCAATTTAACCAAGAGGCGCAAAGACTTAGCTTGCGCCTCTTTTGTACGCTAACCGGACTTTCGTCACAACCGATAGTCGGGTATACTAAATTAAATTTCCTATAACAATAAAGGAGGCGAAAACATTGAAAAAAGGTTTAGATGCCCCGTTAGTTCCCCTTTTGCTGATTAGTTTTGGCCTGGTTGCCCTAGTCGCCGCGCTGTCCTCACATGAGTTGATCAACTTAATTTTCCCCCTTATTCTCTTAGTATCAGGCGGCCTGTATCTGTATACTTCACTGGTTGGGAAATACAAGATCATCGTGCGAGTAGTCAGCCAAATGGATTTGCAGCCTAACGCGCAAGTTTTAGATCTTGGCACCGGTCACGGCGCGTTTCTGATGGAAATCGCTAAGAAATTAAAGGCACCTGGAAAAGTAACCGGTATCGATATCTGGAACCAAAATGACCAATTAAACAACGCTTTGGCAAATACACAACAGCTCATTGACGCGCAAGACTTAACCGGTGTCAGTCAACTCACTACCGCTAATATGACTGATCTGCCTTTCAATGACGAAACCTTCAATTTTGTGGTGGCCAGTGTGGCGATTCATAACGTCAAACCGGCATCCGCCCGCGCGAAAGCCATCAGTGAGGCTTATCGCGTTTTAAAGCCAGGCGGTGAAATCATCATTATTGATATTGAACACATTGCTCAGTACCAGCGGACCTTGCAGCAGCTCGGTGTGAGTGAACTCACGGTCTCTAATGCCGGCATCAACGGCATGTATGGCATCATGATGACGAGAATTTTACGCGCCAGAAAATAACCAAGGCTTCCACTACACCTTGAACCCAGTCGACCAGCGTGCAATACTGAAAATGAAATTAAACCATTTAGAAAGTTGGGTGAAGATAATGTATCGTATGATCAGTTTCGACTTAGACGGCACTTTGGCGAACACTTTTCCGGTGATCTTGAAGTCCTTTCGCAGCACGGTTGAGCATTTTACCGGTGAAAAGATTGACGATCAGCAGATTTTCGACACTTTTGGGACGAATGAGCAAGGTATGCTGCGTAGTTTGCTGCCAGATGTACCATTAGATACCGCGTCAGATTACTTTTACGATGCCTATCAGCAAGCCCATGAGGATTTACGGCAGCCGTTTCCAGGGATCGTAGATTTACTCAAAGACTTAGCCAGCCATGGCATCCAAATTTCGCTGCTCACTGGCAAGGGCCAGCAGGCGTGTGATATCTCGTTGAAAATGCTGGGGCTCACCGGCTACTTTGAACCTATTCTGGTGGGCTCGCCAGTACGCAACATTAAGACTGATAACCTTAAACGTCTTGTGGCAACGCAACAGATTGCACCCGAAGAACTAGCCTACGTTGGTGATGCCACCAGTGATATCAAGGCTTCCCAAGCCGCTGGTATCCACTGCTTCTCAGCCGCTTGGTCACCCAGTGTTCAATTAGATGCACTCAAAGCGGTGAACGCGGATATTTATGGATCGGTGGCGGATTTGGAGAAAAAGTTACTGAATTAATCGTTAACATTTTGGAAATTAATGAATCGTAATTCTTTGGAAAGCAAAGGAGAGGCTCAATTCACCAACGAATTGAGCCTCTCCTTTTTTATAAAGATTAAATTCTGACTGAGAAACCGTGATTCTGAATGCTAATCGTTTCTCTTCTGTTTACGTGAAATTAATTTTGCTCAAAAAAAGGGATATAGTCGTGTGTGTGTTGTATGTCGATATTTTTAGAACACGGTTCAAAAACATAGCAAAAATGCCAAGAGAATAAAATTCATCTCTTGGCATTATTATTGGCTTCAAACCTTCGCCATTCCTACTGCTTATAGAAAATATAGTGGTCTTTACTAAAGCCACCATGCTTGTATTGACTATAGCCAAGCGCCTTCATACTGTGCCCTTTCTTATAGAAAACCTCATCATAACCAAACTTTCGCCCATAGGCATGCGTAGTCCCCTTGATTCGATAATATTTGCCGACTTTTTCATACTTTATACCAGTTGTCTTCGAGGTCGGTGCGCCAGTTGGCGTATAGTAGACGCTGGATTTAGTAATCTTATAGATATCCGTGCCCCGAACACCATCATGATATTTGTAAAAATAAGTTCCTCTCAAACTTGATGGTGTCCCCTTATGCCAACTAGACGCATTGGCGGTTGTCGTGGCTGATACACCAAACACGAGTGCTAAAGCTGTTACAATCCCTAAAAACCATTTTTTCATTTCAAAGTTCTCCCCTTTCTGAAATGATTATATTGCTAACTGACAAATTAAACATCTACGTTAACTTTAATTAAAAATCAGTGGTGCAATCTGACTAAGATACTCGCCATCCGTTTCATCAAACGTACTGTATTCAGGACTGTCTAAGTCCAAAACACCCCAAAACTGATCATCCTTAAACACCGGTACGACAATTTCTGATTTCGACGCACTATCGCAAGCAATGTGACCAGCAAAATTGTGAATATTTTCAACGATCTCCGTCCGCTTGGTTTGAGCAACGGTTCCGCAAACTCCTTTTCCAACTGGAATGTGCATACAAGCAGGCTTACCTTGGAAGGGCCCTAGAATTAACTCATTATTCTTGAATCGGTAATAAGTCGTGCCATTTAAATTTGGTATTTCGTGGAATAGCAGCGAGACTAAATTGCTCATATTAGCCACAAGATCCGTTTCACCATCCAATAAACTCTTTGCCTGTTCAACCAATAACTCGTAATTTTCTTGCTTCTTACCCATAATTCATTCCTCCTTATGACTCCAATAGAGAGACAAAAAGCACTTTCTCCCTCATCAGATTTCAATCTCTAACTAAGGGTGAAAGTGCTTTTCCATGGTACCACCTCAATTTACATCATTCACGCAAATGACATACGCTTCGGGTACAAAAATGATTTTAATACCCTCACTCTGTATCGGGAGTACCCGTCATCATCTAACTAATGCTCGATGATAAAGACTGTCGTTAAGACCATATTCAAACTTAAACTACTACCGCTTTCCATCAACGTGGCTCTCTAAAAGTAGCTTTCAGCTCTACTCATCTTATGTCTAATTGATTTGTTAAATTGTTACCGGTTATTGTACAAGCAACTCAAAAACAATGTCAACGATAAAATGAGATTTTAATGAATAAGACTTATCAATCACTTTATTGAAATTGGGTCCAATCCTGCTGCATGCCTTTACCGCCAGCTTCAAACGCACTAACAACACAATCTCTGAGCAGTAACATTTCATCGTAATCCAAATTTTGGGTAACTTTATCTAAAAAGCGATCAACGAACGCCGTTAAATTGGGATCAACGGTGCCATCTTCCTTCCGTGCTCGTTCGTATAAGTCGACGTGGTAGGCTTTTAAGTCCTTATTGAACTCCTCTGTTTTCACATATGCCAGCTCCGAGCGCACCTTTTCAAGTTCCTGAGTTAACGCTTTCTCCCGTTGAACGTTGAGCGTCTGATTTTTTTCAGCTTCTTTTTCTAATATTGGATTACCTTTAATTTGCGTCATGTTGTCTCCATTCTTTCGTCTTAGTGTTAATGAGTTTCTACCTGCATTTTTGGCAGTCAGGTATTTGGACCATCTTCATAAAGATAGCCAGCTTCTCTTAATGAGGCTTGAATCGCCACCAATTGCTCGGGCGTGTCATACGCAATAGTGTGAGTGTGCACGCCATCCGTTAATTCCGACAACAAATGGGCCTTTTGTTGTTTGATTTTCGCCATAAATAGGTTCACGTCAGCCTTGTCTCTCACCTGTAAATTTGCTCGAATTTGTCCACAGAGCGGATGATCCACCACGACGTCTTCAATCACACCACCAGCTTTAATGATTCGCTGCATCTCATCGGCACTCCCAATTGGCGTATGGCGACAAACCAATACCACTTCATGAACAGCATTGTACTGATATTCATAACCTCTCACCGTGGCAACAATACCTTCTCCACCTGCTCTTAACAGGGAAACGTCCCCCACAATTGTTTGGCGACTAACGTGAAATCGACGTGCGAGTTTGCTTGCACTTATTGGTGACAAACTGGTTGATAAAACTGATTGAATCTGTGATCGTCGTTCTGCATTTGTCATACTGCCGCCTACTTTTAATAATTGATATACCACTTTATCTTATATTCATAATCCTACCAGAAAATTAGACCAAAGAGAACATTTCGTGAAAATTCAATTAAACCTTTTCACTGATATATGCTAAGATATAGACATTATTTCATGGGGTGTCAAGACACCAATCAAACATGAAAAGAATGGACGATGAGTCATGCGTAATCTTTCTTTGTTAACAGATCTTTACGAATTTTCAATGGCAAACGGTTTTCAAAAAGACATGCTCGAGACCCGAGCGACTTTTGACATTTTCTTCCGGAAAGTACCAGATCAAGGCAGTTTCGTCATTACCGCTGGCTTGCAGCAAATTATCGATGCCCTACCATTCTCATTTACACCAGAAGATATTGATTATTTCCGTAGTCTTCATCTCTGGGGTGACGACTTTTTGGACTTCTTAGCTAACTTTAAATTCGATTGTCATTTGCGAGCAATTCCTGAAGGGACGCCCGTTTTCCCACGAGAATCGTTAATGACTGTGGAAGGTCCAATTGCTCAAGCACAGTTGTTAGAAACGCTGCTGCTGACCATTTTAAATCACGAATCACTTATTGCGACCAAGGCCCGTCGAATAACCTTTGCTGCTGGTGACCGACCCATCATGGAATTTGGTGCTCGCCGTGCGCAAGGCCCAGATAGCGCGATCTATGGTGCCCGCGCAGCAGTCATTGGCGGTGCTGCCAGTACTTCCAACGTGTTGGCTGGTAAATTGTTCAATGTTCCGGTTGCCGGCACCATGGCACACAGCTGGATTGAAGCTTATCCGGACGAGCTCACTGCTTTTCGTCAATGGGCCAAATACTACCCTGACAACAGTGCCCTACTAGTGGATACCTACGATGTGCTCAGCTCTGGCGTTCCCAATGCAATTACTGTATTCAAGGAGTTACGTGCCAAAGGGCATGAACCTGTGGGCATCCGAATTGATTCCGGTGACATCGCCTCCCTGTCACGTCAAGCTAGAAAGCTATTAGATGATGCTGGCTTCCCTAAAGCCAAAATCACGATCTCCAATGCGCTAGATGAAAACATCATCGAATCATTACTTCATCAAGGCGCACCAATCGACAACTTCGGGGTTGGCGAAAAGTTGATTACCAGTTCATCTTCACCCGTGCTAAGTGGCGTTTATAAATTAGCCGCGATTGAAGAAGATGGCAAACTCATCCCCAAAATCAAAATCAGTGACAGTCGCGAAAAAGTGACGATTCCGGGTCAAAAACAGGTCTATCGGCTCTATCGCCATAACACCAACGATGCGTTTGCGGACCTCATTGCCCTCATCGACGAACCGGTTGCTGACCAGCACGAACTGAATGCGTATGATAGTAACCCACTGAGTGTCAACAAGGTACAGAAGTTAAACGACTTTGATGCCGTGCCATTATTGCAGCCTGTGGACTTAAACCAACACGCTTCAAATCCACTGGACATTCAAACTTTCAGCAAACAAGCCATTGCCGAACTGCCTGATGAAACCAAACGACTGACCAATCCGGATACTTACCACGTTTATATGACGACTAAGTTGGCTGAGTTGCAGGATGAGCTGGTGAACGGAAACTAGTCAAATGAATTTGCCGTCTGGGACACCATTGTTACTATTGGGATATTAATAACGATATTACCCGTTTACTAATAGATTGATAAGTGTATTATGAAACGTATCAGGGGAGGACTTTACATGAAAAAATCGATTATAACCACACTTGCCGTTGGAATTGGCTTAGCTGGTGGTACTGGTGTATCCGTGAACACGGCGCAAGCAGCTTCTTGGCATAAGGGAATGCCAAAAGCGCTCCAAGGAACGTGGAAGACTAAGTATAATAAAGCTTTTAGAGTCTCTTTCAAACTAAAGAATGGCAAGAATTATACTCACAGTTACGGTAATGATCCAGACTTTTTGAATCGCACCCATTATCGTTACCTTGGTCATCATGACTACAAGATAGTCGGCTATGAACCAATTTATTCCAAAAAGAACCAAACTCGCTATTTTAAGTGGGTATCGAAACACCATATTGTCTTTTCAACCTACCTGAAAAAGGGATATGGGACTAGTTACTACCGTTAACCAAAAGCAGATCAGATGATCTGCTTTTTATTTTCACTTCAGGTCGAATTCGTGCTGTTCTCACGAATATTCGTTGTACCTCTTACAAAATTACACATTATTTTATAATACATTTCCAATTATTTTATTTCCCCAATATAGTTTCATATACCCGATATTATCCTTTAAGAACAGGATTAGGAGCTTATATTTTGCCTCTGGTGAAAAGCAAGCCCAATATGAATATTAATTTAATTTTAATATTTCGGTTGACTTCCGTTTTTGTTGATGCTATTCTTTCTCCAACGAAACACAAAAGATGAGTAGTCTAGCAAGTGTCCCTTAGAGAGTTACGATTTGGTGAAATGTAACGTCACAGACTAGATGAATATGGTCTTGGTATTGCTGTTTAATGTGTGAGCGCTTTCGTGAGCACGTTACGTCTTCCACTCGTTATCGTGACGTATGTATTTTGCATATGAGTGCCTATGTGGGTGGTACCGCGGCTAGTTCGCCCCACAGTCTTATTAACTTTAAGACTGTGGGGATTTTTTGTGTAATAAAGATTAAAGGAGATTTTATAATGCCAGAACATGATTTATCAAATGATGTCGTTGCCGTTTTAGGTGCAGGCGCGGTCGGCCGCTCAGTTGCCGCAGACTGTAAACTTGGAGGCAATCAAGTACGCCTCTATGATCTACCAGAGTTTGCCAAGACTTCACTTGCGAACCTTGATCGTACCGGTATCACACTCGAAGGCAAGCAGTGGAATAAATACAATTTTACACGTTCAGGAACCGCTAAATTCGATTTAGTTTCTACGGATCTTGAAAAAGTATTAGACGGTGCCAACCTTGTCATCGTTGCGATTCCGTCCGTTGGTCACGATGCCTTCTTTGAAAAGTTAGTTCCGCTATTACAAGATGGTATGATCATTCATATCATTCCTGATAACTTCGGCTCGCTTAAATTGCGTAAGAAGATGCGTGAATTAGGTAGCACTAAGGAAGTGATTGTTGGTGGCTGGTCAAGTGCACCATACGGTACCCGGATCATTAAAGAAGCCGGTATTGACACTACTCGAGTATTACTCCGTTATCGTGCAATTTCTCTTCGTGGTGCTGCCTTACCCACAACCGATCAAGAAAAGTTTCTGGAAAGCTCAGCGCATTTAGGCTGTTTTGATTCCGTGACTTTCGGTGACGGTCCAGCTAGTGGAAAGACCGTTCTAGACATTGGTTTCAGCAACGTTAATCCGGTTCTCCACTGTCCGGGTACATTACTCGGCGTCGGTGTCATGGAAAACTTTGGTCGCGTGTTTGGTGGCAACGATAAATCCAAGTACTCCATTTACTCATACGCCTATTGTGAATCGATTTCAGAAGTACAGTACGCATTTTATTCCGAAGAAGTTAAACTGGCCCATGCGATTGGTGTCGATGTTGCGCACTTTGACAAAGAAGTCTTCTTCTCACGTTCAAACATTCTTGGACCAGAATACATGGGTGACGGTGCCGCGGTACCGTTTGACGAGCAATATCCAATGGCGATTGGTACTGGTCCATTCGATATCCACGACCGCTACATTACCGAAGACGTCCCTGTCGGCTGCCACATCTACCACGAGCTGGGTAAAAAATTCAACGTTGACACCCGTGTCATCGACAGCATGATTACGCTTGCTTCGGCAATGGTTGGGACAGATTTCTACAAGACTGGTGTGACCCTCAACGAACTTGGTATTGGTCAACTTGATAAACAACAACTGTTAGACTATTTGAATACTGGTGCTTTAGCTTAGCATACGGGAGGTGTCGCAATGCATTATCGAGCCGTACTCAATAACGACCAACGATTGAACCAGAAACAGGCACCCTTAATTACACCTGTGGCTGGTAACGCAATGGGGATCATTGCCGTAAACTTAAATTATCCTAAGCTTCCCGGTAACGTTGTGAATGCCACAACATTCGATTTCCCGGTTGAATACGAAGTGATTGATGTTGAGATTGAGGATTTATTTACGGGTAATTCAAAGATCAAAGACACCGTCATCAAAGCAGCCCAAAAGCTTGAAAAACGCGGTGTTCGCGCAATCGTTGGCGCCTGTGGTTACTTCGCAAACTTCCAGGATGAAGTCAAAAACGCGGTGAACGTTCCCGTCTTCCTGTCCAGTTTAGCTCAATTGCCCATCATCAAATTTGGTCTGAAAACCGATCAGAAAGTCGGTGTCTTCGTAGCAAGTTACGAAAATGCCACGGAAGAATTCTTAAACAAATCCCATGCCAGCAAGGAATATTGTGTGATTCAGGATGTCGGCTCTTTGTCCAAATTCCATCCGATTCGCTATGGCGAGCCCGTCTTAGATAACGCGGGTTTAACCCAGCAACTCATTAATGTCAGTACAAACTTGATTGCTGATCATCCAGAAATTGGCGCGATTCTGTTGGAATGCAGCGACTTGCCACCTTACGCGTCCGCAATTCAAAGTGCAGTTGGCTTACCAGTTTTTGACTTCATTACATTGATTAATTGGGTATTTTCAGCAGTGGTACAAACGCCTTACTATGGTTACTATTAAAGCAAATCCTGTATGCAAATCCCTGGGATGGGATTTACCTACAGGATTTTTTATGACAAAAATCACGTTTTGTTTAATAAAAAATGGACCAAGCCACCACTTCAGCTTCGTCCAAAATCATTATTCTACTTGTAAAAACTAAATGGCATATATCGAGAGCTCTTATAACTAGAACCATCAAGCGACGTCAAGTAATTCAAGATCTTAATGTGGTTGCCGGTCTTCTTGACCTTGTAGTAAAGCAGTTCTCTCCCGCTGGTATAAGCCGTTTCATGGCCTCTGAGGTAATAGTAGCTGCTGCCTTTTGAATGGTGATACATCACCTTGTTAGCAGTTTGTGGATCGCCAAGGCGCGCACTTAATTTAAAAGTACTTGAGGTGATCTTGAACTTGTAATTCAAATCGCCACCCTTTTCCTTCCACGTCCCCCGAATGGCTGATGGTACGTTCTTGTGCCAAGTTGCTGCCTGGGCGGTTTCAGTTGTACTGAACGTTGCGAATGTTCCCATTAACACTGCAGCGGTGACTGCGACCAATCCTGTCTTTTTCATTAATGTATTATATTCCTCCTAAGTAGTATGTTTGGAGTATATCATAGTTGATTGTACATATGAGTGAACAATTGGAAGAAAAGTCGACTAAGGCATTCTTTCAAGTCCTAACAAGTTTTCTAACAGTTAGGTCCACATCCAAAGTTATCACAGAATTAATGCATGCTGTCCACAAAATGAGGTAATCAATAAAATCCTATTATAAACAAATTTTTGATATGCTCACGTTGTAAAGGGCGGTTATAAAATGTAGGAAAATGGCGGCGAGAAATTGTCGGTTTTCCTACATTTTTTTGATACTATAAATCACATCGCTAACTAGGAGG
>NZ_JAAXLJ010000017.1 GCF_012641075.1 Secundilactobacillus angelensis | reverse complement strand
TTTCTCTTTTCTTTGGTCGGAACGGTGAACACGAAATAGTGTGGTGTCCTATTTGCGTATTCAAATATAAATAATGGTATAGAAAAAGGAGTTGAGAGGCAAGTTGTCTATCAACTCCAAATATCGTAGCACCATAAAATTAACAGGGCAGTCCCAGACTTGGGGCTGCCCTGTTAATTTAGGATTCAACTAACAAATTATTTACTGTTTTGTTTTAGTGGGTCCCCTGTCGGAACCAGTGAGTGTTATTACCGCGTTCAATCGCCCAGGTTTAACTTGGACCAGTGTTAAATTTGCCGCTTTCACCAAGCCATAAGTAACTTGCACCATGATGAACCTTTAGGTGATAGCCGGGATAAACAATCCATTCGTCAACTTTGTAACTATTTGACAGAGGATAAGTGTTCTTTATCTTAGCGATGGTTGTTGTTTTTTTGATGGTGACCCAATGAGGCCGAAGCCAATAACCATATCCGTGTGCTGAAGCTGTAGTTGAAGTTGTAGATAGTGCTGTGACAAACGAAAGCGCAACTAACGGGACCATTGAAAGCTTTTTTAAAGGCATCTCAAATGCTCCTTAAACATTTATTTTGTTAATGTGTGATTACATGCATGACCAAAATTTGGTCCATATTTTTTGTAATATTCTGTAGTATGTATATATACACGGTATTAATTATAAAACTTTATATACAGAGAGGAAAGATAAATTCAGATTGCTATCAAACGTCATGATGAAAAATTGTTTTGCTTTTAAGCAGTCTTTTAGCCGAATTCACAACAGTAAAAAGTAGTTTCGTGATACCATAAGAGAAGCAGTTTAAGCCTGATGGCCTGCAAGCAATCATTAAGGTGTGGGCTTTTAAGACCAACTAAAAGGCTGGGAAAATTGAATGAGTAAATTTTAACTTAGTAAAGAGAGATACATATCATAATTTTTTGGATATTTATAAAAAGATATTAACGGAGGTCATTAGTAAAATGACAGAAACAACTGAATTACAAAGTGGACTTTTTAGTGCGGCCGATGTACTACGATCAAAGATGGATGCTAATGAATACAAGAACTACCTGTTGGGTACTGTCTTTTATAAGTATCTATCAGACAGCATGCTTTACTATGCAGCAGAACTAGAGGGTAAGGAAAAAGCATCTCTAGAAGAAGCTCAAAAGATTTACGAAGATAATGCAACTGATTCCGATTTAATCGATGAATTAAAGGATACTTTCGGTTATGTTATTCAACCAGAGTCAACTTACACGAATATTTTGAAGTCTGTCGACGATCATTCTTTTCAGTTAAACCAGTTGGGTGACGCTTTCACGAAATTGGAAAGTTTCGGAGCTGAATTTGAAGGCTTGTTTGACGATTATGATCTTTACTCAAAACGGTTAGGCAATAACGCTCAAAAGCAGGCTGATACAATCGCCGGAGTGCTTTCTGCAATTGGCAAACTGGAACTCGTTAAAACCGCTGGGGACTCTTTAGGCGATGCCTACGAATATTTGATTGGTCAATTTGCCTCTGAATCTGGTAAAAAAGCAGGTGAGTTCTATACACCACAAAAAGTCTCTGAATTATTATCTCGATTAACGTTGGTTGGGAAAAATTATAAAGATGGAATGACCGTTTATGATCCTGCAATGGGGTCTGGTTCCTTGCTGCTGAACTTCAAGAAGTATTCTGACGCAGCAGATCGAATTACTTATTTTGGTCAAGAAATCAATACTTCAACATTTAACTTAGCTCGCATGAATATGATCCTTCACCACGTTGATATTGCTAGTCAGCATTTACGTAATGGTGATACCTTAGATGAAGATTGGCCAGCTGAAGAAGTAACTAACTTTGATTCCGTCGTAATGAATCCACCTTACTCACTGAAATGGTCAGCAGCAGATGGTTTTAAAGAAGATCCTCGATTCTCTGCTTATGGTGTGTTGCCACCCAAGTCAAAGGCTGATTACGCCTTTCTTTTACATGGTTATTACCATCTAAAATATAGTGGTGCTATGGCAATTGTTTTGCCTCATGGGGTCTTATTCCGAGGGGCAGCTGAAGGTAAAATTCGTCAAAAAATGCTTGAGAGTGGTGCAATCGATGCAGTTATCGGATTGCCAGCAAACTTGTTTTATAACACTTCCATTCCAACTGCAATTGTGGTCCTGAAAAAAGATAAACAAGACCGTAATGTCATGTTTATTGATGCTTCAAAGAACTTTGAAAAAGCTAAGACTCAGAATATATTACGTGAGAAAGATGTACAACGGATTCTCGATACCTATGAAAAGCGAGAAGATGTTGATAAATTTGCCCACCTAGCTACGTTTGATGAAATTCAAGAGAATGAGTTTAACTTGAACATTCCCCGTTATGTAGATACCTTTGAACCAGAACCTGAAATTGATTTGAAACAAGTTGCTTATGACCTACGACAAACTAGTCAGGAAATCAAAGAGAATGAACATAGTTTGGTTTCGATGTTAAAGGATCTAACGTCGGATGACGACAACATTATGGACGGACTTAATGATGTAATCAAAGATTTGGAGGACGCAGATTAATGGTGGAATCTAAAAAAGGTCCAATTCTAAGATTTAAGGGATTCACTGACGCGTGGGAACAGCGTAAGCTCGGAAACTACATCGTTGATTACGTTAATAAAACAACTGTGAACAATCAGTATCCGGTGTTAACTTCGTCTCAACAAAAGGGCATTGTATTACAGGAAGAGTATTTTAATGACAGGCAAGTAACAACAAATGATAACGTTGGATACTTTATTTTACCTAAAGGGTATTTTACGTATCGTAGTAGAAGTGATAATAGTAGGTTTGTATTCAACCGTAATAACATAATTGATATGGGTATTATTAGCTACTTTTATCCTGTTTTCGGTTTAAAAAATGCAGATTCGGAATTTTTCTTAAAAAGAGTTAATTATGGTATTGAAAGACAAATCGCCATTCAAGCAGAAGGAACTGGACAACACGTATTGTCGCTTAAAAAGTTTAAAAATATTAGCGCATTATTTCCCAATAAAGAAGAACAACAGAGAATCGGGTTACTTTTTTTAAACATAGAAAAAAGTATCGCTCATCATCAGCGTAAGTTAGAACTTTTGAATAAGTTAAAACAGTCACTTTTACAAAAAATGTTTCCAAAGGATGGTCAAAATAAGCCAGAGATTAGATTTAGTGGTTTTACTGATGTATGGGAACAACGTAAGCTTGGAAGTGAACTTACACTTTTAAAAGATGGGACTCATGGGACCCATAAAGATGCTAAGGAGGGACCTTATCTTTTAAGTGCTAAAAACATAAAAAATGGCCACATAATAATTAGTAGCTCAGATCGACGCATATCGTGGAATGAATTTCGAAAGATTCACAAATCGTTCACTCTTGAGGCTGGTGATATTTTATTAACGATTGTTGGCTCCATTGGGGAATCAGCTATTTTGACTAATCCCCAGAATCTAACATTTCAACGTAGTGTTGCATACCTTCGGCCAATATCTATGAACTCTGAGTTTTTGCAAACTTTGCTTGAAAGCAATGACTTTCAGCGACAGTTAAATGTACGACAAGTCGTTTCCGCACAACCAGGTATTTATTTAGGTGATCTTGCTCAAATTCCAATAAAAAGGCCACAAAAACCTCTTGAACAAAAGGCAGTTGCGCAATTATTTAAAACAATTAACTTTGCTATCGCTCATCATCAGCGTATGTTAGACAACTTAAAGAAATTAAAGCAATCCCTCTTACAAAAAATGTTTGTGTAAGCATTAATAAAGGAGTATTCAAATGGCTGAAGCAGCAATGGAACAAAAATTAATTGATAGCTTAACCAAGGGCACCAATCAATGGGTTCTTCGTGAAGATTTAAAAAACGTACCACAATTATGGAATAACTTTTTTAGAATTTTGTCAGCCAATAATAAAGCAAAATTAGCAGATATAGCACTTACAGAAAATGAAAAACAGACAATCAAAACACAGATTATTCAACCAACTTTTTATCGGGCAGCTGAATTCATGTCAGGTGCCAATGGGCAAGTTCGTTTTCATTTAAAACGTGATGACTCTACGTTGCCAGACGCCGATCTTTTAATTTTGGATAACTCTAACATTTCTGGTGGTTCATCAGTCTATGAAGTTGTCCATCAAGTTGAAGTTCCTAAGGGTATGGCGTTGGATCAGGATCGTCGTTTTGATGTGACACTACTCATTAACGGGTTGCCAATGATCCATATTGAGCTTAAAGCACCACAGCAGCCTTATATGAAAGCTTTCAATCAAATTAACAAATATATTAGTGAAGGTAAGTTTACTGATATTTTCTGTTTTGTTGAAATGTTTGTTGTGACAAATGGCACTAGTACTCGGTATATTTCAGCGGGAGGAC
This sequence comes from Secundilactobacillus angelensis, assembly GCF_012641075.1. Lineage (GTDB taxonomy): Bacteria > Bacillota > Bacilli > Lactobacillales > Lactobacillaceae > Secundilactobacillus > Secundilactobacillus angelensis. The sequence continues at coordinate 50,523 of NZ_JAAXLJ010000017.1, read as the reverse complement.
AGCTAAATCCCAAATTCTTGACATCTTGGGTTGATGAGCAAAATAAGCTAGTTGATAACTACCTCGATTTTTCTCGTGAGGTTCTGTCTATTCCGGCTGCACATCATATGATTGCTGATTACACGGTTTTAGATAGTGAAGCAAAAAATATTATCTTACTTCGTCCGTATCAAATTCACGCAATTGAAGCTATTTTTAAGGCCTCCCGAGAACGCCAATCTGGTTTTATCTGGCATACAACTGGATCAGGTAAGACACTAACTTCTTACAAAGTTGCTCGAAACCTATTACAGTTGCCAAGTATTCAGAAAACTATCTTTTTGATTGATAGAAAAGATTTGGATGCTCAAACTACTGGTGCGTTTCAGACTTATGCTAACAACGACACCATTAGTGTTAAGGAAACCAAGAATAGCTATGATTTGGCAGATCAATTAGTGGATGGTAACCGGACCGTAGTTGTCACGACACGGCAGAAATTGAAAACTATTTTTAAGCGAATTGAAGAAAATCCTGGACTATCAAAGAAATATGAAAAGTTAAAAAGTCTGAATTTGGCGTTTATCGTGGATGAATGTCATCGGACAGTTACGCCAACTCAAAAGCGAGAGTTGGATAAGTTCTTTAACCGCCAGCCACTATGGTATGGCTTTACTGGAACACCAATTTTTGATGAAAATGCGCGGGCAGAAAATGGTAAGGATGCTCGGACGACTGAACAGCTATATGGGCCAATTCTTCATGAATACACGATCAAGGATGCACTACGAGATAAAGCTGTTTTAGGATTTAAGACGGATAACTTAGGTGATAGTAAGGAAGAAAAAGCAGATGAAGCTGATACCCATGGGTTAGATCAAGTCTATCTTTCTGACCAGCATATGCGTGCAGTAGTCGAAAAAATATTGTACCTTGCCTACAGAAAACAAGGATTGATCAATGGTCATCGTTATTCAGCAATTTTTACAACTTCATCAATTAAGCAAGCACAACGTTACTATTCATTATTTAAAGACGTTATTGAACAGGGTGGGGTTCCTAAACGAATCAAAGAAGTGGCACCTGATTTTCCACGTATTGCGGTAACATACTCCATTTCGGAAAATGATGATGATTCAGAGGTAGACCAAGAGGCCATGAAACATTCAATGGCTGATTACAATGCCATGTTTCACACTAATTATTCGATGGCGGAGCTAGGATCCTATAACCGTAATGTCAATGATCGACTGGCTCGAAAGAAGAAGCCGTATCAAGCACCTCATCAGCAGTTAGATATTGTTATCGTAGTGGATCGACTTTTAACGGGATTTGATTCACCCAATCTTTCAACGCTGTACGTTGATCGTCGGCCAATGAATCCGCAAAATATCATTCAAGCATTTTCCAGAACTAATCGGATTTACGATTCTGGCAAAGCGTGGGGACAAATCGTGACCTTTCAATATCCAGAGGCCTTTAGCGAAGCCATTGATGATGCGTTACGGCTCTATTCGCATGGTGGCTCTAATGATGTGTTAGCTCCTACCTGGAAGGTAGCCAGAAAACGCTATGTTAAAGCGCGGAAGACGTTTGATAAGTACCTGCAACCAGATAGCCTTCAATCGATTGAAAATGCGCCGAAAAAGGATAGAAAACAATTTGTGAAAGACTTCCAAGAACTTGATAAGCATACTGCTGCGATTCAAACATACGATGAGCTAGACAACCAAAGTGAGTTGCCTGAGGAAGAACAGCTTAATATGCCTGAAATTTCCGAGGAAAAGATGGATGAGCTGCGAGGTACTTACGAAAACGTACTTGAGAGCTTAAAAAAAGACCCACCGATAGATGATGACGAGTCGGAGATTAACGATGACTATGAGCTTGAGTCTTTTCATATTAAAGAAATCAATGAGCGTTATATCGTTGCTTTGATTCAAGCTTATGTTCCTGACGAAGATAACCAATCATCTGAGATGAACCAGGATGATGTTAATGAAATCAATGGTTACATCAATGATTTAGGTAAAAAGAATGAAAAGTTAGCTGACATCATGAGATCATTATGGAAGAAGATTCAGGATGATCCAGAACGGTATAGAGGTCAACAAGTTGATCAAATTCTGGAATCAATGGTCGATGATGAAAGCCAGAAACTGATGAAAGATTTCGCAAATCAGTATCAGCTTAAGTATGATAACTTTAAGTACGTTATGGCTCACTATAATCCGGAGTCTGACAAGCAACAGCAAGGAATGTTAGATCTGTTGGATAAGATGTCTTATAACCGGTTTAAGTCATTCAATCCTAATTCTGAAACTTCTAATATGCTTAAGTGGAAAAAACATGTAAAGGCGGAAATCAAAGAGTACTTTACTGATAAAATTCAGCCGTTGATTGATCGATCAAATTAAAATTGGTATCTGACTGATGAGAACGGGTGAAGAGGAATATTGCTGACGTTAAATTTGAAGAAGAGAAGTTTAATCAGTCTGTAGTAGTTTTAATACCTGTTTTATGGAAAATACATTTACTTACGAACATATGTTTGCTATGATTTATAGTAGTTCCACGTAAGGAGACTATAAAGATGGATGACAAAATGGTAAGATTCAACCTTGAGTCACAAATTCGGGAAGCATTCGGGCGTGTACAATATACTTATACGACGCACTTAAAACAGGTTGATCGTTTACGTAAGAGACAAGCATGCGTGAAATGGTTGAAAATAATATTATCTGCAATTTCAACCAGTGGGATTTTAGGTACTATTCTGATTAATAGTCTTATTTTAAAGCTACTCAGTGCTCTTATTTCTGCCGGCTTAACAGGAGCAACTTTATATTTCAAAGATTTTGATGTGAGTGAAGAAATTACGAGTCATAGTAAAACTGCTAATGATCTTTGGCAGATTAGAGAGGACTACGTATCATTGTTGACAGATTCACCTAGTCTACAAGTTACGGATATTCGTCAAAAACGTGATGAGTTTACAGAAAGAACAAAGGACATCTATGATACATCAATGAAAACGGACCCTAAAAGTTACCAGTTAGCACAGCAATCTCTCAAATACGGAGAAGAGCAGCATTTTACAACCTTAGAAATTGATAAAATGTTGCCAGAACATTTACGTCGTTCTCAAATAACTGTTAAGAATGGTACTGTAAAGACGTCTATCAGTTATAGTTACCAAAGGCAAATCTTAGATACTTTTGTTGTTGGTTTATTTACACTTCTAGCAGTGATTCTTGGCGCTCTCTCTGGTTCGGTTATTATTGAAATGGTGACTAAAATAGCGTCACCATGGTATTTTTGGATAATTGTTACTACAGGAACAGTATTATTAATTGTTTTTCTGTACTTGTGGAATAAAGCGATGTTAATAATTGCCAGTAAACTTTCTGAACATGGCCTTTTTGGAGGGACAATTCAAAATAATAATCCTGTTTTGCAATATCAACGAGCGGAGACTGATTGTTTGACTCTTCTTACTGTGAACTTAAAAGTGATTGCAGGTTGTGCAATAATGCTGCTTTTTTTAAGTTATTCTGGAGTCAATAATTCATTTGAAAATTGGGAACAATTTACCGCTCTTAGTTTGTCAATAATTTTAATCGATATGAGTATTGTTGACTTATATCATTGGAAAAAGACTGTGGGAAAGGGAAAATAGGTGTAAGAATGGTAGATAATGATACTGAGTTCCGAAGCTTTATCAGCCGAATAAGTGAAACAGATGATGAAAAGAAAAACTTTGATACCACAATATCTGAGATTAATAATGTTATTAATGATCATTATTATGATGAATCTAATGATACTCATGTATTGAAAGTCGGGAGCGCAGGTCGAAATACAAATATCAGTGCTACAAGTGATCACGATGTACTTTGTGTTTTACCAGCAGGCGTAAAAGAACAATTTAATAATCGGCAGCACGGTCAAACTGATTTATTACAACAAATCAAGACGCTTCTTCAAGAGAGATATTCACGAACCGATATTAGAGGCGATGGTCAGGTCGTTGTAATAGCCTTAAACAAGGGGACTATCGAACTTGTACCTGGGTTTAAGCGCTCTGATGGACAATACGATTATCCTGATACACATGATGGAGGAAGTTGGCAACAAACTAATCCAGATAATCAAATTTCTCAAGCCAATTGTGATAATATTAATTCATCTGGGAAATACACTGAAGTTGCTAAGGCGATTAGGGCATGGCGTGATCACGTTGGCGTTCCATTAAAAGGAATTGTCATAGACAGTATTCTTGACATGTGCTATAAAAATGAGCCTTCTTTATTGATGGATTCTCATTATATTAGTCATCTTAAAGCTTTTTTCGGAACTGCTGCAAGTATGAAAAATGGAAGAATTATAGCTCTGGGCACTAATGAAGAAATGGATAACGAAGATTTGAGATTTATCGAATATTCTAAGAATGCATTAGCGGCTATTGAAGGTGATGAAGAAGGTTCAAGGGAGCTGATGATTCAGCTATTTGGTACTCAGTATGATCCTGAGCGACGAGCTACTGATGAGCAATACGTTGAGGAAAAATTTAATTTAAAAATCACATATCAATTGAAACTTGACGCTAAAATTTTGCAAAATGGATTTCGCCCATTTTATTTGCAATCTTTTTTGGCTCGCAAACATCTTTTAAAAGTTAATCGAAAAATTCATTTTTTTATTGCCGATTCAAATATCCCTGAAAGTATTAAAAGTAACGTTAAATATTATTGGAAGGTCAGAAATACTGGTGAAGCAGCTAAAGGACGAGAGAGAGGTATGATAGTGAAAGGTGAAGAGACTCAGGATGAGAGAAGTGATTTCAATGGAGATCACTATGTTGAGTGCTATGCAGTGAGAAGGGGCGTAGTGATTGCCAGAGGTCATATTAGAGTTCCAATTGATAGTTATCGTGGGACTGATGAGGGAGTGCTATAAGTAATACTTGGAGATTAGGCTGCCAAACTTCGACATCTAAAAAACATGTGGTTACGTTTGAAGGATAGTTGAAAAATAAGAAAATTACGACGATAACTTGTCGGTTTCCTACTTTTTCGAATCGTATCGACGGGACTCATGGGGCTGTGAAATTGCAGTTACTAAAAAAAGATTCTATGATTTTTGCGTTTTTTCAACTCATCAACGCAAAAAATATTACACAACAAATATTACACAACAAATATCAGGACTTGTCAGCCTCTTTTCACAGTCACGATTAAATTCATTAAACAGTGTATTGGTTTCGTACTCTAGTTGATCACTGATGTATATTGAGTGGCCATTTCTGATGCTAAAACAATTGTACTGTCATATCCCATTCTGAATAATACAAGAACATCCCTAGCTAAGTTAATAACTAGGGATGTTTTTTGACGCAGTACAACCTAATTTTGCCACAGCTTTATAGCTGCGTCCACAAGAGCAAAGATACTCAGTAGATATCGGATACCCTGTGATAGTAGTTGTTAGGCCCTATAGTTTTCCAAATTCAAGTTCATTTTCATCGTTTTACCTGGTCTTATTTCAGCATCATAAACGCGCTATTTCTCTAGGTAAAATGATTACTTTTATTATCATTGACTCATTTTTAATTTAGAATTGAAGTTACTGCTAGTAAAATTTTAGCTAGTACTATTCACTAATGGTCAAATCATCTTCTCAACAAAGTACCGATGAAACCGCGTATCCCCAGTCAATTCTGGATGAAACGAAGTGACCAGGACATGATTTTGCTGAGCAGCCACAATCCGGCCGTCGGCTAAGGTGACCAAAGCTTCAGCAGGTTGCTGCACCTCAGAAAGGTAAGGGGCACGGATGAAGATTCCGTGATAGGGTTTCGACCATCCTTTTACCGTCAATTCAGTTTCAAAACTCTCTCTTTGCCGCCCAAAGCCGTTACGTACTACGGTTCCCTTTAAACCATTCAGTAAATCTGGTTGAGCTAGTAGGACCAGACCGGCACAGGTTCCAAAGACTGGGAATCCCTGTTGAACTAGCTTTTTCAACGGTTCTAACATCTGTTCGCGTACTAACAGTTTTCGAATCGTGGTACTTTCACCGCCAGGAATGGTTAACCCGTCAAGCCCTTTCAAATCTGCTTGAGTTTTAACCGATCGCGGGGTTACGCCACACGCTGTTACCATCTTGATATGTTCACTAACTGCACCTTGAAGTGCTAATACACCAATAACCACACGCATCACCTCCGTTTAAATCCCACGGTCAGCCATTTTCTCGTCATCCGTTAAAGTTGAAATGTCGATTCCCTTCATTGGCTTACCCAAATTTTCTGAAACTTTGGCGATCAATGCCCAATCGGTTGGGTGTGCAGTTGCTGTGACGATTGCCTTAGCAAACTTGGCGGGGTTCTCAGAGTGAAAAATACCGGAGCCAACAAAGATACCATCAGCGCCTAAGTTCATCATCAAAGCGGCGTCTGCGGGAGTGGCAACACCACCAGCCGCAAAGTTGACAACGGGTAATTTACCTAAATCGTGAACTTGTTTCACTAGGTCATAAGGTGCGCGCAAGTCGCGGCTAATTGACATCAATTGATCAGGGTTTGCGCCAGCTACGTGACTAATCTGTTCGTTCACTTTTTCCATGTGACGTACTGCTTCAATAATGTTACCCGTGCCGGGTTCTCCCTTAGTCCGTAGCATTGAGGCGCCTTCGCCGATTCGACGGAGTGCTTCACCTAAATAACGGCAGCCGCACACGAAGGGAATTTTGTAATCATTTTTATTAATGTGGTAACTGTCATCTGCGGGAGTCAAGACTTCACTCTCGTCTATGTAGTCAACCCCGATGGCCTCCAGAATTCGGGCTTCAGCAATGTGGCCAATTCGCACTTTCGCCATGACCGGAATGGTGACAGCATCCATGATTGCCTTGATCATCGCGGGATCAGACATCCGTGCCACACCACCAGCTGCTCGGATATCTGAGGGTACCCGCTCCAACGCCATCACGGCAACTGCACCAGCAGCCTCCGCAACCTTAGCCTGTTCCACGTTAGCGACGTCCATGATGACGCCGCCTTTTTGCATCTGTGCCATACCTCGTTTTACTGTAGTTGTGCCTGTTTCTGTCATAATCAAGCCTCCATCTCTAGAAATTAGTTTCATACTAGGACACAGCGTTTATAATGGAAACAACCAATTGGATGGTAAATTACCCATCCAATTTAATTAAAGAGGGTGACAGCATGCAGTGGCAACTTCCAGGTGGTTCACAAGCGTTATATATCAAAGTGATGACGCTGATTACCGATGGCATTAATAATGGGAATCTGATTCCGGGTCAGCAGTTACCGGCAGAACGGCAATTAGCGCAAATGCTATCAGTGAATCGCTCAACCATTCAACAAGCGTTAAACGAACTGGTCAGCAATGGGATTTTGACCCGAAAACGTGGTAGCGGTACTTGGGTTAGCATGGATAAGTGGGGAATCTTAACTGAAAATGTCAATTGGCGAACGTATCTTGCCGCTAATCGGTTTGGCGATCCCGAGAGTTATTTGCAGCAACTACGGGAACTGGAGTCAGATCCGGAAGCAATCAATCTGGCGCACTTTAATATTCCTAATAAAATGGCGTTACCCATCTCGCTAAATCATGTTTCAACTGGACGACTGGTTGAACAAGAGAATCACGTGGATATTAGTGGGGCTGCTGACTTGAAACAACAGTTAATTACGCGGTTATCACCATTATTGCAACACTCATTTAGCGCTAACCAACTACTGATTACATCAGGTGCCCAGCAAGCCTTTTACCTGATAACACAGGGCTTATTATCATATGGTGACGCCATTGCCATCGAAAAACCGTCGTACTTTTATCAGTTAACGCTCTTTCAAGTGGCTGGTATTCGGGTGTACGGAATTCCGCTGATGGCGGATGGCAGTCTTGATCTGGCGACTCTGCAACTGGAATATTACAAACACCGGTTCCGTTTCTTGTTCGTCAATCCCAATGGTCAAAACCCAATTGGGCAGATGATGCCGCTGGCTAAACGTAAAGCCCTGATCAGGATGTGCCAAACGTTGAAATTACCCATCGTGGAAGATGATCCCTTTGGCATCACTTATGCAGTGTCGGACAATCAGTCAGAACCGCCATTAAAGGTCTTAGATCCTGACAACGTGCTTTACATTGGCTCGTTGTCCTCATTAGTCGGTAATCAAGCACGGATTGGCTGGCTTTTGGCGCCATCGTTTATCGTCAATCAGTTAGCCGACATTCGTCAGCAAATGGAATCTGGCATGAGTATCTTTCCACAGATTATTGCCAGTCAGTTTTTAGCGCAGTCGGATCTTCGGCAACAGATTCGGCAACAAGCCGACCAGTTACAGCAAAAAAAGCAACGGTTGCAACAAGCCTTACAGCCGTTCGTTGATCAAAATCAGTTAAGCTACCAGTTACCAGCAAATGGCAATAGTTTTTGGGTGCATCTACATACCCCTCATCCGCTAAGTATCACCGATTACAACCAATTTTTGAAAAGACGGGTGCTTGTCCGTCCAGACTTTTTATTTGGCGTACACCAAAATAATTTACGGGTGGGGTTCGCTAATCTCACCGCAGAACAAGTTCCACAGTTACAGGAGCGATTAAAGCTGATATTAACGAGGTTATAGTATATTGTATAGGCACGTATAAAACCCCGAGGATAGCAAGCCCTCGGGGTCGTTGTGTTTATAATGAGTTAGTCGTTAGCTTCCCTGTCCAGTAACACTCACGTCCTGAGCAACAATTGTAGGTACAGTATTCGAACCACCGGATTGAGTATCATAATCTTCACGACTGCCCAGCACACCCTTGATGGTGACGTAATCGTCCTCAACGGCATCTGTAGTATCTGGATAGTAGACCTTGAAGATATCATCTGCATATTCGTCCGTATACACTAATAACGTAGTAGCGCCATCATCTTCGCTGGCTTGAAGCACCTGAGCGTTTGTGATGTTGTAAGATTCACCATTATAATCATCAGATTTAAGCAGCTCACCATATGAGTAAGTATTTTCAGCTGCTTCTGTAGCGTCGTAATCTGACGAGGATATGCCTGCGACAGCTTCATTTTCAAAATCCCCAGTATCTTCGGAGTCATCGGTATCAGAATCATCTGTATCATCATAATTGTCTGAATCATCTGTATCATCCGAACTTGAATTATCAGAACTACTGTTATCATATGAAGCCGACGTTCCGGTCGCGGAGCTTGAACTGGTACTAGCGTGAATTGCTAAACCGATGAAAATAACAACCACTGCCGCTAGAACAAACCAGATTCGTTTATTTTTATGTTTCGACTTCTTGGGGCTGTTTATTTTCTGTTTGGTTAAAGCACCAGCTGAACTGGTTGCAGTTGTAAAGGTGTTCCCTAGTTCGTTATCTTGATTGTCATTACTTTTGTGATTGTCGGATTGATTGTATTGGTTATCTCCCCTTGGAGCATCTCTTTCAACAGTAGGTTGCTTTGTGCCACAGTACAAGCAAAATTCGGCATCACGAGGTAATTCTTTGCCACAGTTGGTGCAGTATCTATTTTCCACGATATAATTCCCCTTAATGTAACTAAAATAAGTGCGTAAAACTGTCTGAACGTATTTCATCTTGTCTTCTACGAGTAAACAGGTAGATAGGGTTAGATGACTCGTAAATAAATCAAAGTAGAACGGTTGAGAAAATAATGATATACAGCCTAGAATCAACTCCAATCTTTTATTTGTCATCTGGTTTTGATGAACAAATATTAAATTTGAACGACGAATATAATTAAAAGGTATTGTGTACTTACACACAAATGAAAGGAACAGTCAACTCCCCTTAAAATCTTATTCGCCGATCCAACCGTAAACGCTTTTTGAATTCTAAGAATGATTACTGTTGAAATCTCATGACGGTTTTCGTATATGCTTGTCATTAATTTCAACTTCTTATTGATTAAATACGTTTACGGTTTACATAAGGTTTAAGTATATCAAAAATGAGGTCAAATTGGGATTGTTTTGGTGAATATTAGTCATATGCAAAAAAACATACACGGGCATTAGGTCTTAAGCTCATGTATGTTGCTGAATAGGCACCGCTCTAGAAAAAATATACTGTAATCATTGGTTGCCTATTTTTCTTCTCAAATGAATTTCAAGCTGGCCAATTCAACTTATGATGCATATATAACGCCACATTCACTAACCCCAACATGACTGGAACTTCAACAACCGGCCCTATAACCGCGGTGAAGGCTTCCGGTGAATTAATCCCAAAAGCACCAACGGCGACAGCAATTGCCAATTCAAAATTATTGCTGGCGGCTGTTAGTGACTGCGAAGTGGTTACGGCGTACGAGTGTTTCATATGATGTGAAATAGCAAAGGTAACGCTGAACATAATGATAAAGTATAGAATTAGTGGAATGGCGATGCGGATCATGGCTAACGGTAAAGCCACCACTTGTTTTCCTTTGATAGCGAACATGACGATGATCGTGAAAATCAGCGCCCAGAAGGTGAGATGGTCAATTTTCTTCAGATAGACGGATTCAAACCAGTCCCGGCCGCGCCAGTGAATCAACAGATAGCGGGAACTGATGCCAGCGAGAAACGGCACGCCAAGGTACAAGCCAATACTTTCGGCAATTGCCGCCATTGAGACGTCAACGTGCTGGGCACTTAACCCAAACCATCCGGGTAAAACCGTGAAAAAGATATAGGCAAATGCTGTATAAAAGACAATTTGAAAAATTGAATTTAAAGCGACCAGTCCGGCTGTATATTCGTTGTCACCATGGGCGAGTCGGCTCCAGACAATTACCATTGCAATGCATCGAGCGAGTCCGATTAGAATCAAGCCAGTCATGTAACCAGGTTGATCACGCAGAAAGATGATTGCTAAGGCAAACATAAGGAGTGGACCCACGATCCAGTTTTGAACTAGTGACAAACTCAGGGTTCGCCAGTCACTAAACACGTGCCCTAATTTTTCATACTTAACCTTGGTCAAGGCTGGATACATCATCAAAATTAAACCAATGGCAATCGGGATGGAAGTTGTACCCACTTGCAGTTGGGTAATGACCCGAGTAACTTCAGGTAATAACATCCCCACACCGATTCCCACAAACATTGCGATAATGATCCAGATGGTTTCATAACGATCGTATTTTGAGAGTTGTTTTGAGTTTTTCAAAATTAACGCCTCCACTTAGTTTTAATGGTAGTTCAGGTCTGTCAGGTGGTCAATGTATCGTTGTTTCTCGATGACTGTTAGTGGCCGAATAGTGGCGGTTAGCAACGTAAGAATCGCTGAACAGCATGACCGTAAACATGCGCAATGAGGTTGTGATTTTGATAAATTTTGGTACAATATGTGCAATAAGGCGATTCAACTCGCCACAGAAAGGATGAACGTGTATGTTGGGCATTGTAATGGGCGTTGTTACGTCACTGGAGGACTACAAGGCTTAGTTCTCCGCGGTTATGGAGGACAAAACAATTAAATTAACAGAATATGGCGCCAGTGAGGCGCAAAAACCGACGAGCGGTTTAAGTTTAGCTCGAGTCATTGCCACGAGTCATCAGCAATACACGATTGTGACTGAGCAGGGTCAATTCACTGCACAGGTGGCCGGTCGACTAATCAATTTCGCTAACGGGCCGGAAGACTTTCCAACGGTTGGTGACTGGGTAGAGGTCAGATTGCCAAATAATTCAGCAGACGCTGCCACGATAGAACGATTGAATGATCGCACCACCGTTTTTCTACGAAAGGCAGCTGGTCGACGGTCGGCAGCACAACTCGTTGCTGCCAACGTTGATTGGCTCTTATTATGTATGGCGCTAGACGCTAATTTTAACGTACGTCGATTGGAACGTTATTTAGCCATTGCTGCAGCTTCGGGTGCGCGGTCAGCCATTGTGCTCACTAAAGCCGATAAAACAAGTCAATTGGCGGAACAATTGTCTACAGTTGCAGAGGTCAGCGGAGGTGCGGACGTGATTGTCTGCGATGCGACCAATGAGAACGGCATGGCAGAACTAACCGCATTTATGCAACCCAGGCTAACTTATGCTTTCTTGGGTTCTTCTGGAGTAGGAAAAACGACACTGATCAATCATTTGCTGGGTAAGCAGAGTTTGGCGACCGCAGCAGTTCGAGCAACTGATGATCATGGTCGGCACACCACCACAGCCAGGCAGTTGGTCAAATTACCCAACGGCAGTCTGGTCATCGACACGCCGGGAATGCGCGAACTGGGTTTACTGGAGGCGAATCTAGACTCGACGTTCTCAGATATCACTGAATTAGCTAAAAAATGCCGATTCAATGACTGCACACATCAGCAAGAGCCTGGTTGTGCAGTGCAACAAGCGGTCGCGGATGGGCAGCTTTCTGAGGCTCGTTTAGCCAGTTATCGCCAACTTCAAGATGAACAGGCGAATAATCAGCTACGTGGCAAAGAACGAGAGAACGCCAAAATTGAGCGGATGTTCGGTGGCAAGAAACAGATGAAAGCTTTTTTGAAAGAAGTTCGCCGAAAACGAAAATAGTGTCTATATAAAATGATGTGATAACTCTCATGGTATTTGCCATGAGAGTTATTTTTGTTGACAGCACTACTACCTGTTGTTATTATGTACTGGTACATTGTAATAAAGAGTAGATATGATTAAGCAATAGATTTGCTACTATTCCAGCAATACTAACTAGTATTACAAGGTAGGCGATTGAATTGAAAGGTTTAACTGAATTATTAAAGGGTGCATTAGAAGGCATCGTTCTTCAGCGAATTAGCCAAGGCGAAACTTACGGTTACGAGATTACCAATTATCTGGTTGACCTTGGCTTCGAAGATATTGTTGAGGGCACGGTCTACACAGTGCTCCTCCGGTTGGAGAAAAAGGGGTTGCTCACCGTTGAAAGGCGGAAGTCTGAAATGGGGCCACCCCGGAAGTTTTACTCGCTCAATGAAGCGGGGCAGGCGTATTTGAGTGAATTTTGGCAAAAATGGGAGTTTCTAACCACTACTATGGCAAGATTAAAGGAGAGATTAAATGGCTAATTTATGGAATAACATTGTTGGTGATAAAAAACGCTATAAACAATTTAAGGCAGACGTGCAAGCACTTCCCGAAGCATATGCACAAACCCTCACAGCATTGCAAACCTACATTTGGAACTTTGCTAAGAGTGGCGCTATGATGGACGTGTTAGAAGAAATCCTGCACATGTTTCAAGAAAGTGCTGCGGAAAATGTACCAGTTCAACAAGTAATCGGCGACGATCCCGTTGAGTTCGCTGAAAATATTATGACACAGTATCCGGAAGAGTTATGGCTGATCAAGTACCGCACGCGGTTGCGCCAACAAGTTAAAAAGGCGGAACAGCTTTAAAAAGTAAAATGAAAGGAAGTTGTCATAGTGAAAGCAATTGTCATTGAAAAAGCTGGCGGTCCAGAAGTTTTGAAGCTAAAAGAAGTACCTACGCCAAAGGTTAAGCCTGGCTGGAGCTTAGTTCGGGTTAAAGGATTTGGCATTAATCACTCCGAAATTTTTACCCGGAACGGCGAGTCGCCAACCGTTAAGTTTCCGCGAATTCTTGGTATTGAATGTGTTGGCGAAGTGGCTGACACCACGGAGCCAAATCGGCTAAAAGTTGGCCAGAAGGTCGTCAGCATCATGGGTGGCATGGGCCGCGACTTCGATGGCGGTTATGCAGAATATGCCTTATTACCAAGTGAACAGATTTATCCAGTGACCACTAATTTGTCTTGGCCGGAGTTAGCAGCAATTCCTGAAACTTACTTTACTGCTTATGGGTCAATGAAGAATGCCCACATTGATACCGCAAAGAGTTTACTGGTGCGTGGTGCCTCTAGTGGCGTTGGCAGTGCGGCAATTAAATTAGCTAAGGTGATGAATCCTTCGGTGACTATCAGTGGTAGTACTCGACATGAAGAAAAATTCGCTAAACTCAGGGCTATTGGTTGTGATAAGCCAGTCTTGGATAAGAATGGCAAAGTCCAAACTGAGGATCATTTTGATGCCATTATCGAATTGGTTGGCTCAGCCACATTGACTGATTCCCTGTCGCATCTGAATCAGTATGGCTATTGTTGCATGGTTGGTGGTTTAGCCGATCAATGGACAGTGCCAGATTTTAGTGCATTCGTCATTCCAAATGGGGCTAGTTTAACCACTTTTGGTTCTGGTATTGCAAACAATGATTCAGCGTTCAATGATATGCTGAATTTGATTGAAAATCACCATATTGATGTGAAGCCAACCAAGACTTTCGATCTAGCCCATACAGGTGATGCACAAGCATTTCTAGAATCAAGTGATAGCTTTGGCAAAGTTGTTGTTCTTCCTTAATGCAAAGAAAATGGTCGATTTCTGACGGTAACCAGCTTTTACTATGTTCGGTTTAAACTTGCTGATGATTGTTCTATTCTATGACTGTAATTAACAGACAGAATTAGCAGAATAAAGGAGTTGTCCTCATGCCCAAGACTTACCATTTACAACTTGGCCCACTAGAACGTGATCTGCCACTAATTACCTTGCCAAATGGGGTGACCATCGCCTCGTTTGTTTTATTGGGTGATGCTGAATTGACGCATTATGCAGCTGAACAGCTGTTAAAGAAGATTAAAACGGATACTTTTGATTATTTCGTAACTGTTGAGAGTAAGGGGATCCCATTGGCCCAAGAAATCACGTGGTTGAGTGGGCATAAGCGGTATATAGTTCTCCGCAAGGCTGTTAAGGATTACATGGTTTCACCACTTACTATTCCGGTAGAAGCCATCACGACTTCCGCGAGCCAGCAGCTGGTTTTGGACGGAACGGATGCTGCTAGATTGAAGGGAAAACGGGTTATCATTGTTGACGATGTCATCAGTTCCGGCGGTTCACTTCAAGCTGCCGAACAGCTGATGCAGAAGGCAGGAGCTCAAGTAGTTGACCGGCTGGCAGTATTGGCTGAGGGGTCAGCAAAGAATCGTGAAGATATCAAATTTCTTGGAACGTTACCACTATTTTGAACCCTTGAGGGGATTGTACTTTCGAGTACGATCCTTTTTGCTTTTATCGCAAGCTGATTAAAATACAACTGAGAATTAGAATATTATTTGAATAAGCTCTAGGAATTATTCTGTAAAGCTGTTATATTTGGTTTATTAGCAGGAACTTTTGTAATCTAATCAGAACTTAATTGAGTCGTTTTTAAACTTGATTTCAATATTCAAAGTGGTTTTATTAATTGCCATTTGGAGATAACTAAGCCCTTGTGTATTGAATCAGGATAGGTTTTATTGGATGTTTTTGTGAAAAAGGTAACAGTATACTTGGAGGTATCACTTTATGGACATTAACGAATTGAATCCTGACGTTTTGTCAGTTAAACCATCTGCCTTACGGGCGTTTGATCATGAGATCAGCGCGGATCCGGAGATTGTTAAATTAACCCTTGGGGAACCCGATTTTAACGTGCCAGAACACATCAAACAGGCAGCCATTGATTCAATCAATGCTGATCAGTCGCATTATCCCTATTATTGGGGGATTCAAGAATTACGTGATGCAGCTTCGACTTATTATCGTGAAAAATTTGGCTACCAGTACTCTGCTGATCAAATTGTTTGTACAGTTGGCGCGACAGAAGGTTTAGCGGCTTCCTTTAAAACGCTCTTTCAGCCCGGTGATGGGATTTTGATTCCAATGCCAGCTTACCCAGTTTATAAGGCGATTGCGGGTATTAATCACTTAGTCCCGATTATGGTAGACACCACCGATACGGGTTGTGTGTTGACACCTGAACAAGTGAAGGAAGCTATTGCCACTCATCCGGAAGTTACGATTAAGGGTGTTGTCATTACGGATCCTTCTAATCCAACCGGAGTCGTCTATTCAGAGGAACAGTTGGCTGCACTGGTGCCAGTCTTCCGTGATAATCATATCTGGATCATTAGTGATGAGATTTATGGTGAGCTGACATATGGCGTCAAGCATTATTCATTATCTAAGTGGTTGCCGGAACAAACGATCATTATTAATGGGCTTTCTAAATCACACGCGATGACTGGCTGGCGGATTGGCTTTGTCTTCGGGCCAACCGGCGTAATCGATCAAATCGCCAAGGCTCATCAATTTCAGGTCACCACACCAACTTCAATCGTTCAATACGCTTCGGTTGAGGCACTGACTCACGGGCAAAATGATGCGGAAGCCATGCGTAAAATTTATCAGCAACGCTGTGAATATCTCACGCAAGAGCTAGATAAATTAGGGATGAAGTACGTTAAGCCTCGCGGTGCTTTCTATATTTTTGTGAAAATACCAGAAGAATGTCACCAAGACAGCTTTACTTTTGCTCACCAATTGGCGAAAAACTATCACGTTGGATTAATGCCAGGTGCCCCATTCGGCGATCCACAAGCGCTGAGAATCAGTTATGCTTCCAGCAACGAAAATCTACATGCAGCAGTAGATGCTTTGAAGAAGGAATTAACTCGGGTTGGTGCCATAGCAGAATAATCAACTAACACCTCGTAACCACGATTTAATGGTTGCGGGGTGTTTTTTGGATTTGTATGATAATCTTGATGCGAAAGAAAGAAGCTGATCAAATGTTCGACCACAAAAATGAACAGACTGTTTCTGAGATGATAGCCGGTATTAAAAATCAGCAGCAACGACTTCAATTAACCAATCGAGCGGTTCTAGATTTCATGGGCATTCCAACAACTAAGGAAGCTGATTTTTTCACGGGTAAGTTTAGTCGCACTGATTATGACCAAACGTTACATACGTTAACTGTGATTGAAGAATCGTTAGCACAATTGTCAGTACCATTAACTGCTTATCTGGCGCAATTAAGGGCGTTGCCACTACATAATATTTTTTTACGAAACCGGTATGCGTTTTGGTTTGCAAATTTTATCGAAGCTGGTGGGTCTGCGGAATGGCTTATTCGAGACGCCAAGGAAAATGGTTTTGAGGTTATTGAGCAAATTATCTGGAGCGCTAATTTACTAGTCAGCACAGCGGGGGTTGCTCATATTCAGACGCATCAAAAACAGTTAGTAGTGTTATCGGATGAAGAATACCAAACGATCAGCGTGATCATGAACCAATTCTCCACCGCTTCACCACTATTTTTTCACAATCTAAGACAATTACAGACACATGGCTTGATCACTGAATCTTCGGCATTTAAGCCGTATTGGAATCAGTTCGCAAAGTTACAAGTACTCAATAATTAGCAAAGGTTACGAGGATGGGGGGGAGAAAATTTGCGAATAAAACGCTTTCAATTCGATAGCAAATGTATTACACTTTGAGAATAAAAGGTTGATTGAGACAAGTAATGTCGGATGGGTTTGTCTATCAGGTTTTTGAGGAGAAGCACCTTATTTTATTCACTCTAGGGGGGAGAACCATGAAATATGATGAACTGAATCAAAAATGTCGGCACCTTCATCAGGATGAACAAAAATTGTCGTATCACGTGAAGCTGTATAAATCCGGTACGTTTTGGATAGCTGCAGGGATGACTACTGTGGTGCTAGGCATCACCGCGCTGGCTAAAGTGCCAATCGCTAACGCTGCTACTGAAGAGACGACGGCCATTGTGAAGTCAGCTGAAAATGATGTCAGCGCATCTAGTTATCAGCTGAACAGCGAGAATACAGCACAGACGACCACAGCAACAACATCGGCGGTAACCGAGGCAACAACTGCTAGCGATAGTACCGATGACAGTGCAAGTACGGCTAAGACTGCAACTGGGGACGCAGCTGAAACGGCAACTAAGGTCACAAACTTAGGTGACGCAAGCAATACGCAAATCGACCAAGCTAAGGCCATCGCCAGTGACGTCTACGCTCAAACTGGTCAGCCACAGGTTGTGACTGCCGTTGAGCCCCAAGTCGCAGCTACAGGAGAGATCACCATCAAATACGTTGATGAGGACGATCCCACCGCAGTATTATCATTCGACAGAGATAAAGCAGGTTTTCCAGCCACTGCTCCAGCAACGATTACCGGCAGCTACAAAGCCACAACGACAGTTAATCCAGACTTAGTCACGCAGATGAAAGTCAAAAACACCTATGCGCAACCAGTGATTTTAGGGTATACGTTTGACAAATTAGCTGATGGCGATACCTTGAACTTCGCACCAGTCGCTGATGGTAAGACAATAACGGCATACTATAAGAATGCTTCTGTAACTGCCACGACGAGTGAGCCGGGCACAACGGAAACGGAAACCACGCAGGAGAAGACTGTGACGGGACAAGTCACTATCAAGTACGTTGATGAGGACGATCCTACGGCAGTGTTATCATTTGACAGAGACAAAGCGGGCTTTCCAGCAACGGCTCCAGCAACGATTACTGGCAGCTACGAAGCGACAACAACGGTAGGGACAGACTTAGTCACGCAAATGAAGGTCAAGGACAGCTATACCCGACCAGCGATTGATGGGTATACGTTTGACAAATTAGCTGATGGTGACACCTTGAACTTCGCACCAGTCGCTGATGGTAAGATAATCACAGCCTACTATAAAAATAACGCTGCCACTTCAACTACGACTGGCCCAACCACCACAGAGACGCAAACAACACCAGAGCAAACCGTCACTGGTCAAGTGACAATCAGTTATATTGATAAGGATACCCAACAGCCCCTCAAATTTAATAGTGGCTATTCATCAATCCCCGGTGATCCGACTCAAATCAATGGCACTTACTTGGCTGAAACAAAGGTCCCCACGGCTAAATTAGACCAGATATCAGTATCAAGTAAAGTTGCTCAAGCTGAAATCGTCGGTTACAAATTTGTGGGGAATGACACGACGGATCTCACTTTTGTACCAGTAGGTCAAGAAAAGACGATTAGAGCGTACTATGAAAAATTAGCTCCCGTAGTGATTAATTACGTGAACGAGGCTGATCCAACTGACGTGATGTTTCAAATTAAATATGACACGCAGGATCCGGCTGGTTGGATTAGCGGCAGTGCTGACTACAATTTTGACTACGAACCAATGTTTAATGGCTATACGTATGATGAACAAAAGACCCAGGCAGAAAGCGCATTGAAGGGAAATGGGTTTAAATCAATTGACGAAACTGATGGTCAGCCGGTTGTGATCAATGTTTATTACATGAAGACCACTTCTGACCCAAATCCTGGGGCGATGTATATTGACCAACCTATCACGGCAGCCAATACGCCAATCAACGTCACCGATAAAATCACTGGGATGACGACTTCCGGAACTGAATTTTCACATGAAAAACTTCCTGAAGTTTCAACCGCTCAACCGATTTCTGGTGAAGTTGTGAAGATGAACGGTCATGCTGTGAACCAATACCCTAACTACACACTGACTGGCACAATCGGGATCAATTACCAGGATGGCAATCTATCACAGGGGCTGATGCCTCTGGCAGATTACATGCCCAACCAACCAGTTGAAGTCATCTTCCTAGATGATTCAACCGGTCAAATCATTCAACAGGAATCCTATGGTGATTTTGATCCTGAAAATGGTATTCTGCCATCTGGAGAGTATGATACGGGGGTGGTCAACCAGGCCATTCAGCCTCAATTGAGCGAAAAGGGGTATGAGCTTGCTAGCGTATCCGGTAATCCGACTGGCAGGTATGATGCGATGCACCGAATCGTTTACTACGTTTACACGCCTAAATTGGATACCAATTACATTCCTGTCACTCGGCTTATCAACTTTACCAGCTCTGATGGTGCTTTGAACATTAATCCAGTGGCACAGACAGTTTGGTACAAGAAGGTGACTAACGAAGTCACTAATCAGTCGACTTACACGCCTCAAAGTGGATTCTATCAATATGAGATTCCAATCCTTTCTGGTTATTCAGCCACGATTGATGGCCAGCCAGCTACCGTAGTGGCACAGGAAGGGTTGCCTGCAACGACGGGCATGCCAACCAATCAGAGTGTGACGGTGGTCTATGCTAAGCTTCCATCAGTGGCGGTGCCACCTGTTACTGGAGAGGGCACACCGCCTAATGATGACACGACTGTGGTTACCACGGACAATCAAGTACCAATGCTGCCAGCAGAGAAAGGTGACAAACCAACAGGTGGAACCGATACAACTAATGGGGACGCTGAGCCGAAGACAAGTCGTGACGCAGACCAAACGGATAAAACGCCAGCGACTAAGGCTGTACAAGAATCGCAAGATACGAGTAATCAGACTACCCAGATGAGTGATACGGGAAGTTCATCCACAACGACTGGTCAATTGCCGCAAACGAGTGAAACTAATGATGGTGTTTTTGGTTTACTTGGTGCGGTATTGATGTCAATGTTGGGACTGCTTGGAATTAAAAATAAGCGTCGTGATGAATGATTTGGGATAAATTTTAAGAAATTGTAGCTCAACTGGTAGTCTTCAGAATTTAGCACAAAAAGACGTATTTCGATGAAGTTTGTCGGAATGCGTCTTTTTGTGCCAACCTTTTAGCAATTTAATTGCAAACATAACGCACAACGAGTTGCTAGTAAAAAAGCGTTTTCTACGCTAAACTTAGTTCAATAAAACAACTTGGGGGGATCACGATGACGGAACCAATTTTTGACGTTCAGCGATTAGGCTATAAAAATGGTAGCAATCAAATCCTACAAGGAATCACCGTTCAAATTGAAAAGGGGGCTAATTTAACGATTGCCGGGCCATCAGGTTCGGGGAAGAGCACCTTTTTAAGAGTTTTGGCGACTTTACTGACACCAACTGAAGGTGTGGTGAAATTTGCTGGGAAGAAACAGTCGACTTATCCGAAACCCGTTTATCGTCAGCAGGTTTCCTACTGTTTTCAGCAACCAACCTTATTTGGTGAGACGGTCCGGGACAACTTACAGTTCCCGTTTGAAATTCGTAATCAAAAATTCGATCAAAATAAAGCGCTGGCTGGCTTAGATTCGGTAGAATTAAAGGCGGAAATGCTGGATCAGCCGATTATTGAACTATCCGGTGGTGAGAAACAGCGGGTGGCATTGGTCAGAAATCTGCTGTTCAAACCTCAAGTACTGTTATTGGATGAAATTTCGGCAGGCCTTGATGTGGATACAAAGGGTGTCGTTCATCGCTTGATCCAATCCTATCGAGAGAGTGGTGTGACAGTGTTATCGGTCACCCATGATGAATCGGAAATTGCGGCCGCGGATGATTTGCTGCGAATCCGTGACGGAAAGATTGAGGTGCCCGCTCATGAATAATTTAATTGTTAGTCCTACCGCTTTGGCGTTTGCGGTTATTCTGGTCGTGATTGCCTTGGCGATTAACTTAAAGGAAAAAATTGGCTTGGAACGCGATATGATCATCGGTGTTATCCGCGCTGTTATCCAGCTAACGGTAGTGGGTTACGTTTTGACTTACATCATCAGGGTCAATCGTGTCTGGTTGACGGGATTAATGGTCGCCATCATTATTTTCAACGCCGCGCTGAACGCTAATAAACGGGCTAACGGCATTCCCCACGCTTTCGTTATCAGTCTGCTGGCCATTGCCACCGCCACCTTGATTACTATTTTGTTGCTGGTTGTTGCTGGTGCCGTTCGGTTTACGCCTAGTCAAATTGTGCCAATCTCTGGGATGATTGCTAGCAATGCTATGGTGGCAATTGGTTTGGCATATCGCAGCATGAATACCAGTTTTCACGATCAGCGGCAAGGCGTGCTGGAACGATTGGCGTTAGGTGCCAATCTTAAGCAAGCTTCAAAACACATCGTCCAAATGGCCATTCGGACAGGGATGGCCCCGACGATTGACTCAGCCAAGACCGTGGGAATCGTTAGTCTTCCCGGTATGATGTCTGGTTTGATTTTCGCTGGGGTTGACCCCACCAAGGCCATCATGTATCAAATCATGGTTACCTTTATGCTGCTGGCCGCCACTAGTATTGGCAGTGTAATTGCCTGCTATTTGGCATATCCGAGATATTATAATAGTGATATGCAATTAAGTGATAGAAATGGAAGTAAACAACAATGAGAATAAACGTTTTACAGCATACCCCAAGTGAAGGACCAGGCAGTATCGTTGACTGGGCAAATGATCGTGGCCATCAAGTTTATATTTATCATCCCTACCAGTTTAACGGCGTTTTGCCAACCGCTGACGAGACTGATCTGTTAGTGATTTTAGGTGGGCCAATGAGCCCCAACGACGACTTGGATTGGATCAAGAATGAACGTCAATTGATCAAACAACTATTGGCACAGCACAAGCCGATTTTCGGTGCTTGTTACGGTGCTCAACAAATCGCTAAAACACTGGGATATTCAGTTTTAAAGGCGCCCCATAAAGAAGTCGGGTGGGCACCGGTGTATCGGCAAACTGACTTTATTCCTGGGCTTCCCCAACAGCTAACTGCATTGCATTGGCACGAGGAGATGTTTGAAGTCCCTAAGGAAGCTCAGTTGTTATTCACCAGTGATTTGGTTCACAATCAAGGCTTTGTTTTGGGAGATAATGTGGTTGGCTTACAGTTTCATCTTGAACCAAAGTCAATCAACGTGCGAACCATGGTCGTCAATGATGGGCAGTATGCAAATGAGCAAAACGATCTGCACCAGAACGCTGAGGCAATTTTACAAGCACCAGTTCCCACGAATAATAAGTCAGCAATTTATACTATTTTCGATTTTTTAGCTAAGTCAAAATAGTGAGAGTAGTCCGTTTGAAGATCCGTTCAAACGGTTTTTTTCGACTCTTTTCAGTCATAAATCGACTGCAATTTAAACTTATCTTGTGATATTATAAAAGCTATGAATATCAACAGGGGATGATAACATCATTGAGCTTTTCGAGAAAGCGCCGATTCCAAAAGCCTACTTTACACTCGCCTTACCAGTGGTTTTTGGGACAGTAATTTCCATGATTTATAACTTAACCGATACTTTCTTCATCGCGCAAACTCAAAACGCTAATCTGGTTGCGGGGATTACACTTTGCACCCCGCTATTCTCCATGATGATTGCACTAGGGGACATGTTTGGGTTGGGTGCCAGTTCAGCCATTTCCCGATTATTGGGACAAAAAAAGTATAAAATGGCCGGTCGGGTTAATAGTTTTTCATTCTATGGTGCGCTGGCACTTGGCATCATAGTGATGATTTGCCTGTTTGTATTTAGAAAAGAAGGCTTATCACTACTTGGGGTCACGCCTAACACCTATCAATATGCCAATATTTTTTATGAAATTATGGCTGCAGCTAGTGTGCTAATTATCATTTCGCTGGTCCCCATTAACACACTGCGGACTGAAGGCTTGGCAACACAATCCATGATTGGGACGGCATCAGGGACCGTTCTGAAAATCTTCTTGGATCCGCTGTTCATCTTCGGCTTCCACTTAGGCGCCGCGGGGGCCGCGTTGGCCACCGTTGTCGGGTACCTAGTGACTGATACGATTTTAATCGGGTATACCGTTCGCCGGGCGCGTTATTTGCATGTTCACATCAACCAAACTAAGATTCCGTTCAAAGAAGTTCAAGATGTGTTGATGATTGGGTTGCCAGCTTCGGTCACCAACTTTATGACCATGTTGGGAACAGCTCTCATGAATAATTTCCTGATTATCTATGGCGCTACTAAAGTTGCCGGTTTCGGGATTGCCATCAAAGTTGAAACGATTGTCATTATGGTGCTAGTTGGTTTTTGCTTTGGCTCTCAAGCGCTCATTGGCTATAATTATGGGGCTAGAAATAAGGAACGGTTGACCAAAATTATTCAGTTTGACCTGCTAGTTAACGTGGTATTCGCGTTTATCATTGCGTTGGGCTTGATGGTGATTTCTCCCGCGCTTTGTGGGTTGTTCATGAAGGATCAAAGTGTTGTGCATGCCGCAAGTTACATGTTACGCTGGTTCCTCATTACCACGCCGTTCATTGGTGCATCGATGGTTTTCACGACCATGTTTCAGGCGGTGAACCAACCATTTGATGCCTTCGTGATGTCGGTTTCGCGTCAAGGTGTTGTCTTCGCTGTCGTCATCTTTATCATGGCAGCAGTGATGGGCTATCAAGGTGTTATCGTTTCACAACCAATCGCGGACGTGATCACGGCGTTGATTGGGGTAGTACTTTACCGAAGAGAATTCGGTCCTAAAGGTAAGGTCGTTGCAAATTGGTAAGGTATGCCAAACTTAATGGAAATATTGAAAACGGTCTGCTTAACGATAAAGTTAAGCAGTTTTTTTATACAATTTTTCAGATGAATATAGTACAAAACTGAAAGTGAATGACTAGTGTTTACATATGATTTATCATGTGATAAAAATAACAAGCAGTAAATTTTTCTTAGAAAAATATAATCAAACAATTTCGTGTAAACGCTTTATTTTTCGATTAAAAAGAACTATAACAGAGTTGTAAGCAAATGAGAACTAATTCACAAGTGATTCTTAAGTATAAGGAAAATAAGAGTTATACCATTATAATTCAACACTTAAGCTTCAGTTGTAAATTGAATTTTCATTTCAACTTTCATCAAAAATAATTTGGAGATGATGGAGTTATGCGTATTAAAGCAGCAGTTGTTGATAAAAAAGGCGCTTCATTTGAGATGCGCGATGACGTTGAATTAGCACCAATGCAAGCAGATGACTTGCAGATTCACATGGTCGCTTCAGGGATTTGTCATTCTGATGAAGCCTTACGTAAAGGTGACGCCGAGATTGGTTACCCAATTATCCTTGGGCATGAAGGTTCAGGAATCGTTGAAAAGGTTGGCCCAGAAGTTAAAAACTTCAAGGTTGGCGATCACGTTGTCCTTTCCTTCTACGGTTGCGGAAGTTGTGTAAACTGCTTGAGAGGTGTGCCGACACAGTGCTTGAACTACGCTGCTAACAACCTATCAGGTGTTCGTCCAGATGGTAGTGCTCACTTCACTGAAAACGGCAAGCAAGTCGATGATATGTTTGACCAATCATCATTTACCACCACGACCATTGTTCGAGAAGCTAATGCAGTTAAAGTCCCTAAGGATTTGGATTTACGTAAATTAGGTCCTCTGGGCTGTGGCTACGTTACTGGTAGTGGTACTGTTCTGAACACTTTGAAGCCTCGTCCCGGTCAGACCATTGCCGTCTTCGGTACTGGTGCCGTTGGCTTGGCAGCAATGATGGCTGGTAAGATTTCCGGCTGCACGACTGTCATCGCTGTTGATGTCGTTGATTCACGTCTAGAACTTGCTAAAGAATTAGGCGCTACTGATGTTGTTAACAGCAAGAGTGAAGACGCGGTTGAAAAGATCAAGTCATTAACTGGCGGCTACGGTGTTGACTTCGCTGTTGATACTACCGGTGTTAAGAAGGTTATGGAAGATTCCATCCAAGCCTTAGCACAAGGTGGGACTTCAGCTTGCATCGCCGTTACCCCTAACCACATTGATTTGGATACTTGGAACGACCTTTGTGTTGACGATCGTAAAGTCATTGGTGTCAACATGGGTGATGCGGTTCCACAAATTGATGTGCCTCGTTTAATCAAGTTCTATCAGGCCGGCATGTTCGACTTCGACAAGACCGAAAAGTTCTACAAGTTCGATCAAATCAATGAAGCTAATGCTGATTCAGGTAGTGGTAAGACGATCAAGCCAGTTTTGGTCATCGACCCAGACTACGTACCGGGCAAATAATTTAATAGGAAGATTGTTGAGATTACAGCTCGTATTTGAAAGGAAGCAATAACCGTGTCAGAAGTTAAAACAGGTTTAAAGCACTATCAAATGTATGTCAACGGTGAGTTTAAGGATTCTAAATCAGGTAAGCTTTTAACTGTTATCAACCCATCAACTGGGGAAGAAATTTCAACAGTACCAAGTGCAACCCGAGAAGAAACCAAGGAAGCTATTGATATCGCTTACGAAGCTGAAAAATCATGGAAGTTCGTACCAGCCGCAACCCGTGGCCAGTACTTACATGATGTTGCAACCGAAATTCGCAAAAATTCGGAACATTTAATCGATATGCTACAAGAAGAACAAGGTAAGATTCGTTCATTAGCAACGACTGAAATCTTGTTCTCAGCAGATTACTTCGATTACATGGGTTCTGCCGCTCGGACTTATGAAGGTGAAATTCTTCAATCCGACAACGCTAACGAAAACATTATGATTCAAAAGCAACCAATTGGTGTTGCAGCTGGGATTCTCCCATGGAACTTCCCATTCTTCCTGATTGCTCGTAAAATGGGTCCGGCTTTGGTCACTGGTAACACCATTGTGATGAAGCCAAGTTCAGACACACCAAACTTAGCCCTTGAATTTGCTAAGATCGTCGACAAAGTTGGTATTCCAAACGGGGTTGTAAACTTCGTTACTGGACCAGGTTCGGTTGTTGGTGACGAATTATCAAAGAACAAGAAGATCGGTATCATTAGTTTGACTGGTTCTGTTGATTCTGGTAAGCGCGTCATGGCTTCCGCTGCGACCCACATGGCTAAAGTTTCATTGGAATTAGGTGGTAAAGCACCCGCAATCGTCATGGATGATGCTGACATTGATTTGGCCGTTCAATCAATTATTGATTCACGTGTCGACAACAATGGCCAACTTTGCAACAACTGTGAACGGATCTACGTTCAAGAAGGTGTTGCTGATGAATTCATCAAGAAGCTCAGCGACAAGATGTCTGCTATCAAGGTTGCTAACCCAATCACTGATAAAGACTCAGGCATTGGCCCTCTGATCAACCAAGCCGCTTTGGACAAGGTTGCTGGTATGGTCGATCGTGCCGTTGAAGCTGGTGGCAAGATCACTGCTGGTGGTCACAAAGTTCAAATCGAAAATGGTTTCTACTACGAACCAACAGTTATTACCAACGTCAAGCAGGATTCTGAGATTATTCAGGACGAAATCTTCGGCCCAGTTCTCCCAGTTGTTACCTTTAAGACA
The DNA here is from genome assembly GCF_012641075.1 of Secundilactobacillus angelensis. Taxonomy (GTDB): domain Bacteria; phylum Bacillota; class Bacilli; order Lactobacillales; family Lactobacillaceae; genus Secundilactobacillus; species Secundilactobacillus angelensis. The sequence goes on along the minus strand of NZ_JAAXLJ010000017.1, from coordinate 23,564 downwards.
TTGGATGATGCCATTGAAATGGCTAACGACAGTGACTTCGGTTTGACTTCATCAATCTTCACAAAGGATATTGATGTTGCTCAACGTGCCGCAAACGAATTGGAAGATGGTGAAACTTACATCAACCGGTTTAACTTTGAAGCGATGAATGGGTCTCACTCAGGCTGGAAGGAATCAGGTATCGGTGGTGACGATGGTCGTCACGGTATCGACGAATTCTTGAACACTCACGTTATTTACTTACAGGGTCACCCTGAGAACACTAAGGCATAATTTAATCAAGTTAAATAATGCACAAAAGGTATCTAGAGGTGATTGTCTCTAGGTACCTTTTCTGTTAAGCTAGAGATGGAAACGTTTCCGCATCTTATAGGTATTGATGTCTTATCTTATGAAAATTATTGGTGTGGTTTACATGGCAAATTCGGTTTCGGCACGCAATACGTGTTCGTCAATCGCTACTTCTGTTGGGCAGGGTGAGTGACTGTCAGAAACTAAGTTACCACTAAACGTTTCAAACTTTGAAGTGGAGGTAATATTGATGAGTATTGTGGTTTCTGCTTTAAAAGAAGAGCAGCCCCATGAAAAACGGGTTGCCATCGATCCAGACGTCACGAAACGGTTAATTAAAGCCGGCATGAAAGTTCTGATCGAGAAAGGTGCTGGGGTTGCGTCATACTACAACGATGAAAGTTACCAGAAAGCTGGTGCTGAAGTTGTTGATCGTCAGACCGCACTTTCTCAAGCTAACGTTGTTGCTGTAATCAACCTGCCCAGCGATGAAACACTCAATGCGTTAAAATCTGGTCAGGTTTTGCTAGGACTATTAAGTTCTTTGATCAAACCAGAAAAGATGCAGCAATTAGCCGATAAGAAGGTTTCAGCGTTATCGTTTGAACTTTTACCACGGACGATCAGTCGGGCTCAAACGATGGATGTTTTGAGCTCTCAATCTAGTGTTGCGGGCTACAAAGCGGCCTTAGTTGCTAGTGACGCTTATTCAAAGTATTTCCCAATGATGATTACTGCTGCTGGTACTGTCAAGCCAGCTAAAGTGTTAGTGTTGGGAACTGGTGTTGCTGGTCTTCAAGCCATTGGGACTGCTAAGCGACTAGGTGCGATTATTTCTGGTTACGATGTTCGGCCAGCTTCTAAGGGTGAAGTTGAATCCTTGGGGGCAACCTTCTTAACGAGTTCCGTCTCAAATGGTGCTGGTTCTGGTGGTTACGCTCGTGCGTTGACAGCTGAAGAAACGGCCGCACAACAAAAGGAATTAGCAGGTTTTATTGCGGATAATGATGTGATCATCACCACCGCTCAAGTTCCTGGTCACAAGCCACCATTGATGGTAACTCAAGAAAGTGTTGATAACGCTAAGCCTGGGACCGTCTTTGTTGATTTGGCTGCTAGTGATTTGGGTGGTAACGTCTCCGGCAGTAAACCTGATGAGACGGTTACAACTGACAATCAAGTCATGATCATTGGTGGTAATAATTTAGCCAGTGAGCTCTCTAACTCAGCTTCACAACTTTACGCCAAGAACGTTCAGTCAGTTATCAACGCGATGGTTGATAAAGATGGTAACTTGGCCATTGATCCTAAAGATGATGTCTTTAGCGGTCTGACTGCAACCACGAACGGTGAAATTATCAATCCACGTTTGCGTGAAGCCCTTAAGCTCGATCCATTGCCAACGGATGAACCGGCAAAGGACGAAACTGACGAAAAGGCTGATCAATCAGCTGAGTCGAAGGGAGCTGAGTAGAATGAGTCAGGAATTATATACGAATCTTGCCATTTTTGTACTGAGTCTGTTAGTTGGATTCGAAGTTATTAGTAAAATTCCAGCAACGTTGCACACACCTATGATGTCTGGTGCCAACGCCATTCATGGTGTGGTTGTTGTTGGTGCGATTTTGGTTGCCTTGGAAGCTGACACGCCAACCTTTTATGTGATTGCCTTTATCGCTGCATTTCTTGGCGCCATCAACGTTTCCGGTGGTTATGTGGTTACCGACCGGATGCTTGAAATGTTCTCGAAGCCTAAGGACAAAGATAACAAAGGAGGCGACAAGTAATGTCTGGTTTAATGACACTTGTTTCTCTATGTTATTTGATTAGTGCGATCTGCTACGTAATGGGGTTACACATGATGCGGACACCTAAGACTGCCCGTAGTGGTAACCGGTTATCATTTGTCGGTATGATCCTTGCCGTTATTATGACTTTCCTGATTGTCTTGGAAAAGAATGATACGACGATGGCAGCTTGGCTAGTTCTCCTAGTGGCTCTGGTTCTTGGGGTTGGCTATGGTGTTTACCGGGCTCGAACCGTCAAGATGACTGACATGCCACAACTAGTTAGTTTATTTAACGCCGTTGGTGGTGGTGCCGCTGCTGCTATTGGGACCTTTGATTATTTGAGTAAGCCAAATGGTGCTTCTCTGGCCGTTGCCTTCTCATTGCCAGTAATCTTAGACTTGATCATTGGTAGTATTACCTTCTCAGGTTCACTGATTGCGACCGGTAAGTTGGCTGGTAAAGTTTCTGGTAAACCAATCACGTTCCCTGGCGCTAAATTATTGAACGGCATCGTCGTTTTGATTATTTTGGCAGCCATCGTGATGACGGTTGGCTTCCCAACTAATGTTTGGACTTTGGTCACTGCCATTATTGCTAGTTTGATCTTTGGTATCTTAATGACCATCCCTATTGGTGGTGCCGATATGCCGGTTGTTGTTTCACTGTTAAACGCCTTCACTGGTTTAGCCGTTGCCATGGCTGGTTTCGTTATCGATAACCAAGTTTTGATCATCGCTGGTGCCTTAGTTGGTGCTGCTGGTACCATTTTGACCTTACAAATGGCTGCTGCGATGAACCGTTCTGTCGCTAACATTATTGCCGGTGGTTTCGGTACTGGTGACAGTGGTGGTGCTAGTGCTGCTGATGACGTTCCCGTTAACGTTAAGGAAACTTCTGCTGACGATATTGGTGTTCAGTTAGCTTACGCCAAGAACGTGATGATCGTTCCTGGGTATGGCCTGGCTGCCGCTCAAGCTCAACACGAAGTTGCCGAGCTAGCTAAATTGTTAACCGATAATGGGATTAACGTTAACTACGCCATTCACCCAGTTGCCGGACGGATGCCTGGTCACATGAACGTGCTGTTGGCTGAAGTTAACGTGCCATATGATCAAATGAAGCAGCTTGAAGAAGCTAACTCGATGTTTGAAAATACCGACGTTTCCTTAGTCATTGGTGCTAACGATGTTACTAACCCAGCTGCTCGTGAACCACATACCGCAATTTCTGGTATGCCTATCTTGGACGTTGATAAGTCGAAGTCGGTCGTTGTTATTAAGCGTTCTATGAGTACTGGTTACGCAGGTATTCAAAACGCCTTGTTCTCTGATGACAAGACCAGCATGTTCTTCTCAGATGCTAAGAAAGGGTTGCAAGATATTATTGCATCTACCAAAGAGTATCTGGATCAATAAAGGGTTAATCGATTATTAACTTGAACGCGAAACAGTCTGATGATAATCAGGCTGTTTTTTGATGGACTTATTGGTGTTTTTTTCACAAAAAATGATTCTTACAAATTGGGTTATGGTATGATTAAGGTGTAATAATGTTGCAGTCTTATAAGATTGACAACTTATTAAACGAAACAGATTTGTTGGAGGGGATTATTATGTACAAAAGCAGTAATTACGAAGCAAAGACTCATTTTAAAATGTATAAAAAAGGGCGTCAATGGCTAGTAGCGGGTGTGACAGTCATGGCTCTTGGTTTGGGTGCACTTGGAGTAAGCAGTGTATCTGCATCAGCTGCAAGTGCTGAAACGCCAGCCACTAGTGCACCAGCTACTACTGCTGTTGTTTCAGAAAGTGAAACTGATCAATCATCGAATGCTCAAGATGGTACTGGGACTGCAACTGATCCGGCAACAACGCCGGTAGACGGACAAGTAAAAGAAGTGTCAGACAGTTCAAATTCTCAGCAGTCTGGCAATAATAGTCAAACACCACAAACAAAGGCGCAGAATGCAGCAATTTCTGACCCTTCTTCAAACGATGATCAAACCACGCCCACAACCGCAGAACACCAGGTTACGACAACTGTTAAAACTACCAGTGGTGATACATTAAGTACTCAGACTGGCACAGATAAAATTGTAGCTAATGTGAACAATCAAGGTGTCGATAAAGGTATAGTTGCCTCTGTTGACACCGCTAACACTAAATACACAACAGTGACTGATACTATTCCCAATGGTTATACGCTGACTGGCATCAAAATTGAGACGGCCACTAAGGACAACAGTACCTTGACCACGATTACTTATGATCTCCTAACGCAAAAGGGTGATATTCTATTCACAGGTTTGAATCCTGATACCGGAAAGGCTGAAACAGTTGATTTAGCGGACACTTCTACTCCTGCAGATTTAAGGGCGGCTGTGATTACCACAGTGAATGGGATTATCTCGCACAATGGCAATGTTTATACTGTTTCCTTTGCCAAATCACTTGGTGATGACATTGCTCTCGGTGGATTTACACTTGAAAAATTACCCGGTTCAGCTGTGATCACTTATATCGTTACGGGTCAGCCTGCAACTGGTGGTAATTCAGGTGAAACCTCCAATACTGGCAACCCAACGCCAGTTACACCAACTGACGACTCAACCACTGCGACAACGCCAACCACACCGAATGACAGCTCTACCACAGTGACAGCACCAGCGGAAAATAAGGGCTTCACTGAAGCCGCTTCAACGAAACCGGCCGATAATAGTGGTTCAACTGCTGGTTCACATACTACTTCAGAAAAAGCAACAGCGAACAATCCAGTTGCCAGTGGATCAGATACCAATAGTGGTTCGAACAATGCTTCTGCTACTCCTGCAATCAGTAATGGCACTAACGCAGGGACAGCAACAGATGATTCGAGTACGACTCAGACACCAGTGACTAACCAAGCCAAAGCAAGTACGCTACCTCAAACTAATGAAGACTCAACAAGTCAAGCAGGTGCTTTGCTTGGCATGAGTATTTTGGCTAGTCTGGCAGGGCTGTTTGGAATTAGCCGCCGTCGGAAAGAACAACAATAAAAGTAACTCAATATTAGTCATCGATTTACAGATAGGCTAGAAAAGGTACCATTCCAACAACCGTGGGATGGTGCCTTTTCTTTACCAATAATTGATCACCATATCACTAACTGATAGTACAAAAGAGTATAATGTCAGTAAAATAAACTGAAGGGGATGACCAGCATGAACGGGCAGAGTCGAATGGATCGACATCATCATTCTGCGATGACCTACTTGCCAGCTTGCGTTTTCATTATTTCCTTAATCACGATATTCCTAGCTGTGGGTTTGCTTGGGAGTCCTGCGCACGCTGATCCACCGCAGTCACAAGTGACCAGTCAGCAAAAAGCGGTGAAACAGAAGCTGCAAAAATACGTTAACTCGGTGACAAAAGATGGCACGGTGAGCATTTCATTTTATAATCTAGGAGCGAAGTTGACTACCCCAGCTGGTGTAAGTGATGCTGCTGATTTTTACAGGGCCGGTCAGCTAGCTGTCTCCAGTCCTAACGCTCATAAGGCGTACACGTCAGCAAGTACGTATAAGATGTTTATAGTCGCCAATATTCTCGCCCGAATCGATGCTGGCACTCTTAATAAGACCATGTTACGGTCAGCTGGATTTCAGGAAATGATTGTCCGCAGTCAGAATAAATTTGCCGAGAATTATTTGGATTCGTATGGCTTAACTACTATGGATGCTTTTGTTAAGAAACAGGGCTGGTACTCCCACCCGTTTGTCGCTTATCAACCCGCCAAGACAACCGCTGCCACCTTGGTTTCAGTCATGCGGAAGTTAGATCAGGGACGCTATCCCTTTGATAACGCAGCTAATCGTAGCCAAGTGTTGTCACTAATGAGCCGACAGGTCTATCGCGCAGGTATTCCAACTGGTGCCGTACAAGCAATACCGGGCTCTACCACTGCCAATAAAGTTGGCTGGATTGGGTCGTACAACAACGATGCTGGTATCGTCACTTTGCCAAATGGTCAACGTTACGCTATTGCGATTATGACTCACGGCCATGGTCAAACAGGTTTCAGTGGTTTTCCAAAAATTGCCCAAATCACTAAAAACATTCAAACGATTGTTTATGGTACAGCCACAACTAATCAAGTGCTGCAGATGTATAGATGAAAACGCTGAATAGCTCATTCAGCGTTTTTTTGTGTCTCATAATTCGTCTAAGTGATGCAACGCAAGCAACAACATTTGTTTAAAACTCTCCGATTCCTTTACGGATTTGGTGGTAAACCAACCACGCCCAACGTTGACGATTTCACCGATGATCAGATTACGAATCATTCGCGCAGCATTCAAACGGTGCCGTTCATCGATGTTCATCGTTTGAAGCAGTTGGTACAAAATACTTTTTAGTTGCTCCGAACTGGGCGCCTTCGCGGCGTTTTCATTCAGTAACTCCCGTGGAATCGCTAATACGAACTGGGTAATTTTAAAGTGCTCAAGTGCATATTGCCGTGAGACTGTCGCAAATTTGAGAATTGCTTCTTCACCTGATAGGCCCAACAGTTGCTGCTGTAATTCATTTACCAGACCGGAGTTATAAGTTTCATCGATTGAAGCACTTAAGGTGCTCACGTCCGGGAAATAATTATAGAGTGCCTGCGAATGCGTACCTAATTCTCGGCTAATATTAGAAAAAGTCAGTGGCTTTTGCGCCGCGATTAATGACATTGCGGTTTGGATAATTTTTTCAGTTGTTAACGTTCGACTGGTCAAGTTAAGCCCCTCTTTCACTTGAATTTTACAGTTTATCATTTATAATTACAAGCTGTAAATATAAATGAGTAAGAAAGAAGACAAAGAATGGAAACAGCATTGTTATTGCTCTTGGGTTTTATTGTCGGTATCATCGTCATTTCCTTAGGTGGCGGTGGGGGCGCCATTTATCTAGGATTGCTGGCTTCAGTGTTTAAAGTTGCCCCGCTGTCCGCTGCGGCGACTTCGCTAGTAACTTCATTACCCTCTGTCATTATTGGTTCCTGGGGATATTATCGTCAAAAGCAGATTAATTTTCGGTTAGGTAATCAAATGTTATTTTCTGCCGTCCCTGCTGTGGTGATTGGCGCGCTATTGGCACCTTATATTCCAGCTGCCGTTTACCGTTGGGTGCTTGGTCTGATTTTAGTCGCGCTGGGTCTCAGAATCGTTCTCCAGAAAAACAATCAATCTGCACCCAAAAACCATACATTGCTGATGGCATCCATGTACGGTGTTCTAAGCGGATTGATGGTAGGAATTGCCGGAATGAGCGGCGGCGGTCCTGTTTTGGCCGGCTTATTGATTCTTGGACTGGATACTTTTCAAGCAGTTGCCACGTCTTCGTATGTACTGGTAGGATTAAGCGTGATTGGCGCTGCCATGCACGTTTCTGGCGGTCAGGTGGATTGGCACCTGGGACTGCCTTTGATGATTGGTGCTGCTGTTGGGGCACTGGTTGCGCCGTTATTAGTCAAGAAAATTTCAACTTCATCACATTCTGGCGGTATGAAGTGGGTGATGGCAATACTGTTGGTTTTAATGGGAATTAACACGATTCGCTAAAGGAGTGGTCAAGTCTTTGGTGATCAGCTGCCATGTGGTATCGTAGTGTTAATTCATTTACTTGGAGGCAGTTCATGTATAATTTAAAAGCTGCCGGTGATCAGCGCTGGAAATTAGGCGTTATTGCTGGGAGTTTAGTCATTTTCTTCGGGGTTTCTTATTTATTGCACCAAGTGATAACCATGACTGATCATGGTATCGTGACATTTGGCTATGCGGCTGCAAGGTTGATATTAGCTGTAGTTTTAGGATTGATCATGGCTTATTTTTTCAAAACAGTTAGGATCACATCACCTGGATCAATCGGGTATCAGCGGCCTATAAGGACTTGGTTAGCCTTGATCCTGTTCTTTTTTATCAGTGTCTTGTCATTGAAACTTCACGTCATTTTTTCAATGGGGTTAACACCGGTCCAGCTTTTCAACATTGCCCTGATTGCACTTTCGGCAGGAATCTTTGAAGAAACGCTGTGTCGTGGACTGTTATTTTCTTTTTTTCTGGGGCTTTTCCAGTCCAAAAATCAGTCCTTACTGTGGACGGCAACTGCCAGCAGTCTGGTGTTTGGTCTGCTTCATTTATCCCATTTATTTAATGGGCAGAGCGTTCAAACAACGTTGCAACAGGTATTCTACGCATTTGTGATTGGAATGGCGTTTTCTGCGATCCGCATTTCTACCAACGGTATTTGGGTGGGATTAGTTATCCATTTGCTGATTGATTTTGATCCTACCATTACCACGCAGATGCAGGGGAATGGCAGTTGGACGGCTGATTTGATTATTTTTACACCATTGCTGATCATCGCACTGATGTATTTGGTGAAGGTGAATACTTTAGTCAGATTTCGGCCATTGCCGAAATTGAAGTAAGTAGCGTACTTTAAACCACCAGCCGTTAAGCGAAAGTCGTATAATGGATATATTCTAACGATAAATGGGGGCCAATCCATGACAGAATCAAACCATTTTTATGAGACTTTTCAACCAAGTCATTACGACTTATACCTTGATATTAACCGGGGAACGAAACTCATTTCCGGTAAAACCACGATTACAGGAAACGCCAGCCAAACGGCAATTGCACTGCATCAGAAATTTTTAGATGTATCTGCTGTTGAAGCGGATGGAGCAGCGGTTGATTTTAAATTAGATCAATCAGCTGAAGCCATCCGTATCAACCTTAAGCAGGCTGGTGAGACTAGACTAACAGTTACCTACACTGCACCATTAACTGATTCTATGATGGGCATTTACCCGTCATACTACGAAGTTAACGGTGAAAAGAAGCAGATCATCGGTACGCAATTTGAAACGACTTTCGCACGTCAGGCATTCCCTAGCATCGATGAGCCGGAAGCGAAAGCAACCTTTGATTTAGCCATCAAATTTGACGAACATCCTGGTGAAACCATCATCAGTAACATGCCAGAAGTCCGGACTGAAGATGGTGTGCATTACTTTGACACGACCATGAAGATGTCTACTTACTTGATTGCCTTTGCTTTTGGTGAGCTGCAAAGCAAGCAAACTAAGACCAAGAGTGGCGTCACAGTGGGTGTTTTTGGTACCAAAGCGCACAAGGCCAATGAATTGAACTTTGCTTTGGACATTGCTAAACGCTCAATCGAATTTTACGAAGACTTCTACCAGACTCCTTATCCGTTGCCACATTCCTGGCAATTGGCGCTGCCAGACTTTTCCGCGGGTGCCATGGAAAACTGGGGCTTGGTCACTTATCGGGAAGCCTACTTGCTGCTGGATCCTGATAATACGTCTCTTGAAATGAAGCAACAGGTCGCCACCGTCATCGCTCATGAACTGGCTCACCAATGGTTCGGTGATTTAGTCACCATGAAGTGGTGGGATGATCTATGGCTCAATGAAAGTTTCGCCAACATGATGGAATACGTGGCAATTGATGCCATTCAACCTGACTGGCACATTTGGGAGCTATTCCAGACCAGTGAGGCCCCAATGGCACTGAACCGGGATGCCACCGATGGCGTTCAATCCGTTCACGTTCAAGTGGAAGACCCCGCTGAAATTGATGCCCTGTTCGATAGCGCCATCGTTTACGCCAAGGGTGCCAGGATGCTGGTCATGGTTCGCTCATTATTGGGTGACGATGCATTACGTAAGGGGCTGAAGAAGTATTTTGAAGCTCATCAGTATGGCAATGCAACCGGTGCAGACTTATGGTCAGCCCTTGGCGCTGCCTCTAACTTAGATATTGGTGCCATTATGAATTCTTGGTTGGAACAGCCAGGTTATCCAGTGGTAGACGCACAAATTGTTAATGGTCAGCTCACTTTGAAACAGCACCAATTCTTTATTGGCGACGGCAAGGATGCTGGTCGACAATGGCAGATTCCATTAAATAGTAACGATTCACAAGCACCAGCGATATTCAAAGATAAGCAAATCTCTTTGGGCCAATACGATGATGTTCGCTCTCGTCTGGGAGAACCATTCCGTGCCAATGTGGGGAATAATTCTCACTTTATCGTGCGCTATGATGAGACCTTACTGAACGATATTTTGGCTCATTTGGATGACTTCGATGCCATTACTCAATTGCAGTTGATGCAAGATCTGCGGTTATTAGCAGAAGGTCAGCAAATTTCGTATGCTAGCGTGGTGCCGTTACTGAAACGGTTTGCTGATAGCAATGCTGCGGTAGTAATTACTGCTCTGTATACGTTAGCCAATAATTTCAAAAAATTTGTGTCACCTGACTCAACAGAAGAAAAACACTTGCAGCAATTATTTGATCAGCTTAGTGCTGCTCAGGTAAAACGACTTGGTTGGCTGCCAGTCGCAGGTGAATCAATCGACGATCAACTGTCACGGCCGATGATTTTGAGTGCCGCGCTGTACGCTCAAAATGAGGATGCGATTGCTGCTGCTCACCAAATTTTCCAGGATAATCAAGCAAAATTAGCAACGTTATCCGCTGATATTCGTGGGTTGATTTTATCAAATGAAGTCAAACACTATGGTAGTGCAAAGCTGTATGATCAGTTACTTGCTGACTATCAATCAACTGCTGATGGCAGTTATAAAGCCAATATCCGGGCAGCGTTGACAAGCACACCAGACGTCGATTTAATTGCTAAAACCATCGGTGAATTTGAAAATGCTGATATCGTCAAGCCACAAGATCTCCGTGGCTGGTTCAGAGGAGTTTTAGCTAACCCCAAGGGTGAACAAGCAGCCTGGGATTGGTTGCGGACAGATTGGCAGTGGCTTGAAGATACGGTTGGTGGGGATATGGAATTCTCCACTTACATCACTGTTACAGCCGGCATCTTCAAGACGGCCGATAGATTGGTCGAGTTCAAGACCTTCTTCGAACCAAAGATTAATACACCCGGGTTGACTCGTGAAATTACCATGGATATTAAAGTGATTGAAAGTCGGGTCGCATTGATTGAAGCGGAACAAAATGCCGTCAATCAGGCAGTTGCCGATGAAGTGAAATAAATTAAATTTTAAAATGTTCCTCATGAAATTAACTGAGCAAGTTAATCTCGAGAGGAACATTTTTTTGATTTTTTTCCAAACCTATCCTTTGGTATACCTAAGCGAAGATAGAATTTAGAGCTAATTAATGCTAATATAAAGACAGAAAGGGCGAAAGTGTCCTTTTGCTATTCTTTGTAAAATGCTTTGAGGGATAACTATAGGTCGTTGTTTTTTGTTGGAACCAAACGGATTAAATATCTTTGGGGGGATTTAATAATGAATCAGAAATTAACAAGAATGGCGTCAACACCGCATTATAAATCGTATAAGGATGGTAAGCATTGGGTAACGGCTTGTTTAACCAGTGTTGCCCTTTTAGGCGCAATGGCAATCGCACCAAAAGCTTCTGCGGCTACAACTGAGGCAAGTTCGACGGACGATACTACGCCTGTCAGTGACGAGTCGGCTAATGCAACTACGACAAAGCAGGTAACCTTGACTTCACCAACAACTGATACTCAAAGCGATTCAGCCACAGCTGATGCAGCAACGCCAGCAGCTAAGCCTGACGCTACAGAATCCGACATTACGGCTGGAGCTGAAACGTCAGATACAGTGTCAGATGCAACCGCCGCGAAAGCTGCTTCTACTGCAATCGATGCACAACAAAGTGATAAAACTGCTACTAAACAGGATACAACTACAACGAACAGTCAAAATACGACAGCTAATACGGCTACAACTGAAAAGAAAGCGACTACTGGGTTTACTGCCCGGGTCGGTGAGACTTCTAATGTCACGATGACTTACGTTGATAACAAGACCAATCAGGTGATTACGAGTGGAACTCAGCCAGCCCCAGTTGGTACTTCAACGACTATTCCCGTGATTAGTGGTGGTGAATTAAACGGTCAACCAACGATTCTGAAGTTGGTATCATATAGCCTAGATGGGGGTCAATCTATTTCCAATTTTGATCCTACTACTGGTCCGACTGTGACGATTCCGGATGAAGCTAATACAAGTCTTCAGTTAAACGTGGAAGTTAATCCAGTTGTTAAGACTACAATTAATTATCAGCAGAAGGGCACTAACACAACAACTGTCTATACTGCCGCGAATGAAGTTGTTGCCGGTTTAACACCTGCTAAAGTCAATGCACCTTCCGGGTATGATACTTCTGGTGATGTGACAGTGACTGTGACGCCGAGCGATTTTGGTGCCTCTCAGAATTTGAAACCGATGACTTTTGAAATCAATAATGCAACGCAGACAGTAATTGATAGTACCAAAGATCCTGATGGCAATATAGCGACCTACGAACAGGCATTCAATTATCTGGCACAGTTTGGAATCAAACTAGATGGTACTGTTGCTATTCCAAATTATGCTATCGCTGCTGCTGTGAAATCTGTGACGTTTACTGTCCCAATCATTGATAAAGGCATTGTTAGTGTTAGATACACTCATGAGGATCAAACTCCACTTGATCCATCTGTTACGAATGTAACGGTGTCAACGGATGGAACTGGTAAAACTGAAATTCAGGCGAATGATCCAGAAAATGCCGGTAAAGATCAGACGGCTAATTTGAAGGAAATTATCCTTAAGACGGCTGCAACTTCGACAACACCAGCTAGAGAATTCATCTATGCTTTTGATGGTTATGATCAAGCAAGCAATACCTTTAACAAGGCTTTTGCCACGATGAAAACTTTCAATGAAGACACTAATTCGTACGAAAATACCCCAGATGAATCCACTGGTAATAGCTGGTATGATCAAATGGCTCAGAAATTTGGGGTCGGTGTACCTTATATTAACGATGCAACTAACAAAGCTGCTGATAAGCTTGTCCAGAGCCTATCTGATAAAGGCATTGGTACAGATGGATCGGTCAACGCTACAAGTCCAGACTTTGTAAGTAATTTAACTGGAGTCCAGTTTGTATATGCTAACAATCAGCAAAATCCTGATCAAATAGGGACCTTCACTTTTGAAATGAAGACGACTGATGGTCAAGTTTTACTTTCCACAACAAAGCCGAACTATGATAAAGCAGATGGGCAACCTGTAGCAGGAGCATATATGAGTGTTTATTATCCTGATGGGAACGCCGGTCAAACTTATTATTTACCGTTAAATTATAAAGAAACTCTGACTGATCAGAATGGTCAGTCAATTACTCTGAATATTCCACTAGGCTTTCAAGTTGTTAACTACACAACTGATAATCTTGAGAAGCCGGAAAGCAATATTAATGGTTCAGGTTCTGCAGAAACTACAAATGAATTTGGGGACTTAAATATTAGTCAGCAATTATATAAGATCACTGATCCTTCACGGGACAGTAATTTTACCTTGATTGTTAAACTGGTACCTGCACAACAGACAGTCGACTACATTGATGATACTGGTGCTAAGCTGACACCAACGAAGACCTTAAATGGTGCTTATGATCCTGCAACCAAACAGGCAAACTATGATAAAGTGCAAGGCTCAGATGTTAAATTAGCTAATCATGGTGCTTTGAAACAAATTATCCTAGAGAGTTCGCCAGCAGGGACGGTCCTTAGTCAATCCCCTCAAGGTGAGGCTCTTGGTCTGGTACCAACAAAGTATATTCGTTATACATTTAATTCTACTGATCCAAAAGGTGATGTGGTAATTGATGCTTACGATGTCACTCCAGATGGGCAACACACCGCTACTGTTCCTTATGATCAAGCAGTTGCTATATTGAAAGCCAATGGTATAGATGTGGACGGGACGGATGCTGCTCCAAACTACTTCACATTTGAAACAACTCAGAACGTTAAGTTTGTATACGCTAAAGCTGCAGCTACAACTCCAACCGGTCCAGACACTACGACTCCAACCGGTCCTGATACCACAACTCCAACCGGTCCTGATACCACAACTCCAACTAATCCAAGTACCCCTACGGATAATAACGCCGGTGGTGCCACTACACCTGAAACCAATCAAGGTACGGCTCCAGCTGGTAATGGTTCAACTGCTCCGGCAGATAACAACGAAACTACACCAGAGCAGACAGCAGGTTCAAATGGTACTGCAACAAACACAGCACCAACTTCAACCACTGGTAATACCAATGCTTCAGGAGTAGTTACTCCAACTGCATCTAAGGGTACTCAGTCAGCAACGACTAACACCAACAAATTACCTCAAACTGATGAGCATGCTAATAGCAGTCTTGCATTGCTTGGTTTGAGTTTGATGGGCTTAGTTGGCCTTGGTGCTTTCGTCAGTCGGAAACGGCGTGACTAAGCTTTAAGGTTTGTAAAATACTTCTTGGTTAATGATTTGAAGATTTGAAATAAGCGCTACTCCACAATGGGGTAGCGCTTATTTGTGCCGATTTCGAAAAATACTGTGACAGACTTGAAGCTTTGTATCAACTTTGATTTTTCATGGATTAATCCTCGTTTAACAGGGGGATTTAAGGTAATCTATGAATTGTATTTTGCCTATTCTTCCTCACCGAAATTAAGATCTGCCATGGAATCTTCCAGTTCCTCAAGTAAGTTATTCTGCTCAATCAGTTGCAACCATGCAGAACGGCTCTCCTCACCGCGGATTTGTTGAGAAATTTTACCGTGAATCTGCTCCACAAATTCGTCGTACAACTTGTCCGCCTGCCGTTGGATGATTGCACTATTGTATCGGCGGGCAGGTGCTCGTTTGAGATTTTCATCATTTAAATAGGGTAAGGCTTTCTCCATAAAACGGGCCTCAACCTGACTGTTGGCTGCTAAATAATCTTGTAATTCTGATGGATTCAACACGTTCACATCACTTTCCGAACGAATGTTCTTTCTAATAGTATAACCGAAACGTCGTCTTAGATAAACAGGAGAATAAGTTATGAAACGATTTCAGCTACTGCTTTGCGGGATGTTAGTGATGATTTTGATTCAGGGATGCGCGCCTAAAAGAGTCAGTAAACCCGCGTCTAGACAGTATTCCACGGAGTTTATACCACAAACGAAATATGGAAATAATAATCAACGGACCAAGCAACTGGCCAAATTTGTGACGACTAACCTGATTACCTCGAAAGGGATTTATAGTCAAAATAATGGTAACCGTACGTTGCTTTCTGAAACGGCTGGTCTCTGGCTAATTTATTTAGCACAGTCGGGTCAAAAGACTAAATTTCGACAAGCCTATCGGCAAACGGTGACGACGTTTGAAAACGATGGTCTATTGATGTATCGCATGCGAGTTTCGACTGGGAAACGGTCTAAGGTTAACGCCACCCTAGATGATTTGCGAGTCATTCGAAGTCTGGGCCTATATGCCGCCAAAACACATGATGAATATTATCAAACCAAAGCAATTCAGCGGTTTGCTGCCTTGAAACGGAAGGTGAGCAAGAACGGTCAGTTAAGAGATTTTTATGACACTGAATATCAGCAGATAAGTCCGCTGACGTCACTGGCCTATTATGACTTGTTAACATTACGAGAGTACGAAATGAAATCAACGTATGCTAAACAGTTGCGATTAGTTCAACGTGGCTATCTCGGTGCCCAGCTGCCGTTGTATGCCGTCAATTATGACTGGACGAAGCAGAGATATTCAACGAGTGAATTAAATACTTCTGAGGCCTTATTGACGCTATTACATTTGGCAGAAGTTGGCCACTTAAAGGATGCCTCACTGCGATGGCTGGCCAACCAGGTCACCAACAGCACGTTATATAACCGCTACAAAGTCACCGGCGAAGTCAGCGACTGGAATGAATCAGCAGCTAATTATTCGATTGCAGCCCGGATATTTGCTGTGGCCAGGCATCCGCGGTTGTATCAGTTGGCTATGAGTCAAGTCTGGCGGTTTCAAATTCAGGATTCTCACTCAAATCTGCAGGGTGGATTGGGAGATAGCAATCAAAACGTGAGCTATGCTTTCAATGATTTGCAGGCACTGGTTTCTGCCGGCTATTGAAAGTACTGGCTGAACAATATTTTGCCAGGCAAACATGGTAAAATATAGGTAACTTATATGCAGGAGGCATTGATCATGGCACAGATGAAGGCGTCTGAAGCACTGGTAAAAGAACTGGCAAATTGGCAGATTGATCACGTTTACGGTATCCCAGCTGATTCACTGATCGACGGTTTTGCAGCTGAACAGGATCTGGTTCGCTACATTCAGGTGCGTCACGAAGAAGTGGGTGCGCTGGCAGCGGCTGCCGAATCTAAGCTCACTGGTAAAATCGGCGTGGCGTTAGCCGCAGTTGGACCCGGTGCCATTCATCTAATCTATGGTCTTTGTGACGCCAAAATGGATCACACACCGATGCTGATCATCATTAGTAACGTTGCCACTAATATGATGAATACCCATTATTTACAGGATATGGATGAAGATGAGCTGTTTGCTGGACTGGATACCTTTCATCGTCAGGTCAGTGATGCCAAACAAATTCCAGAAACCATTCGGTCGGCTATTCAGGCAGCTTACGAAACCCAGTCGCCATCCGTGGTCATTATTCCAGATGATTTGGCAAACGTTGAAATTGAATATGAAGCCATGCCAGTGAATACGCACCCGAAGCAAATCTTGATGGGCACGGATGAACAAGTCGCCGAAAGCATTGCGTTAATTAAACAAGCAAAACAGCCCGTGATGCTGGTTGGCACGGGAATTCGTCACGCTCAAGAAGAAGTTGTGGCGTTTTCAAAGAAGTTTGGGTTGCCAGTGATTCCAACTGCGCCAGCGGTGGGTTACGTCCCTACCAACTTTGAAAATAATTTAGGCCCACAGGGAACCATTGGCACCCAACCCGCTTTTGAAGCGATGCACATGGCCGATTTGGTCGTGATGGTGGGGACGAGTTATCCGTTTATGCGGTTTATGCCGAGTGGTCTTAAAACGATTCAGATCAATCAGTCTGCTCAGGCGTTGGGCGAACAATTTCCGGCGACTCAAATGGTGCAGGCGGACGCCAAAACTTATTTGAATCAGGTGCTTAACGCCCAACCAGAAGACTTGCCAGCCAGTAATTTCTTAAAGGCTTGCCACGTTGCCCGCAAAAATTGGCACGGTTATTTAAATGAACGAGTTTCAGCACGCCCCAACGGATTATTAACGCCAGAAGCCGTTTTACGCCAAGTTTCACAGTTAGTTACAGCTGACACGATTTATGGGCTTGATATTGGTAATAACACTGTGTGGTCAGCTCGTATGTTGCCCTTTGGCGACGGCCAGATGATGACCATGTCTTCCTGGTTTGGTGCCATGGGTTACGCGTTGTCAGCCGGAATTGCAGCTAAGTTGAGCTATCCCGATCGGCGAGTCATTACCGTGTCGGGTGACGGCGGCTTTTCAATGGTCGTTCAAGATATTTTGACTCAGGTTCAATATCAACTGCCAATCATTAACGTGGTGCTGGAAAATGGCGGTTACGGCTTTATTCGTCAGGAAAAAGCGAAGGCGGGTAAGAGTGACTATGCGCTGAAGTTTATGAATGCCAACTGGGCTGGGGTGGCCGAGAATATGGGCGCCATTGGTTTGCGAGTCACCAACGATGACACGTTGAAAGAGGCAGTAGAAACGATCAAACAGCATTTGGCAGCTGGTGATAAGCGGCCAATCTTGCTAGATGCCATAGTGACGGATGAAGCGCCACTGGATACGAGTAATATGAAGCTGGATCCGGACAAGTATTCTGATCGGATGATTGGCCAGTTCAGAGTGAAATATCATCTGGATGGCGACAGTTATCCATCGTTGAGACGCATTTTAAATCGAATTGAAGAAGAGGGATAGAACTAAATGGAATTTAAGTGGACGGTGCGTGACCCTGGATTATCGGTGAAGCAAGTCTTGAGCCAACACGGTGTCAGTCACCGAATGTTTACCCAGCTCAACCAAAGTAATGGTCAAATTATAGTGAACGGGGCAGTGGTAAAGCCAGCGGTTAAAGTCAATCCAGCCGACCAAATTACACTGATTGTGCCTGAGGAACCAGCCGATCCCGAAGTTCCGGTAAGTACTCAACCCATTGAAGTGATTCATGAAGATGGAAATACTTTAGTGGTTTTGAAACCAGCTGGGCTAACTGCCGTTCCCGGTCCAAGCAATCGCACCGATACGCTGGTTAATCGTGTGAAAGGGCATTTAGTCTCTGAAGGCGACCATAATTTGGTACCACACATTATCACCCGATTGGATCGCGATACGAGTGGACTAGTGCTGATTGCCAAGCACCGATTAGCCAATTCTTGGTTGAACCAGCAGTTAGCTGATCATCGATTGAAGAAACGTTATCTGGCAATTGTCAGCGGTCAGTTAAATCAGGATCATGCTGTGATCGACGCACCACTGAGGCGATCTGAGGATGGTTTTGACCAGATCGTGGCACCTGATGGTAAATCAGCGCAAACGGAGTATTGGGTCCGTCAACGAAATGCAAACTGGACGTTGGTCGAGGTGCTGTTGCACACAGGTCGAACACATCAGATTCGTGCCCACTTCAAATCCATTGGTCACCCGCTGCTTGGTGATGAACTTTACGGTGGTCCCAGAGATCAAATGGGTCGCCAAGCTTTGCATGCCTACCAGTTAGATTATCAAGACCCATTGACTAACGAACCACAGCATTTCGAGGCCGATTTACCAGCGGATATGCGTAAAGTGATTGGTTGAGCAAATTGAAAAATCATGCAGTTTCATGAATGATTATCTGAGCAAATAATGTTGAAAATTGGCGATAAATAAGAATTCATCTCATAATGAACTTTTTAATAGTAAAACGCTTGCTATTCTCTGGAAATTCGGTATTATGGCAATTGTAAAAACTACTAAGGAGTGAATTTGATGACAACTAATGATGAGTCACAGCAGGCGATTGCGAAAATTTTATCCCAAATGGACGAAAACCTTTCCGAATTATCGTGGTTTGACTGTGACCTTAAAGATGATAAGTTTGCCAAGCACATGGCTGAAATCAAGGCAGAGTTAAAAGCTGCTAAGAAGCCATTTATTGACAAAGACTTAGTTACAGAATAGACCGTTGCTGGAGACATCAGTTTGTCGCCTCAAATTTGAAACACCGTACTCAGACGATTTTTAATGACATCCGCTGCGAAAGAATCATTTTGCAGCGGATGTTTTTGCGTTAAACTTGATAGCGAGAGGAGTGAACGACATGACGGAGAATACTACGGTGCACTGCATTGTGGATGGCAGAGCGTATGACGCCGAGGATGGTCTTTTTCTAGCGGATTTAAGTACGGCCATTCGACAGCGGGTCAAACGGGATTATCCCAAAGCCAAAGTGACTGATTTTATTTGCGGCCATCATTTATTGAAGTATCGACTAGCCAACGTTGACGCGATGATTAATTCTGATTTGAAACAGAGCCAAAAGATCAATCGGAAGTTAACTCGAGCGATGCAAAGCGATGATTATGAAATCACTGATGTTAACGAAACGTTGAATAAAAGTCTGACGTTTGGCGAACGGGTGGCGGATAATGTTGCCCGCTTTGGTGGTAGCTGGGGGTTTATTGGTATCTTTGTTTTCATCCTGATTTCCTGGATGCTGGTCAACGGTTTGCAATTATTCGGCATCCATTTTGACCGTTATCCTTTCATTTTATTGAATCTGGCCCTAAGCTGTATCGCAGCGATTCAAGCGCCCATCATCATGATGAGTCAAAACCGTTCTGCAGATCGTGACCGGATGGATGCTGAGAATGATTTCCACGTGAATCTGAAATCAGAACATGAACTCCGGATTCTGCATGCCAAGCTGGATCATCTCTCCCAAAACCAAATTCCCCATACACTGAAAATTGAAAAACTGCAGATTGAGATTTTATCTGAAATTCGGTCTGAATTAGCTGAATTACGCGCAGACAAAAAAGAGGACTGAACCGAAAACAATCGGCTCAGTCCTTATTTTGTTAATCATCAAATGTTTTTAGTTTGCCACGGAATTGATTAATGTTGGTATATCCTTTTTGATTCATGATTTCTCTTAACTCGCTGGCAAGGCGGTCAAAAATCTTGGTCCCTTCGTAACCAAACTGAGTACCGATTTGAACCATGGAAGCACCACACAAGATGTGTTCAAACACATCCACACCGTTCAAAATCCCACCGGTACCAACAATGGCGATTTCAGGTTTTAGTCGTAACGCTAGGCCGCGCACGTTGGCTAACGCAGTAGGCTTCACCGAAGCACCACCGATGCCGCCAAACCCACCCTTAGGCCGAATGGCGACCCGTTCAGTCTGTGGATCTACTACCAAAGCGTTACCGATACTGTTGATTGAGTTCACAAAGGTGAGAGGATACTGATTTAAAATTTCGGCGATTTGGTCGAAATGCACCAAATCAAAGTAAGGTGGCAACTTCACACCAAGCGGTTTCGTGTAGAATTTGAAGACCTGATCCAACACTGTATTTACTCGATCAAAGTCATAGCCAACTTGTGGCTTACCAGGAACGTTGGGACACGATAAGTTCAATTCTACAAAACCGTCGTACTCAGAATCTTGAATCTCGTGCAGCATGGCTAAGTTATCTTCCAAACTTGTGCCAGCCACGGAAAGAAAATTGGTTGTGCCAGGACGATTATGCTGATCATCGATAACATAATCTAAATAGTATTCTAAGCCATTATTCGGTAAACCCATGGAATTAATACTGCCGTGTGGCAAAGTCTGCATCCGTGGTGAAGGGTTACCTGCTCGTTTCTCTGGCGTAGCACTCTTAGTCACATATGCACCTGCGTTCGAGGCAATCAGTGCGTCCAAATCTTTCTTACTTTGGCAGCGAATCCCTGCCGCATTCATCATGCAGTTATCGAAGGTTCTGCCGCCAATACTCGTTGCTAAACTTGTCATCAAAAATCAGCTCCCTGTCTGAATTTATTTGGTATTCAATTGCCGTTAACTTTACAGTATAAATTTGTCAGCGTCAAGTGACATTTCAGCAGACAATCATAACGAAAAAGAGGTAAGATAGAGCGTAAATGTTTAACAGGAGGATAAAAATGAGTGAAAATGACGGTCCAGCACTGAAGCTGGGTGATGATCAGTTCGAAAACATGATGCTATTTTTAAAGACGCCGATTAACCAGCAAAATCATTTAGACTACAAGTTTGGCGAGTCTGAACTTCGTGAGTTGCAAGAGGGAATTTGGGCGATGCCGGCTTACTTGCAGGACGATGATCCTTACAGCCTGTTCTTCTTATTCACTACAATTGACAGTGGTGAGATGGTGGTGGCCTTTGCTGAAGGTACTCGTCAGGATAAACAGCTGAAGTTGGGGCAGCCACTCACAACTGGCGCAGGGTTGAACAATTTATTTGCTCAACAGGAAAAGCGTGCCCAACGTGTGTTGAAGTTTTTGAATGACATTTCGCGCGCTGATGAAGCAGAATGGCATCAAATTGTGAGTTAGCGATGCATATTGACAACACTCATTCCTAACTCTATACTGAATTCAAATCAATATACCTTTTAATTTAGTCCCGTGAGGCTAATAAAGGGTCGGCGCTGGCAACAGCAATTAATGACGACACCTCTATACCTGCGGGCATAGAGGTGTTTTTTTACTATAAATGCGAGATGAGGAGTGTTTGAGTTGGCAAAAAATGGGTTAGGACGGGTTCCTGCGATTCCGGTGAATGCCAGACACATGTCTTACTGGGATATGTTTGCCACTTGGGTTGGTGCCAATGCAAATAATGGGACCTGGTACATTGGCGGTGTGATTGCGGCATGCGGTTTTTTGACGGCTTCGACAACTTTAATTATTAGTGGTGTCATTTCCTATTTGTTGTTGGCTGCTGCCAGTTATATGGGCTACAAAACCGGGCTAACCGCCATGACTTTGACTCGGGCTTCCTTTGGACTAAGGGGTAGCTTGCTGCCATCAGTGATCAACTTAGTACAATTTATCGGCTGGGCAGCGGTAAATACTTTCATTGCAGCAACATCAATGAGCTATCTCTTTCATGATATTTTCGGTTGGCCGGTGTACGGTAAGCCCGGGGGTACCACGGGTTTGGTAGTTGGTATCATTGTGATGAGTATTTTCCATCTCCTTAGTATTTCAGTCGGGCAACGTTCTGTGCAGATGATTGAACGGGTGGGCATTGTGTTGGTATTCATCTTCGTTATCTGGGAGTCCATCGTGGTTTTCAAGACGGTTTCCTTTCATCAGATTTTGAACTGGCAGCCACCGCATCATTTGAAAATGACACCCGGCGCAGCGATTGATGTGTTAGCTGCCTTTAACTTGGCATGGGTGACTGCCGCTAGTGATTTCTCTCGGTTTACTGGAGTGAAGAAAAACGCTACGCAGGCTTCCTTCCTCGGAGCCAATTTGGGGCTGTTCTGGTTTGCCTTTATTGGCCTGATTGCCACCATTGGGACTGCCATTACACTGAATCATTTTGACCCGAACAATTCGGACCCCAGTACCATTGCCAGCAAGTTAGGGCTGGGTTTCTTAGCCATGATCGTCATTATTTTGACCAGTACCACAGCCAATGCCGTGAATCTCATGTCGGCAGGCTCAGCACTGACCAACATGACACGTCGGTTGAGCTTAAGGGTGAGCTTGTGGGTTGTGACGCTGGTTGCCACTGCGGTAACGTTTCTACCCATTTTTGTGGCATCGTTTCTGACCATTTTCACTGCCTTCTTGGACGGTATCGGTATGGTGCTTGGCCCAGAGATTGGCATATTCTTAGTTGACTACTTCTGGTTGCGTCGTCAGCAATATCAGATCGATGATTTTTCGAAGGTTCATGGCCAGTATTGGTATCAAGGCGGTGTCAACTGGATTGCCATTCTGGTTTGGGTTGTGTCGGTTGCCTGTTACATCGGATTAAAGCACGTTTCAATCATTGCAAACACGATTGGCGCAACTTTTGTAGTGATTATACTGAGCATGGTGCTTTACGGAGCCCTGGCGAAATTCACACAAAAGCAGGTTGAATAGGTTTCCATAAGCCTTTGATAATGTTATTCTTACTATAGTGACAGGATATGACTGGCTAATACTGGAAATACTTTTGAAGTTTGTCTTTGAATGTAGTTTGATAAACGTCGCTAGTCGCTAAACTTGACAGATTTGCCATGGATGGCGCTACAATGCGCTTTGAGCGCTCAGTGTAAACTGAGCCAGTAATCGTATCTGAATGACGGGTAAGTGAAAATTAAGAAATTGATTTTCTCAGTGCTAGCCAGGCACCCTGTTACTGGAAAAGTCTCTTCAGTGAAAAACTGGGGGGGCTTTTTTTGAGGAGAGTGTGGAACCAGGCGTTTAGAGACTGGAGTCTAAGGGCTAAGAAACGGAAATCCCGGGCTTGGATTTGTGTTGCTTAGCCCTTAGATGCAAGTCTCTGCCTGATGTAACACGTTTCAGCAATGTCGCCAAAGCGACGG
>NZ_JAAXLJ010000016.1 GCF_012641075.1 Secundilactobacillus angelensis | reverse complement strand
AGATAAGGCCACCGGAATTCCCCGAACTTGGGAATTTTGGTGGGCTTGTGTTGTGAGCAGGTCTTTGCTTGGAGAAGCCTGATTAAACCAAGGTGCGCAACCAAGCGGTTAAAGACCGAAGCACAAGGGCGTCCCCGACGGAATTCCATGAACTTAGGAACTCAGACGGAGACGCCCTTATGTGCGGCTCTTTGCTTGGAGAAGCCCGATTAAGCTAAATCAAATCACCTAATCACCCTGTGCACTAAGATCGCCATCATCGCTAAAATCGATGCCTTGCTTAGCGTAGTAATCCATAATAGTTGACCGCAATGATTCAAACTTTGGTGGTAAACCGAGACTGTTACCCATTGTTAAAATTGACTCATCGAGGCTGAATCCTGGGGTAGGGGTAGCAAGTTCAATTCGATTATCGCCGGGTTCACGAATGTAAAGACTCTTAAACCAGCCGCGATCGCGGTACATTTCAATGTCCCAGCCCTGTTCTTCAGCAAGTTGATAGTAGCGTAACAGTTCAGCTTCGTCAGCTACCCTTAAAGCAACGTGGTCGATTGAGCCTCGACCGAACCGAGTGATTTGACTGAAATCGGTAGTTTGCACTAGCTTAATTTGTTCAGCACCGTCAAGTTCGACCGTATTATCAGTGACCGTTAGATTGAGTAATTTTTCAAAAAAGTTCTGTGACGCACTGACGTCTGGTACGTGTAGTTCAGTGCCTAAGAAGCGGCTGATTTGGTATTTGGCGTCGATGCCATTATTGGGAACAACTTGCCATTCAGTGAGCTGGTTGTCAGTTTCTACCATGGTGATGGGAATCTGATCGGGGTCGTCAAATGAAAGACCGTCGCTCGTCTTAGTTACTGTAATGCCCGTACTGGCTAAGCGTTCCTGCCAGAATGCTTGACTACCAGTTGGAATTGCTAACCGGATCCCGTTAATAAAGTGATTGCCATCTGTTCGATGTCCCAGTAGAGGTAAGACAAAGAAGGTAATGACTGAACCCGGGGTACCTAAATAATCACCGTAGAATAAATGACGAATATGAATATTTTCTTGGTTGACGGAATTTTTGACTAGCCGTAAACCAAGTACATGGGTGTAAAACCGAATATTTTGTTTAGCGTTTTTTGTTAAGAGCGAAATGTGATGAGTTTGCACGATTGTCGCCTGCTTTCGTATTATTATTGCCCCCAGTATAGCATATAGAACCGGAAATCCCGTGGAATTCGCCCAGCACTAATAGGGTATAATAAGTGGATGAGGGGGTTGAGTAATGAAAATTGAGTCAGCAACAGGTACGAAGAGTCAGGTTTACCACGATGCGGCCAACATTCGCCAGGCGGTTTTTGTGAAGGAACAGGGCATTTCAGCTAAGTTAGAATTTGATGGTTTAGATGATCAGGTGACGCATTATGTTGGTTACGTTGAGCATCAACCGGTTGTTACTGCAAGAATTCGTCATCTAGGACAGACAGTACATATTCAACGCGTAGCCACCCTGAACGCTTTTCGGCATCATGGGTATGCCATAGGCTTATTGCAGCGAGTAATTGCCGAAATGCCCCCGAAGAGCCACTTGGAGCTAAACGCTCAAGCAACAGCCATCGGATTGTACGAACGTTTAGGATTTGAGCAAACTGGCGAACCGTTTGAAGAAGTGGGGATCAAGCACGTTAAAATGGTGAAGAACCTTTAAATTGTTTCTAAAGAATCTAAAAAGCCGTGATCATCAACTTGACGATCACGGCTTTGTTATATGTGTGTATTAGTCTAGTGAAGCAGTGGTGCTAAAATCGGTAACGTGTGCGTAACCAACAACGTGCCACCATGGTGCGTGGACCTTTTCTTTCACAACGCCGCGGTTTTGGGCATCAATCATCTTGCCGTTACCAACGTATAAGCCAACGTGGCTGATACTGCCGGTACCGTAACCGAAGAAGACTAAGTCGCCCTTTTCAACGTTAGAACCGCTAACGTGCTTATAAGCGTTATATTGTGCTTGTGCTGTCCGTGGAATAGAAATCTTGGCAGCCTTTTTGTAAACGTAACTGGTAAAGCCTGAGCAATCAAATGCGGAAGGACCAGTTGCGCCCCAAACGTATGGCTTACCTAAATTTTGCTTAGCTGTGTTGTAAACGGTGCTGTAAGTTGCGTTCGTGCTTGCAGCCTGTGCTGTAGTAGCCTGTGCACCAGCAACTGCGAAACTAAAGAATGCTGCTACCGCAATAATACTTTTTACGATTAATTTCTTCATTGAACTTAAAACCCCTAACTTATCCGTTTTTATGTACAACAATTAGTGTACGTGTTATTTATTTCAATCATGTAACAAAGCAGTGTCAATGACGTTAAACAATCAGTTTCAGACTGTAATTTACGTAATAATTTCACAATCCTGTAAAATAACATTTCCTATAAGACATGTTGTACAAGCGACTGACTTTGCTCATTAGTCAAGAATGTGGAATAATAAGGGTGCAAAATCTGAGAGGCGGTTATGAGATGAATTATCAAATCCCTAATTTAGTCAACACCGATACCTTTGTGTTTCGCATTGGTGAACTGAGTCGCATGACTGGGGTGTCCTCGCGTCAGCTTAGATACTGGGAGCAGCGTGAGTACATTTCAGCCAATACACGTGATGATCAAAACAAGGCGCGAGTCTATGACTTTCATACGTTTCTTCAAGTTAGTATCATTAAAAAACTGCAGGATGAGGGGTATCGACTTCCGGCAGCCGTGGAGAAAATGCGGAGTATTGAAAAAGAAATTTTACTAGCCCGCAAGTTTTTTAAAGTTGCGTTTAATGGTGTAGAGGTTGTCGAAGGAAAGATGTATTTGAACTTGGGCTACTTTGATAAAGCGAAAACGCAGGTTCTTTACGGTCTGTACGAGAATGGAGAAGCCAGCTATGAGGTTCGGCCGGCGAACGACAATTCGAATTAAGTCGCAAAAAAGAACGACTAGAACAGTTTGATGACTGCTCTAGTCGTTCTTTTAATAACTAACTAAATTATTTATTTTGCGTGGCGCTTTAAGTGAGGACGCATAGTAGGTAACGTCACGGTTAATTTGCCAACGGATGTGACAATAATCGGCAAGATAATGTCGAAGATGATAGTTGCAAACAAGATTACCAATCCAGCCTGCGTGAGTGGCGCAAAATTAGCGCTAAACAAGACCAGACAGATAATAACCATCGTAAACAACTGGTAACGAAGTGTTTGACCTAGAGAACTGACACCGGGCTGGAGCCAGTCCAGCAAACTAACCTCTTTAAAGCGATAGCTAATTGCCAGTTGAATCAGTAGGCTCATACTGATAATGAGCAATGGCACAAATGCGATAAACGGCACTTGCCAGTTGAAAGTTGGATCACCAGACATAAAGTGACTCGTGAGCTCAGCTAACTGGACGCCACCCATAACGGCTAAGGCCAAGCTGGTCAACCAGTAAATTGGCTGGAGAACTGAACCACTTAGAATCGCAATAATTAGGAAAGTAATGATCCCAATGGTTAAGAGTAACCAGCCAGCATTTGTTTTAATGGCGTGTTCAACCGTATTTTGAACAACTGGTTGACCAGTGTAGGCAATTTTAGCGTTGCTAAGAGCAGTCCCTTGCAACTGAGTTTTGACTTCAGACTGTAGTTGTTGGATTGTTGCAGCGTTGTTATGGCTTGATGCAGAGTTCTTCAGGTAAATTTGTAACTGAGTCGTTTTGTAATCCTGACTCGTGTTGCTTGCCAAGGATTGCTGGAATTGCATACTGGTGAGTTGCTCAGGAGTAATGTAATAAGTCTTAGCGGCATCGGATGCTTGTAAAGCAGAAAGATAACTGTAGATGCTGTTATACGACTTAATCAAGCCGTTTAGACTAGTTGTTGTTTTCTTTAGACTGCTTTGAACGGATGAAACCTGGGAAGCATAATCTGAAACGCTGGATTGAACAGCTTGGCCATCATTGCCGGCTGTAGTAGCCTCATCGTTGAGGACCCGCATGTTGCTAGCGACGGTCTGAAGCTGGTTGCTGACTAGGTTGAGTAACCGTTGATAATTTCTAACTCGTTTGGAAGCTGATGAGCTTTGAGAAACGCTAGCTCTGCCCGCAACCTGTGAAACTTGTGAACGAACGGTGCTTGTATCGTCAGCAAGAGTGGTGGTTTTGGAAACTAGACTATCCAGCTTGTCAGCAGATTCGCTGAGTTTAACCTGGCTGAGATCCGAGCGGTTAGACTTGAGATCAGATTGTAATGTTGAAAGTTGATCAGTGGCACCCCGAAGTGAGGTGTTCATCTGGTTGAGCTGAGTATTAACGTAGTACTGGTTCATTGGCTGACCGTTAGGCTGAGTCAATGATGTGACCCCAGCAACGCCGGGCATTGACTTTAATTTGGTAGTTAAATTATCGAGTTGAAGCAGCGCTTTTTCGTTATCCACCCGATCCTTACTACGGACATAAATGGTAACTGGGGTAGCTTTTCCTTCACCAAAGTGGGCGTTAAGCACGCGCATACCAGAAATTGCTTCGTTGTTAGGTGCGACCGTTTTAGCCGCCGAGAAATTCAAATTGTCCCGGTATAAAATGGCAAAGGGACCGACAACGTACAAGACTGCGATGATTGCAACGAATGGTTGCCAGAGGCCGAAGCTTGCCATCCAGTTCCAGAAACGGTGTGGTCGGGTGGGTAGATCAGCGGCTGGCCAGAAGAATCGTTCGCCAAGTAACTGCATGAAGATCGGTGCAATGGTGTACAGTCCGATAATGGTGACAATCGTAACGATTGCTAGGCTAGACATTGCCCGAATCGTTGAAAAACTAAAGGCGTAAAAACTGGCAAAGAGAATCGTTAACGTGCAACCAAGAATCAGTAGAAAGTTGCGAATGGCATGCACACTATGAGTTGTCGCTTCTGCCGGGTCTTGGCCGGCTGCTGCGTTTTCTTTAAATGCGTTAAATAGGTAGTAAAAGCCCAGTGTTCCAAGAATTAATGTCAATAACAATGTTAATAATGGCAGGTATTCTGAGTACGGAAAACTGGTATGACTAGCTAAGTTGTTAACTAAGCTTAGGGAAACTGCGTACATCATCAGCATGGATAATGTGGAGATTAGAGGTGCAATCAGTGATTTGAAGATCACACCAATGATTAACAGGCTTAAAATAAAGCCAAGAATAGCGGCAAAAGTTGTCACGTGACTGATGTTTTCATTAGCGGCATCGTTCACTAATTCCGGACTAGTTAAGTAAGTTGATAAACCGGCTGTTCGAATTTGGCTTCGGAGCTGCTTCGCAAGTACTCTTGAATCGCCTTGATTTTGAGCGAGTGCCAATTGGATGGTTTCGGTAGAACCGTCTTTGGAATAAAATTGGCTTTTGGCAGTCGGATTCGTGGTCATAGTTTGAATAGACTGGATGCCATAAGTTTTTTGTTTTTCAGTCAAACGTTGAACGGTTTTATCAATATTAGACTGTTGGGTGGTGGTCAACTTTCCGTTAGGATTACTGAAAACTACTGTAACCTGAGACGTACCGGAAATGTTCCTACCCCATGTGCTTTGCATACTCCGGGCGACCATCGGCTGGCTATCATTAGCTAACTGAGGCTGTCCCTTAGATTGAATCATGTCAGAGGTGTTAGGCATCATCACGATGGCAGCAAAAATTGCGATGAGCCAAAACAGCAATGAGAAGATTCGATGACTGTGTAACTGACGTATCCGCTCTTTCATTGAATAATATCTCCCTTAAAATGTCGCCCTTCAAGGCGCATATATATAACTACTATATTAACATAGCCGATAAGAGTTTGTATTTCAATTTTCAAATGAAATAAAATAAAGCTTTTACCTCGGTTGTCCGCGATTAATTGATTTCAATTCAAATTACTATTATTCAGGTAAAAAATTGCTTATAATGAACTTTCTTGAAATGAAGGGTGGAAGAGACCATGTCAAAGCAGTATCAAAGTCCATATGCTGGATTGAATACTAATAATCGGTTTTCAATTGCGAAACGATTAGCTGCCGTTTATCATTTAGATGTCAGCCAAGTTTTATTTACTTACTTGAAGGTGGCGGAACCCATTCTTAGAAAAGGGCAACCAGCAACCCAGATATCAGAAGCAAGCCAGAAACGAATTGATCAGCAGTTTGAAAATACGTTACAGCATCTAAGCCAAACAAGGGAGCGGTGACAACATGTGTACGAGTATCTATCAAATCTCACTGGATGGGACTCACGTTTTGGGTCGAACGATGGATTGGCATGCGTTAGGTGCTAGACCAGTTTTTGTTCCTCGTCAATACCATTGGCGGTCGGTGTATGATAATCAGGCGTATCAAAACTCTTACGCTATTATTGGCAGTGGCGGTGCCCACGATAAGGAAATCGATATCTCTGATGGGATTAACGAATTTGGATTGAGTGTTCAAAAATTAACCTTTGCCAATGGGGCAATTTTTGATCACCAGCCGGATCTCAATAAACATTCACTTGCCCCATTTGAATTGCCGTTGTACTTGTTAGGGCACTTCAAGTCAATTGTCGAAATTGAGGAACATATGAATGAGATTCAATTGATGAGTGGTGAAGGGGCGTTCAAGCCCTATGGCTACCCAGAGCTGCACTTTGTGGCTTCAGATGCGTCGGGTCGAATCGTGGCAATTGAAACTTCAGAAAAGCCACTTAAGATATACGAAAACCCGCTTGGTATTCTCACCAACGCCTATGACTTTAAACGGCAGCTTAAACAGTTGGAAGATTATATGACCTTTACGCCGGAATTTGAAGCTGGATCAGTGCCGTTAAATACACCGCGGGTGACGACGGGTAGCTTCTCTGGAAAGAAGATTCCTGCTGGTTCGTATACGCCAGGTTCACGCTTCATTCGAGCAGCGTACTACAAAGAACGAACCGATCAACCTGCTGATGAAAATTCAGGAATTGTCAGCATGTGGCACCTTTTAAATGGTGTGAGTGTGCCAAAAAGTACCGCGTATCAGCAAAATTATTCAGTTTACCGTGCTTCAACAGTAACCGAATCGTTATCCTATTATTTTGAATCTTATAATCGATTAGGACTCGTGAAGCTGCAGTTAACGCCAGCAATGCTGGAACGAACCAAGCCTGAATTCTATGGCATTCCTGATCAATTACAGACTGTCAGTTTAAATTAATGAATTATTAATTCTTGGTAAAGCCGACGCCATGTTAAACTAACTTTAAAGACAAGAATAATTTGAAGGAATGGAGACACAGTTTTTGGCCAAGAAAAAACGCCGTAGCAAAAAGAATAATTCGCAGGGAGTGGCAACACTGATTTTCTTGTTGGCACTCTTTGTCATTGGTGGCGGGCTAGGCGTCCGCTATGTCATGAACAACATTGAAAGCCGACAGGAGCAAGCTAACAAGCCCACCAACTCGGAAACTCCCGAACAGCGGCAGCAGCGAAAGTTTATTGACTCGGTGGCAAAACCAGCGATTAACGTCTATAAAGATAACCACCAGGTACTCCCGAGTATCGTGGTTGCTCAAGCAATCATCGAGTCGAATTGGGGGCACTCCCAGTTGTACCAACAGGCCAACAACCCGTTTGGAATCAAGGGGAGTTATAACGGACGCACGAAATCATTTCCAACCACTGAATATATCAATGGTAAAGAGGAGCGAATTAACGCGAATTTCCGTGTTTATCCTAACTTAGAGGCATCAATTTTAGACCATGATGCCGTGGTCGCCCAGCAATTTTTGCCAGCTCACGTGACAAATTACCGAACGGCTGCCAAGTTGTTACAGCAAAATGGTTATGCCACGGATCCAACTTACGCGAAGAAGCTCATCAATGTCATTAACACTTATAGCTTAAATCGGTTTGATGGTTACTAGTAGATGAAGAAACATCCTACTTGATGCCACTCCCTGGTTTCGGTATGATACGACTATTAAGAGATACGAGAGGAGAGATGTTTAAGATTGTTCGATTTAATCGGAAAACTTTACGGTCCATTCTTTGATTTGCATAATTGGGAAACGGTCATCAGCTCTGGGAGTGATTGGCTGGTCATTTTTTCACTGGTGCTGATCGAATGCTTGCTTTCAGTAGATAACGCCGTGGTACTAGCAGCGCAGACACAGTCTCTGCCAACCAAGGAGCTCCGCGAAAAGTCATTGTTTTACGGTATTTGGGGCGCCTATATTTTCCGTTTTCTGATTATTGGAATCGGTGTTTACCTGATTAATTTTTGGGAGATCAAGGTTTTGGGAGCGGGCTATTTGCTGTTCCTAACCATTCAGTATTTCTCTAAGTCTCGGGTTAAGCACACTCGGAAGTTGGTTTCCGATAAGAAACGCCATATCTCATTGTTCTGGTCTGTTGTTATCCAAATTGAATTAATGGATATCGTGTTCTCGATTGACTCCGTTTTGGCTTCCTTAGCCATTTCTCCTAACCCAGTGATTGTTTTAATTGGTGGGATGATTGGTATTCTTGCCATGCGTGGTGTTGCTGAGCTGATTATGAGGTTGATGCGCATTATTCCTGAACTGGAACCAATGGCTTATGGATTGATTGCCCTAATTGCGATTAAACTATTTATCAGTATTCCAATGATCGATATTGAAATCCCAGCGGCAGCCTTTGGTGTGATTGTGCTGGCCGCAGTAGTGATTACTTTACTGATCCATGTCATTCGAAAAAGGAGGCGGGCGGCAGATGGCGGTCACGATAACGAAGGATAATTTAACCGAAGAGACGGCTGAAGGGCTAGTTCTCGTGGATTTTTGGGCTAGCTGGTGTGCACCCTGTAAAATGATGGATCCCGTTTTAGAGCAACTGGAGTCAACCTATGGTGATCGCATCAAGTTTGGTAAATTGAACGTTGAACACAATCAGGATTTGGCGATGAATTATAAGGTCATGAGTATCCCCAGTCTCGTTTTTTTCCGGAATGGGAAGGCCATTGAAAAAGTGACCGGCGTATATCCTAAAGATAAGTTAGCCAAGTATTTAGACAAAAAATTAGCAACCAATTAAGGGGGCTGAACCATGAAATTAGGATTTATCGGAACTGGCGTCATGGGTGGGGCCATTGCGGCACACTTGTTAGATGCCGGTAATGAACTGGTCGTTTATAACAGAACGAAATCAAAGACGGATGCGTTAGTTGAGAAGGGCGCAACTTGGTTAGACACACCAGCCAAAGTTGCCGAGCAAGCAGACGTGATTTTTTCGATGGTTGGTTACCCTACTGATGTGGAGTCAATCTATTTTGGCGATCAGGGCGTCTTTAGTACGCTAACAGCTGGTAAAACCGTTGTTGATATGACGACGAGCACACCGACTTTGGCGGAAAAGATTGCCGTTAAAGCTGAAGAACTCGGTGCACATGCGTTGGATGCACCGGTTTCCGGTGGTGACGTGGGGGCCAGAAATGCCACTTTGACCGTTATGGTTGGTGGCGACAAAGCGACCTACGACAAAATTGAACCTTTGTTCGAAGAAGTTGGCCAGAAGGTGCATTTATTCGGGTCAGCAGGTAAGGGTCAGCATACCAAGATGGCTAATCAAATCATGATTGCCGGTACCATGACGGGAACTGTGGAAATGATGGTTTACGCCCAGCACGCCGGATTGAATATGACGGATGTTTTAGCCACTCTAAGCAGTGGTGGCGCTGATAACTGGAGCATGGATAACTACGCTCCCCGGATTCTAAAGGGTGATTACACGCCAGGTTTCTTCGCAAAACACTTCCTGAAGGATCTGCGAATTGCTCTGGATGAAGCTGAAAAAATGAAGTTAGACCTGCCAGCCACTAAGCTTGCTAAGCAACTATACGAAACGATGGTTGATGAAAAGGGCTTAGGCGATGATGGCACTCAGGGGTTGATTAAACTGTATGAGCAACTTTAGGTCAGGTGCTTTAGAAATCTCGTCATCAGATTCCGTCAGTACGATTTTACCAATTATGAGAGATAGTAGTTTTACAATGTTGATTTTCTCGGCTTGACAGGCTCTTAAATGAGAGTTAAATTAGAAATAATCTCATATTAAGTAATGACGAGAAGAGTAGGTTGTGCAAGTTTGTTAAGAGAACTGCGGTAGCTGCGAAGCAGTCAAATGGAACAACTGAAGATGATCTCCGAACTTAAGTGGGGGTAGACAATCTGCTACCCACTTCGTTAGCAATCGATATCTTGCAGAGTATAACAATGAAATTGTTGTACTTATTAAGGCTTGAATCGTGAGATTTAAGTGAATTTCAGGTGGTAACGCGAAAACCTTCGCCCAGATTTATGTGGGCGAAGGTTTTTTTAATTTCATATGGAATCAGACGGGCATGATTCATCAATTTAACTAACATCCAGCTAACTAAGGCAGCAAAATAGGGAGGAAAATGATATGACGGTTTCAAAGTTTGATGATGCAACTCAGGTAATTAAAACCACAACTAAATCGGACCCAGAAACGGGAGCCTTGAACACGCCGATTCAGTTATCGTCGACGTTTGCTCAACCAGATTTAGATCATTTTGGAAAATATGACTACACCAGAAGCGGGAACCCTACTCGAGATGTGCTAGAAGATAGCATTGCAGCACTAGAACATGGCACACGTGGTTTTGCATTTGCAACGGGTATGGCGGCGATTTCCACAGCTTTTCTTACTTTGCATCAAGGTGACCACGTGATTGTCACCAAGGACGTTTACGGTGGCACGTTTCGGTTAGTCACACAGATCCTGCCCAATTATGGCATTGATTATACGTTTGTTGATTGTGATGATAAGGCTGCTCTTGAGGCGGCGTTTAAACCGAACACTAAGGTGGTGTACATCGAAACGCCTTCTAACCCAACGCTGAAGGTGACGGATATTAAGCAAGTCGTTTCCACGGCACATGCGCACGATGCCTTAGTATTTGCTGATAATACTTTTATGACCCCAATTTTCCAAAAGCCATTGGATCTGGGTGTTGATTTGGTTTTACATAGTGGGACTAAGTTTTTAGCTGGCCATTCTGATATTTTAGCTGGTTTGATTGTGACGAAAACCAAAAAATTGGGTGATGCAATCTACTTTATCCAAAATGCCATGGGGGCCACGCTTGGTATTAGTGACTGCTGGTTGTTGCTGAGGGGTATTAAAACGTTGAGTGTTCGGGTAAAAGCTGAAGCAGCTGGGGCATTATCTTTGGCACAATGGTTCCAAAAGCAATCGATTGTGACGAAGGTCAATTATCCTGGGTTAACTAGCTTTGCCGGCCATGATGTTCAGTTTAGCCAGGCCACCTCTGGCGGGGCGGTATTATCTTTTGACGTCGGGTCAGAAGATAATGTTCGCCAGTTGGTTAAGAACATCAAGATACCAGTGTTCTCGGTGTCACTTGGTGCAGTGGAAACGATTCTGTCGTATCCGCCAAAGATGTCTCATGCCGAGATGTCAGCTGAGGAGCGGCATGCTTGTGGTATCTCTGATGGCTTATTACGTTTATCCGTCGGGGTTGAAGATGTTGATGACTTGAAGGCAGATTTTGCTCAGGCCTTTGCTAAAATTGCATTGAAACAGCCACAACATTGATGAGTGTATGAGAATACGTGTTCCAGCAACAAAATAGCGCTTCAGGATACCCATTCCCGGGTATGCTGAAGCGCTGTTTTTGTTATTAGGTTTATTCTTGTAAGTCTGAGAAGAAACTATACAGTTTTTCCTGAGTTAACTTTTGCTTGTCTTCGCCGGATACATCGTAGGTAATCTTACCATCACCAATCACCACTAGGCGATTCCCATACTTAAGTGCATCATCCAAGTGATGGGTAATCATCAAACAAGTGAGGTGTTGCGCCGTGATCCGTTCATTAGTTGCGTTCATCAACTCTTGTGACGTTTTAGGATCCAGAGCGGCAGTATGTTCATCTAGCAGTAAAATGTCAGGCTTTTTCAAAGTAGCCATCAAGAAACTTAGCGCCTGTCTTTGACCGCCAGAAAGACTACCAGTTGGTGTGGTTAACCGTTCGTCTAAGCCGTTACCCATACCACTGGTCATTTGTTTGAATTCAGCCATGTGCTGTTTAAGATGACGGGGCGTTAACCGCCGATGCTCACCACGTTTATTCGCTAATAACAGGTTTTCTGCCACGGTCATTCGCGGCGCCGTTCCTAGCTTCGGGTCTTGGAAAACGCGACTCAAGAAGCGGGTTCGCCGTTCCTCGGATTCGTTAGCAATCGATTCTCCCCGTAGCAAGATATCGCCAGAATCGATGGTTAAATTACCCGCAATGGTGTTGAAGAGGGTTGATTTACCAGCACCGTTGGAACCCAAAATCGTAATGAAGTCACCTTCGTTGATGGTTAAATTCAAGTCCTTCAGCAAGGTGAGTTCTTCGGGCGTATTCCGACTAACCTTGGTAACAACGTGCTTTAATTCTAGAATTGGTTTAGTCATGAGTTGAGATCCCCCGTTTCCAAACGCGTTTTAAATTGAACATGTCCCGGAAGACCGGCACCATCATGCAAAGGGCCAGGACAACCGATGAGAATAGCTTCAAGTCGTTGGTATTGAAGCCTAATTTCAGTACGACTAACAGGACGAAACGGTAGAGAATCGATCCCAGAGTGACAGCCACCAGACGCTGGTTCATGGTTAGTTCACCAAAGGCAACTTCACCAATAATGATGGAAGCCAGTGCGATGACGATGACACCAATTCCCATGTTGACGTCGGCATAACCGTCATTTTGAGCAACCAGGGCACCGCCCAAGCCAATGACACCATTAGAGACCATCAAACCCATAATTTTCATGTTATCAGTTTTAATTCCTAGCGATCGGGCCATTTTTTCGTTGTCACCAGTCGCGATGAAGGCTTGACCAAGATCCGTTTGCAGGAAGTAAATCAGCACTAACGTGAGTAACACGATGACGGTAAAACCGAGGAAAACACTGTCGAAATACATTGGTGTGTGTGCAAAAATGGGCAGTTTCAACAATGATGGTTTGTCTAGCAAGGTTAAATTGGAGCGACCGTGCATAATTCTCAGGTTAACCGAGTAAGCAGCCGTCATTACTAAGATTCCGGCCAGCAGAATTGGAATGCGACCTTTGGTGTATAACAAGCCAGTTGCCAAACCACAGAGCATGCCGACGCCAATCGCAATCAGCGTTGCCCAAATGGGACTAATGCCATTGTTGATTGCAGCCACACAAGCTGCTGCACCCATCGGAAAAGTGCCTTCAACCGTCATGTCGGGGAAGTCTAAGATTCTAAAGGTCAGGAATAATCCCAAGCCAAGTGTGGCCCATAGCAGGCCTTGACCAATGGCGGAAACGCCTAATCCAAATGTCATTTGATGATTTCCCCTTTCTTTTGTGCTTGTTTGACTAGCGCGCTAGGGAAGGTAATCCCAAGCTTTTTAGCTTCTTTCATGTTTAAAATTAAATCGCCATGCCGAATGAATTTTACGGGAGTAGTTGCCGGCTTCTTACCCTTTAAGATATCAGCGGTCATCTTACCAGTCAGCACACCTAGTTTGTATTGGTTAATACTGTAGGTTGCTAAACCGCCACTTTTAACCATAGTATCAACGGCTGGAAACACGGGAACTTTAGCACTGTTGGCGTTTTTGACTAGTGTTTGCATTGCTGAAGCCACCGTGTTATCAGTTGGCACATACACTGCGTCCACGTTTTGAACCATTTGCTGGGAAACTTGATCCACATCATTCGTGTTAGAAATTGAATAAGCCTTTAAGGTGATGTGTTCTTCCTTGCAGAGTTGCTTGAATTGCTTGTATTGAGCAGCAGCGGAGTCGTCACTAGACGTGTAGAAAATGCCCAGTGTTTTCATCCTTGGCATCACTTGTTTGATCAAACCGAGCTGTTCTTTTAAAGGCGCTTGGTCAGAAACACCGGTGATATTGTGTCCAGGACGTTCGTTATTCTTAACCAACCCGGCGCCTTGAGGATCAGTAACGGCGCCTAAAACGATTGGAATCTTGGAAGTGGCATTAGCTAACGCTTGAGCAGACGGTGTGGCAATCCCAATCGTTGCGTTGGCGTCTTCGTTAACAAACCGGTTGCTCATGGTCATTAAATTACTTTGATCATTTTGAGCGTTTTGAAAATCAATTTTAATGTTTTTCCCTGGGTGATAGCCTTCTTCCTCCAGACCATGAATAATGCCGTGGTGGATGGCATCTAACGCAGGGTGTGACATCAGTTGCAAGATACCCACCGTTGGTTTGGCAACCTGAGCAGGTTTGCCAATGCCACCTTCACCAACGTATGCAAAGCCTAGAAAAACTACAATAATAGCGATTAACGCATATAGTCGCTTCATGATTCGATTCCCCAATCTAAAATAGAATTAATGCAATAAAAAAGGCGACTCCTCACAGAAGTCGTCTAGGATGGGCGACGTGCAAGGTTAGTCATGCAGCGTCACTCATATGACAAAGTAACCGGCAAGACACGTGTATTGAACATGTTGTTCAAACCGCATCAAAAGAGCGGCCTGCTTACCGGAACTGCCAGGGATTAAATTGCTTAGCAACCTTCGTCATTTGAATTCCTCCGAACTAGAATATCTACTATTATAAAGACCAGTGATAAGTTACGCAAGTGTCACTTGGTTTCATTGGTATCGACTGGCATGTAAATCAATGTGAAACAAAAGGACCCAATCTCGAAAACGAGATTGGGTCCTTCCGCGCTTGATGAACTACATTAGTAGTTATCGTGACTATATTATACACCATGCTTTGTAATATAGAAACAAGAAGATGCATTTTTTTGGGTGTCACACTACAGCCCACAGATTATTGAGAAAATGTAACGTGATACTATAGCGAATATCTTTGAAGTAGAGGTAGGTACCTGCAAGCACCCACCCTAATGATGCATAAAAGAGGGTAGTGACAGAAAATGCCATTGTGTGCAGGTAACCAAAAATGAGACCACTGACAAAAACGCCAATCAGGTTGCTCCAAAGCGAATTTTTTGAAAAGAAAAAGTTGAAAAATAATCCGCGGAACAAGTATTCTTCAAAAACTGGCGCAAACAATACCCCGTAGACGGTGTTCCAAAGGGGAAGTTGCTGTATTTCACCATCCAGCGCTGACTGATTGCTAGGCATGGGCAATAGATGGTGTGTAATCAGTTGTGACCAAGCGATTTGAACTGCCAACATGAGAATAAAAGCAAGCAGCAGTTGGGTGATCCGGTGCCAGTTAAAAGCTTGGTGACCGAAATGACGTGGGTTATATTGCTTAAGTTGTCGATGATATAGCCAGGTATAAAGCACTAACACACTAGCAGCCATGATCAGCATCGCACCAACGTACTTGTCAGTTAGTGCTGCATTTTTATTGGCATACTTAGTTGCAAGTTCCAATAGAATAGAATCTGAAAGGTACACGGCGAGTAATAAAACAAAGGCGCCGATACGGAGACCTTGACGTTTAATATAGGACATACTTTCGGCACCTCGATCCTAATTGACTAATACGTAATAATTTTGATGAGATTCTGATCCGGATCGCGGACCCATAAGGCGGTTGCCGAGCCCTTAGCGCCTTCGTAAGGCACCGGGCCATCAGCAATTTCAACCGCGTAGTTGGTTAGATGTGACAGTGTATTCTCCAACGGGTCGTGTGTTTCCAGTGCTAATTCGGCACTACCCGGTGTCACAACGTGAGCAGTGATCGCATCGTTGTCACCGATTGTCCGGAATTCTAAGCGGTGATGGCCAAGCCAGAGCGCCGGCTGATCGCTGTTCTTAATGATTGGTAAGTCAAATACTTCGTGATAAAAACGTACGGCGTGATTGATATCACTGACTGTTAACGTCAGGCTATCAATATCTTTTATATTCAATCTTGTCATCCTTTGCTTGATTATTTCATGGCAATTATTATACCACAGCAGAGAAATAGCCGATTGCTGTCTAAGCGAACTGTGCAGCCGAAATCAAACAAATTTGGTGCTATGTGTAAAGAACGCCGATATAATGCGGATTTATGGCTTCATTTCTTGCTATTGAAAAGGTTTCGTGATAGGGTGAAGTGTTGTAAAAAAATGAAAATGAACTTAAATTTAGCCTTTAAAGGCAGTTTAAATGATGGTGTTCCGGCAAGCTGAAAGTTACAGCTAAGGGACTTTTGACAGGTTACCAGTTTGGTAGTTTGCTGAAAGCCCCTTAGATATGCTTTAAAAGCCTACCTCTGCACACAATTAAAGGAGGTAAATGATTAAATGGCTTTACTAGAAGTTGAAGACCTGAGCATGGCTTTCGCTGATAAACAACTATACGATGATGCCAGTTTTCAACTAAATAAGGGTGAACACATGGGGATCGTCGGCCAAAACGGGGTTGGTAAATCGACGCTGATCAAGGTGCTGACTGGAGACGAATTACCACTGTCCGGTTCCGTTAAGTGGCAGCGTGGTGTTCACGTGGGTTACCTGGATCAATATGCCGATATTCCAGAAGGCATGACGCTAATTGACTTTTTGCATACGGCATTCCAAGATTTATACGATAAAAATGACCGCATGGCGCAACTGTATACCGATTATGCGGAAACTACGGACGATAAGTTATTGGAACGAGCTGGCCGAATCCAAGAGGAGCTGGAAGCCAGCAATTTTTATGATATTGAAACTGAAATAGAACGGATCATTACAGGACTTGGGCTTGACGATATTGGCCGCGATCATGAAGTTGCCCAGATGTCTGGTGGTCAACGGTCTAAGATTATTTTAGCTAAGTTATTACTGCAAAATCCAGACGTTATTCTACTGGATGAACCGACTAACTACTTAGACGTGGCCCACATTGCCTGGCTGGTGGAGTATTTGAACGGTTTCGACGGTGCTGCCATGATCATTTCTCATGATTATGATTTTCTCGAACAGGTCACTAACTGTATTATTAAT
This sequence comes from Secundilactobacillus angelensis, assembly GCF_012641075.1. Taxonomy (GTDB): domain Bacteria; phylum Bacillota; class Bacilli; order Lactobacillales; family Lactobacillaceae; genus Secundilactobacillus; species Secundilactobacillus angelensis. The sequence continues at coordinate 42,592 of NZ_JAAXLJ010000016.1, read as the reverse complement.
GTGGCTTTCGGCAAGATCACTAAGTACCGTGGTAGTTTTAAATCTGCCATGCGCCAACGGGCGGAACGAGAAGAAGCCCAGCGTAAAGAATACGAAAAGCAACAACTTAAGATTGAGAAAACCGAAAAATTCATCGCTAAATTCAAGGCAGGGACCCGCTCAAAACAGGCGAAGTCCCGGGAGAAACAGCTGTCGCATATGGACTTGGTGGATCCACCTTCGAGTAATATTCAGGCGACCTTTAACTTTCCATATGAAGACACTGGCTCGCAGAATGCACTGGTAGTTGATCACCTGTCCGTTGGCTATAACCGGCCATTGCTAAAACCAGTTACATTCTCAGTAAATACTGGTGAAAAAGTTGGTTTTGAAGGCTTCAACGGAGTGGGGAAGTCGACTCTAATTAAAACCATTTTAGGTTTAATTGATTCAAAGGGTGGTTCAGCTCAGTTTTCACCTTCCGCCAAGGTCAGCTATTTCAGCCAAGACTTGGAATGGGAAAATGACCAGGAAACGCCGCTTAAAATTATTCAAGCAAAGTATGAAAAGCTGCCTCAAAAGGCGATTCGAACTAAGCTGGCAAAGTGTGGGCTGGATGCTGCCAACGCTATGAAGCCCATCGGTCAACTCTCTGGTGGTGAACAGACAAAAGTTAAATTAGCGATGATGGAATTTGAACCAAGCAACTTCTTGATTTTAGATGAACCGACGAACCATCTGGATGAAGAAACCAAGGAAGCTTTGAAGGACGCCATCAACAAGTTCCCCGGTAACGCAATCGTTGTCAGCCATGAGGTAAGTTTCTACGAGGGATTAGCAGATAAAGTGCTGAACGTTGAAAAACTAAGTCTTAAGAATCAGTAAAAAGTTGTTAGTTTAGCTAAATGTTATCTCCTTGAAATATTTGCATGCTACAATTATAACTACTAAGACATGTTTGGAGAGAGATTATGAAGCGGGTATTGCAAATAATTGCGCTGATTGTTGCCATTGCCTTATTAGGCGTTACGGCAAACCATTTAATGACACCCAGTGAGGGTGATCAGGCAGCAACTCAAACGACCAAAAAAGCAGTCACTACTAAAAAGGTGACACCAACTCATATTAACTGGCGGAAATCTTCTGAAAACAAGCCGTATCCTAAGTGGCAGCAGTTGAAGAATCCGTGGATCCATGTTTCCGTGAAGCAGCAACGGGTGTTCATCATGGATGGTAAGCACACCGTTTACACCATGTATGCTTCAACTGGTGTGGATGATTCAACGCCAAAGGGGACTTTCCATATTCAAGCTGAACACGGTAAATTTTTCTACAATGCAGAGTCTAAAGAGGGTGCCAAGGATTGGGTATCATTCAAAGATCATGGTATTTATCTATTCCACAGTGTCCCTACCGACCAGTATGGTAAGTTTAATGTCAAGGAAGCCGATATGCTTGGGCGGACCGCGCACTCTCATGGTTGTGTGAGATTAGCAGTCCCCGATGCCAGATGGTTTTACAACAACGTCACTTATGGAACTAAAGTTGTCATTGACTAGACACTACAAAAAAGGTTTCGAGCTCAGTTGAGTTCGAAACCTTTTTGATTGGTTTAAGACGCTTATTAGTCGTTAAAATTATTATTTTCGACGTCTCGCATGAAGGTTGCAAGATGATCGTAGTAAACTGGCGCATTATCGATCATGTGATGGTGGCCACCTTCTGGCGTGGTAACCAAGCGAGCATGTGGAATTTCGGTTGCCATCCGTTTGGCTGTTGAAATTGGCATGGTCTCATGTTCACCAAAGGTCAGTAAAGTAGGAACTTGAATGTCCTTGAGGTGTGATTCAAACATCCATTCTTTTAATTTGCCGGTGATGACAAATTCGTTATCACCTTGGAATGCTCCGTAAACTGGGCGTGACATGGTTGGAATCAAGTGAGAGATAGCAGCTGGCTTCTTGCGGTCAACGTAACCATCGTTTAAGACATCCACGTACTTTTGGTATTGCGGATCGTCGTAGTTATTAGCAGCTTCCTGCTTCTTCATGTAGGCCACAGCGTCTGCTGGTAGGGCTTCTTCACGAACTTGGTTAATGTGAGTCACGTATTCATCAATGTTATCGACCATTGATGAAATGATGGCACCCTTCAAGTGCTGACCGTATTTAGCAGCGTACATTTGGACTAATGCACCACCCCATGATTGACCAATCAAGTAGAAGTTGTCTAAGCCTAGCTTCTGGCGGACTTCTTCAACTTCATTCAAGAAATAGTCATAGGTGAGATATTTTTCAGCAATCTTGGGATCACTGTAGTCGGGTTGATCAGAGTACCACGAACCTAATTGGTCGTACATGTGAACCTGCACATTCAGGCCCTGCTTTTTCAGTTGTTGTGCGGTATCTTCCCAATATTCATGGTTGCCACCAGGGCCACCGTGCAATGCTAACAGATGAATGTCGCCTTCACCCTGCGTATTGGTCCACAGATGGTAGCCGTTATCTAGAGTAATAATCGTGGTGCCTTGTTTCATGTGAATTACCTCGTTTCAAATTGAAGTTAATTACCATAATATCACAAATCTATAGGCGAGGAAGTTCTAACCAGCTATTAGCAAGCGATAATGTGTAGGTGATATTTTGATTACCACGGACAGTCATCCCAAAGTCGGTAGCGTAAACAATCAGGCCTAATTGATGCCCAGCTGTAAGCCGATAATGCGTGGGTTGCAGTTCCAGCGAAATTGGATAAACTTTGCCTGGCGTAATCGTTTCAACGTGGGTTAAAGTCTTCCGGTTTTGTAGGTTCATGTGCGCTTTTGAAATCAGCTGATAGGGGCTCTCTTTTTTGGCGAGCTCATATTCACGCAAATCCTCTTTACGGAAATGATATCCCACCGCCATGGCCTGTCTTGCCAACGTTGTCGGTAGTGGGTTTAGTCGTTTAAACTCACCCAGATCAACTAATTCCGCGCTGATCAGCCCAACCGATTGGTCAGATGAAACATTGAGGTGCAAAGTTGGACAGCCATCAATAACCAGCTCATCAGTTTGAACTGGTGCCTGAAAAATCTGTCGATGACCATCAAGTGGTGAAGATTGTTTGACCAGATCTCGTTGCCACTGTGCATTATCCTTGGCATATCGCTGGAAGAGTGATTGTTCTAAATGATCATTGAACGTGACTGATGTTTGGCTTGCCGATTCGGTGGACAGCCCACTGGGTGTTAAATGATAATGGGCAACTTGATTGTCGGGTGCACCCCAATCTGGATACGCCTGCCAGTTTTCAGCACTGACATTATCTTGAACTAAAACGTCAGGTAAAATCTTTTCAGCATAGTTATCTAAATCATAGAGTTCATGAGATAGCCAGAGGTTAACCATATCGGTATAGTCTAGTGAACGGAAATTATTGATGTAAATGTGCGGTCCTTGATGGAGGATAAGTTTACGACTGATTGGCAGTTGACTGATTGCGCGCCAGAGCTTTTCCGCATGCCGTGGTTTCACATTCCAATCATTGAGCCCGTGGACGATCATGACGTCAGCTTTAATATTGTTAGCATTTTTACGATAGTTGCGAGCGTCCCAGAAATCGTTGTAATCGCCGGTGTCACGGCCTTGCTCCTCACCAATAGTTGCAAGTTGCTGTTGCCACTTGGTTTTGATGCGAGAGTAATCACCAGCTTGTTGTTCACGGGAGAAGGTTTCTTCTGCCAGTACGTCGGCGTCTTCCCCAGGGAACCCACCGGGAGCAATCACCAGCCCATTTTCCCGATAGTAATCGTACCAGCTTGAGATCCCAGCTTCACAAATGATTGTTTTCAGGCCAGCAACGCCAGTGGTTGCCGCAGCAGTGGCAAGTGTGCCTAGGTAGGAGCGTCCGGTCATTGCAACGTGACGGTTTGACCACGATGCCTCAATCGCAATGTTAGCGGTTCGGTTGGTGAAGGCGGTTCGCTTGCCGTTCAGCCATTCAATCACAGCAATGGTCGAGGTTGTTTCTTCAGGGTCGCCAGTGGTGCGTAAACCGTCTGATTCTTTAGTACCAATGCCAGCAGCGTAGACGACAGCAAAACCGCGGGCGAGGAAGTAATCGTTCAAGCTGTAATCGAAGGTGTTTCCAAATGCTTCATCAGCTTGCGTAGTCTGAGCATTCACTACGCGTGGATCAGGCAACTTCTCTGAAGATGGTTGGTTGTCACTGTGAGTAGATGATGTCGGCTTTTTTTCAGTCAATGGAACGTTGACATCGTGTGTTAGCGCGTCACCAGCCTCGTCATTGGTACCCTGATTATAGGGTGAAGCAGTGTAAAGAACGGGAACTGGTTGCTGGTTAGATTCGACTGGACGGGTAATTTCGACTTTTAGTAGATCTCGCAGCCCATCGTGGTCGGTATCTTGGGGTGATTCGACGTACACAACTTCATGAATCAGTTGAGTGGTATCGAAAACCGGCTGAGCTTTGCCATTAAAAAATAGCGGTTTGGGTAAGCTTTTTCGTCGCTGGAAATAGCCGCGTCCGGCTAGCTGGTCTAGAAAAGTTTGACCGGTTGTTGTATGGGTAATCAGTAATTGGTACCAGGCGTGAAGTAAATCATCGTTGGTTAGAGTCTCGTGGCGAAATTTCGGTAAATTAACTTTAGACGGGATTTTTGCTGGTGCATCCAGTTCGAACTCTCGGCCTGCTTCGAAACCTAATAGTTGTAGGATCAGATTCAAAATATGTAAGGGCTTAATGTCATAGCTGGTTTGGGTGAGTGACAGCGCATCTAGCTGATCAGCTGCTAGCAGATTAGCAATTTTACTGTCAGCAGCCTCAGTGCTCATAACTTCGGGAAAACTTTGCTGAAGTAAGCGATGCAGTAACCGGTGGGGCGTCAGCTGTAAATCAGATTGGTTGATAAACTGAATGCCTAGTAATTCGGCTTTTTCATCAGCTAAAGTCGTTGGAGCGATTGCAAATTGATTAATTTTCATTGAACGAAAGCCTCCTATAGTCGAGTGATATTTTCATTATAACGCAAGCCAGGCGATAGCCAGAGAGGTTTGAGTCATGATACACTGGTAATAATTAATTTGAGGACAAGGATAGAAAGGAACGTTTATTTGAACTATATTGGCGAAATAGCGCTAATTTTATTTGCTACTACCATTGCTGGTGCACTGAGTCAGCGGATTGGTATTCCCAGTGTGATTGGCCAACTCTTGGTGGGAATTTTGCTGGGACCAGCGTTACTTAATTGGATTCGTCCCGGCGAATTATTAACGGCGGGCGCTGAAATCGGTGTGATCATTTTAATGTTCATGGCTGGCTTGGAAAGTGATTTAAAACTGCTTAAAAAGTATTTTAAACCCGCTATCAGTGTGGCAACCATGGGTGTCATTTTGCCCATGATCTGTTTTTATATTTATGGCGTAGTGATGCACCAAAATTTTGAGCGGGCAATTTTCTGGGGCGTGGTCTTTGCCGCAACCTCAGTTTCTATTTCGGTTGAAGTATTGCGGGAATTCGGAAAGTTAAACACCAAGGAAGGTGCGACCATCCTTGGTGCCGCTGTGGTTGATGATATTATGGCAGTCTTGATTCTGAGTGTCTTTGTCAGCATGTTTTCAAGCAGTAGTTCTGGAGAACCCAATCTGGCCTTAAGTATCGGCGAACAGTTGGTGTACTTTGTGATGGTTTACCTGGTTATTCGCTGGGTCGCACCGTTTTTGATTCGGTTGTTTGAACGGCTGCCAGTACCACAGTCAGTGCCGATTATGTCACTCATTATTTGTTTGGGAATGGCGTATTTAGCTGACTTGACGGGTTTAAGCGCCGTGATTGGTGCCTTCTTTGCCGGTATCGCAGTGGCACAAACCAGTGCTCAAACGGAGGTCGAAGCTAATATTAGTCCAATCGGTTACGCTTTTTTCGTACCCATCTTCTTCGTTAGCATTGGTGTCGAAATGCGGTTTGATCATTTCTGGAGCAACATTTTGTTGATTCTGGGTATGACAATTGTCGCCGTTCTCTCAAAACTGATCGGTGGCGGGCTAGGCGCTAAAATTCTTGGCTTCAGCTTTAATAGCGCCTACGTTGTGGGTGCCGGCATGGTTTCCCGTGGTGAAATGGCATTAATTATCGCTCAAATCGGGTATCAGGCTAAATTACTGGCGCCAGAGTTGTATTCGGAATTGATCGTGGTCATTATTCTGTCCACGGTGATTGCACCATTATTGCTAAAACACTCTATTGCTAGGTTGGAATAGAATGTTTAGATAAAAAAACACCGAAAATGAATTCGGTGTTTTTATTTTGACCAGTTATTCGGCGTTATCCAGGTTATTTAACCGGCTGTGACGGATGCCATAACTGAAGTATAGGATCAGCCCAAATAAGAACCAGATGCCAGAAGCAATCCAGGTTTCAGCTTGAAGCTGGGTCAGCATGAACATGCATAGTAGTCCAGAAATGACTGGTAATACAGGATACCATGGAACTTGAAATCCTTGATTATTTTCGATTTCCTTGTTATGCCGCAGTGGGATAATGCCAAAGGAAACGAACAGGAAAGCGATTAGTGTACCGATGTTAACCAAGTTGGTCAGTTGGTCTAGTGGAACGAAACCGCCCATGACCGCGATCACGACTGTAATGGTTCGCAGACTGTTGATTGGGTTGCCATGACGGTCCAATTTGCCCAGAAACTTGGGCAGTAAACCATCTCGGCCAACCGAGTAAATCAAGCGTGACGAACTGTAGATCATGGTAACCATCATGGTGAACATCCCGGCTAAGGCACCTAACGCAATAACACCAGCTGCCCAGTTTTGGTGAACAATCTGCAGCGCAAATGAAACCGGATCGGCAACGTTGAGTTTAGTATAGCTAATCATCCCGGTGAGAACGATGGCAACCATCACGTATAGCAAGGTTGCGATAATCAGGGTACCAATGATACCAACCGGCATGTTGCGCTTGGGATTCTTGACTTCAGCAGCGGAACTAGACACAGCATCGAAGCCAAGGTAAGCGAAGAAGACCGCTGATGAACCAGCTAGGACACCGTGGAAACCGAAGGGCATGAAGGGGTGCCAGTTGCCTGGTTTGACGAAAAACGCACCGACGAGGACAAACAACAAAATAATAGCAATTTTAACGAAAACAATAATGTTGTTGAGTCGAACGGAAGATTTCACCCCGTGTGCCAGCATGGAAGAAATAATGAGTACGATGATAATGGCGATCCAGTTACCGTAAGAGCCGTGGGCAATATCCAGCGGTCCAACGATGGCTGCTGGAATGTCGACGCCGAACCCACTCATGAAGGACTTAAAGTAAGCTCCCCAAGCACTGGAAACGGCAGCAACGGCGAGAACGTATTCCAAAATCAAAGCCCAGCCGAGGATCCAGCCAATAATTTCACCGTAAACCAAGTTACCGTATGAATAGGCGCTCCCAGCAACCGGTAAAGCTGAGGCAAATTCGGCGTAACACATGGCCGCAGTAGAACAAACCACGGCTGCTAGCACGAAGGAAAGAATGATCCCAGGGCCGGCCTTAGTTGCAGCCACAGTGCCTGGAAGAATGAAGATCCCAGTACCAATGACGGCACCAATTCCCAGTGAAATCAAGTCAACCGCTGACATGGTTTTGATAAATTTCTTGTCAGTTTCCAAGTAACGGTCAACTCTTTCCCGACGAAAAAGACGTGAAAAAAGTGATGACATATTGGTTCCTCCAAAATTAAAGATTGAAAAGAATTTTAAATCTATCTTAACCATGTTGTTCTTTAAAAGCAATGCAGGGCTTAACTCGAGCATTGGAAATTCAGCAATTTTGACGATTATTGACAGAAACAGAGATTTCACAGTTTGCTTGCACTGCTTATTAGGCTAAAATAGGAGTAATTAACATGTGCGGAGGATGATTTTACAATGACAACTGAAGTGGCAAGTGGTGCAGTCGTTTATCGGGTTCAGGACGGGAAGCCAGAGTATTTGTTGCTGCAAAGTGCAACCAGTGATTTTTGGGGCTTTCCCAAAGGCCACGTTGAGGGCAACGAGAAGTTGGATGAAACGGCGATCCGAGAAATACGTGAAGAGACTCAACTGCACGTTGAACTGGATACCAGCTACCACGATGAATTGAAATACGAGCTTCCAAATGGTAATCATAAGGAAGTGCATTTATTTATTAGCGAAGTCCCCGTTGACGCTCAGATCAAAAAGCAGGATGTCGAAATCAGCGACTTCGGCTGGTTTACCGAGGATGAAGCAGTTGACCGCTTGACTTACGATAATCTCAAACAGTTGATGAAGCGGGCACATCAATACATTTCCGCAAAGATTGCGGCTAAATAGTGGGGGAAATCATGAAGCACGTCATTGTTATTACGGGTGCGACGGGAACTGGTAAAACAACGGTGAGTACCTATTTAAAAACTAAATTCCAAATTCCGCGGATCATCACGCATACCACTCGGCCGATGCGCCCTGGTGAAAAGGATGGCGTGGATTACTATTTTGAAACGGATGCTAGTTTTGCTAGTAACCATTATCTGGAGTCCGTTACCTACGCCGGCTATCAGTATGGTTCATCGTATGAAGGCCTTCAACGCGCCTTTGAAAAAAACGATTTGGTGAGCATTGTCCTTGATACTAAGGGGGCAGAGACTTATGTACGTGAACTAAAAGAGCAGGCGTTCATCTTGTTTTTGACGGTTGGCCAATCTGTGATTTTACACGAGCGGCTTAGAGACCGTGGTGATCAGCTGGAGATGATCCAATCTCGGATTAAGAGCAAGGAGTACAGCCGTGATCTCACGTTGCCAGCGGATTTAAAAGGTGTTGCTACGGTTATTCAAAATGATCATTGGGGAAATACTCAAGAAAAATTGGACACGATTGTTACCCAATTACGAGCTTCTGCTTTGTAGAAGAAGGACATCTGTGTCATTGTTCATTTATTTGTGATACACTGTCTTAAGCGTAATCATTATTATTTAACCAACGGAATTTCAAAGAGGTGCCATAAATATGCCAGCAGAGCTTACACAGGCGTTAACAGAACTTAAAAAGAATCATTTGAAGGTCACTAAACAGCGCAAGGCGCTACTGAATTACTTACTCGAAAACCAGGATCATTACCATGACGTCACGCTTGTTGACGAGTATATGAGAAAACAGTTCCCAGGAATGAGTCATAATACCATTTACCGCAACATCAAAGAGTTTGAAGAAGCTGGAATGGTTGAACAGCAAGTCCAAGGTGATCAGGCACGGGTCAAATACCAGTGTGATTTTAGTCACCTTCACCACCACCATTTTATCTGTCAAAACTGTGGTAAAGTTACAGAGCTTAAGGAATGCCCGATGGATGTGTTTCAGTCGCAACTGCCAGGTTACAGCATCGTCGGTCATCGGATTGAACTCTACGGTGTCTGCCCGGATTGCCAAAAGCTATTGGCAAAATAGATTCAGGAAGCAAACCTTATTTAATATTTAAGGTTTGTTTTGTTGTTTATTAATCATAATTTGAGATACTAATGGGGAACAAAAAGTTTAAAGGAGGGAATTAGCATGGCATATCGGACACCACCATTTATCACCCCGTTTGCAATCGTTTCAATCGCATTAGCACTGGGTGCAACCAACGTGGTCGTCAACTCAGTCAGTCACTCGAATGAAGGCAGACCAGCCAGTTCACAGGTCGTCTCCAATAATTCAGTGTCGGATTCAAGTAAGCAGTCGTCTAATTCTGATAGTAAATCTTCGGATAAGAAGAAGGCTAGCAGCGATAGTTCAAAGAAAAAGGATTCCAGCTCACAAAATAATCAAAACGACACGAGCACGACGTCTTCAAACCCACAAACCGCGACGAGTAATGCCAATAAGACTTCTAGCAAGACGCGGTCTACTGGAGGAGAAACTACTAATAATGGCACGAATAATTCTAAATCGGCAACGACATCTTCACAAACTGATAATACGCAAACCAATACTGATTCCGATAGCACAGGTAATACCGGTGATAACGGTCAGACAACGGGAGAATAAGGAGGTGACACCATTTGTTTAGTTTCTTAGATATGATCAATCACTACCTGGGCTACGTAAACTTAAACGTCAAATTAAAAAACCGGATCTACACCATTCTTGGCGTTTTTGGTGTTATCTACTTACTGTACGTTTCGGTGCGCTGGATTCAAAACGGTTTTGCACTACGGGGCAGTCTCATCTTGTTAGTGGCTGTTATCTTGGCGTATTTCTCAGTCATGAACATTTTCTACTACTTTACTGAGAAGCAGGCACCGTTAGATATTTCACCGAAGATTGAAAAGGCTCTGGGTAAAACGCTGGGTGGGGCTGATCCAACCCATGAAGGAATGCAACAGACTCGTGAACAACGTGGTAACAGTCTGTTAAACGGGGCGAATATACCAGCTAATGGTTATTTTGACAGTAAAAAAATCCTGCCTGGCAAGGTCGCAGTGAGTGCTGAACAAAGCAGTAATATTGCTCAGTTAGCTAATCAGTTACAGCAAATGCAGCTAATGACACCAAATTACGGTGGACTGGGTTCTCGAGAATTAGCCCAGCAACTGGAGAAAACTAAAAAGCCGGTTTACGCAATTGGTCTAGGGGTTAACATTCCCTATTTTGAGTTGCAGCAGGACGGTCAGCAAATGATCGTCTATGCAGGGATGAATCAGGCACAAAAAGCCCCCATGGGTAAAATTACGACGGTGGGCTTGCAGCCTATCGAAGACGTTTATGATAAGGTACGACTCTACCTCGCCAACGTCATCTTGGTCGGTGGCCCGTACATGGAGATGGGACGTAATGAACCTATTGAAAAGCAGGCACCATACACGATTCGAGTTCAACTAGCTTATGAGCGAGAGCATAAATCACAACAGCGTCAAACTGACACCACACTCATGTCCCATCCTAATGTACCGAAGACTGATCCCACACACGATGCACCGACATCACGAATGAAACGCTACCATTAAAGTTACTTTTAAGACAGGCGCCCTAAACGGAGGCCTGTTTTTTTCTATTTAAGCAGGTAATTAAACCAATGGTCTGTATACATAAATAGCCAAATGAGATTTTCATGATAGGAAAATGAATATTTCTAAATAAATGAATATTCTACCGTTTGATGAAAAAAATATCGTAGGCACTCACGCTTGATTTACCGCTGTTTTTACTATAATGAGAGCCGATACAGCGGGCTTCTTGCGTTTGATTGTTTTGACCAATTGGTGAATATGGTTTAATATTTAATATGAGTCAAAATTAGAAGCGTATGAAATTAAAACACTATTTCAGGGCTTCCGGACGCGCATTTTCAATAAAGTGCAATTCACGCGAACCATATATTAAGTGATTTCAGCCGTCTAAGCGAGCGGGCTGTATGCCTCTTTCAGACCATGCAGCTTGTTCGCTTATCTTGTTGTAGACTACTTTATAGATTGGTCGCTATTTTCCAAAAGGCGGAGGGAAAAAACATGTCAATGATTGAATTTCACAATGTTCAAAAGTTCTACGGCGATTTCCATGCTTTGCATGACATCAATCTAACCATTGATGCCGGTGAAACTGTCGTACTGATTGGCCCATCTGGTTCTGGTAAATCTACCTTGATTCGGACTGTTAACGGTTTGGAGCGGATTCAAGAAGGTCAGCTAATTGTTAATGGTCAGGATTTGGCTGATAGAAAGACTGATATGAACCGGATTCGCAAGAATGTTGGGATGGTGTTCCAACACTTTAATTTGTATGCAAATAAAACGATTTTAGAGAACATCATGTTAGCGCCTCGACTGGTTTTGAAACGACCAGAAGAAGAAAATAAGAAGATTGCCATGAACATGCTTGACCGAGTGGGATTAGCTGATCAAGCACCAAAGATGCCATCGCAGCTTTCTGGTGGTCAGCAGCAACGAATTGCCATTGCCCGTTCTTTGGCAATGAAGCCCAAAGCATTGTTGTTCGATGAGCCTACTAGTGCCTTGGATCCCGAGATGATTGATGATGTGCTGAACGTTATGAAGGACATTGCTCGAGACTCTTCCATGACGATGTTAGTGGTTACCCACGAAATGGGCTTCGCTCGTGAAGTGGCTAACCGGGTTATTTTCATGGCCGATGGTCGGATTTTGGAAGACGATACTAAAGAGAAGTTCTTTGATGGGCAGCCAAGCAATGAACGTGCCCGTCAATTCTTAAGTAAGATTATTACCCATTAAAAGTCAGGAGGTGTGGGCATGAAGAAATTATTCCGATTGGTCAGCGTTATCATCTCTAGTTTGGCGCTAGTGCTTGTACTGAGTGCCTGTGGATCAAAGTCATTGGCAGATCAAAACGTAGTGACTCGTGCCAAGCAGACCAACACGATTACTTGGGGTGTTAAAGCTGATACGAAATTGTTTGGTTTAATGGACGTTAAAAATAGTCAGATCAAGGGTTTTGAAGTTGATATGGCTAAGGCGCTCACTAAACAGATTTTAGGTCCCAAAGGCAAGGCGGACTTTGTTCAAGTGACGAGTTCGACCCGGATGCCGTTATTGAAGAACGGGAACATTGACGCCATTATGGCTACCATGACCATTACGCCAGAGCGGTTGAAGCAGGTCGACTTTTCTCGGTCTTACTTTGATGCTGGGCAATCCCTGCTGGTAAAAAAGGGTAGCTCAGTTAAGAGCGTCAAGGATTTAAATCATAAAGGTGCTACTGTATTGGGCGTGGTTGGCTCTAACTCCGTTCAAAACGTTGCCAAATTTGCGCCAAAAGCAAAGGTGCTGCAATTATCTGACTATGCCCAAGCGATGACGGCATTGAAGTCGGGTCAAGGTGAAGCCTTAACCACTGATAACGGGATTTTAGCCGGTATGTCAGTTGAAAACCCTGGCTACGTTCTGACTGGTGGGGCATTTACCAAAGAACCATACGGTATTGCTATCAATAAAGGCCAACCAGAGTTCAAGCGTGACCTTAATACGGCCTTGACTAAAGTTGAACAGAGCGGTCAGTACAACCGTATTTTGAAAAAGTGGTTTGGTAACGTACCTGGCATGAATGTTAAGGAGATGGAACGATGATAGCTATTTTTCATAATTATGGCGGTCTATTGCTCCAAGGATTCGGTCAAACCTTGTTGTGTAGTGTGATTGCACTATTCTTCAGCTTGATTGTAGGATCGATGTTCGCCATTTTTGAAACCACACCAATCAAGTTTTTACGCGTGATTGCCCGAATCTACATTGAAGTTTTCCGGAACATTCCGTTACTGGTTATCACCATGTTCTTTTTCGTGGTGATTCCGATGTTTGTTGCGAAAATCAATGGTTTTACCGCTGGGACAATCGGGTTAACAATTTACACCTCAGCCTTTATCGCTGAAACGGTTCGTTCTGGGATCAATTCGGTGGATCCCGGTCAAATGGAAGGTGCCCGAGCCAACGGGTTATCTTGGTGGCAAGCAATGCGGCATATTGTTCTTCCACAAGCCTTTCGTTATGTGATTCCGCCGCTGGGCAACCAGTTTATTAACTTAGTTAAAAATTCATCAGTGCTAGCCTTCGTTGCCGGCTTTGATCTGATGTATCAAGGTAATGTAATTGCTTCAGATTCATTGAATACCATGAGTACTTACATTTGCATTGGTATTTTGTATCTGATCATCACATTACCGCTAAGTTACTGGATGCGTTATCTTGAAAAGAAATTAGCCTAGGGAGGTGCAGTCATGAAAGACTTTATCAATGCATATTCATGGATCAATATCCATTACTTGCTTCAAGGCCTTTGGATTACGGTGGCTGTATCCGTCGTTTCCATTGTTGGGAGCTACGTTTTGGGCTCAATTTTAGGTATTATCCGTTACGTGAACATTAAAGTTGTGTCACCGATTGTCGGCTTGTTCATCGACATTATTCGTAACTTACCGTTGCTGCTAATCATCTTCTTCACTTACTTTGGCCTGCCAAACTTAGGCTTCCGTCCAAGTAGTGTATGGGCAACAATATTAGCCATGACCGTTTTTGAATCAACGATGATTGCAGAAATCGTGCGGTCTGGTATTGCTGCTGTTGACCCTGGTCAAATGGAAGGTGCCAGAGCTAACGGGCTGAGTTACGGACAAGCCATGTACCACGTGGTCTTGCCCCAAGCGATGAAAAAGATGATTCCGGCGTTGGTCAGTCAGTTTATTTCCCTGATCAAGGATACATCACTAGCAACGATTATCGTTCTACCAGATTTGATGCATAACGCTCAAATCGTTTATGGTCAAAACTCAACGTACATTCTACCGATGTTCTTAATGATCGCGATTATGTACTTCATTGTATGTTACGCATTATCGCTATTGTCTCGGTCGTTGGATCGCAGGATGAGTTAATACCCAGAGTGTGAACCAAGGCGTTTAGAGACCGAAGCAGAACAGCACCCCACCATAAATCCCGAACTTGGATTTGTGGTGGGGTGCTGTTCTGTGCAGACCTCTGACTTGGTGAGCACGTTTAAGTGAGAGAGTGTGAAAACAAGCGGTTAAAGAGTGGAGTCTAAGGGCACGCAATGGAAATTCCCTGAACTTTGGGAATTTTTGTTGCGTGCCCTTAGATGCAACTCTTTGCTTGTTTGAGCACGTTTAGAGCAGTGATAACAAAGAACCGTCACCCCAATGTTTCATCAGGGTGGCGGTTCTTGACGTTAAAAGATTATTTTTCTAATACGAATCGTTCAAATCGCTGATAGTCAACGTTAGTGACTTCAGCTTCAATCTTCGTCCCATTCTCAAGATAGTCGGTTGATTTAACGCTGGCGTGTTCGTTCAAATAGGAAACAACATCGCCCTTTTCGAACGGAATCAAGAAGGTAGCGGTGACGTAGTTCTTAAAGACTTTTTCGCGGATGACCTGAACAAGCAGATCGATAGAGGCAGGATCCTTAGCTGAGACCACAATCTCGTCACCAGCACGTGATGGGTAGTTGTTGTCAGTGAGATCAGCTTTATTGTAGACGGTGATCATTGGCAGATTGGGAACGCCAATTTCGGTCAGTGTTTTCTTGGTAGTGGACATCATATCGATTCGGTTAGGACTGGAATAGTCCACAACTTGAATCAATAAATCAGCGTTAGCAGCCTCATATAGAGTTGATTTAAATGCTTCCACCAAAGTGGTTGGCAGTTGAGAAACAAAACCAACCGTATCACTTAAAAGCATTTTTTTAGAATCGTCGAACTGAAGTTGACGAACACTCGTATCGAGAGTAGCAAAGAGCATGTTCTTTACCATGACTTGCTTATCATCGTTCATCCCGTAGCGTTTAATCAGTTCGTTCATAATTGTTGACTTACCGGCGTTGGTATAACCAATTAGCGCAACGTTAGGCAGTTGAACCTTTTCGCGTTGCTGACGCTTAATCTCGGCTGATTTATCGACGTCCTTTAGTTCATGACGCACATGGTTAATCTGTCGTTGCACGGTCCGACGACTTAATTCAATCTGTGCTTCACCTGCACCACGGTTGGTGAAACCACCACCCGAACTAGTCCCGGTTTGTTGGTCCAGTCGCTGGTTCATGGCCGTGTGGAGCCGGGGCATCTGATACTGCAATTTAGCCAGTTGCACTTGTAACTTAGCTTCACGGCTTTGTGCTCGGTTGGCAAAGATTGCGAGAATTAAACCGGTTCGATCCATCACGGGGACTTTCACGATTTTTTCCAGGTTTCTAATCTGGCTTGGAGTTAATTCGTCATTGGCAACGACGATTTCCGCTCCTGTATCCACAACGATGTCCCGTAATTCTTCCACTTTACCGGTTCCAAAGTAGGTACCGGCAACGGGTTGACTAAGATTTTGTACCGTGGTTTCCACCACGTTCATGTTATTAGCTTCTGACAAGGCCTTTAACTCTTCCATGGCATAATCAAAGTTATAGCGTCCTGTATTAAGGCCAATGTTAATGACCGGCACAAGTTCGCTGTTATCCATGTTGTCACCATCCTTAACTGTTTAGACTCAGTATAACATAGGGCACACTGGTATTTAGTTTCTGGAGCCAAGAGTTTACGAGTGCCAGCAAACTTATAATTCTTTAATAATTCGATTGTTAGTCTGAACGAATAAAGATTGACCAATTTTCGTCTAAGGAGGGTGAAACAGAGGGTATTTATTCGATACCGTAAAAATTATTCAAAAAAAGATGCCTATTATTTCGCTAAAGTAAACGCTTTATGCTTTAAAAATGATAAAACACAGTTGAATTTAATGATTTCCTAATATACAATAAAAACAGTTTATTGTTACATATATTAGTATTTTTATCCGATTCACATAAGGGGAGTGTGTTGCATATGAAGTTCAACAAGGCTTTAGCTTTAGGGGCAGTTTCAGGGGTTTCAGTATTACTGTTAGCTGCCTGTGGTTCTAAGAGTAGCAACAAGAGTTTGGCGACCGATCAGACACTTAATTGGGTGGAGACGTCCAACTTACCGACCATGGATCCATCTAAGTCCACTGATATTGTCAGTGCGACTGCGTTAAACAACGTGGATGAAGGGTTACTTCGAATTGGACAGGGATCAAAGCTTCGTCCTGGGGTTGCCAAGAACTATAAGGTTTCAAAGGATGGCAAGACCTGGACCTTTAATCTGCGTCATTCGAAGTGGAGTAACGGTGACCCCGTGACTGCCAAAGATTTCGTTTATGGCTGGCAACGGACCGTTAAGCCAAAGACGGCTTCGCAGTATGCTTACTTGTACGACCACGTGAAGAACTTTAGCGCGGTCAACAAGGGTAAGATGGCGCCTTCCAAGCTAGGTATCAAAGCGGATGGCGACTATAAAGTGGTTGTCACGTTGTCACGGCCACAAAGTTACTTCAAGTATATTGTGGGCGCACCCGCATTTTTCCCACAAAATCAAAAAGTGGTTGAAAAGTACGGCTCTAAGTTTGCAGCTAACTCTAAGCAGGCCGTTTATAACGGGCCATTTACGATGACCGGCTGGAACGGAACCAATAATACTTGGACGTTAGCCAAGAATAAGAACTACTGGGACGCTAAAGCGACTAAGCTAAAGGCGGTTAAGTTCCAAGTCATCAAGGATCAAGGCACTTGGCTCAGCCAGTATCAAAGTGGCAAGGTTGATGAATTGATTACTGATGGTACCCAGTACAAGCAGTTTAAGAATTCTAAGCAGATGCACGTTCGGAACTCCGCCTCAACTTTCTATCTCGAAATGAACCAACGCAAAGGATTCTTCAAGAATAATCTCAATGCGCGCAAAGCCGTTAACATGGCTATCAATAATGGTCAGTTAACAAAAGATATCTTAGCGGATGGGTCTCAAACGCCCAAGGGATTAGTACCAACGAATCTTGCTAAAAAGGGTAACAAGGACTTTGCGGATGCTGCTTACGTTAAGTCAGGAACTGAGTATAACTTGGCTCAGGCTAAAACCTACTGGAAGAAAGCCCTTAAGCAGTCTGGTAAATCAAGCATGACGCTTAACTTGCTTTCAGATGATACACCAGCTGGTAAGAAGACCGCTGAGTTCCTTCAAAGTCAATTAAACAAGCTGCCAGGGCTTAAAGTGACAACCAGCAACGTACCATTTAACGTTCGTTTGAGCCGTTCAACAAAGGGCCAATTCGACATGGTTGTTAGTGGCTGGATTGCTGACTTCCCAGACGCAATTTCGTTTAGTTCACTGTTTACTTCGAATAACGCCTACAACCGTGGTCAATGGAAGAACAGTTCTTATGATACGGACGTTAAAAACGCTGAAGGTAAAGATGCTAACAATACCAATGCTCGTTGGAATGATCTGGTTAACGCTGAAAAGACCATCATGCAACAACAAGGCGTTGTACCACTCTATCAACAAACTCAAAGTCAAATGTTGAAGTCTAAGGTTCATGGTGTGCAATACTTCCCAACCGGTGCACAATGGGACTTTAGCCACGCATATTTGTCGAAGTAATCGCTTAGGTTATGATTGGTAAATAAATGGGAATGAGTAACATTAGTGTTTTGAGAAAGTAAGAGATGGGAACGGGGATTGTTCCTCTCTCTTACTTTTACATATTAGGTCAAAAGTGTAATGATATAATCTAAGTAACTAGAATGTGAGGTATATTCATGGCGAAATATTTATTGAAGCGGATCTTTTATCTGCTGTTAACGTTATTCATCGTCATTACCGTGACGTTTTTCCTAATGAAATTACTGCCAGGAACACCGCTGCAAAACCAGCAAAAGCTGTCACCGGCACAGCAACACTTAATTTTGAAGCAGTATGGGTTAACTAAACCGGTTTGGCAACAGTATTTGATTTACGTTGGCGGTGTGTTCCAGGGTAATTTTGGAACTTCCTTCCAATTTAGTGATCAACCGGTTTCCTACTTGATTTCAAGCCGGATTGGGCCTTCCCTTTTGCTAGGGATTCAAGCCATGATCCTTGGTGTGATTCCTGGGATCTTAGTTGGTGCTTTAGGTGCCATCAAGAAGAACACCTGGGTTGATACAACCACTACGATTGTTTCAATCTTGGGTATCTCCATCCCAAGTTTCGTGCTGGCGGTTTTGCTGCAGTACTTTGTTGGACTGAAATTACATCTACTGCCAATTGCCGACTGGGGCGGATTCGCCTACACCGTTTTGCCAACGATTGCGCTGGCCGCGTCGCCGTTCGCGGATACGGCGCGGTTCACACGAACGGAAATGGTGGACGTGTTAAATTCCGACTACATTGAGTTAGCCACAGCCAAAGGACTCAGTAAATGGGGTGTGATCTATCACCATGCTTTGCGGAACAGTTTGATTCCAGTGGTCACGATTATTGGACCGTTAGCGGTTAATATCATGACTGGGTCGATGGTTATTGAAAACATCTTCTCTATTCCAGGTATTGGAGAGCAATTCGTTAAGTCAATTTTGACTAATGATTACCCAACAATCATGGCGGTTACCATCGTGTATAGTGTCATGCTGATGGTGGTGCTGTTGATCACCGATATCGTCTATGGAATTATCGATCCACGAATCCGAATTTCTGGCAAGAGCAATTAAGTAGGAGGTAACTAAATGGCTGACGAAGTAAAACTTCCTGCAGATAGTTTTGAACCTCTTGATAAGTCAAAACATCTCGACAGTGAAAAAATTGCAGCACCAAACCTGACTTTTATGCAGGATGCTTGGCGCCGCTTAAAAAAGAATAAAAGTGCGATTGTGGCGATGATTATTCTCATCATCTTCTTCGTATTAGCGTTTGGATCAGCGTTCTTTTCACCACATAATCCTAATGCAGTTAATCCGCAATTTGCTAACCTACCACCGAAGTGGCCTGGAATTAACATTAACGGTATTAACGGGACACTGGTTCAGGCTGGTAGTCGAGTTAATGCTTACCAGGCAGCTGGTGCCGGTGCGGGTGTGCACTACTGGCTAGGAACCGATTATCTGGGTCGTGATATGTTATCTCGAATTCTCTTTGGTACCCGAATTTCCTTAACGGTTGCGATCGTGGCAACGGCGGTGGATCTATTGATCGGTGTCACCTTTGGCCTCTTCTCCGGCTGGAAGGGCGGCTGGGTCGATAACTTCATGCAACGGGTCATCGAAATCATCATGTCAATTCCAACACTCGTTGTCGTTGTGTTGCTGATTTTGATTCTCAAGCCCGGTATGATGTCCATTACCTTGGCAATCGCGTTTTCAAGCTGGACCACAATGGCCCGGCTAATCCGAGCGCAAACCCTGGAGTTAAAGGAACAGGAGTATGTGTTAGCGGCTAAAACCTTGGGTGAAAGTTCAATCAAGGTTGCCTTTAAGCATCTACTGCCTAATCTGTCCAGTATTATTATCATTCAAACCATGTTCACCATTCCCAGTGCAATCTTCTTCGAGGCCTTCCTTTCCTTCGTTGGTATCGGAATTAGTGCCCCTCAAGCATCACTTGGGACGTTGTTGAACGATGGTCAAAAGAACTTCCAATTTTTGCCATATCAAATGTGGTATCCAGCCATTGTCTTATCATTAATCATGATTGCCTTTAACATCTTTGCCGATGGCCTGCGGGATGCCTTTGATCCGCAAACGAAAGAGTAGGTGAATTGAAACCATGCAAAGTAATGAAACTATTTTGGCCGTCAATCACCTAAAAATCAATTTCAACACCTATGCTGGCAAAGTCAAAGCCATTCGCGACGTCAGCTTTGATTTAAAGAAGGGTGAAACCTTAGCCATTGTTGGTGAATCAGGGTCCGGTAAAACGGTGACGACACGCTCAATTATGGGTATGCTAGCGAATAACGCGGTGGTTGATGGTGGTAACATTCAGTTCCACGACAAAGACGTTTTGAAGATGTCTGAACGGGAACTGGAGAATTTACGCGGCGCTCAAATCGCCCAGATTTTCCAAGACCCAATGACCTCGCTGGATCCTACTATGCGAATCGGCAGACAAATTGCCGAACCGCTGATGATTCACAAGGGTGTTAAAAAAGAAAAAGCCATGGCACAAGCCTTGGAAATGATGAAGTTGGTCGGCATTACGGATGCTGAGAATCGGATCAACGATTATCCGCACCAATTTTCAGGTGGGATGCGGCAACGGATCGTGATTGCGATTGCGTTGATTAACTATCCTGAAATCTTGATTGCTGATGAACCAACAACTGCCTTGGATGTGACCATTCAAGCTCAAATTTTGAATTTAATGCGTGAATTACAGGATAAAATTTCAACGTCAATCATCTTTATCACGCATGATTTAGGCGTGGTTGCTGGGATGGCTGATCGGGTAGCGGTCATGTACGCCGGTAAAATCGTGGAGTACGGAACCGTTGACGAGATTTTCTACAACCCAAAGCACCCCTACACATGGGGCCTGTTGAGTTCGATGCCAACCTTGGATACAAACAGTGCAGAACTTGCTTCTATCCCAGGGACACCGCCAGACTTACTGGATCCGCCAAAGGGTGATGCCTTTGCCCCACGGAACCCGTATGCCTTAAAGATTGATACGGAACAGGAACCCCCATTTTTCAAGGTTTCTGATACGCATTACGCGGCTACTTGGCTATTGCATCCAGATGCACCCAAGGTAACGCCGCCAGACCAGATCATTAAGCGCCAAGAAAAGTTTGCTGAAATGCAAAAAGCTGCATTGGCTAAGGCACAGCATCATCAAATCGAAGAAGAGGAGGAACAGCAATAATGGAGCTTGATAACGCTAAAAAAGTGCTTGAAGTTAAGCATTTGAAACAGTATTTCAACGTTGGTAAACGCGACGAAGTTAAAGCTGTTGATGATATTTCCTTCGATATTTATGAGGGTGAAACCTTTGGCTTAGTTGGTGAATCTGGTTCAGGTAAAACGACGACTGGCCGGGCGATTATCCATTTGTATACGCCAACCAGCGGCTCAATCAAGTTTAATAATCAAGAAATTATTGGCCTGAAAGATCACCAAAAAATGCAGCAGTTTCGCCGTGATATGCAAATGATTTTTCAAGATCCATATGCTTCCCTAAATCCTCGGATGAAAGTCAAGGATATCGTGGCTGAAGGTATCGACATTAATCATTTGGCTAAGGATGATGCAGATCGCAGTAAACAAGTCGCTGATTTACTGGCAACTGTTGGTTTAAACCGTGACCATGCCAGCCGTTATCCCCACGAATTTTCCGGTGGGCAACGGCAACGGATCGGGATTGCGCGAGCGCTGGCTGTGCAACCCAAGTTCATCATCGCTGACGAACCGATTTCGGCCTTGGATGTTTCCATTCAAGCCCAGGTGGTCAACTTGCTTAAGCAATTGCAGCGGGAACGGAAATTAACCTTCTTGTTCATCGCCCATGATCTGTCAATGGTCAAGTACATCTCAGACCGGATTGGCGTGCTGCATTATGGCCGGATGCTGGAAGTTGGCACCTCGGATGAAGTCTACAACCACCCGTTGCATGACTACACCAGAAGCTTGCTGTCAGCTGTACCCGTGCCGGATCCAGAGTATGAGCGCACGCGGACGCAGATTAAGTACGATCCAAAGTACGAAGATGGCTCAAAGAAACGTGAATTAGTGGAAATTGTCCCACATCACTTTGTCCAATGCAGTCAGGACGAGATCCCGATGTATCAGGAGAGGGCTAAGGAAATGGGTTTGAGCGTGAAATAGAATTGAGCGTGAAAGAGCCCGGTTAGAGTCCAGAGTGTAAGACAAATAAAGCAGGTTCCCGTGAACTTTGGGAACCTGCTTTATTTGTCTTACATGGCCGGACTCTGGGCTCTTGAACGCGTTACGGCTACATAAAAGTGAACATCTCATTCAAACTGCGCATCATACAACTTCTTATAAGCACCACCAGCCTTCAACAAACTTTCATGCGTGCCAGTTTCTACCACCCGGCCATTTTCCAGTACAATAATCTGGTCGGCATCGTGAATGGTCGACAACCGGTGAGCGATTACCAGTGAAGTTCGAGATTCCAGTAAATTATTCAAAGCGTGTTGAATGGCTTTTTCGGATTGATTATCCAAACTAGCGGTCGCTTCATCCAAAATGATGATTGGTGCGTTTTTTAATAATGCCCTGGCAATGGAAACTCGCTGCTTCTGACCACCAGAGAGCTTGACGCCGCGTTCACCCACTTGAGTGTCCAGTTGATCGGGCAATTCTTGAATAAAGGTTTCCAAATCTGCTAATCTAGCGACTTCCCAAACTTCAGCGTCAGTAGCGTCCGGTCGACCATACAAAATATTGTTGCGGATGCTGCCATCAATGATGAAGATGTCTTGTGACACAATAGCGATATTTCGTCGTAGTGAGGCAATATCAATTGACTGGATTGGCACGCCATCAAACGTAATCCTGCCACTTTCTAAGTCATAGAAGCGGTCAATCAGCCGAGTGATCGTGGTTTTACCTGAGCCGGAGCGACCCACGAGCGCCGTAGTTTTACCGTATGGGATGGTAAAAGAAATATCTTTCAAGGTAGCATCGTGAGTTTCTGGCTGTTTTGCGGCATCGTAAGTAAAGTTTACGTGGTCAAGGACAATTCCCTTAGAAAACTGTGGGAATGGCTTAGGATCAGCAGCATTTAGCACCTGTGGCCGTTCTTGTAAGATTGACTGGATCCGACCGTATGAAACCAAGGATTGCTGCAGTTGATTCAGCAGTCGAGTAAAGGCTTGAATTGGCGACTGAACCATGGCCACATAACTCAGGTAGGCAACCAACGCACCAACTGTGAGTTGCCCCTTAATGATAAAGTAGGCGCCTAGAGCGAGTACAATGGCGATTCCAAGCGTGTTGATGCCATCAATTAGTGGTGAGAATATGGCCTGATTCCGGCCGGCGGTGATCATGTCTTTCCGGTTGGTATCAGCAAAATGATCAAACCGCTGAGCTTCAGTGTCTTCACTGTTGAAGCTCTTGATCAGATCAATCTGGGTTAGGGTTTGCTGCATCTGATTCGACATCCTGGATTGCGAGCGACGAGCGTTCATGAAGGCGGTGCGAATCCGTACTCGAAAGACCCGGTAAACAATGAACATCAGCGGAAAGGTGAGGCTGACTGCTAATGCCATTTGCCAGTTAATGTAGAAAATGAGCGCCAGCACACCTACAAAAGTGAACAAGTTACCAATCATGTTGAGCATATTGGCAGAAATGAGGCTCTGCAGGTTGTTGATGTCGCTGGTCAAACGAGTCATTAAATCGCCCGTTTTACTTGATTCGAAGAAACTAGTATCCAATTTTAACAAATATTCATACAGCTGGTTACGCAAATCAGTGATGGCGTTTTGACTCATCACGGTCATGTAGTAGGTGGAAATGTACGTGAAAATGCCCAACACTATCGCCGCCAGCAAAAGAATGCTGATTGCCCCGAACAGCCACTGGAAGTTGCGCTGCGGGATAACCTTATCGATGATGAACTGTTCGATCTGTGGCATCACAAACTGTAATAGCGTAATGACAGTTAGAGCCAAGATGTTTAATACCAGTAACCAGCGCTTTTTAAGCACTTTGCTGAAGACAAAACGAAACATTTCCATCAATGAACCGTTAGCTTTTGACTCTGCTTGTTTGTCAGCCATGAAATCCGCCCCCTTTTTACAACTCAGTTAATACGACCGCTAATGTAGCACGCAAGAGGATGGGGTGCAAACAAAAAGACCAGTTTCAGTGATTACCCACTAAGACTGGTCTTCAAGGTAGAACAAATTAATCCAGCCGATCATCCACCCGGTTATAGTAAGCTACGGCAATATCATCACCGCGCACTTCCAACTTGGTCACTGACCCATTCAGGGCGGAAACCGCTACGTCAATGTCTGGCTGGAACCGCGACACGATACTGCGGATAGTCGTCCCATGACTGGCAACTAATACTTTATCGCCATCGACACAGTCCCGCATCAACATGTCGAATCCGGGTTGCAATCTCTTCCAGTACGTCGCGTTATCTTCAGCATCATTAAAGGGGTCTTGAGCAGCAATTCGATCCTTGACACCTTCAATCGTATAAGCCGAAATCATGGCGTTGAAAGTAATGTTGCCATCAGGTCCGCCGATCATGTGCCAAGTTTGGTTTTCGTCGTTACCTTCAAAGTAGCCGAAATTTTCTTCTCGAAAGGCTGGTGCAATGGTAGCCTTATTGACCGTACCTTTGTTGGCTGCCAGAATGTATTCAGAGGTGTGCTGAGCCCGTTCGGAGTCGCTGGTATAAGCTTTGGAGAACGGAATATGCGCTAGCCGTTTTCCTGCTGATTTGGCATCTTGGATGCCCTTATCAGTGAGGGCTGCGTCGATCCAACCTTGAATTCGATGGTACTTGTTGAGGACAGTTTGTCCGTGTCGCACGAAATAAACGTCAAAATTTGCCAATGACTTACCTCCAAAATAAGTGTTTGATTTAGTTTAATTTGCCCAATTCACGACGAATTTGAGCGGATTGCTGCTTGCTGCTGGTAAATAGGATTCGATCGTTAAGTTTTAGCGGTGTATCACCACTAGGTCGCACGAAGCGCTTTTCGCGGTAAATCTGGGCGATGGTGATGTCGTCAATAAATGGCAGATTGCGGATCTGGATGTCCACATACTTGTGGTTACGCAACTGAACTTCGTAAACGCCTGCCTCGGTAGAAGTCAGCAGTTCCAGCGTCGATGGGGTTTCAATCAAACTGCGCAGCATGCTGATCTGAACATCCGGCGTACTGAAAACTTCCACACCGAGCTTGAACAAGGTGTCTTTGCGCTCATCGAGAATATTGGGGTCTTCAAATCTTGCGATGACCCGTGGGACACCGTACTGTTTGGCTGATTTTGCCAGCCGATAATTTTCCTTGGAGTTGCTCTGACCCAAAACAATCATATCTGTGTCAAAAACGCCAGATTCAACGAGGTCATTGGGAACTAAGTTTTCTAGCAAATGAACATCAATTTCACTATTAAAGGCCCGGTAGTTTCGTTCTTGATCGGTATACATATGAATGTCATAGCCGTGCTTGGTCAGCTGTTGTGCTACTGGAACAGTCAACAAGTTCGTTCCAATAAAGTGAACGTTCAGCGGTTTGGCGTCGGCTGCTTCAGTCCGGTAAAGCCTGTTGAAGGTTATTGGGCCGATGATACATGTCAGGATGGCAGCCAGCAGGAAAGCACCTGACTGCTGTGCCGTGATGCGATGCAAATGCTGAGCAACTTGCAAAATGGCTAGCACAACGGTCAGCGTCGTGCTGCTCATGGCAGTTCCTGCAAAGGCGTTACCAGTGGTGAATCGTAGACGTAAAATAGGCCAAATGGCGGCTTTAGCCACCAGGTAAGCAATCAAAAAGATGGGAATCAAAATCAGTGTTTTAGGATCAGCTAATAATGTCCGCAAGTTCAATCCGACACCACTCATAATGAAGAAGATGGGAATGAAGAAGCCATAACCGATGGAATCTAGCCGAACCTTGGTTTCTTCGTGAGGCTCGAGCAGTTTGATGACGATACCTGCTAAGAAAGCACCCAGAATGCCTTCAGCACCAACCGATTCTGCAATGGTCACCAAGAGGACGATGACGAAGAAGGAGAGCCGAACATCCAATTGAGTGGTTGATTTGTTGATGCGGTCAAAGAATTTGAAGAAGGTTTTAAATCGCACCACCAGAAGACCGGCCGCCAACAAAATCAACAGCAACAGCCACAATGACTTTGCAGTGGGGCTGTATGCTGACGCGTAAAAAGTCAGACCGATCATAGGCACCACTTCACCCAACGCAGAAATTAGTAGAATCGTTTGGCCAAAAGGCTTACTCAGCAGTTCTTTTTCCTTTAAAGCGGCAATGACGATCCCCAGAGAAATGGTCATGAATAAGATCATGCCCAACCAAACATCGGTGAACAGGCCAGTGAATTTAAGCCCATAAGCTAGCCCCACTGACATAATCACGATGGCGCCGTAGGACATGAATGCCAAAACCACCGGTGAATACTTTGGCGCGTTAGCGGATTGTTTCTGTTCCAGCGGTGTCAGGTCGTTGCGTTTGCGACTGAATAGACTGAAATCAATTTCTAGCCCACTGAGGAACAACAGCACGATAACGCCAACGTCTTTAAGCATGCTTAACGTATCGTTGCTATGGATCACGTTAAATAGGCTGGGACCCAGGACCACGCCGACAATAATTTCAACGACGGCAGTGGGCAGCAGGGTTAATTTAAATCGCGCCATAATCAGCGGAATGGCCAATGCGGCTAACAGAATAATGACTAATGAAATTTGATCCATAATTTTGCCTCGAATCATTTATAGGAATAATAGTGCTAGATGGTTCTTATGTGATGCAATTAGTGATATACTTTAATATCGAATTTACGACTGGAGGACGCTATGGCAGATACGATTAAACAGCAAGAACAAGCACATTTAAACGTCGTCATTGATAAAATTAAAATTGCTCAGGCTAAATCGCAGGAACGAATCGACAACGCAAAGTCGGATGAGGCTGGTATTCGCAGTAATCTGGTCAATGAATTACGGCTGAAAACCGATTCCTATGAAGGCATCATGGAAACCGGTCTGTCCGTTCATGCGCAACAGCAACAGCTCAGCGAACGCCAAAACAGCTGGCAGCATGCTACGGATGAATTGAATACGTTGAAGAAAATGGAAAAGACGCCCTACTTCGCTCGAATTGATTTCCATGAAGTTGGCGAGCCCAAATCAGAAACCATTTACATTGGGCTGGCTTCTTTTTCTGACGAACCTGATCGTTTTCTAGTATATGACTGGCGTGCGCCGATTTCTAGTGTTTATTACGATGGCGGTTTAGGGGACGTGACCTACCAGACGCCCGATGGGGAACAAACCGTTAATTTGCAGTTGAAGCGTCAGTTCCAGATCGAAGATGGCACCATTAAAACGGTGTTTGATACTGAAGAAGCTGTCGGTGATCAGATGTTGCTGGACGCCTTGAGTGAGCAGTCCGATACTAAGATGAAGAGTATCGTCACTACCATTCAAAAAGAGCAGAACCAGATTATCCGGGATACGAAGTCCGACCTGTTGTTCGTTCAAGGGGCAGCGGGTTCCGGTAAAACGGCGGCCGTTCTACAACGAGTGGCTTGGCTGCTGTACCGTTATCGAGGAAAATTAACGTCCGGCCAAGTGATCCTATTTTCACCAAACCAATTATTTAACGACTATATCGACCAAGTGCTGCCTGAACTGGGTGAGCAAAACATGGTCCAAATGACGTATTACCAGTATACCGGCCACCGGTTACCGAAGATGTCCGTGGAGACGCTGGCACAACGCTTCAGTGAAGATTACAGTGATGCTGAAAAGCGGATTGACGCGCTAAAGGGCAGTTTAGTATTCTACAATGCGGTCACCGCTTACGCCAATCATTTGGAAAAAGAAGACATGATTTTCCGGAACATTAATTTCAAAGGAAAACCGTTCTTTACCAAAGAGAAAATTCACGAAATCTACTATAGTTTTAATGAAAATTATCGTCTGTTCAACCGTTTGGACGGCACTCGCGAACAGCTGGTCAAGCTGCTCAATCGCCGAATCAGTTCCGAGATGCGGGCTAAGTGGGTTGAAGAAGCCGTCCAAGACCTCAGCCAAGAAGAAATGAACCAGATGAAGGGTGAAGACCCACAAGAGATTGAAGACGCTGACAAGGAATACAAATTCTACGCCAGAAAAATCGTCATGAAGGCCTTCGCACCCATTCGACAAGCCGTTGTGCGCAACCGGTTCTTAAGTATTAACGGTCAGATGGTTCATATGCTACGAAGCATTCCAGCCATCATCAACCTTGATGAGTACGGTATTACCAAGGCTGACTGGAAAGCCAGCGTTGAGCGTACCGTGGCTGACATTAAGCAGTCGAAAATAACTTTAAGTAACATTTCACCATACCTGTATCTGTACGACAAGATGACCGGCCACCATGGTGAAAAGGATATGCGCTACGTGTTTATTGATGAAATTCAAGACTATACGCCATTCCAGCTGGCTTACTTGAAGTTCAGTTATCCACGGGCGAAGTTCACCTTGTTGGGTGATTTGAACCAGGCCATTTTCACCAAAGAAAATAGCAAGTCACTGCTGAGCGAACTGAGTACCATGTTTGATCCGGAAAAGACCCGGGTGGTTCAGTTAACGCAATCGTATCGTTCAACCGCCCAAATCACCGATTTTACCCGCCACATCTTAGTGAACGGGGAAGCGGTGAAGGCCTTTGCGCGGGATGGTGCTTTGCCAGTGATCAGCGTCCAACCTGACCGGCAAGCAACGTTGAAGCGGCTGATTGAGCAGTTGCGGGCTAACAATAACGAAAATGAATCTACCGCTATCATTGGTAAGTCATTGACAGATTGTCGTAAGCTGGCGGATGATTTACAGGCTGCCGGAGTGAAGGCGACCTTGATCCAATCGGAGAATCAACGGTTGGCGCCAGGGGTTATCATCGTACCGTCGTTCTTAGCTAAGGGGTTGGAATTCGACGCGGTCATCGTTTGGGAAGCCTCCGCGAAGAATTACCATCAGGATGATGAACGTCAGTTGATGTACACGATTTGTTCACGGGCGATGCATGAACTGACGGTGTTGGCAACGGATGAGCTGTCACCACTGTTTGATAACGTGCCTGATGATGAGTATGTAAAAGAGTAAATTTAAAAGCGATTGAATCTTTGCGGTTCGATCGCTTTTAAGTTATCACAACGCGTTATAGCGCAGACGTGATGGCTCGTGTATAATGAACTCAATTTAGTATTTACGGAATATGATGAGGCTGACATGAATGACTGATATGATGAATTACGATGTATTTAGCAAAAATGAATGGCGCGATTTTTATCAGGAAGCATCGGTGCCGCTGACCCAAGCAAGTTTGAAGCAGATTCAAGCCTTTAACGACCGCATTTCGGTGCAGGACGTGCAGGATATTTACATTCCTTTGATTCACTACCTGGGGCTTTTGATCAAGCACTTTGATGTCTGGCAAAATTCCAAAGCCAACTTTTTGCGACAGAATCCGCGACAGGTGCCTTACATTATTGGGATTGCCGGTAGTGTGGCAGTGGGAAAGAGTACTACGGCGCGGCTACTGAAAGTGCTGATGAATCACTTCTTTCCTAGAAGGCGCATTGAAATGCTGACGACCGATGGCTTTCTCTACTCCACCGCTGAACTAAAGAAGCGCGGGCTGCTGACACGCAAGGGTTTCCCGGAAAGTTACGACATGAAGGCGTTGATCACCTTTTTAAACGATGTTAAATCGGGTAAAGAGCTGATGGAGGTGCCGGTGTATTCCCACAAGAATTACGATATTGTGCCGGATGAAGTTCAAGAAATTGAGCGGCCAGACGTTTTGATTATCGAAGGAATCAATACGTTGCAACTACCAAGTTCTGAGCAAATTTACGTTTCCGATTTCACCGACTTTTCCATTTATGTGGATGCACGACCAAAGTTGATTGAAGAATGGTATCTGGAGCGGTTTAAAGCCCTGCTGAAGCTGGCAGAAAATGACCCCGATAACTATTACCATTCCTATACTAAGGTGCCGCTGAAGCACGCTGTGGAGTCCGCTAAGAATATCTGGTATAGCGTTGATCTGCCAAATTTGGAAGATTACATTTTGCCTACTCGCAGTCGAGCCGATTTGATCATCCATAAGGGTGAGCAGCACATTATCGATCAGGTCATGTTGCGGAAGTCATAACTGGTCTTTTTGGCTAGATGTTAGTAAAATACGGTTATTTGTGAGTGTTCAGGCTTGCCATAATTGAAATTAGTTGATAAAATCCGAACGATTAAATCTTCCTCATTTTGATTGACCGTTATTACAAGAATCTGTATAGTATAACTAATGGTTTCAAGCTCTGTTTAATAAGAAAGGTGTGAATGGATTGGCAAAGGTGGATTTATCGTCCTTTGATAAGATCATTGTGCTGGACTTCGGTTCACAGTACAATCAGCTCATTACGCGTCGGATCCGTGACCTGGGTATCTACTCTGAATTGATGTCCCACGAGATCACTGCTGACGAAGTAAAAGCTCTAAATCCCAAGGGTATCATCTTTTCTGGTGGGCCCAACAGTGTGTACGCTGAGGACGCGCTGCGGGTCGACCCTGAGATTTTCAAGTTAGGTATTCCAATTCTGGGAATTTGTTATGGGATGCAGTTAATGGCTTACAATTTAGGTGGTCAAGTGAAGTCTGATAACGGTCAATACGGTCGTGCAGCCATTACCGTGACCAGTGATGATGCCAAGTTATTTGCCAACACGCCTAAGGAACAAAACGTCTGGATGAGCCACGGTGATTTAGTCACTGAAGTGCCAGAAGGCTTTACCGCGGTTGCTACTAGTCCTGAATGCCCAATTTCCGCAATGCAGGACACCGCACGGAATTTCTATGGGATTCAATTCCATGCTGAAGTGCGTAACACCGACTACGGTAACGATATTTTGAAGCACTTTGCCTTCGATGTTTGCCATGCTGAAGCTAACTGGTCAATGGATGATTTCATTGATCTGCAGATTCAACATATTCGTGAAACTGTTGGTGACAAGAAGGTACTGCTAGGACTTTCCGGCGGTGTGGATTCATCCGTTGTGGGTGTGCTGTTACACAAAGCCATCGGCAATCAGCTGACTTCCATTTTTGTAGACCACGGCCTTTTACGAAAGGGCGAAGCTGAACAGGTTATGGATAGTCTGAAGGGCAAGTTTGGCTTGAACATTATTCAAGTTGATGCTGCTGATCGGTTCTTATCCAAGCTAAAGAGTGTTAGCGAACCTGAAAAGAAGCGGAAGATCATTGGTAACGAGTTCATCCAAGTGTTTAACGATGAAGCTCAAAAGCTGGATGGAATCGACTTCTTAGCTCAAGGTACTTTGTACACCGATGTAGTTGAGTCCGGTACTGATACTGCTCAAACTATTAAGTCCCACCATAACGTGGGTGGCCTGCCGGAAGACATGAAGTTCCAACTGATCGAACCATTACGGACTTTGTTTAAAGACGAAGCACGTGAATTGGGCGAGAAGTTGGGCATGCCTTCAGATCTCGTTTGGCGTCAGCCATTCCCAGGTCCTGGTTTAGGAATCCGGGTGATTGGTGAAATTACTCCTGAAAAACTGGAAATCGTTCGTGATAGTGACTTTATCCTCCGTGACGAAATCAAAAAAGCCGGCTTAGACCGCGACATCTGGCAATACTTCACTGTTCTGCCAGGTATCCGTTCTGTCGGTGTCATGGGTGACGGCCGGACATATGATTACACCGTTGGTATCCGTGCCGTAACTTCTATTGATGGGATGACTGCGGACTTTGCACACATTCCATACGAAGTGTTAGCTCAGATTTCAACACGTATCGTAAACGAAGTGAAGCATGTTAACCGGATAGTGTATGATGTTACGAGTAAGCCGCCTTCGACGATTGAGTGGGAATAGTAGAAGCTAAGATATAAATACCGTTATACCGGCGTTTCTTGACTCTTTTCTTCTGTATTTCCCGTTGCTGGCACCGAAATGGCACCAGTAATGTGTTTCTTGCCCGTAAACTGATTACGAGTGGGGACAACGACTGAATGATCCGCCGGAGTGAAATCAACTAGACCATTAAGGTGTTGTGCTGTCTCAAAGTTACTATTTGGATATAGATGTCCATAAGTTCCTAAAGTTGTTTGAATGTCTTCATGTCCCAAACGTTCCTTAATAATTAATGGGTTTTCCCCAATACTAATTAACAAGGAAGCATGAGAATGTCGAAGCGCGTGGACACGAATTCGATGAACATTCGCGGCCTTAGAATAGACGTTGATTACTTGAGACAGTGATCCGCGAGTAGTTGGCACACCATTGTATGAAAGCACAAAATCTGTTTTAACTTCAGACGCTTGAATCTCTTTCCACTCGGAGAGATATTCAAGTGTCTTTTTGTCTAACGGAACTGTCCGAGCACTGGCGCGAGTTTTGGGTGAAGTAAATTCATAGTTAAACGCATTTAAATAATAAAGTGTTTTGTTGATCCGGATCGTACCGGCTTTAAAATCAACGTCTTCCCACTGAAGAGCGGTTGCTTCACCGATGCGGGCACCGGTCATAAATAGAAGCCAAATTGTGGTGAAATTGAAACGCTGATAGTAGTCATTAAGATCCATTAAGGAAATAACTTTCTCAAACTCGGCTTTAGTCCAGAAATCGACTTTCTTCTTTTCCTTCTTTAAATTGCCAACAATTTTTGTTGGATTCTCTTCACAGAATCCTAGTACAATTGCACGATCAAAAACCAAAGATAACAAGCATTGAACTAGGCGGGTGTATGAATTACTTACTTGACTCTTCATCATGATTTGCCATTTCTGTATGTCCACCGGCGTAATTTTGTTAATGAAATACTTGTTAAATCCTTTGAATTGCTTTCGAAAGACGCTAACGCGACTGTCAAAAGTAGCCTTTTTGACATGACCTTCATACCAAGGAATAAAGAATTGCTGGCAGAAGTCACCAAAGGTAATCTGATCTGTTGAACCTTCTTTAACCCCATTCGCCATTAAATCACGATAAGCAGTCTTTGCTTCACGCATTGTTTTAAATCCGCTACGGCGTTTTTGGACACGTTTACCAGTTCGTTCATCCACACCAATGTTGGCACGGAAATAATAGGTGCCGTCTTTTGCTTTTTTTATTACTTCGGTTGTCTTTGTCATTATGATTGCTCCTCTGACGCAGATGCACCGATTTTAGCTAACTCTGAAAGAGTTCGCGCATTGAGCGTAAGACCTAATACTTCTTCAACCGCAGTTACTGGAACGCGGCCTAGCTTTGGTGACTCGTAATATGGACAGCCTTTCTGAACCATTAACAGCTTTGCACGTCTGATAATGTCTTTAGAAGCCCAAGGTCCATATCCTAAAGCCACAAGTTCATGTTTAGTCATAGTGACAACGTGAACCATAATTAGCCTCCTTTCGCTGGAAGCTAGACCGTATATCTTAGCTTCCATATTAACAGGATTGGGGAATAAGTGCAGCTCAATTGTGTCGGAAAACTTGCTACCCAGTTCCGTCACTAACGGACATAGGAATTTCACCTCTCCTGCTTACGTGGGAGCCTCGCGGAAGTATCATTATTGACTTAACTTGTACGATCATCAGTTAAAAATCGTAATCAAAGTGTGGGAGGCGCTCGCACTTCTGGTCATGGCGTCCGCAGATCAACAGTTCAAGTAAAGTCAGAAAGTCAGGGTAGCAATATTCAGTTTTCAAAGGACTCACAGGTGTTATTGCCTGCTCACTATATACATACAGATAAAAATAGAAAATGAAACCCAAAAAGCAAACTAATCGAAAAAAGATTAGCTGAAATAATGCTTGACGTTTACATAGATATAGGTCTATATTGTAGATATAGATACGTGTCTATATTTGTGAGGGGAGAACGTCAATGGATTATCAAAATTATGTGCTAATGCTAAAAGCAATGGCTGACCCTAATCGTCTCAAAATCATTGATTTACTTTCCTGCGGTTCGCTTTGTGCCTGTGATATTTTAGAACATTTTGATTTTTCACAACCAACGTTATCGCACCACATGAAAGTTTTACAAAATGCTGGGATCGTCACGGCACGTAAAGAGGGTAAGTGGCAGCATTATACATTGCAGGCTGAATTTACGGCTAAATTTAGGCAAGGGACTGAACTACTTTTAGCCAGCAATGAAGAATGCGTTTGTCATGGTGACGATTGCATAGATCAGCAGACAAGTCATTCCAGAAAGGTTGTTATCACTAATGAAAAAAGTTGAATTATTTGAACCAGCGATGTGCTGTTCTACCGGGGTTTGTGGGCCAGCGGTCAATGAAGATCTATTAATGATCACTTCAGCGTTTGACGCGTTACAAGGTGTTTCCAGCGTTGAAGCCGACCGGTATAATCTTAGCAATAATCCAGATGTCTTTAGTCAGCGGGCCGATATTCTAGCTGCAATCAAGGATGATGCCGATGCAACATTGCCGATCACTGTTGTCGACGGCAAAATTGTTAAAACCGGCGCTTACCCAACAATTGATGAGTTATCGGAATATACTGGTTTAGTTTTCGTGCCGGCTGATCAATCAAGCGGCTGTTGTGGTGGAAGTGGCTGCTGCTAATTTTTTGGTTGAAGCAAGAAATGGCACAGCCGTTTCTTTTAAATTATATATAGATGATTATCTATGTTAGGAGAATATATATGCGCGAATATCAACCACAAAATGCTAATTTAACTCATTATTTATTTTTCACTGGTAAAGGGGGCGTCGGTAAGACCACAACGGCTAGTGCCACCGCCATCAATCTAGCTGATAGCGGTCAGCAAGTGATGCTGGTCTCCACTGATCCAGCTAGTAATTTACAGGATGTATTTGATACTGATTTGACCAATAAACCCAAGGCAATCACCGGTGTGCCCGGTCTATTTGCCGCTAACTTTGATCCGGTGACTGCTGCCGGTGAATATCGGGAAAGCGTCGTTGGTCCTTACCGCGGCGTGTTACCGGATGCAGCAGTCAAAAATATGGAGGAACAGTTGTCTGGTTCATGTACGGTCGAGATCGCATCGTTTAATGAATTCGCTAAATTTTTAACTGATCCCGCTGTCGATCAGCGCTTTGATTATATTATTTTTGATACAGCGCCGACTGGTCATGCGTTGCGTATGCTGCAATTGCCCTCAGCTTGGAATAATTACTTGGCGGAAAATGATCGTGGGGCTTCATGCTTAGGCCAACTAGCCGGGATGGGCGACAAAAAAGCAATTTACGCCAAGGCTGTGGCTACTTTAAGTAATGGCGAATTGACCACCTTAATGTTAGTCACGCGTCCCCAAAAAGCATCATTACTGGAAGCGGCGCGGGCAGCCCAAGAATTAGCTGATATTGGCATGCAAAATCAACAATTAATTATTAATGGAACGTTGAAAACACCGACTGATCGTGCTTCCCATGCTATTTTTGAGCAGCAGCAGACTGATTTGCAACAGATGCCAGCAACATTACAGGCGTTGCCCCAAGCAGAAGTACCGTTACGAGCGTACAATGTTACTGGCCTAGATAAGTTGAGATTAGTTTTACAACCGGAACAACCAAGTTTAGCAACTTATCCGGCAATTACCAATCACTATCCTAATTTAGATACCATTGTTGCTGATTTAATTAAGACTAACAAAAAAATTATTTTCACCATGGGTAAAGGCGGCGTAGGTAAAACTACGGTGGCCGTGCAGATCACTAAAAAGCTGGTGGCCCAGCATAAAACCGTTCATTTAGCCACCACTGATCCGGCTGATCATCTTGATTTCTTTAACACAGATGATCCTGCAATCACCATCAGTCATATTGATGAACAGCAGGTACTTAAGGACTATCAAAATGAAGTGCTGACGACGGCGCGTCAAACCATGAAATCGGCCGATGTTGACTATGTGGCTGAGGATCTACGCTCACCATGTACGCAAGAAATTGCCGTTTTCCGCGCTTTTGCTAACATTGTCGCTCAAAATGATAGTGATGTTGTAGTCATCGATACGGCGCCAACCGGCCATACGCTACTGCTACTGGATTCGACTCAAAGCTATGCCAAAGAAGTCAAACGCACTGCCGGTGATGTGCCTCAAGCAATCGTTGATCTGTTACCGCGGCTACAAGATCCAGCGCAGACTGAAATTGTAATGGTGACTTTACCGGAAACAACGCCAGTTTATGAGTCGATGCGCTTGAATGATGATCTAGATCGGGCCCAAATTGCGCACACCTGGTGGTTGGTCAATCAAAGTATGCTGGCAACGGAAACAACGCATCCTTGTTTGCAGGCCCGGGCGCAAAATGAAGTTGAATGGATCGAAAAGGTTAAGCAGATTTCCAATGGTCATTTTGCAGTTGAACAATGGCAACCAGATTTTGAGCAGGCGTTATTAACGATTTAGCGTTATTAAAATTTGAAATAAAGGTATCAATTAATCAGGGTAGCAATACCCTGATTTTGGTAGTTGGGAGGAACCATGCAAGTCTTTTTCGCCGTTTTTATATTTTTACTGACATTATTATTTGTTATTTGGCAACCTAAGGGACTATCAATTGGCTGGACTGCGATTGGTGGTGCCGTTCTAGCACTATTATTCCGGGTGGTCACGTTTAAAGATGTTGGCACTGTCACCGGAATCGTTTGGAACGCGACTTTATCTTTCGTCGCAATTATTTTGATCTCACTAATTTTGGATGAGATTGGTTTTTTCGAGTGGGCTGCCTTACATATGGCGCGGCTAGCTAAAGGTAATGGCGTGCGCATGTTCATTCTGATCGCCGTTTTAGGTGCAATTGTCGCCGCCTTATTTGCTAACGATGGTGCAGCGTTGATTTTAACGCCGATCGTCTTGGCAATGGTCCGTGCGTTACATTTCGATGAAAAGCGGGTTTTCCCATTTATCATTGCTAGTGGCTTCATCGCTGATGCAACATCACTACCGTTAGTTGTCAGTAATCTAGTCAATATTGTATCAGCTGATTTCTTTGGTATCACATTTTCGGAGTATGCGCTACGGATGTGGCTACCGGATCTTTTTTCATTAGTTGCTAGCATCGGTATTTTGTACTTATATTTTCGTAAGGCGTTACCTAAACACTATGATGCCAGCCAAGTTGCTGAACCAAAATCGGCGATCAAGGATCAACGATTATTTAAATTTTCTTGGGTCGTGCTGGCAGCGTTATTGATTGGTTACTTTAGCAGTAGCTTCCTAAATATTCCAGTTTCGATTATTGCTTTGACGATTGCCTTGATCTTTTTGCTAGTCGGTCAGCTAAGTCATCACGTCAATACCAAGGCCGTTATTAAAGGTGCACCGTGGAATATTGTTTTCTTCTCAATTGGAATGTACGTGGTGGTTTATGGCCTACAAAACGTTGGCTTAACGGCATTGCTTGCGGGAATCATTGCTAAAATGGCAACTGGTGGGCGTTTTGTCGCCACCATGGGCATGGGCTATATGGCTGCGTTCTTGTCGTCGGCCATGAATAACATGCCAACTGTGATGATCAATGCTTTATCGATCAAAGGGGCGAATGTCTCTGGCTTAATGCACCAAACCTTAGTTTATGCTAATATTATTGGTTCTGATCTAGGACCAAAAATTACGCCAATCGGTTCATTAGCAACTTTAGTTTGGCTACATGTTCTAGCGCAAAAGGACGTTAAGATTGCTTGGGGCACTTATTTTAAAATTGGTATCACGATCACGATTCCAGTTTTATTCATTACACTATGTGGTTTATGGTTATCGTTAAGTATCTTTGGTTAAGGAAGGATAGCTGATTATGATGCAAACTAAATATGAGCAACAGAATTCATTGGGCAATAGTCTAAACATAATCGATACTTTGGTGAAGCAAGTTGTAAGTGCAGAAATAGAAGCAATTTCTGCGGCGTATCTGATTCAAGCCAATCAATAAATTAATCTGCTTGAATTAAAATATAGCCATGAACTAGTAATTCAACAGAACTTGTCTCAGGTGGAAACGGCCTTTTTGCAAATCAATTAGTTAATTCTAGATAATTTAGCGGTTAGTTATTTTCGTGACTATACTCAAGTGGAGAAAGAGTTTGATCATTTTGACCGCCTGATAGGTGAGGTAAAAGATGATCAAAATAGAGATTTTTGAAGCAGCAATGTGTTGCGCAACTGGTGTTTGTGGGCCAAGTGTTAACAAGAAACTTATTCAAACGACTGCAATTCAGCGTCATGTTAATGCAGACAGCAAAAACAGAATCACACGTAAAAATCTAGCACAAAACCCAGATGCCTTTGTTCATAGTCAACAAGTGCATGACTTATTAGAAAAGTATGGCGTCGCAATTTTACCAATTACTATGGTCAATGGTAAAATCGTTAAACAAAAAGATTATCCAACTTTTCAAGAGTTCTCAGACTACCTACAGCAAGATTTAAGTCGGGCACGTGTTCATTAACCGGAGTGAAAGGAATTAATTAAATGGTACGTGATGCAGAAAAATTATTGATCATCGGTGGTAGTGACGCTGGTATT
Organism: Secundilactobacillus angelensis; assembly: GCF_012641075.1. Taxonomy (GTDB): domain Bacteria; phylum Bacillota; class Bacilli; order Lactobacillales; family Lactobacillaceae; genus Secundilactobacillus; species Secundilactobacillus angelensis. Next base: position 4,009 of record NZ_JAAXLJ010000016.1, on the reverse strand, counting down.
TCAGCGGCCTTAAAGGCCAAAGAACTTAAACCGCAACTAAGAGTTCAAGTATTATTGGCAGATGAGTACCCTAATTTATCAATTTGTGGATTGCCCTATGCAGTTAGTGGGGAGGTACCCAATTGGCATTCATTAGCTCATCGGGATTTACAAGAATTAACGTCGACTGGCGTTGAGTTTCAAATGAATATGATTGCTAAGAAAATTGATCCGCAGCAACATGAAGTTATCGCGCATTCGTTTGCGGGTGAATTACAAATTTATCATTATGATCATTTGGTTGTAGCCACTGGAGCCAAGCCAAAATTATCTGGTATTACAGGGATAGACTTAGCGCGTACACAACAGCAGAATAGTAAAGTTCGTGTTTTGCATACGATGGCAGATTATTTTGCGCTTGAAACGAATTTGACTACAAACAGTGTGCAAAATGTGGCTATCGTAGGCTCCGGCTATATTGGGATTGAAATGGCGGAGGCGTTGCAGAAACGTCATTTAAACGTGACTATTTTTCAACGTGGCGCAGAGATACTATCAACGGTCGATGCTGATTTAGGCCAAATCGTTCATCAAAAATTAGTTGCTAATGATGTTCAGGTTGCAACTAACTTAACTGTTTCAGAAATTAATGAAACTGAAACTAAGGTGAAGGTTGTTGGTGTGAATGCGGATCAAAAGATAAATACTTATGATTTTGATTTGGCTTTAGTTGTGGTTGGTGTTCAGCCGAATACTGATTTATTAGTCGCAGCTGGTTCCGAAACTGGAATTGCTGGTGCCGTCAAGGTTGATCAATATATGCAAACTACGTTACCAGATATATGGGCGGCCGGTGATTTAGTTGAAACAAAACATCATTTGTTAGGGAAGGCTTACTTACCGCTGGGCACAACGGCACACAAACAAGGGCGAACTGCCGGGTTCAATGTTGCTGGTGTTCCACGTACCTTTAAGGGTAGCATTGGGACTCAAGTGCTAAAGGTATTTGATCTAGTAGTTGCGCGGACTGGATTATTAGCAAAGGAGGCCATACAGGCAGATTTTGCGCCATTTACTGTAACAACCGACGTCGATGATCATAAAGCGTATTTTCCGGGTGCACATAAGATTAAGATCAGGATTACCGGTGATCAACATACCGGCCGACTTTTAGGCGTACAGGTAATTGGTTATTACGGTAGTGAAGTTGCCAAACGTTGTGATATTTTTGCAGTGGCAATTTTTAATAATATGACGGTGGCGGAAATTAGTGATTTAGATTTATCCTATTCACCACCAGTTGGCTCACCTTGGGATGCAGTACAGATTGCGACTCAGAATTGGGAGCAACAAAGTTTGAAATATTAATTATTTATTTAAAATATTCCAACATCCAGTTGAAGCTTATATTTTAAGCGTCAACTGGATGTTGGCGTTTTATAACCTAGTTATTTTTGTGATGGAGTTTCAATTACTAATATTAAGTGTAAAATATGGTTCACCATTAAACTATTACATGATATAATGTAATAGTTGGTCGTCACATAATTGTATTACAAGGAGGATACGCATGATAAAAGTAGACTGTTGTCCGGATAAACCAGAATTAGCTAGCCGTGATTTACTGAGTGAAGAGAACGCAAGTGAGATCGTCTTACTTTTTAAAGTTCTATCCAATGATACAAGATTAAGAATTTTACATTGTTTAACGCGCGAGCCTAAAATATCAGTTGGCAAGATTGCGGCTAGGCTTAATATGAAAACTGCAGCTATTTCTAACCAGTTGCAGCGATTAGTTGATCAAAAAATTGTGAAAACTGAACGTGATGGAAATTTCATCAACTATGAAATTATTGATGAATGTACTGCTATTCTATTAGAACGTGCTTGGTGTTTAGCAGAAGACACAGGTAAAATTACGGGTTAATAAATATGTGAAATGGGATGTTGCTATGATTAAAACCATTATAACTGGTATTGTGCTATACGCCTCCACCGCGATTGATTTATTAGTTATTCTGATGTTATTATTTTCAAAATATCGGTCAACAAAACATAAGCAACAAATTTATATTGGTCAATTTTTAGGTTCATACACATTGATAGCAATCAGTCTTTTTTTTGCGTTAGTACTTCACTATGTGCCTGCTAAGTGGATTCTTGGATTTTTAGGTTTAATACCGATTGGCTTTGGGATTAAATATATCCTGAGTGACGAAGATGAAGCCGCTGAGGTTGATGAAAAAATCGAACAGCGAAAAGACAAAAATTTGATCGCAACGGTTGCTTTAATCACCGTTGCATCTTGTGGCTCTGATAACATTGGACTTTTTGTGCCTTACTTTGTATCGTTAACAATCGAACAACTAATAACGACGTTTATTGTTTTTACATTCTGTATCTTCATACTTGTCTATTTGGGTGATAAATTTTCGCGTGTGAAGATTGTTAAGAAATTGTTAGATAAATTTGGTAATTGGATTATGGCAATTATTTATATTGGATTAGGCATGATGATTATTTTAGAGAGTGACACAATTTCACATCTTATTAAAATACTTTTTTGAAAAAATAGGATATCTTTTTTGTTTATATAGAGGTGTTATAGTGGCATCAGAGAATTGGTTACTTGCAAAAAAAATTGTTTCGAATTACGGGTGTGGATTTGAAACATATTATAATATGAAAGTGAACGACGATCTTAGCTTAGCGTGATATTCTACGTAAAACTGAGACTTTTTGTTATTTAGGGGGCGGTAGGAGAAACATTTTGTTTTGTCTGGATTGATGGCGTACACGAGACAATTTTAGTTTTGACCATACAAGAAAGCTGTTATCACGAAAGAAGAGACAATTATGGTCAGAATTAAATAAGGAACGATATTATTGGTGATTAAAAACTTAGTTTGATGACTAATACTGATCCAACTACATTATCAGATATGAATACAAGTAGTTTCATGATAGACACTATGTTTCAACGACTTTTGAAAGAAGGTTCAGAGCTTTCTAACAATTTCATGGATGTCCCAGATTTAAAAGCGGATACGAGTCGTATGTTATTCAGTGTGAAAAAATGAAAACAGCTGTTTGTCCAGATTAGTGGTTCAAAACAGTAATTCTGTTCGTTGCGCATACAAAAAAGATCCGTTGACTCCGCTACACAAGAATAATTAAAAAAGCAACTTAATCGAAAAAAAGATTAATTTACTTTCAGTGATTACTCTAGATAGCGTTCTAAATTGAATTTATGAACAGTGTGGATAAAGTGTTCGTTTAATATTTGGTAACGATCCTCGTCAAAATATGAATGGCCCCAAGTAGTGATGTTGATAATTAATGGCTGAAATTCTTTAATAAGCTTTGCCATGGCAATTGGATCACCTTGTTGAGCTGCACAAATCGTTTCGGTATAATTCATCGCTATTCTCCTCGTAAAGTTAGATTTGGGTCGTCTAATTCTTATGGAGGAGGGGGTGAACGAATCTTGATGACTAAATTAGTCGAAGAAAGTAGCAGCAATTTTGCTTAAGACCTTGCGATGCTGTTTAGAAATCGCTTGACTACTAACGTGCAAGATTTGTCCGATAGCTTTATCCGAAAGCTGCTCAACATATTTATAATAGAGTAATTTCTTTTGTGGATCGGTCAATCTGGCTATTGAAATAACCAGCCTTTCATTGATGAAATACTCTTCAAGGTGTGCTGCTTGTTCCGCTTTAATTAATTTAACGCCCGGTAGCATCTCATCAATCAGGTATTCCAGCGTTTCCTCATTTAGTGGAACTTCAGGAACTTTGTGCTGCTCCTCCACATAAAGTGAGCGAGTCTTGTTTACCAGTGATAGCTTGGCATAATGCGAAAATGCTTGTTTGACATCTTGATCAGACATAACAAATCCTCCTTTTACCAAACAAATACTAAAAATTGTGGCTCTTCGTCAAGTAGAGTTGATTTAGCTTTATAAGAGTACTTGGACCTTAATTGGTCTAAGTACTTTTTTAGTTTACAGTATTTTTAGAAAGTGGTC